>NZ_JBVIYR010000002.1:0-615256 GCF_055592385.1 Streptomyces sp. NPDC041124
GTTAAGCACGCCGCCAGCGTTCGTCCTGAGCCAGGATCAAACTCTCCGTGAATGTTTTCCCGTAATCGGGACGACACATCACGAGAGCGGAACGGCCGGAGGAATAATCCGACCGTTCACAGCGTCCTCGCTGTGTTTTTTCAAAGGAACCTCGACCATCCGTATCCGGATGGACGGGGTATCAACATATCTGGCGTTGACTTTTGGCACGCTGTTGAGTTCTCAAGGAACGGACGCTTCCTTTGTACTCACCCTCTCGGGCTTTCCTCCGGGCGCTTCCCTTCGGTCTTGCGTTTCCGACTCTATCAGATCTTTCCGATCCGATTTCCTCGGCGCTTTCCAGGTTCCCGCTTTCGCGTTTCCCTTTCCGGCGGTTCCGACTCTATCAGATCCTTTCGGGCCTGATTCCCAGTCGGCGGGTTTGCCGTCGAGTCGATGGCTTTCGCCTGTCGGCCTTTCGACATTCACTACGCTAGCCGATTCCCTGGCCCGATTCATAATCGCGCTCTGCGGTGAGCGAATTCAGGCATGCGGACATGGCGAATTCGACCCCGCTGAGGGGTGATCGTAGGTAGTGGGTTGGCCGCTTCCGGCTGCAGGCGAACGCCGTACCCGGGTCAAGCGGCTCGGGCAACACTACGCAACCTCGGCCGAGGAGTCAACTCCGCCGACGCTGCGGCGCATGGGACCGGTACGTACTCACGGTCGGGTCGTCGTCGACCCAGCGGCGGAGACGGTATGCAGGAGTCCGGAAGCCATAGGCGGTGCGTGACAGCCCTCGACTCGGGTGGGGCGCACACCGGCTCAGTTGTTGTCGGACGTCCTGGCTCTCGGGCTCAGTCGGTACGCCGAGACCGTCGGATCACCGGCGAGGTAGAACCGGTGTTGCCAGTCGTGAGCCTTGCTCACGCCTACCCGAGGGCCGACCCGGATGTGCCCGGCAGGTACCGGCTCCCCCTCGGACAAGGTGACCGAGGTGCCGGCAAGGAGGTCCGCGCCGTTGTGCTCGCCGGTGATGCCGAGTGCCTGGCAGAAGTTTCCCGGGCCTCGGGCAAGACGTGGGGTCTCGACCCTTTCCCCTCGCCGCTTGCGTGCCAGGTCTTCCCCGTCGATGACCCTGCCGGCCCGGACGAGGACGGCCGAGGCGATGCCGTCCGTCCCCGTGACGACGTTGGCACACCAGTGGAGACCGTGGGACCGGTAGACGTACAGGTGTCCTGCGGGTCCGAACATGACGGCGTTACGGGATGTCCGGCCTCGGTAGGCATGCGAGGCCGGGTCGGCCGTGCCGGAGTACGCCTCGGTCTCCGTGATGGCGAGACTCACCGCCCCTTCCGGGGTCTTGCAGGTGAGGACGCTTCCGAGCAGCCTGGGGGCGACCTCTTCAGCAGGATGGGCGAGAAGGCCGACGTTCATGCCGACCGCCTCGGGCGGAGGGCGATCGGACCGTCCGGGGTGTTGCGGACCAGGATGCGGCCCAGGAGGTCGAGGGCGACCTCGGTGACGGGGCGGTCGAAGAACTTCCTGGACGGGGGCGTACGGTCGGGGGTCGCGATCATGCCGTCCGAGGGTACTGGAGACGGCCGGTGCCGCAGGGTGTTCACCGGGCGCCGCCCTTGCCGGGGTGAGGGCCGACGGAACCGGCCACGGCCGGATCGCGTTGTTAGGGGTCAGGGTCCTTGCACACAAGCGATGGCAGGACGACAGAGGGAGAGACATGGCGTTCAAGAAGCTGCTGGCGAGTCTGGGAGCCGGCGGGGCCTCGGTCGAGACGGTGCTGCACGAGGTCAACGTCGTCCCGGGCGGCGTCGTGCAGGGCGAGGTGCGGATCCAGGGCGGGTCCGTGAACCAGCAGATCGAGGGTCTGTCGGTGGGGCTGCAGGCCAAGGTCGAGGTGGAGAGCGGCGACCAGGAGTACAAGCAGGACATCGAGTTCACGAAGTCGCAGCTCGGTGGTGCCTTCGAGCTGCAGGCCGGCGCGGTGCACGCGGTGCAGTTCGGGCTGGAGATTCCGTGGGAGACGCCGATCACGATGATCGACGGCCAGCCGCTGCGCGGGATGAACATCGGGGTGAGCACGGAGCTGGCGATCGCGCGGGCCGTGGACTCCGGTGACCTGGACCCGGTCAACGTGCACCCGCTGCCCGCGCAGAAGGCGATCCTGGACGCGTTCATCCAGCTGGGCTTCCGCTTCAAGAGCGCGGACATGGAGCGCGGTCACATCCGGGGCACCCGGCAGAAGCTGCCGTTCTACCAGGAGATCGAGTTCTTCCCGCCGCAGCAGTACCGGGGGCTGCACCAGGTCGAGCTGAGCTTCGTGGCGGACGAGCAGGCCATGGACGTCGTGCTGGAGATGGACAAGAAGCCGGGGCTGTTCAGCGAGGGCAGCGACACCTTCCGTTCGTTCAAGGTGGGGCTGAACGACTACCAGGGGACCGACTGGGCGGCGTACCTCAACCAGTGGCTGTCGGAGGTCGGCAGCAGGCGCAACTGGTTCTAGGCTCGGTTCCGACCGAACGCAGACGATCAGGAGGTACCGAGGTGACCGAGCTCAAGCGGCGGCCGCTCCCCCACGACTTCCATCCGCCGGTGCCGTCGTTCACGGTGACCAGTGACGATGTGACGGAAGGCGCGACGCTCAAGGACGCTCAGGTTCACGCGGCCGGCAACACCTCACCGCACCTGCGCTGGGAGGGCTTCCCGTCGGAGGCCAGGAGCTTCGCCGTGACCTGCTTCGACCCGGACGCCCCGACGGGCAGTGGGTTCTGGCACTGGGTGGTGTTCGACATCCCGGCCTCGGTGACCGAGTTGCCGGTGGGTGCGGGCAGCGGTTCCTTCGAAGGGCTGCCGGAGGGTGCCGTACAGGTGCGCAACGACTACGGCGGCAAGGAGTTCGGTGGCGCGGCGCCCCCGCCCGGGGACGGGCCGCACCGGTACGTGTTCACGGTGTACGCCGTGGACCAGGAGAAGCTGGGTCCGGACTCGGACGCCTCTGCGGCCGCCGTGGGTTTCAACCTGCGGTTCCACACGCTCGCGCGTGCCCACCTGATCGGTGAGTACGAGGTGCCCGCGGAGTCCTGAGCCTTCCGCGCGGCTCCCGGCGTTCACGGAACGTTTGCCCGCCCCTGGTCTTGGAATTGATCAGGGGCGGGCATTTTTGTTTCCGGGGGCGCGGAGGGGGCGCCTCCCGCGGGAGCAGCGGATATTGCGTTGTCCATCCCGGCGTGCCCGGCCAGAGTTGATCCCAGCCCGCCGAGGGGTGGGCCGGTGCACACGGGAGGTGGGCTGGTATGCGGGACACGCTGGTACTGAACGCGAGCTTCGAGCCGCTGTCGACGGTGACGTTGAACCGAGCCGTCGTTCTGGTGCTCCAGGACAAGGCCGTCGTCGAGCAGGCCCACCCCGAACTGCGGATGCGTGGAGCCGCGGTCGACATACCGGCGCCCCGGGTGATCAGGCTCTGCCAGTACGTCAGGGTGCCGTTCCGAAGACAAGCGCCGTGGTCGAGGCGGGGTGTGCTGGTCCGGGACCGGCACCGGTGCGCGTACTGCGGCCGGCGGGCGACGACCGTGGACCACGTGGTGCCGAGGTCGCGCGGTGGGCAGGACACGTGGCTGAACACGGTGGCGTCGTGCGCGGAGGACAATCACCGGAAGGCGAACCGGACGCCCGAGCAGGCCGGTATGCCGTTGCTGCGGGAGCCGTTCGAGCCGACGCCGGCTGATGCGATGCTGCTGGCGCTGGGGGCGGAGGAGTTCGAGGCGTTGCCTGAGTGGTTGGCGCTGGACGCGGCGTGAACGGCTTCGCCTCAGGGGCGTGGGTCGCTGCCCGACCGCGGGTGGGTCGTGGCGTGTCGCGCAGTTACCCGCGCCCCTGAGGAGGTGCCCTAGTCGATGGAGGGCTTCTCGCGGCGTTCCTGGGCCGGGACGCTGGGGGCCGGGGTGTTGTTGCCGCCCATGGCGCCGAAGTTGCCCATCGCGCCGGAGAGGCCCTTGAGGGCGTCGCCGATCTCGCTGGGGACGATCCAGAGCTTGTTGGCGTCTCCCTCGGCGATCTTCGGGAGCATCTGGAGGTACTGGTAGGAGAGCAGCTTCTGGTCCGGGTCGCCGGCGTGGATGGCCTCGAAGACCGTACGGACGGCCTGGGCCTCGCCCTCCGCGCGGAGGGCGGCTGCCTTGGCCTCGCCCTCGGCGCGCAGGATCTGGGACTGCTTCTCGCCCTCGGCGCGCAGGATCTCGGACTGGCGGACACCTTCGGCCTGGAGGATGGCGGCGCGCTTGTCGCGGTCGGCGCGCATCTGCTTCTCCATCGAGTCCTGGATGGAGGTGGGGGGCTCGATGGCCTTGAGTTCGACGCGGTTGACGCGGATGCCCCACTTGCCGGTGGCTTCGTCGAGGACGCCGCGCAGGGCCGCGTTGATCTCCTCGCGGGAGGTGAGGGTGCGCTCCAGGTCCATGCCGCCGATGATGTTGCGCAGGGTGGTGACGGTGAGCTGCTCGATGGCCTGGATGTAGCTGGCGACCTCGTAGGTGGCGGCCCGGGCGTCGGTCACCTGGTAGTAGATGACGGTGTCGATGTTGACGACCAGGTTGTCCTGGGTGATCACCGGCTGCGGCGGGAACGGGACGACCTGTTCGCGCAGGTCGATGCGGTTGCGGATGGTGTCGATGAACGGGACGACGATGTTGAGGCCCGCGTTCAGTGTCCGCGTGTAGCGGCCGAAGCGCTCGACGATGGCGGCGCTGGCTTGTGGAATGACTTGGATCGTCTTGATCAGGGCGATGAAGACCAACACCACCAGGATGATCAGGACGATGATGATCGGTTCCATCGTCGGTTCCCCGAACCCTTCTTGACCTCGGCGCCTAGGGCAGCTGTCGTGCCTGGGAAGATCTCGTTGTTGAAGATCTTGCTGGTCGAGTCTGTCAGACCTTCGGTGCAACTGGGGGATTGTTCGCCGCAGTTGTGTCGTGAGGGGTCACATGACGATCGCCGTGGCTCCCTCGATGTCGACGACGTCCACTTCCTGGCCCGCCTCGTAGGCGCGGTCGGTGTCGAGGGCGCGTGCCGACCAGACCTCACCGGCGAGTTTGATCCGGCCGCCGGAGCCGTCGACGCGTTCCAGGACGACGGCCTGTTTTCCCTTCAGGGCGTCGACGCCCGTGGCGAGTTCGGGGCGTTGGGTGCGGTGTCTCCTGGCGATGGGGCGTACGACGGCGATGAGCGCCGTCGAGACGACGGCGAAGACCACGACCTGGGCGACGGCTCCGCCGCCGAAGACGCCGGAGACCAGTGCCGCGGTGACGGCGCCCACCGCGAGCATGCCGAGTTCGGGCATCGCGGTGATCACGAGCCCGATGCCGAGTGCCGTCGCGCCGATCAGCCACCACAGCCATGCGTCGATGTCCACCCGGCCATGGTAGGACCGCGCACCCGGTCGCCGACAGGGCGCCGATCAGTTTGAACGCGCCGTGCGGCTCGGGGTGTTGCGTCCTGTGGTGCGGTTCAGGCCATCGGCAGGCCCTGGGCGGTCCAGCGGTCACCGACCTGTTCGACGACGAGCGGGAGGCCGAAGCAGAGGGAGAGGTTGCGGGAGGTGAGTTCGAGCTCCAGCGGGCCGGCGGCCAGGACCTTGCCCTGGCGGATCATCAGGACGTGGGTGAAGCCGGGGGCGATCTCCTCCACGTGGTGCGTGACCATGATCATGGAGGGGGCGATCGGGTCGCGGGCGAGCCGGCCGAGGCGGCGTACGAGGTCCTCGCGGCCGCCGAGGTCGAGGCCGGCGGCGGGCTCGTCGAGGAGGAGCAGCTCGGGATCGGTCATCAGGGCGCGGGCGATCAGGGTGCGCTTGCGCTCGCCCTCGGAGAGGGTGCCGAACCTGCGGTCCAGGTAGTCGGACATGCCGAGGCGGTCGAGGAAGGCGCGGGCGCGCTGTTCGTCGATGTCCTCGTACTCCTCCTGCCAGCCGGCGGTCATGCCGTAGGCGGCGGTGAGCACGGTCTGCAGGACGGTCTGCTTCTTGGGGAGCTTGTCGGCCATGGCGATGCCGGCCATGCCGATGCGGGGGCGCAGCTCGAAGACGTCGGTGCCGGGCTTTCCGAGGGTCTCGCCGAGGATGGTGGCGGTGCCCGTGCTGGGGTAGAGGTAGCTGGAGGCGAGGTTGAGGAGGGTGGTCTTGCCGGCGCCGTTGGGGCCGAGGATGACCCAGCGCTCGCCCTCCTTGACCGACCAGGAGACCTGGTCCACGAGAGCCCGGCCCTCACGGACCACGGATACGTCCTGAAGCTCCAGAACATCGCTCATGAGCGCGTTGTCTCCCCTTGCAGTGTGGCCGGTCTCGGCTGTCGCGTACGCCTGGTGGGTCGGTCCGCCGCACCCGTGGGCGCAGCCCTTCATGAAATCTACGCCACTGGTCGACCCGGACATTCCTCCGGTCCGGGTCTTGGGCTCTGTCTAGGGTGTACGCATGCTCTCGGAACCACGCTCTGGACGTCTTGCCGCTTGGGGAAACGCCCTTCTTGCCGGACTTGCCTCGCCGGATGACGCCGCGGTCGCGGTCGTCGGGGAGGACGCGGTGCACCGGGTGGTGGGGCTGCCGGGCGAGGCCGCTCCGGTGGGACTCACGCTGGCGCTGGGGCGGCTGCGGGCGCTCGGGGTGGGCGGGCTGCGGGTGGCGCTGCCGGTGCCGGGACATCCGCTGGGGCTGAGCGGGCCGGCGGAGTTCAACGCGCGTGCGCTCCAGGCGGAGGAGGCGGTGGTCTGTTCGGGGGCGCCGCTGGGGCTGGTGCCGGAGGTGCACGAGGCCGGGCCCTCGGGTGATGTGCGGGTGGAGGTGGTCTGGCACTGTCTGCCGGTGCGGGAGGCGCCGCCTGCGGACGTGCCGTCGCTCGGGGAGGCGGAGCGGGAGCTGGCGGAGGCGTTGCGGGAGGCTACGGAGGTGCTGACGCGGCTGGACGTGGCCGGGTCGGGGCCGGTGGCGGAGGCGGCGATCGACGCGTACCGGGCGCGGGCGACGGCCTCGCGGGGGCGGGATGTGCTGGCGCCGGGGTATCCGCCTCGGGCGGTGCGGGTGCTGGAGCTGGCGGAGCGGGTGGGGGCGTTGGTGTCGCTGGCGGGGGGCGGTGGGCACGGGGGTGCGGTGAGTGCGTCGGAGATGGCGGGGAGGGCGGGGGCGTTGCGGCCGGTGGAGCGGACGGCTCGGCGGGCGCGGGTCGCCGCGTACAACTCCGTTGTGGAGGAGCGGGGGTTCGGGTGAGGGGCGTTCGGTCGGTGCCGGGGCTGGTGGTTCGGGGGCTGTAGCAGCCCGGGCTTGCGGGTGGCCCTGGCGTGGGTGTGGGCCGGGGGGTGTTCGCGCAGCCCGGCGCCGGCGGGGTGCCGTCGCGCCCACCCTCCCCCACTCTCGGCTTCGCTCGAGCGGGAGGTACCACCACCGCCCTGCGGCACGACTGCCCGCGGAGAGCGGAGAGCGGCCCGCGGCCTGCGGAGGGTGGGCCTCGGCGCGACCGCGCGCGAAGAGCGAGGCGGGAGCGGGCCTCGGGGCGACCGTGCGCGGGGAGCGGTAGGGCGCGGCGGGGGCGAAGCTCTGCGCGTGCGGGAGTGGGGGCGGGGAGCGGGTTGTGGCGCGGTCGTGTGCGGAGGCGGGATGGAGGTAGGGGGAGCCCCGGCGCCTCGGTGGGGGGGTGAGGGCCGGGGCTCTGGGGGTGTCAGTGGTTGACGGCGGTGTTGCCGAAGGCCGGGTTGAGGAGGCCGATGACGTTGACGCTGTTGCCGGAGACGTTGACCGGAACGTCGACCGGGACCTGGATGACGTTGCCGGAGACGACGCCCGGGGAGCCGACGGCCTTGCCGTGGGCGTGGCTGCCGTCGGTGGCGGAGGCCATTCCGGTGCCGGCGGCGAGCAGGCCACCGGCCACCATCGTCACGGCCGCTGCCTTCTTCAGGTTCTTCACTTTCCAAGCCCTCCTAGCGACGGCTGCGGCAGGCGCCGCAGCGTGCACTGGAGAACGGCCGGCGCCACCCGGGGATACGGCCATCCGGGGGACATTCCCCCTACGGTATGAATCTCGGACCGGAGGGGAACCTTCCGTCGGGCCGGAGGCGTACCGGGTCAGCCGCTGAGACCGTGGCGCACGGCCCACAGGGCGGCCTGGGTCCGGTCCGCCAAATCGAGTTTCATCAGGATGTTCGACACGTGGGTCTTCACGGTCTTCTCCGAGAGGACCAGGGCGCGGGCGATCTCCCGGTTGGCGCGGCCGTCCGCTATGAGCCCGAGCACTTCGCGCTCCCGCTCCGTGAGGGAGCCCGCGCGGCCCTGCCCTGAACCGGTCTCCTCCTGGGACAGCAGCGCGCCCGCCACCTCCGCCTGGAGCAGGACGTGCCCGGCGTGCACGGAGCGGATGGCTCCGGCGAGCGCGTCGGGGTCGACGTCCTTGTACACGTAGCCGGCGGCGCCCGCGCGCAGCGCGGGGACCACGGTGCGCTGCTCGGTGAAGCTGGTGACGATCAGCACGCGCGCCGGATGCCCGAGTTCGCGGAGCCTGCGCAGGGCGTCGACGCCGTCCATACCCGGCATCTTGACGTCCATGAGGATGACGTCGGGGTGCAGCTCCCCCGCCAGGGCGACCCCTTCCGCTCCGTCCGCGGCCTCGCCCACGACCTCGATGTCGTCCTGCACCTCGAGGAAGGTGCGCAGGCCCCGGCGTACCACCTGGTGATCGTCGACCAGCAGGACCTTGATCGTGTCAGCCACCGGGGACCTCCATCTCGATCGTGGTGCCCTTGCCGGGCGCCGATTCCACGGTCAGCCGGCCGCCGACCCCGCTCGCCCGGTCCCGCATGGAGACCAGTCCCAGATGGCGGCCCGCGCGGCGCACGAGACGCGTCTCGAATCCGCTGCCGTCGTCGGTGACCCGCAGGACCGCCCCGCCGCCCCTGCGTTCCAGGGTGACGTCGACGTGGTCGGCGCCGGAATGCCGCAGGGCGTTGTGCAGCGCCTCCTGGGCGACGCGCAGCACCGCCTCCTCCTGGGCCGCGGGCAGGGCGCGCACGCCGTGTCCGGTGAAGGTGACGTGTGCGCTGTGGGCGCGGTCGAGGACCTGGACCTGGGTGCGGAGCGTGGCGACCAGGCCGTCCTCGTCGAGGGCGGCGGGGCGCAGTTCGACGACCGCCGCGCGCAGTTCCTCGGCGGCCTCGGCGGCGAGGACGGCCACCTGCTGGAGTTCGCCCTTGGCGCGGGAGGGGTCCCGGTCGACGAGGCGGGCGGCGGCCTGGGCGGTGAGCCGCAGGGAGAAGAGTTTCTGGCTGACGGCGTCGTGGAGTTCGTGGGCGAGGCGGGAGCGTTCCTCGGCGATGGTCAGCTCACGGCTGCGTTCGTAGAGCCGGGCGTTGGTGAGGGCGATGGCGGCGTGCTGGGCGAGGATGCCCAGCAGGTCCTCGTCGTCCTCGGTGAAGCCGCAGGTCCCGTCGGTCCTGGGGCAGTTCTTGTTGGCGAGGAACAGGGCGCCGATGACCTCGTCGCCGTCGCGGATGGGCAGGCCCAGGAAGTCGACGAGATCGGGGTGGGCGCTGGGCCAGCCCTCGAAGCGGGGGTCGCGGCGCACGTCGGCGAGGCGCTGCGGGGTGGCCTCGTCGATCATCGCGGCGAGGATGCCGTGCTGCCGCGGGAGGGGCCCGATGGCCTTCCACTGGTCGTCGTCGACGCCGTCGACCACGAACTGGGCGAAGCCGCCGTGGTCGTCGGGCACGCCGAGGGCGGCGTACTGGGCGTCGAGGAGTTCGCGGGCCGAGGCGACGATCGTCTTGAGGACGTCGCGCACCTCGAGGTGCCTGCTCATGGCCAGCAACGCGGCGCTCACCGCGGCGAGGCCGGACCGGGGGCCGTGGCTCATGTCCCTCACGGTACCGGTGGGCGGTGACGGCGCGGATCGGGCGGGCGGCGGCCGTCGGCGGGGCGATGGTCCTAGGTCCCCGGTCCGAAGTGCCCGGCCGGGGGCGTAGGGCCGCGGACCCGTGTGCGCGGCCGCCGGCGTAGGGCGGCGGACCCGGGGACGGCGGCGTAGGGCGAACGGACCCGGGCTTCTGCGTCCCGGGGCCGAGGCGACGGCGGCCGGCCGGTCCCTACGTTGAGGGCACGCCGATCGGGGCGTTGCGGAGGACGAGGGGACGGTTGCCATGCCGGTTGCGATCATCACGGGGGCTTCGAAGGGGCTCGGGGCGGCGCTCGCGCGGGCGCTGGCGGAGCGTGGCTGGGATCTGGTGCTGGACGCGCGGGGGCCGGTCCCGCTGGCGGAGACGGCGGGGCTGGTGTCGGCGCACGGCACGCGGGTGGCGGCGCTGCCCGGGGACGTCACGGACGCGGGGCACCGTGCGGAGCTGGTGGCTGCCGCGTGGCGGCTGGGCGGGGTGGATCTGCTGGTGCACAACGCCAGCGCGCTGGGCGCCGAGCCGCTGGTGCCGTTGGAGGAGCTGCCGCTGGAGGGCCTGCGGCGGGCGCTTGAGGTGAATCTGGTGGCGGCGCTGGGGCTGGCGCAGGAGGCGTTGCCGCTGCTGCGGGCGGCGCCCGCGGGCGCGGTGCTCGTGGTGAGCTCGGACGCCGCCGCCGAGGCGTATCCGACGTGGGGCGGGTACGGGGCGTCCAAGGCGGCCCTGGACCAGCTGGCGGCGGTGCTGGCGGTGGAGGAGCCGGGATTGCGGGTGTGGGCGGTCGATCCCGGCGACATGGCGACGGAGCTGTACGCGGCGGCCGTGCCGGACGACGACGGTCCGCGGCCTGAGCCGGCCGACGTGGTGCCCGCCTTCCTGCGGCTGCTGGACGAGCGGCCGGTGAGCGGACGCTACGGCGCTCCGGCGCTGCTGGAGGAGCGGCGATGACGGTGGTCGTGGAGGTGCCGCAGGAGCTGTCTGCGCGGGTGCCGGTGGAGCAGAGGGGGCCGGGTCTCGAACGGGACTCGGTGCGGCTGCTGGTGTCGCGGGGTACGGAGGTGTCGCACCACGCCTTCGTGGAGCTGCCGCGGCTGCTGCGGGCCGGGGACCTGCTGGTGGTGAACACGTCGCCGACGCTGGCGGCGGCCGTCGACGGGCGGCTCGGTCATGCGGGGGTGGTCGTGCACTTCTCCACGCGGGGTGACGACGGCCGCTGGGCGGTGGAGCTGCGGGAGCCGGACGGGCGCGGCACCACGCGTGCGCGCGCGGGGGCGCCCGCGGGTACAGAGGTGCGGCTGGCCGGGGGTGCCCGGCTGGTGCTGGAGGAGCCGTTGAGCGCGCGGGGCGAGCGGCTGTGGTGGGCGCGGGTGTCGCGGGACGTGCCCGGGGTGCTGCGGGAGCACGGGCGGCCCGTCCGGTACGCGTACACGGAGCGGGATCAGCCGTTGTCGGCGTACCAGACGGTGTTCGCGCTGCCGTCGCCGGACGGTGCGGGGAGTGCGGAGATGCCGAGTGCGGGGCGTCCGTTCACGGCACGGCTGGTGGCGGAACTGGTGAGCCGCGGGGTGCAGTTCGCGCCGGTGACGCTGCACACGGGAGTGGCGTCGGCGGAGGCGCACGAGCCGCCGTACCCGGAGCGGTACGTGGTGCCCGAGGCGTCGGCGCGGCTGATCGGGGCGGTGCGGGCGGGGGGCGGCCGGGTGATCGGGGTGGGGACGACGGCCGTACGGGCGGTGGAGTCGGCGGCCGGGGCGGACGGGGTGGTGCGCGCCGGCGCGGGGTGGACCGATGTGGTGGTGACCCCGCAGCGGGGGGTGCGGGTGGTGGACGGGCTGCTGACGGGGCTGCACGAGACGGCCGCATCGCACCTGCTGATGCTGGAGGCGGTCGCCGGGCGGGAGGCCGTGGAGCGGGGGTACCGGGAGGCTTTGCGCGGGCGTTACCTGTGGCACGAGTTCGGGGATGTGCACCTGGTCCTGCCGCGGTGACCGGGACCACCTCACACAGTGCATTGCTCCAGCAACTGCGGGTGAAAAGTGAGGGTGGCGGGTGTGAGGCCGGGCATAGGGCGCACATCACGTACGAAGCGCCCTAGGAGAGACATACCGTCCGCGTGAGCGGGGCGTACCGCCCCCTCTGCCCCGATTCGCACCTCCCTGATCCACTACCCGGCTTCGTACGTCACACCTTTGCCCGGCGATTTTGCGGCCGCTAAGAATGGCTGCGTCGCTCAGCGCCGTGGGTTCCGATCCGCGGCGTTCGTGCCGGAAGCACCGTGTCCCCACCGGACGGTGAGCGACCTCCGCGCTATTCGAAGAGGTCCGTCCCGCATGTCGAAGAACTTCCTCACCCGTGGTCATAGTCGTGCGCTGACCCGTCACCACAAGCTGGCCGTCGCGGGCGTCGCCGCCCTCGGTGCCGCCGCCATCGGGTTCTCGGCCGTTCCGAGCAACGCGTCCACGACCACCACGAGCGGGGCCGCCTCCGCCCCCGCGGCGAAGGTCTCGTACAGCACGGAGCCGATCCAGGACGTCAAGGCCGACGTCACCGACCGGCTCGCCGCCTCCAGCGTCAAGGTCGAGCAGATCGCGGCGAAGAAGGAAGCCGCGGCCGCGGCCGCGGCGCAGAAGGCCGAGGCCGCCGCGCAGAAGAAGGCCGCCGCCGCTGCCGCGAAGGCCGAGGCCGAGCGGGCCCGCCAGGCCAAGGAGGCCGCCTCCCGCGCCGCCGAGCGCGCCGAGGTGAACACGTCGGCCGCCAAGAGTTACAGCAACACCCTGGACGGCTGGATCCGCGAGTCCCTGGCCATCATGAAGAAGCACGGCATCCCCGGCTCCTACGAGGGCATCCACCGCAACATCATGCGGGAGTCCTCCGGCAACCCCAAGGCGATCAACCTCTGGGACATCAACGCCCGCAACGGCATCCCCTCCAAGGGCCTGCTCCAGGTGATCCCGCCGACGTTCGAGGCCTACCACGTCCCCGGCACCCCGAAGAACATCTACGACCCGGTCGCCAACATCACCGCCGCCTGCAACTACGCGGCCGACCGGTACGGCACCATGGACAACGTCGACAGCGCGTACTGAGGCCGGCGCGGACCTCCGCACGCGAGCACAGACGCCGAAGGGCGGCACCCTCCTGACGGGGTGCCGCCCTTCGGGGCCTCACGGCGCGGGTTACTTGCGCATGACCTCGGGCTCGTGGCGGCGCAGGAAGCGGGCCACGAAGAAGCCGCAGACCACGCCGAGGACGATCAGCGCGCCCATGTCCATCGCCCAGGCGCCGACCGTGTGCTCCCACAGCGGGTCGGTGTCGCCGGCCGTCTCCGGCGGGCTGATCCTGTTGAAGTCCAGCGTGGCGCCCGACGCGGCGACCGCCCAGCGCGACGGCATCAGGAACGAGAACTGGTTGACGCCGATCGAGCCGTGCAGCGCGAACAGGCAGCCGGTGAAGACGACCTGGACGATCGCGAACATCACCAGCAGCGGCATGGTCTTCTCGGCGGTCTTCACCAGCGAGGAGATGATCAGGCCGAACATCATCGAGGTGAAGCCGAGCGCCATGATCGGTACCGAGAGCTCCAGCAGCGTGAAGCCGCCGAAGACCAGGCCCTCCTCGGGGAGCTCCCGGCTGGAGAAGCCGATCACACCGACGAGCAGGCCCTGCAGCACGGTGATCATGCCGAGCACGAACACCTTCGACATCAGGTACGCCGAGCGGGACAGGCCGGTGGCGCGCTCCCGCTCGTAGATGACCCGTTCCTTGATCAGCTCACGCACGGAGTTCGCGGCGCCCGCGAAACAGGCGCCGACGGCGAGGATGAGCAGCACCGTGGTCGCCGTGCCGTTCGGGACGATGCGGCCGCTCTGCGGGTTCGGCGGATTGGGCAGCAGACCCTTGTCCGGCTCGATGAGCAGGCTGACCGCGCCGAGGACGGCCGGCAGGATCACCATCAGGGCCAGGAAGCCCTTGTCGGAGACGATCACCGAGACGTAGCGCCGCACCAGGGTGACGAACTGCGACATCCAGCCCTGCGGCTTCGGCGGCTTCATGGCCTGCATCGCCGGAACCTGTACGGACTGCGGCGCGACCGCGTCGATGTCCGCCGCGTACATCTGGTAGTGCTGCGAGCCCTTCCAGCGGCCCGCCCAGTCGTAGTCGCGGTAGTTCTCGAAGGCGGAGAAGACATCGGCCCAGGTGTCGTAGCCGAAGAAGTTCAGCGCCTCCTCGGGCGGGCCGAAGTAGGCGACCGAGCCGCCCGGCGCCATCACCAGCAGCTTGTCGCAGATCGCCAGCTCGGCCACCGAGTGGGTGACGACGAGGACGGTCCGGCCGTCGTCGGCGAGGCCGCGCAGCAGCTGCATGACGTCGCGGTCCATGCCCGGGTCGAGGCCGGACGTCGGCTCGTCCAGGAAGATCAGCGACGGCTTGGTGAGCAGTTCCAGCGCCACGGAGACACGCTTGCGCTGGCCGCCGGACAGGGAGGTGACCTTCTTGTCCTTGTGGATGTCCAGCTTGAGCTCGCGCAGCACCTCGTCGATGCGGGCGTCACGCTCGGCGGCGGTGGTGTCGGCGGGGAAGCGGAGCTTGGCCGCGTACTTCAGGGCCTTCCTGACGGTCAGCTCCTTGTGCAGGATGTCGTCCTGCGGGACCAGACCGATGCGCTGGCGCAGCTCGGCGAACTGCTTGTAGAGGTTGCGGTTGTCGTAGAGGACCTCGCCCCGGTCGGCGGGCCGGTAGCCGGTGAGCGCCTTGAGCAGGGTGGACTTGCCGGAGCCGGACGGGCCGATGACCGCGATCAGCGACTTCTCGGGGACGCCGAAGGAGACGTCCTTGAGGATCTGCTTGCCACCGTCGACCGTGACGGTCAGGTGGCGGGCGGAGAAGGACACCTCACCGGTGTCGACGAACTCCTCGAGCCGGTCGCCGACGATCCGGAACGTCGAGTGACCGACGCCCACGATGTCGGTGGGGCCGAGCAGTTGGGAGCCGCCCTTGGTGATCGGCAGACCGTTGACGTACGTGCCGTTGTGCGAGCCGAGGTCGCGGATCTCCATGCGGCCGTCGGGCGTGGAGTGGAACTCGGCGTGGTGGCGGGAGACCTGGAGGTCGGAGACGACCAGGTCGTTCTCCAGGGCGCGGCCGATGCGCATCACGCGCCCGAGGGAGAACTGGTGGAACGTGGTGGGACTGCGGTCGCCGTAGACCGGCGGCGCCCCCGCGCCACCACCGGGGCCCTGCTGCTGCGGGATGTGCGGCGCGGGCCGCTGCGGTGCCGCGTGCTGCTGAGGCTGCTGCCAGCCGGACTGCTGGGCCGGCTGCTGCTGCGGCGCCTGCTGCTGCGGCGCCTGCTGGGCCCAGCCGGCGTTCGCGCCCTGGGCGGCGTACGGCTGCTGCGGCTGGGCCTGCGGTACGGCGGCCCCGGCGCCGGTGAGGGTCACGCGCGGCCCGTCGGTCGCGTTGCCCAGGTTCAGCACCGTGTCGGAGCCGAACTCCAGATGGTGGATCCGTTGTCCCTGCACGAACGTGCCGTTGGTGCTGCCGTGGTCCTCGATGACCCAGCTGCGCCCGTTGAAGCTGATCGTGGCGTGACGCCAGGAGACCCTGGCGTCGTCCAGCACGACGTCCCCCTGCGGATCACGTCCGAGGGTGTAGGCCCTGGACGGATCGAGCGTCCAGGTCCGTCCGTTTGATTCCAGTACGAGTTCCGGCACTCCATGCCCCACTGAGTTGTCCCCCGAATTTCCCCCATCGCAGGGAGTCTAGGGATGTCGAACATCGGGGGGAACTATTTCAGGCTCGTCCCCGTGACCGAAAGCCGGGCCTTGTCACGAGCGCGCACCAACGCATCGACGGGGATGCGTCGGCGGGGTTGAAATCGGCCCGGAGAGTGGTAAACCACGCGAGGGGGACAGGAACGGTGTTCTTGCCGCGCCGCGGATCGGGGGGTCTGCCATGAGTGCTGCCACGGGCGTCGGCACTACGGGGCCGGGTCGGCGCGTGCCGTGGGTCGACGTGCTGGTGTCCGCGGTCGCCGCGGTGAGCTGGGCACTGATCGGGATGGCGGGGACCGCGGCGCTCGGGCTGCGGCTGCTGGACGCGGACACGGCCGGTTCGCCGGGGCCGATGACCGTGGCCGTGGTGGCGCTGGGGGCGGGGGGTGCGGTCACGCCGTCCGGTGACCTGTCCGCCCACGGGCTGTCGGGCGCGGAGGTCCGCACGGCCGTCGACTTCACGCCACTGGGCGTGAGCCTCGTCGGTGCGCTGCTGCTGTCGTACTTCTTCCTGCGCTCCCTGCGGGCGGCGGGAGTTGCCGTCTCCCCCGCCGAACTCCTCGCCCGCGCGGGGGTGGTGGTCGCGCTGTTCACGGCGCTGACGGGCGGGCTGGTCCGGGCCGGTCACGGCGTGGTCACCGTCGACGGGGGCGCGCTGGGGCTGGAGGCCCTGCCGGGCCCGGGTGGCGACGAGGTCGAGATCCCGGGGCTCGGGGACGTCGGGGGGCTGCTGCCGGACCGGGCCGGTGATCTCGTCGACGCCTCGGCGTCCGTCGGGTTCACCGTCGACACGGTGCCGACGCTGCTCGGGGGTCTGGGCTGGTCGGCCGGTGTGCTGCTGGCGGCGCTGCTGGCTTCCCGCCGTACGCCGCTGCCGCACGGCTGGGACGCCGTGCACCGGGCGGTACGGCCGGCGGTGTCCGCCGTCGTCACGGTGCTGCTGGTGGCGGTGGCGGCGGGGTACGCCGCGGCGGGATACGCGGCGATCGGCGACGGCCATCCGCGGCGGATCGCGGGGGCGGCGCTGCTGGCGACGCCGAACGGGGTGTGGCTCGGGATCCCGGCCGGTCTGTTCGTGCCGTGGGACGGGAGCGCCGGCGGGCCACTGCTCGGGGTGCTGCCGCATCCCGTGGACAAGCTTCTGCGGGCGGGCCAGGACCGGCCCGTGACGCTGGGGCGGCTGGCCGAGCTCGACGGGCGGGTGTGGCTGCTCGGGGTGGCCGCCGTACTGGCGATGCTGCTGGCGGGGGTGCTGACGGCGGTGCGGACGCCGGTGTCGGCGGAGCGGGCGGCGGTGTCGGCGGAGCGGGCAGCGGAAGCGGCGCGGGCGGCGGGTTTCGCGGGGCGGTGCGCGCTGCGTCTGGGCGTCGCCACGGCGGTGACACTGCCGCTGCTGGTCCTGCTCACGGTGGTGTCCGTGGACGCCTCGGTGTCCGTGCCGGGCTTCGACGCCTTCGACGCGGGCATCGAGCTGCGCGGGCGGCTCGGCATGGCGCTGCTGCTGGGGGCGCTGTGGGGTGCGGGTGCGGGGGCGGCGGGTGCGCTGCTGGCCCGGGCGAGCGGGGCCGCGGGGGCACGGGTCGCGGTTCTGGCACGGGGTGACAGGGCGGCGGCGGGGGCCGTCGGGGAACGGGGGGAGGCCCGGCGGGCGGGTCCGTACGCGCCGGGGGTTCCTTTCCGGCCGCCGAACCGGGACACCAATCCGTATCTGCGGGTGCCGCCGGCTCGTGGTGGCGGTGAGGTCGACATCTCGGGCGCGCCCACCGTCATCGGGCCCGTCGGGCCCGTCGGGCGGAGGCGTGGCCCTCGGGGCGGGGAGGACCGGAGCGGTGGGGAGCGGCCGCCGCTGTGGCCGGACGAGGGGCCACCGCCACCGCCTCCAGCTGCGCCGCGTGAGTCGGAGAGCGGGCGGTGATTCGCGGGTGCGGTCGGCCCCGCCGTGACCGGCTCCTTCGAGGGAAAGCCGGGTGTTGCTGTCCGGGTGGCGGACCTCGGGAGCGCTGGGCACTGGGTGCCGGATACGGTGGGAGGCACCATGAGCGCATCGCAGACCTCCGACGTTCCCACCCTCCTGGTCAAGATCTTCGGCAAGGACAGGCCGGGCATCACCGCCGGCCTCTTCGACACTCTCGCCGCCTACTCGGTCGACGTGGTCGACATCGAGCAGGTCGTCACCCGTGGCCGCATCGTGCTCTGCGCACTGGTGAGCGAGCCTCCCGAGGGCCTGGAAGGCGATCTGCGGGCCACCGTCCACAGCTGGGCGGAGTCGATGAAGATGCAGGCGGAGATCATCTCCGGCAGGGGCGACAACCGCCCGCGCGGGCTCGGCCGGTCGCTGGTCACGGTGCTGGGCCACCCCCTCACCTCGGAGGCGACGGCGGCGATCGCCGCACGGATCACGAAGGCCGGCGGCAACATCGACCGTATCTTCCGGCTGGCCAAGTACCCGGTCACGGCCGTGGAGTTCGCGGTGTCCGGCGTAGAGACGGAACCTCTGCGCACGGCGCTGGTGACCGATGCCGCCAGGCTCGGTGTCGACATCGCCGTGGTCGGGGCGGGACTGTACCGGCGGGCGCAGCGCCTCGTCGTCATGGACGTGGACTCCACGCTGATCCAGGACGAGGTGATCGAGCTCTTCGCCGCGCACGCCGGCTGCGAGGACGAGGTCGCCGGGGTGACGGCGGCCGCGATGCGCGGGGAACTGGACTTCGAGCAGTCGCTGCACGCGCGCGTGGCGCTGCTGGAGGGACTGGACGTGTCCGTGGTGGACAAGGTGCGCAGCGAGGTGCGGCTGACGCCGGGCGCCCGCACCCTGATCCGTACGCTCAAGCGCCTGGGCTATCAAGTGGGTGTGGTGTCCGGCGGGTTCACCCAGGTCACCGATGATCTGAAGGAGCGGCTGGGGCTGGACTTCGCCCAGGCCAACACCCTGGAGATAGTCGACGGGAAGCTGACCGGCCGGGTGACCGGCGAGATCGTGGACCGGGCGGGCAAGGCGCGGCTGCTGCGCCGGTTCGCCGCGGAGGCGGGGGTGCCGCTGTCGCAGACGGTGGCGATCGGTGACGGGGCGAACGACCTGGACATGCTGAACGCGGCGGGCCTCGGTGTCGCCTTCAACGCCAAGCCGGTGGTCCGTGAGGCCGCGCACACGGCGGTGAACGTGCCCTTCCTGGACACGGTCCTCTATCTGCTGGGCGTCACGCGGGAAGAGGTCGAGGCCGCCGACACGCTCGAGCTGGACTGAGACGCGGGGCAGGGGCCCGGCACCGGTGGACGCCGGGTGCCGGGCCCTGGCGTGTCAGGTGTCACTCGGTCGGCGTCCAGTAGTCGACCAGGGTGCCGACGCCGGGCTCGAGGGACTTCCAGGAGCCGGTGAAGGACAGGACGGCGAAGGCGGCGGCGGGGTAGCCGAGGCGGCTCATGCGCGCGCGGGTGTCTCCCTCGGACTCGCCCGCCAGGATGTCGGCGAGCCCCTGGATGCCCGGGTTGTGGCCGACCAGGAGGACGTTCTGCGCGTCGTCGGGGGTTTCGTTGAGCAGGGCGATCAGCTCGCCGGGCGAGGCCTCGTAGATCCGCTCCTCATAGACGGTTTTCGGCCGCTGCGGGAACTCGTGGACCGCGAGTTTCCAGGTTTCGCGGGTCCGTACCGAGGTGGAGCACAGGGCCAGGTCGAAGGAGATGCCGGTGTCGGCGAGCTTGCGTCCGGCGACCGCGGCATCCGTGCGGCCCCGCTCGGCGAGGGGGCGCTCGTGGTCGGACACCGGTGGCCAGTCGGCTTTCGCATGCCGGAAAAGGGCGATCCTGCGGGGTTCTGCGACGCTCATGTAGCTCAGCTTCGCACGAAACAGGCCACGGGGCGCAGGGAGTTGACCGGCACCGTCGAAGGTGTTCACCGGGCTATGAGCTGCTGCGCGCGCTCGACGAGGTGGGCGATGACGGGTTCACCGGCTGCCCCGTGGGCGTCGGCGGGGTTGAGGATCAGGGTGAGCAGTGCCGCGAAGGCGAGGGCGGGCAGGACCAGGGCCCACCAGGGCAGCCGGGTGTCGGCGCCGTCCCGGGGGGCCGGGTGGGGCCGGGTGTGCGTGTGCGCCGACATGAGGGCCTCCGCTCTTCGTGTGTCCGTGACCCGCCGTCGCGGCCACATCTCGAAGGTACGGATCGTGCGGGTCTCAACCCATCCGGTGATCCACCCACTTGACCCTGAGCCTGGCCCCCTAAGGGACAGGGGTGCCAGCACCACCATGGCCGGTACCGACGCCGTAGGACGGGGCACAGGGGGCCGTCACGGCGCGAGGACGGTCGCGATCACGCCGATGACGATGAAGATGGCGAAGAACGTGGCGAAGACGAGCAGCAGCTTGCGCTGGCCGTTCTGCGGGTTCGGGTCGAGGACTGGCATGCGGCCAGTCTCGCATCCCGACGGGCCGCTGTGCGCTTCGGGGGCGTGGCGCGAGTGGTCTGCCGGGTGGGCCGGCTGCCCGGCGGCCCGCGGGCCCCAGCGGGGTCCGGGGTGGTCCGGAGGACTTCCCCGGCCGTGGAGGTGCCGGCTTTTTCCGCCCCCGCCGCCCCTTCCCGTCCCGTCCCTGGGGGCTGCGCCCCCAGACCCCCGTTTGCGCAGTTCCCCGCGCCCCTTGGGGGGGTCAGCGAGTCGTCTCGTCCTCCACCGTGCGGTCGCGGCCGGCGAGGACGCCGACGACCGTCTGCGGGATCATCAGGCCGGCCATCAGGGCGAGCGGCAGCCCCCAGCCTCCGCTGTGCTGGTAGAGCACGCCCACGAGGAGCGGGCCGGGGATGGAGATCAGGTAGCCGGTGCTCTGGGCGAACGCGGACAGCTGGGCCACTCCCCCGCTGGTCCTGGCCCGCATGCCGACCATGGTGAGCGCCAGCGGGAAGGCGCAGTTGGCGACGCCCAGCAGCACGGCCCAGAGCACGGCGCCGGCGGCCGGAGCCACGTACAGGCCCGCGTATCCGGCGAGGCCGCTCGCACCGAGCACGAGCACGATCGGGCCCTGGTGGGGAAGCCGGGCGGCCAGGCGCGGTATGACGAAGGCCAGGGGCACGCCCATCACCATGGTGACCGCGAGGAGCAGGCCCGCCGTGCCCGCGGGGACGCCCGCGTCCCGGTAGATCTGCGCCATCCAGCCCATGGTGATGTACGCGGCGGTCGCCTGGAGGCCGAAGAAGACCGCCAGCGCCCACGCGGTACGGCTGCGGGTGATGCGCAGGGCGGGCGCCTCGGTGGGAGCCCGCATGTCGCGCGGGGGGCCCTCCCCGTCCCGTGCCGGTGCGTGCTCGGCCGGCGTCGCGCCCCGTTCCCGTGCGAAGGCGAGCCACGGCAGTACGGCGGCGGCCGCCAGGCCCGCCCAGACGGCGAGGCCGGACCGCCAGTTCCCTCCGAGCGCGTCGGTCACCGGCACGGTCACCGCGGCCGCCGTGGCGGTGCCCAGGGCCAGGGCCATGGAGTAGAGGCCGGTCATGGATCCGACCCGGTCGGGGAACCAGCGCTTGACGATGACCGGCATCAGGACGTTGCTGACGGCGATGCCCATCAGCGCGAGGGCGCTGGTGGCCAGGAACGCCGCCGTGCCGCCCACGTACGGGCGTATCAGCAGACCGGTGCCGATGGCGGCCATGCCGGCGCAGACCACCGCTCCGGCGCCGAAGCGGCGGGCCAGGCGGGGTGCGGTGACGCCGAAGACGGCGAAGCAGAGCGGGGGCACGGAGGTGAGGAGGCCGGCCACGGTGCCGCTCATGCCGAGGCCGTCGCGGACCTCTTCCAGCAGTGCGCCCAGGCTGGTGATGGCGGGGCGCAGGTTCACCGCGGCCAGCACGATGCCGGCGACGAGCAGCCGTGTCCGCCAGGCGCGTCCCGTTCCGCCACCGGTGGACCCCCGGGCTGCGGACGCGCCCGGCGTGCATGCGGTCGTGGACGTGGGCGTCCGGGTTTCCTCGCGAGCCATGATGCCCATCATAGAATCATGGGATGATTGGTTGTCCATGGCGGAAAGGGCGCCGTACGGGGTCCCGGGCGTGCGAAGGTGTGTCATGCCTTTGAGTCATCCGCGCCGTTCGGCGCTGTCCGAGCAGGTCATCGCCGCACTGCGGGCGCAGATCACCTCGGGCGAGTGGCCGGTCGGCACACGCATCCCCACCGAACCGGAGCTGGTCGAGCAGCTGGGAGTGGCCCGCAACACGGTCCGCGAGGCCGTCCGCGCGCTGGCGCACAACGGGCTGCTGGACATCCGCCAGGGTTCGGGGACGTACGTGGTGGCCACGAGCGAGCTGGCCGGCGTGATGCACCGCCGTTTCGCCGACGCCGACCCCCGGCACGTCGGCGAGCTGCGTTCCACCCTGGAGTCGTCGGCGGCCCGGCTGGCCGCCGAGCGGCGCACGGAGAAGGACCTCAGGCAGATCGACACCCTGCTGCGGCGCCGGGAGGAGGCCTGGGAGTCGGGGGACGCGGAGGCGTTCGTGGCGGCGGACGCCACGTTCCACCTGGCGGTCGTGGCCGCCTCGCACAACGACGTGATGACCGCCGTGTACGCGGATCTGAGCGAGGTGCTGCGGGACTGGCTGCGCGGCGACGTGGGCGGGGACATGTCGCCCGCGGCGCACATGGACCACGGGCGGCTGGTGGACGCGATCCGCGCGGGTGACGCGGCGGCGGCGGCCGGGGAGGCCGCCTCCTATCCGTTCGTGTGCCGTCCGGGGCGGTTCGGTCCGCCCTCCGCCGGCTGAGCGCGGCGTGCAGAGGGCCCGCGTCCCTTCGGGGACGCGGGCCCTGGTGCGGCGTACGGTCAGGCGCCGATGGCGTGCAGACCGCCGTCCACGTGGACGATCTCGCCCGTGGTCTTCGGGAACCAGTCGCTCAGCAGGGCGACGACACCGCGGCCGGCCGGCTCCGGGTCCTTCAGGTCCCACTCCAGGGGGGCACGGGTGTCCCAGACGGAGGCCAGCTCGGCGAAGCCCGGGATGGACTTGGCGGCCATCGAACCGATGGGGCCCGCCGAGATCAGGTTGCAGCGGATCTTCTGCTTGCCCAGGTCGCGCGCCATGTAGCGGTTGGTCGCCTCCAGGGCGGCCTTCGCCGGGCCCATCCAGTCGTACTGCGGCCAGGCGTACTGCGCGTCGAAGGTGAGGCCGACGACCGAGCCGCCGTTCTGCATCAGCGGCAGGCAGGCCATGGTCAGCGACTTCAGGGAGAACGCCGAGACGTGCATGGCCGTGGCGACCGACTCGAACGGCGTGTTGAGGAAGTTGCCGCCGAGCGCGTCCTGCGGGGCGAAGCCGATGGAGTGGACGACGCCGTCGAGGCCGCCGAGCTCCTCACCGACCACGTCGGCCAGCCGGCCCAGGTGCTCGTCGTTGGTGACGTCGAGCTCGATGACCTTGGTGGGCTTCGGCAGCTTCCTGGCGATGCGCTCGGTCAGGGTGGGCCGCGGGAACGCGGTCAGGATGATCTCCGCACCCTGCTCCTGGGCCAGCTTGGCGGTGTGGAAGGCGATGGAGGACTCCATCAGCACACCGGTGATCAGGACGCGCTTGCCCTCGAGGATTCCGCTCATGGTGTTCAGTGACCCATTCCCAGTCCGCCGTCAACGGGAATGACGGCTCCAGTGATGTACGAGGCGTCGTCCGAGGCCAGGAACCGCACGGCCGCGGCGATCTCCTCGGGCTGCGCGTACCGGGCGAGCGGCACCTGCGCCAGGATCTTCGTCTGCTGCTCCCCGGTGAGCTCCCGGGTCATGTCGGTGTCGACGAATCCGGGGGCGACGACGTTGAAGGTGATGTTCCGCGAACCGAGCTCACGGGCGAGGGAGCGGGCGAAGCCGACCAGGCCGGCCTTGGAGGCGGCGTAGTTCGCCTGCCCCGCGGAGCCGAGCAGGCCGACCACGGAGGAGATCAGGACGACGCGGCCCTTCTTGGCACGCAGCATGCCGCGGTTGGCCCGCTTGACGACCCGGAAGGTGCCCGTGAGGTTGGTCTCGACGACCGAGGTGAAGTCCTCCTCGGACATCCGCATCAGCAGCTGGTCCTTGGTGATGCCGGCGTTGGCGATCAGGACCTCGACGGGGCCGTGGGCCTCCTCGATCTCCTTGTAGGCCTGCTCCACCTGCTCGGTGTCGGTGATGTCGCATCTGACGGCGAGGAAGCCGGCCGGCGGCTCACCCGAGCGGTACGTGATGGCGACCTTGTCGCCGGCGTCGGCGAACGCGCGGGCGATGGCGAGGCCGATGCCCCGGTTGCCTCCGGTGACGAGAACCGAGCGGCTCAACGGATCACCCTTTCGATAGCGGTTCTTTCCCCGCCCGAGCACCCGGACGACGGGCGGCGATGACGGACGGCCTACCCGAAAACCTATCGGTCCGCCCCCGCCCCGGGACATTGGGGCACCGACAGTGGCGCTCGCGGCCTCCTGTCGGGTTCCTACAGTTCAGTCCCCGCGGCAGTCCGGCATACCGGGCGCGTGGGCCGGGAGCCCTTCGGCGCGCGCGGTCTCCAGCATCCTGCGGTCGTAGGTCACCACGGCGGTCAGGTCGTCCCGCAGGGACACGGCGCTGGCCACGTGGATCGCGTCCGACGTCCTCAGGCGCCCGACCAGCAGAGCCGCCGCGTCACGGACCTCCCGGGTGAGGAGGATTTCGGTGATCCGGGCGTCCAGGTCCTCCATGACCTTGGGGAAGTGCCCCATCAGGTCCAGGTTCCGTACGGTTTCCACGAAGCCGAGCGTGCTGGTGGCGAGCGGTTCCCTGGCCCGTTCCCGGAGGAAAACGTCCAGCGCGCCCCAGTGACTGCGCCGGGTCATCCAGATGACCAGCGCGGACGTGTCCATGTAGATCAACGGTCGTCCTCTTCACGCTCGGCCAGCAGGAGCGCCACGGGATCGACGTCATCCGGCACCTCGTAGTGCGGCATGCTGTGGCGCTCGGCGGCGGTGACCGGCTTCAGCTTGATCTTCCCCTGCGCCACCAGGTGCGCGTACCGCTCCATGGGACTGCCGGCCGGTGACAGTATCGCGATCACGTTCCCGTGCCGGGTGACCTCGATCGCCTCACCCTTCTCGACCCGGGCGAAGACCGCGCTGGGGTTGTACGAGAACTCGCGGACGGAGATGGTGCTCATACCGTGTCCCCTCACTGCAGGCAGGTTGTGGGTACATATCCCTGAGGTACCTACAAAGCAGCTACAGCGGGGGAACGGTTCCCGTACCCGCCCGCCGGTCCGCGCCCGCGATCCCTACCTCTGCCCGCCCTCGCCGTACGTCCTTCTGCCCCACCCCTTCCCCGCTCCTGCGGTCCGGGCATTTCAGGGGAGCCCGACGCGTGAGACATGGTTCACTGCCTGACGATGGCCACTACAGGCAAGCCCCGAAGGGATCCCCTACCCGTGCCCCATGACATCGATCAGTCATTTCTGGCACTCCCCCTGCGCGCCCTCGCCGATGCCGCCCTCGCCCGTGCGCGGGCGCTGGGGGCGGAGCACGCGGACTTCCGCCTGGAGCGGGTGCGCAGCGCGTCCTGGCGGCTGAGGGACGCCAAGCCCGCCGGGTCGTCCGACACCACCGACCTCGGGTACGCGGTGCGCGTGGTGCACGGCGGGACGTGGGGGTTCGCGTCCGGGGTGGATCTGACCCTGGACGCCGCCGCGAAGGTCGCCTCGCAGGCGGTGGCGATGGCGAAGCTGTCCGCGCAGGTGATCCGGGCGGCCGGGTCCGACGAGAGGGTCGAGCTGGCCGAGGAGCCGGTGCACGCGGAGAAGACGTGGGTGTCGTCGTACGAGATCGATCCGTTCACCGTGCCCGACGGGGAGAAGGCCGGGCTGCTGGCCGAGTGGAGCGCGCGGCTGCTGGCGGCGAGCGGGGTGGACCACGTCGACGCCTCGCTGCTGACCGTGCACGAGAACAAGTTCTACGCCGACACCGCCGGGACCGTGACGACGCAGCAGCGGGTGCGGCTGCACCCGGTCCTCACGGCCGTGTCCGTCGACGACTCCAGCGGTGAGTTCGACTCGATGCGCACGATCGCGCCGCCCGTCGGCCGCGGCTGGGAGTACCTGACGGGCACGGGCTGGGACTGGGACGACGAGCTGGCGCGGATCCCGGAGCTGCTCGCCGAGAAGATGCGGGCGCCGAGCGTCGAGGCGGGGCTGTACGACCTGGTGGTGGACCCCTCCAACCTGTGGCTGACCATCCACGAGTCGATCGGGCACGCCACCGAGCTGGACCGTGCGCTCGGCTACGAGGCGGCGTACGCGGGCACCTCGTTCGCCACCTTCGACCAGCTGGGGAAGCTGAAGTACGGCTCCGAACTGATGAACGTCACCGGTGACCGCACCGCCGAGCACGGCCTGGCGACCGTCGGCTACGACGACGAGGGTGTCGAGGCGCAGTCCTGGGACCTGGTGAAGGACGGCACGCTGGTCGGCTACCAGCTGGACCGGCGGATCGCGAAGCTGACCGGGTTCGAGCGGTCCAACGGGTGCGCGTTCGCGGACTCCGCCGGTCATGTGCCGGTGCAGCGCATGGCGAACGTGTCGCTGCGGCCGGATCCGGCGGGGATGTCGACGGAGGACCTGATCGGGGGCGTGGACCGGGGCATCTACGTGGTCGGTGACCGGTCGTGGTCGATCGACATGCAGCGCTACAACTTCCAGTTCACCGGTCAGCGCTTCTACCGGATCGAGAACGGGCGGCTGGCGGGGCAGCTGCGGGACGTCGCCTACCAGGCCACGACGACGGACTTCTGGGGCTCCATGGCGGCGGTCGGCGGCCCGGGGACGTACGTCCTGGGCGGTGCCTTCAACTGCGGCAAGGCCCAGCCGGGGCAGGTCGCGGCGGTCTCGCACGGCTGCCCGTCCGCCCTGTTCAAGGGAGTCAACATTCTGAACACCACGCAGGAGGCCGGTCGATGAGCGCGCGAACCACCAAGCCGCACGAGATCGTCGAGCGCGCGCTCGAACTGTCCCGGGCCGACGGCTGTGTCGTGATCGCCGACGAGGAGTCGACCGCCAATCTGCGCTGGGCGGGCAACGCGCTCACCACGAACGGTGTGACGCGCGGGCGGACGCTCACCGTGATCGCCACGGTCGACGGCGCGCAGGGCACGGCCTCCGGGGTGGTGTCCCGGTCGGCGGTCACCGTCGACGAGCTGGAGCCCCTGGTGCGGGCCGCCGAGGCCGCCGCGCGGGGCGCGGGTCCGGCCGAGGACGCGCAGCCGCTGGTCGCGGGGGTGGCCCCCTCCCCCGAGTTCACCGAGCCGCCCGCGGAGACCTCCTCCGCGGTGTTCGCCGACTTCGCCCCGGCGCTGGGCGAGGCGTTCGCCCGCGCGCGGGCCGGCGGCCGGGAGCTGTACGGCTTCGCCAACCACGAGCTGGTCTCCAGTTACGTGGGCACGTCGGCGGGGCTGCGGCTGCGGCACGACCAGCCCAACGGCACGCTGGAAGTGAACGCCAAGTCGCCGGACCGCACGCGGTCGGCGTGGGCGGGGCGTTCCACGCGGGACTTCAAGGACGTCGACCCGACGGTGCTCGACGCCGAGCTGGCCGTGCGGCTGGGCTGGGCCGAGCGGCGGCTTCAGCTGCCGGCGGGCCGGTACGAGACGCTGCTGCCGCCGTCCGCGGTGGCCGATCTGCTGATCTACCAGCTGTGGTCGGCCTCGGGGCGGGACGCGGCCGAGGGGCGCACGGTGTTCTCCAAGCCGGGCGGCGGCACCCGGGTCGGCGAGCGGCTGACCGAGCTTCCGCTGACCCTGCGCAGCGACCCGGACGAGCCGGGTCTGGAGTCGGCCCCGTTCGTGATCGCGCACTCCTCGGGCGGCGACCAGTCCGTGTTCGACAACGGGCTGCCGCTGACGGCGACCGAGTGGGTGCGGCAGGGCGAGCTGAACCGGCTGACGACCAGCAGGCACGGCGCGTCCCTGACCGGACTGCCGACCGCGCCCGCGATCGACAACCTGATCCTGGACGGGGGCGGGGACCGCTCGCTCAAGGAGATGGTCGCGACCACCGAGCGCGGTCTGCTGCTCACCTGCCTGTGGTACATCCGCGAGGTGGATCCGGCGACGCTGCTGCTCACGGGCCTGACCCGGGACGGGGTGTACCTCGTGGAGAACGGCGAGGTGACCGGTGAGGTCAACAACTTCCGGTTCAACGAGTCGCCGGTGGACCTGCTCGGCCGGGCGGCGGAGGCGGGCCGTACGGAGAAGACGCTGCCCAGGGAGTGGAGCGACTGGTTCACCAGGGCCGCGATGCCGGCGCTGCGCGTGCCCGATTTCAATATGAGCTCTGTCAGCCAGGGCGTATAACCTCGTAGGCATTCGCATGCGGCCGTCACCCGACCGGCCGTGGACCACCGAGGAGACACGAGAGACGTGACGGACATCGTCGACGAGCTGAAGTGGCGCGGGCTGTTCGCCCAGTCCACCGACGAGGACGCTTTGCGCAAGGCGCTCGCGGACGGTCCCGTCACGTTCTATTGCGGCTTCGACCCGACGGCTCCGTCGCTGCACGTGGGGCATCTGGTGCAGGTCCTCACGCTGCGCCGGCTCCAGCAGGCCGGTCACCGGCCGCTGGCGCTGGTCGGCGGGGCCACGGGCCAGATCGGTGACCCGCGCCCGACCGCGGAGCGCACGCTGAACCCGCCGGAGACCGTCGCGGGCTGGGTCGAGCGACTGCGTGGCCAGATCGAGCCCTTCCTGACCTTCGAGGGCGAGAACGCGGCCACGATGGTCAACAATCTCGACTGGACGCAGAACCTCTCCGCGATCGAGTTCCTGCGGGACATCGGCAAGCACTTCCGCGTCAACAAGATGCTGACGAAGGACTCGGTCGCCCGGCGTCTGGAGTCCTCCGAGGGCATCAGCTACACGGAGTTCAGCTACCAGCTGCTGCAGGCGATGGACTTCCTCCAGCTGTACCGGCGCTACGGCTGCACCATGCAGCAGGGCGGCAGCGACCAGTGGGGCAACCTCACGGCGGGCCTGGACCTGCTGCACCGGCTGGAGCCGGACGCAGCGGCCCACGCCTACGCGACACCGCTGATGACCAAGGCGGACGGCACCAAGTTCGGCAAGACCGAGGGTGGCGCCGTCTGGCTCGACCCGGAGATGACGACGCCGTACGCGTTCTACCAGTTCTGGCTGAACACGGACGACCGGGATATCTCCGGCTACATGCGGATCCTGTCCTTCCGGTCCCGTGCGGAGCTGGAGGAGCTGGAGCGGCAGACGGCGGAGCGTCCGCAGGCCCGTGCCGCCCAGCGCGCGCTGGCGGAGGAGCTGACGACGCTGGTGCACGGCGCCGACCAGACGGCCGCCGTGATCGCCGCGTCGAAGGCCCTGTTCGGGCAGGGCGAGCTGGGTGAGCTGGACGACCGCACGCTGGCGGCGGCGCTCTCCGAGGTGCCGCACGTCAAGGTGGCCGAGCTCTCGGCGGTGGTCGACCTGTTCGCCGAGGTGGGTCTGGTGGCGAGCAAGTCCGCCGCGCGGCGCACGGTGAAGGAGGGCGGTGCCTACGTGAACAACGTGAAGGTGACCGCCGAGGACGCCGTCCCCGCCGCGGAGGACCTGCTGCACGGGCGCTGGCTGGTGCTGCGCCGGGGCAAGAAGAACCTGGCGGCGGTGGAGGTCACGGCCGGCTGAGCCCAGGGCTCGCGAGGGGCGGTTCCCGGCGTGCGCCGGGGGCCGCCCCTCGCCGTCGTACGGCGGCGGGTCAGGCCCGTTCGCTCCGCTCCTTGTTGCGCTTCATCGTGGTGTACAGCATGTCCACGAAGAAGACGATCACGATCGCCGCGATCAGCTGGAAGATGTGCCGGCTCCAGTCGATGCCGCTCGTCGCCTCCACACCGAAGCCCCGTGCCAGGGCGTTGCCGGCGATGGCGCCGACCATGCCGCAGATGGTGGCCAGCCACAGCGGGATGTGCTGCTTGCCGGGGATCAGCACCTTGGCGATCAGACCCAGCACGAATCCCACGATGATCGCCCACAACCAGCCCATGGCTGCCTCCTCGTACGGCTTGACGCGAGCACTGCGACCAGTGTCGGCGGAGAGGCGGTACGCCGCATGTCGGGCGGGCCGTACGTGCTACGGCGCAGGCCGTGCGGTCCGGGCGGGGACCCCGACCCGGGCTCGTGACCCGGGCGGGGGCGGCGTACCGTGGACCTGTCCGGGCCTGCGTTCCCCGACCGGGGCACGGGACGGTCAGGACGGGGAGAGTCCCCTGCGGGCGGATGGTGGAATGTGATGCGGAAGCAGCGTGGCGGCGGCGTCGAGGTGTTCCGGATCACCGGCGCGCGGACGGGTCTGCAGGAGGATGTGCGCGCCCGCCAGCGCCGGTACGTGATCTCGATGGTGGTCCGTACGATCTCGGTCATCCTCGCGGCGACGCTGTGGAACGTGGAGCGGCATGTCGCGATCGTGGCGCTGGTGCTCGGCGCGGTCCTGCCGTACGTGGCGGTGGTGATCGCCAACGCCGGGCGCGAGAATGCGCCGTCCCTGCCGTCGACCTTCGTGACGACGCCGATGAAGCCGATGATCACGCCGTCGCGGACGAATGACGGTGCGGCGGAACCCGATGCGGAAGATGTGGCGTCAGGGCCGGTGCCGGGCGCACGAACGGAGCGGCCCGAGCGGTCGTGAAGATCCTGGCGTGACGGGGCAGGACGGCGAGCGGAAGACACTTCCCCGCCAAGCTCAAGAAAACCTCAGATCAATCATGTGCTTCCGGTGCCGGGGGCGGGGTGACCCGTGACATACTTCGTACGCGCTCCGCATCCCCCGTCGGAGCGACGGACCGACGCCGGGCAGCTCCCCCCGTGGCTGCTCGGCGTCGCCTTTTCCGTCCGGGTTAGGGTCGGCGTGTGATGGTCCCTGATCCCGAGACGCCGATCTGTTCCGCGAAGAGCTGCCGCGCCGCCGCCGTGTGGGTGCTCGCCTGGAACAACCCCAAGGTGCACACCCCCGAGCGGCGGAAGACGTGGCTCGCCTGCGAGGAGCACCGGGAGCATCTGTCGCAGTTCCTCGGGGTCCGGGGGTTCCTCAAGGACGTCGTCCGGTTCGAGGAGTGGGAGGCGCGGGGGGTCTGAGGCGGACCCCTCCACGAAGGACCCTCAGCCCCCGATCGCGGACATCGGCCGGTCCGGCTGGACGAAGGACGGGTCGTCCAGGCCCGCGCCGGCCTTCTTGCCCCACATGGCACGCTTCCAGATGCGGGCGATCTCCTCGTCGCCGGCGCCGGAGCGCAGGGCGGCCCGCAGGTCGGTCTCCTCGGTCGCGAAGAGGCAGGTGCGCACCTGGCCGTCGGCGGTGAGGCGGGTGCGGTCGCAGGCGGCGCAGAAGGGGCGGGTGACGGAGGCGATGACGCCGACGCGGTGCGGGCCCCCGTCGACCAGCCAGCGCTCGGCCGGTGCCGAGCCGCGGGCCTGCTCGCCCTCCGGGGTCAGCTCGAAGCGGGTGCGCAGCGAGGCGAGGATGTCACCGGCGGTGATCATGCCGTCGCGCTTCCAGCCGTGCTGGGCGTCCAGGGGCATCTGCTCGATGAAGCGCAGCTCGTAGTCGTGTTCCACGGCCCAGGCGAGGAGGTCGGGGGCCTCGTCGTCGTTGAGCCCCGGCATCAGGACCGAGTTGACCTTCACGGGGGTCAGGCCGGCCTCGCGGGCCGCGTGCAGGCCGTCGAGGACGTCCCTGTGGCGGTCTCGGCGGGTGAGGGTCTTGAACACGTCGGGGCGGAGGGTGTCGAGGGAGACGTTGACCCGGTCCAGGCCCGCCGCCTTCAGGGCCGTCGCGGTGCGCCGCAGCCCGATGCCGTTGGTGGTGAGGGACATCTGCGGGCGGGGTTCCAGGGCGGCGACGCGCTCGACGATGCCGACCAGTCCGGGCCGGAGCAGGGGCTCACCGCCGGTGAAGCGGACCTCCTCGATGCCGAGGGCGGTGACGGCGACGTCGATGAGGCGGACGATCTCCTCGTCGGTGAGCAGGTCTGGCTTGGCCAGCCACTGCAGGCCCTCCTCGGGCATGCAGTAGGTGCAGCGCAGGTTGCACCGGTCGGTCAGCGAGACCCTCAGGTCGGTGGCCACCCGGCCGTAGGTGTCGATGAGCATGTGGCCCCCTCCCTAGACGCGTGTTACTACCGTCCCGATACCTGCGAGCCTACGTGACACCGCCGACAACCCACAGCGACCCGGTGCGACGAAACGCGCGGCGGCCGCGCCGTGGGACCTTCGGGGTCCACGGCGCGGCCGCCGCGCGAGGGGTGGATCTCAGTGGGCGCCGGTGCCGGTGAGGGACCGGACCTCCAGCTCCGCGTATTTCTTGGCGTCCGGCTCCTCCTTGGACAGGACGGTGCCGAGCCAGCCCATCAGGAAGCCGAACGGGATGGAGATGATGCCGGGGTTCTTCAGCGGGAACCAGGCGAAGTCGACGTCCGGGAACATCGCCTTGGGGTCGCCGGAGACCACGGGCGAGAACAGCACCAGGCCGACGGCGACGATGAGACCGCCGTAGATCGACCACAGGGCGCCCTGGGTGGTGAACCGCTTCCAGAACAGGCTGTAGAGGATGGTCGGCAGGTTGGCGGACGCGGCGACCGCGAAGGCCAGGGCGACCAGACCGGCCACGTTCAGGTCGCGGGCGAGGGCACCGAGCGCGATGGAGACGACGCCGATGAGGACGGTCGCCCAGCGGGCCGCCCGCATCTCCTCCTTCTCGGTCGCCTGCCCCTTGCGGATGACGTTGGCGTAGATGTCGTGCGCGAAGGAGGACGACGAGGCGAGGGTGAGTCCGGCGACCACGGCGAGGATCGTCGCGAAGGCGACCGCCGAGATCGTGGCGAGCAGGATCGCGCCCCAGGCCGAGTCGATGCCGCCCAGGTGCAGGGCGAGCAGCGGCGCCGCGGTGTTGCCGGACGGGTTGGAGGCGATGATCTCCTCCTGGGAGATCAGCGCGGCGGCACCGAAGCCGAGGGCGATGGTCATCAGGTAGAAACCGCCGATGATGCCGATGGCCCAGTTCACGGACTTCCGGGCGGCCTTGGCGTTGGGCACCGTGTAGAAGCGGATCAGGATGTGCGGCAGACCGGCGGTGCCGAGCACCAGGGCGATGCCGAGGGAGATGAAGTCCAGCTTGGTGGTGCCGTCGGCGCCGTACTGGAGGCCGGGCTCGAGGAAGGCGTCGCCCTTGCCGCTGTTCTCGGCGGCGCTGCCCAGCAGGTCGGAGATGTTGAAGTTGAACTTCAGCAGCACCAGGAAGGTGATGAGGAGCGTGCCGCCGATGAGCAGCACGGCCTTGACCATCTGGACCCAGGTGGTGCCCTTCATGCCGCCGATGGAGACGTACACGATCATCAGGACGCCGACGAGGGCGACGATGAGGATCTTGCCCGCGTCGGAGGTGATGCCGAGCAGCAGGGAGACGAGGACGCCCGCGCCGGCCATCTGGGCCAGCAGGTAGAAGATCGACACGACGATGGTGGAGGTGCCGGCGGCGGTGCGCACCGGGCGCTGGCGCATGCGGTAGGCGAGGACGTCGCCCATCGTGTAGCGGCCGGAGTTGCGCAGCGGTTCGGCGACCAGGAGGAGCGCGACCAGCCAGGCGACCAGGAAGCCGATGGAGTACAGGAAGCCGTCGTAGCCGAAGAGGGCGATGGCGCCGGCGATGCCGAGGAAGGACGCGGCCGACATGTAGTCGCCGGAGACCGCGAGTCCGTTCTGGAAGGCGCTGAACTGCCGTCCGCCCGCGTAGAAGTCGGCGGCGTCCTTGGTCTGCCGGCCCGCCCAGACGGTGATGCCGAGGGTCGCCAGGACGAACAGCGCGAACAGGGTGATGATCAGCGCGCGGTGCTCGCTCGCCTCGTTCGCGGCGAGGGTGACATGGGTGATCGCGGGGCTCATGCGCCGCCCTCCATACGGGTCTTGATGGCCTCGGCCTTGGGGTCGAGCTTGGCCGCGGCGTGCCGGGAGTACCACCACGCGATGAGGAAGGTGGTGACGAACTGCAGTACGCCGAAGACGAAGGCGACGTTGATGTTGCCGAACAGCTTGGTGCCCATGAAGCCGCCCGCGTAGTTGGAGAGCAGCACGTAGAGCAGGTACCAGACGATGAAGGCGATGGTCAGCGGGAAAGCGAAGGAGCGGTGGGAGCGGCGCAGTTCACCGAACTCAGCGCTCTCCTGCACCTCGGTGAACTCCTCGGGTGTGGGGAGTTTGTGTTGTTCTGTCGAGGGGGGCGGTGCTTCGGCGGCCACGGAGTCTCCTCGCGGTGCGGTTGTTCGGGCGGGGACGGAAGGCGAGTGTCCTCGCGCTTCCTGCCCAAGGGCACGGCGCCACGCGAGGGGCGGTTCAACTGCCGGCGCTTCTTTTCCCCGGCCGTTTTGCGAAGCCGTTTCCCGCAAATGATTGCTGGCCAGCGAGCGCGCGGGATAACTTCACCCTGCACCACCCCCGTCATGTACCTGCCCGATCACCACCCGTGTCTCGGGCTGGTTTCGTTTCCGGATGTTGTGGAGATCCCATGGCTCATCTGCGTTCCAGACGCCGGCTCGCCCTCGCCGTGCCCGTCGTGCTGTCGCTGACCGCCTCGCTCGGCTTCCTGCCGGCGGCGGCCTCGGCGGCCCCGCAGGCGGTGTCGGCCGAGCAGGCGACGGACGCGCCCGCCCTGGCGTATGTCGTCAACACCAAGGCGGACCGCCACACGATCGCCTCGGTGAAGCGCGCGATCGCCGCTGCCGGCGGGACCGTCGTGGTCACGTACGAGAAGATCGGTGTGATCGTCGTCCACTCGGCGAACCCGGACTTCGGCAAGGAGATCCGCACGGCGCGCGGCGTGCAGTCGGCCGGTGCCACCCGTACCGCGCCGCTGGCCCCCGCCGGGACGACGGACGTCGGCGCCGCCGACTACGTGAGCGCCGCCGAGGCCGCCCGGACGACGGCCGCCTCCGCCGAGACCCCCGGCAGCGAGCCGCTCGAGGCCGACCAGTGGGACCTGCGGGCGATCGGCGCCGACAAGGCGGCGAAGATCAACCCCGGCAGCAGCAAGGTGACCGTCGCCGTGATCGACACCGGCGTCGACGACACCCACCCGGACCTGGCGCCGAACTTCTCCGCCTCCCAGTCGGCCAACTGCGTGGGCGGCAAGGCGGACACCAGCGAGGGCGCCTGGCGGCCGTACACGGCCGACGACTACCACGGCACGCACGTGGCCGGTGAGATCGCCGCGGCCCGCAACGGCATAGGCGTCGCCGGTGTCGCGCCCGGCGTGAAGGTGGCCGGCATCAAGGTCAGCGACCCCGACAGCGGCCTGTTCTACCCGGAGAACGTCGTCTGCGCGTTCGTGTTCGCCGCCGACCACGGTGTGGAGATCACCAACAACAGCTACTACGTGGACCCGTGGCTGTACAACTGCATGGACGACCCGGACCAGCGGGCGATCGTCGACGCGGTCAACCGGGCCCAGCTGTACGCGCAGAAGAAGGGCACCCTGCACCTCGCGTCGGCCGGCAACTCCAACCACGACCTGGCCTCGGACGCCATCGACGACGCGTCGAGCCCGAACGACACCACGCCGGTCGAGCGCACCATCGACCCGAGCGAGTGCTACGACCTGCCGACGCAGCTGCCGGGCGTGGTCACGGTCAGCGCGACGGGCGTGCAGAACCTCAAGTCGTACTACTCCACGTACGGCCACCGTGTCGTGGACGTCGCCGCGCCGGGCGGCGACCGTCGTTACCAGCTGCCGGACACGCCGTCGAAGGACGGCCGCATCCTGTCCACCATGCCGAACGGCCAGTACGCCTTCCTCCAGGGCACGTCGATGGCCGCGCCGCACGCCGCCGGTGTCGCCGCGCTGCTGAAGTCCAAGCACCCGTGGGCCTCTCCGGCCGCGCTGCAGGCGCTGCTGAAGGCCCAGGCGAACAACCCGGGCTGCCCGGAGACGTACGACCAGGACGGTGACGGCACGCAGGACGCGACGTGCGAGGGCGGCGACCGGGTCAACGGTTTCTACGGCTTCGGCATCGTCGACGCGCTGCGCGCCGTCAAGTGAGCGCGCGCCGCCGCGCGTCTCGTCCGCCCGCACCAGTGAACGAAGTGGAGACTTCATGACAGCGTCCCACCCGCGCCACCGTCGCGCGCTCGTCGTCCCGGCCGGAATGGTCATGGCGACCGCGCTCGCGATCCTGCCCGGCACGGCGGCCACCGCCGCCCCGGCGGAGGACCGGCCGGCCGCGGCCGCCACCGACGCCGGCGCGGCCTCGCTCAGCTACGTGGTCAACGTCCGGGGCCAGAACGGCGCGCCGGCGCACGTGAAGAAGGCGATCGCCCGGGCCGGCGGCACGATCGTGGCGTCGTACGACAAGATCGGTGTCATCGTCGTCCACTCCTCGAACGCCGACTTCGCGAAGACGATCCGGTCGGTGCGCGGCGTGGAGTCGGCCGGTGCCACCCGCAACGCGCCGCTGCCGTCGGCGGCCACCCACGACACGGTCACCCCGAAGGTGCTCAGCGCCTCCGAGGTGGCCGAGGCGCAGGCGGAGGCCGCGGCCGGGCAGGACCCGCTCCAGGGGCTGCAGTGGGACCTGCCCGCCATCAAGGCGGACCAGGCGCACGAGAAGTCCCTGGGCAGCCCGAAGGTCACCGTCGCGGTCATCGACACCGGTGTGGACGACACCCACCCGGACATCGCGCCGAACTTCGACCGGGCCGCGTCGGTCAACTGCGTGACGGGCAAGCCGGACACGACCGAGGGCGCCTGGCGGCCGGGTGCTCAGGAGAGCCCGCACGGCACGCACGTCGCCGGTGAGATCGCCGCCGCCAAGAACGGCGTCGGCATGACCGGTGTGGCGCCCGGCGTGAAGGTCTCCGGCATCAAGGTGTCCAACCCGGACGGCTACTTCTACACCGAGGCCGTGGTGTGCGGCTTCATGTGGGCGGCCGAGCACGGGGTCGACGTCACCAACAACAGCTATTACACCGACCCCTGGTACTTCAACTGCGCGGACGACCCGGACCAGAAGGCGCTCCTCGAGGCCGTCACCCGGGCCACGCGGTACGCGGAGCGCAAGGGCGCGGTCAACGTCGCGGCGGCCGGCAACGAGAACTACGACCTCGCGGCCGACGAGATCACCGACCCGGTCTCGCCGAACGACGGCACCCCCTCGGAGCGGGTGATCGACCCCTCCGAGTGCCTCGACATCCCGACGCAGCTGCCGGGTGTCGTGACGGTGTCGTCGACCGGCGCCAAGGGTCTGAAGTCGTCGTTCTCCAACTACGGCCGGGGTGTCATCGACATCGCCGCGCCCGGCGGCGACTCGACCGCCTATCAGACGCCGGCCCCGCCCGCCACCAGCGGCCTCATCCTGGGCACGCTGCCCGGCGGGAAGTGGGGTTACATGGCGGGTACGTCGATGGCGTCCCCGCACGTCGCGGGTGTCGCCGCGCTGATCAAGTCGACGCACCCGTACGCCCCGCCGGCGATGGTGAAGGCCCTGCTGTACGCGCAGGCCGACGCCACGGCGTGCACGGACCCGTACGACATCAACGGCGACGGCAAGGTCGACGCGGTGTGCGAGGGCCCGAAGAACCGCAACGGTTTCTACGGCTGGGGCATGGCCGACGCGCTGGACGCGGTGACGCGGTAGTCCCGCGGGAGGTGTGAGCGAGGGGCCGGGCGGGTGCGCCCGGCCCCTCCGCCGTCCAGGGGGCGCCGTCGTGTCGTCGGTGGCGATGCTGCACAGTGCCGTCATGACTGACATCGCGACCGTCTGGTCCGCCCTGGGCGGCGATCCCGCCCTCCTCTCCCGTGTGTCGGCCGTCGACCGGCCGGGGGTGCTGCCCGCGCGTCTGCCCGTACGGGAAGCGGCGCGCGCCTGTGTGGGCGCGTGCGCACTGGCCGCCGCCGAGCTCGGGGCCCGGCGCGCGGGCGGTGCCGGGGTGCCGCAGGTACGGGTGGACGACGGGGCGGTGGCTACGGCGTTCGTCAGCGAACGGCACCTGCTGGTCGGCGGGCGCGCCCCGGAGAGCTTCGCTCCGCTGTCGCGGTTCTGGCGGACGGCCGACGGGTGGGTGCGCACGCACGCCAACTACCCCCATCACCGGGCCCGGCTGCTCACCGCGCTGGGTCTTCCGCGGGACCCGGCCCCGGCCCCCGAGGCGCTGGCGGCGGTGCTCGCGGAGCGCTCCGCGTCGGAGGTCGAGGAGACGGTGTACGCGGCGGGGGGTCTGGCCGTCGCGCTGCGCACGCCCGGGGAGTGGGCGGCACACGGGCAGGCCGCGGCGCTGCGGTCCCGCCCCCTGGTGGAGCTCGCGCGACTGGACGCGTCTCCCGTACGGGTGCCGGCGCGGGTGGGCCGGGATCCGCTGCTGCCCGCCGCCGGGGTGCGGGTGCTGGACCTCACCCGGGTCATCGCGGGCCCGGTCGCCACCCGCACGCTCGCCCTGCTCGGCGCGGACGTGCTGCGCGTGGACGCCCCCTGGCTGCCCGAACTGCCCGACCAGCACGCCGACACCGGCTTCGGGAAGCGGTCGGCGCGGCTGGACCTGGAGGCGGACCGGGACACCTTCGAGGAGTTGCTCGCGACGGCGGACGTGGTGGTCACCGGATACCGGCCGGGCGCCCTGGACCGGTTCGGGCTGACCCCCCGGGCGCTGGCCCGGCGGCGGCCGGGGGTGGTGGTGGCACAGCTGTCGGCGTGGGGTGCGTACGGACCGTGGGACGGCCGGCGTGGTTTCGACAGCCTGGTGCAGGTGGCCACGGGGATCGCCGCGGTCGAGGGGACGGGGGGACGGCCGGGCGCGCTGCCGGCTCAGGCGCTCGACCACGGCTCGGGCTACCTGCTGGCGGCCGGGGTGCTGCGGGCGCTCGCCGCCCAGACGGACGAGGGCGGGAGCAGGCTCGTCCAGGTGGCCCTGGCGCGGACGGCGGCGTGGCTGCTGGAGGGTGGGACGGGACGCGCGGAGGCGCCGGAGGCCGTTGACGTCCCGCCCGGTCCGTGGCTGGCGGAGACGGACAGTCCCTTGGGCAGACGGCGCTACGTCCTGCCCCCGGTGACGTTCGCCGACGGCCCGCGCGACTGGGCCCGCCCACCGGGCAGTTGGGGATCCGACCCGGCACGCTGGGCCTGACCGCCGGACCACCCGGGCGACGGGCAGGGCACTCCCGGTCCACGCGACTGGACCCGGTCACCGGACGACTGGGAACCTCACGGGGCGCGTCGAGCCCGACCGCCGGACCACGTGAACCCATGGGCGAGGCGCGTCCGGCGCGCACGCGGGCGACGTGCGGGGGCCTCGGGCCGGCATGCGGAGAACCGGCGCGGAGTCCGCGACGGAAAACGGCACCTGGGCTGCCGAGCCACGGAGGCTCCTGTGCGGGCGGGCCGGCGAAGCCGACACGGACGCGGGTCCGCGGGCGCGTGCCCCGGCCGTCCGAGCGTACGCGCGGACGGACAGGGGGTGCGGACGGCGGCAGGCCGGGAGGACCGGTGAAGTCGGCACGCGCTCCGGTCCGCCGAGGTGTACGGGTCGAGACGGAGCGGGGCGTGGGGCCGGGGAGAAGGGTGTGCACGCAGAGGGAGGGACAATGTGCGCATTCCGCCCGCCACTTGCCCTGCCCTTGTGATCTTGTGAAGATCCTGGGGTGACTGTGATGAAACCCAGGTCCGGGGTGACCGGTGCACACAGGGGCGTGCGGCGCCCCGGTGCCGGTCGGGCCGCCGCCGTCATCGTGCTGGTGGCGCTGGGCGCGCTGATACCGCTCCTCGGCCCGTCCCCGGCGCTGCACGGCACCGGGGAGGACGAGGCTCCCGGCACCGGCGGCATCGCCCTGCTGCGCACGGTGCTGTTCGCCGCGCTGGCGATACCCGTCGGCGAGCTGTTCGTGGCCCGGCTGGCCCGTTCCGTACCCGGCGCTCCGCCCGCGCTGCCCCGCGGCTGGTCCACCGCGGCGAACTGCGTCGGCCTGGCGGCCGCCCTCGCTCTCGCCTCCGTCGTGGCCACCGGCAACCTGATCCCCGCCGGCCCCGCCGACATCGACGTCGGCGGGCTGTACGCCTCCCGGGACGGGAAGCTCGCCCTCCTGGAGGTCAACGGCTTCCTCGCGGCGGCCCTGTGCGCCGCCTCCGCCCGTCCCGGCTCACAGGTGTGGCCCCTTGCCGCGATCATCGTCGCGGAGGCGCTGCGCGCGCACCCGGCGACCGAGTACAGCCCGCTGGCCGGCTCCGGGCTGACCCTGGTCCATCTGACCTGCGCGTCGCTCTGGGTGGGCGGCCTGGTGTACGCGCTGCGCACCATGAGGCTCTGGAAGCAGGACGTGGCGGGCGCCGCGCTGCTGGGGTGCTACGCCCGGTGGGCGGCCCTCCTGCTCGCCGCCCTCACCGCGACCGGGGTGGGCAGTTCGCTGCGCCGGATGCCGCCGGAGACCGTCCTCGAGCAGTTGACGGACACCGCGTACGGGCGGGTGCTGCTCGCCAAGGTGATCCTCATGGCCGGTGTCGCCGCCCTGGCGCTGTGGGCGCGGATCCGGCTGGCCCGCGCGGCCGACCCGCTCAGCGCGAGTTCCCCCGCACGGGCGGAGGTGTACGCGCTCGCCCTGGTGGTCGCGGTGTCGGGACTGCTGACGGCGCTTCCGGTGCCGATCCGCTGGTGACCGCGCTCCCGGCGGAGCATCCGTTTTCCCGGGGACCGTCCGGAGATGTCCGGTATTCGAACGGGCGGCCCGCACAGGGCACCTGACGGGCCGCAGTGTCGGTGGGGGCCCGTATCCTCGTGAACCATGCTCGAAGACCTCACCGCCGCAGCCCTCTCCCCCACCGTGTGGCCGGCCGCGTATCCGCAGGGATACGCGGTCGTTGACGTGGAGACCACGGGGCTGGCCCGGGACGACCGCATCATCTCCGCGGCCGTCTACCGGCTGGACGCGCGCGGCGAGGTCGAGGACCACTGGTACACGACGGTCAACCCGGAGCGGGACCCGGGCCCGGTGTGGATCCACGGCCTGACGAGCGAGGCGCTCGAGGGGGCGCCCCTCTTCCAGGACATCGCCGCGGAGTTCGCCTCCCGGCTGGAGGGCCGGGTGCTGGTCGCGCACAACGCCGTCTTCGACTGGCAGATGATCGCCCGGGAGTACGCCCGCACGCGTGGCGAGGCACCGGTGAAGCAGCGGCTGTGCACCATCGCCCTCTCCAAGGAACTGGGACTTCCGCTGCCCAACCACAAACTGGAGTCCCTCGCCGCGCACTTCGGCGTCGTACAGCGGCAGGCGCACCACGCGCTGGACGACGCGCGGGTGCTCGCGGAGGCGTTCCGGCCCAGCCTGCGGGCCGCGGCGGCGGGCGGCGTACGGCTGCCGCTGCACGAGTGCCTGCCGCTGACCGAGTGGACGGACCGGCCCCGCATCGGGCAGCAGGCGGGCCCCGGCGGATACCGGCCCGCCAGTTGGCGCCCGTCGCGCAAGCGGCCCGCCTGCCCCCACCCGAACCCGGGCCGGTACGAACCGGGCAAGCGGCTCAAGCAGGGCATGCGGGTGGCGTTCTCCGGGGACACCTCGACCGAGCGGGACCTGCTGGAGGACCGCGCGACCGAGGCCGGGCTGCACGTCGCCACCAGTCTGTCCCGGCTGACCAGCCTCCTGGTCACCAACGACCCGGACTCGGGCACGTCCAAGGTGGTCAAGGCCCGGCAGTACGGCACCCCGGTGGTCGACGAGGCGGCGTTCGGGCAGCTGCTCGGGGACGTCGAACCCGCGTCGCAGGGCTGAGCGGAGTACGCGGCCGACCCTGCGGACGGGTGATTGACGGGCGACTCGCCTGCCGCCCGCTCGCCCCGCGCCGGGCCGGCGGCCCACCCTGTGCCCCATGGCGACATGCGAAGTCTGCGGCAACAGCTACGGAATGACCTTCGAGGTGCACGCGCAGGGCGCGGTACACGTCTTCGACTGCTTCTCCTGTGCGATCCACCGCATGGCCCCGATCTGCGAGCACTGCCGGGTGCAGATCATCGGCCAGGGCGTCGAGGCCGACGGTCACTGGTACTGCGGCGCCCACTGCGCCCGCGCGGAGGGAAGGGCGGGGATCGTCGACCGGGTGTGAAAGGACGTACCCACCTGAAAGCACCCCGCGGCCGAGGTTGTACGGTCGTGGGGTGTACCGCTTCCTGTTGTCCCGCCAATGGGTGGCCATCACCCTGGCCGGCCTGCTCCTCATCCCCACGATGATCTGGCTGGGCACCTGGCAGATGGACCGCCACGACGAGCGCGCCGCGCGGAACCAGCTGGTCGCCGACGCGCTGGCCGCCCAGCCGGTCCCCGTGGAGCGGCTGGCGTCCCCCGGGCACGCCGTGACGCGCACCGAGCGGTACCGCACCGTGACCGCCGAGGGGCACTTCGACACGGATGACGAGGTCGTCGTCCGCCGCCGCACCAACGCCGACGACGAGGTCGGCTTCCACGTGCTCACCCCCTTCGTCCTCGACAGCGGCCGGGTGCTGCTCGTCAACCGGGGCTGGATCCCCGCGGACGGCCCGAGCCAGACCGCGTTCCCCGAGGTCCCCCCGCCGCCGCGCGGCGAGATCACGATCCGGGGCCGGCTCATGCCCGACGAGACGACCGAGGCGAGCGGCATCAAGAACCTCGAGGGCCTCCCCGACCGGCAGATCATGCTGATCAACAGCGAGCTGGAGGCCGAGCGGCTCGGCGCCCGGGTGCTCGGCGGCTACGTGGCGCTGACGGCTCCCGAACCGAAGAGCGGCACCCCGCAGCCGCTCGGCAGCCCCGGCAACGAGAACGCGGCACTGAACTACGCCTACGCCGTCCAGTGGTGGCTGTTCGCGGTGGCCGTACCGGTCGGCTGGGTGGTGCTGGTCCGCCGCGAGGTCCGGGAGCGGACGGCGGCGTCACCCACGACGGACGACGAGGAGACCGTGCCGGCCGCGGTCTGAGGCACCGCGCGGCGGAGCCGCGCCCCACCGTCGCGGGCCGCGACCCGCGCTCCCCTCCCGGTTCCGGGCGCTCTGTGCGAGAGTGACGCGGCGTACCGGACGGAAGCCACCTGGGACGGGGACGGTGAAGCATGGCCGACGGCGCCATGACCGCGGCGTTCCTCGCCGTGATCGGCGGGGCGTCGCTGCTCGCCGTCACCGCGCGGCGGCTGAGGCCCGGCGACCGGCTGCCGTCGCTGGAGGGCTGGGCGCTGGCCGACCGCAGTCTCGGCGCCGGCTGGACCTGGCTGCTGCTCGGCGGGACGGTCTACACCGCGTACACCTTCACCGCCGTCCCGGGGCTGGCGTACGGCAACGGCGCGCCCGCGTTCTTCGCGGTGCCGTACACGGTGATCGTCTGCCCGCTCGCGTTCGTGCTGCTGAGCCGGTTGTGGAGCGTGGCCCGCCGGCACGGTTACATCACCGCCGCCGACTTCGTGCGCGGCCGCTACGGTTCGCCCCTGCTGGCCCTGGCCGTGGCGCTGACCGGGATCCTGGCGACGATGCCGTACCTGGCGCTCCAGCTGCTCGGCATCCGGGCGGTGCTGACCGCGGGCGGACTGTATCCGCGCGGTGCCACCGGGGACCTCGTGATGGTGGCGGTGTTCGCGGGGCTCGCCGTGGCCACCTACCGGCACGGGCTGCGGGCGCCCACGGTGATCTCCGCGCTGAAGGCAGTGGCGGTGTTCGTCTCGCTGACCGCCGTCTGCTGGCTGGTCCTCGCACGGTTCGGCGGGCCCGGCCCCGTGTTCGACGGGGCGGCGCGCGCCCTCGGCGGCACGGACGCCGCCCACTCGCCGATGCTGCTCACGCCCGAACAGCAGCCCGCCTACGCCACGCTGGCTCTCGGCTCCGCGCTGGCGCTGCTGATGTATCCGCACGTGCTCACCGCCGGGTTCGCCGCCGACGGCCCGCGCACCCTGCGCAAGGTGTCGGCGGGGCTGCCCGCCTGGACCGCGCTGCTGGCGCTGTTCGGGTTCCTCGGCGTCGCGGCCCTGGCGGCCGGGGTGCGGGCGCCCGAGGGCGGCGCCGAGGCGGCGGTGCCGATGCTCGTCGAGCGGCTGATGCCGGGAGCCCTGGCCGGGCTGGTGTTCGGGGCGATCGTGGTGGGCGCGCTGGTGCCGGCGGCGGTGATGTCGATCGCCGCGGCGACCTCCTTCGTGCGGAACGTGTACGTCGAGTACGTCCATCCGACGGCCACGCCGAAACGGCAGGTGCGCGTCGCCAAGGCGGTGTCGCTGACCGCGAAGGCGGGTGCCGTGGCGTTCGTGTTCGGGCTGCGCGACCAGGACGCCATCAACCTCCAGTTGCTCGGCGGGGTGTGGATCCTGCAGATCTTCCCGGCGGTGGCGGTCGGCCTGTACACGCGGTGGCTGCATCCGCGGGCGCTGCTGGCCGGCTGGGCGGTGGGCATGGCCGCCGGGACGTACCTGGTGGTGCGCGAGGGGTTCTCCCCGGTCGTGCCGCTCGGCGCCGCCGGCCGACCGCTGGAGATCTACGCGGGCGTCGCGGCCCTGCTGCTCAACCTGACCGTCGCGGTGGCCGGCACCGCCGCCCTCGCCAGGCTCGGCGTCCCCCGCGGCGCCGACGCCACCGACCTGCCGTCCCGCCTGCCGGCCGGGCGACGTCCGCAGAAAGGAGCGCACCACACGTGAGACGCGGAGAGCATGCCCGTACCCGGACGGCCCCGTCACCGGCCCCCGCGGCGCCCCCGCCCTCCCCCGCGGTCCCGGCCGCACCGCTCGGGCCCGCCGTCACCGCACCGGCGGATCTGGAACGGGAGGCCGGCGTCGCCCGCCTCTTCGAGCTGCACTACTCCTCCATGCTGCGGCTCGCCGTGCTGCTCGGCGCGGACGACCCGGAGAACGTGGTGGCCGAGGCGTACTACCGCATCTACCGCAAGTGGCGGCGGCTGAGGGACGTGGCGGCGGCGGAGGCACGGCTGCGCTCCACGGTCTGTCACCTGACCCGGCTGCGGATCCGCCACCTGCAGGCCGCCCGCCGCCACGAGGAACGCCCGCCCGCCCCGGCCGACGAGACCGTGACCTCCGCGGAGAACACCGCGCTGCTCCGCGACGACCAGCGGGTGCTCATCGACGCCCTCCAGCAGCTTCCGGCCCGCCAGCGCGAGGCGCTGGTGCTGCGGCACTGGCTGGGACTGAAGGAGAGCGAGATCGCCGCCGCGATGGGCATCTCCCGGGGCTCCGTCAAGACGCACACCTGGCGCGGCATCGCCGCGCTGACCCAGGCGATGGAGGCCCGGCGATGAACGACACCGGCCAGGACCGCACGGACCACGACCGTGCCGGAGCGCCCCCGCCGCCGGGCGCGGAGCGCACCGAACGGGAGCTGCGCGACGCCCTGCGGGCACTGGCCGGCGGGGTGTCGCCCGACCCCGACGCCTACCGCACCGCGCGCGGCGAGTGGCTGCGCCGGGAACGCCGGCGGCGGCTCGTCCTCACCGTGCTCGTCGCCGTGGTCTTCACGCTGGCCACACTGATCGGCCTGTGGGTGCTCAACCAGGCCCCGACACGCCCCGGGGTGATCTTCTCCGGCAACGGCGCGGCGGCGGCCGACGGTCCGTCACTCCCCCGGCTTCGGCCCTGATTGCGGCCCCCGAAGGCCGGGAACCCGCACCCCGTGCAACGTATCGAGGACTACGCGCTCATCGGCGACGAACAGACCGCTGCCCTGGTGGGCGCGGACGGCTCGGTCGACTGGCTCTGCCTGCCGCGCTTCGACTCGGCGGCCTGCTTCGCCCGGCTGCTCGGGGACGAGAACCACGGGCACTGGCGGATCGCGCCGGCGGGCGCCGACCGGTGCACCCGCCGCTCCTACCGCGAGGACACGCTCGTCCTGGACACCGAGTGGGAGACCTCCGAAGGGGCGGTGCGGGTCACCGACCTGATGCCGCAGCGCCACCGCGCACCCGACCTGGTGCGGATCGTCGAGGGTCTGCGGGGTGAGGTGACCGTGCGCAGCACGCTCCGCCTGCGCTTCGACTACGGATCGGTCGTGCCCTGGGTGCGCAAGGAGGACGGCCACCGGGTGGCGGTGGCGGGCCCGGACTCGGCGTGGCTGCGCAGCGTGCCGGAGGTGCCCACGTGGGGCGAGGACCTGGGCACCCACTCGGAGTTCACGGTGAAGGAGGGCGAGCGGGTCGCGTTCGTACTGACCTGGCACCCCTCCCACGAGCCGCGGCCCGCGCTGGTCGACCCGTACTCCTCGCTGCGGCACAGCGTCCACGACTGGCAGGCCTGGGCGGCGCTCTGCCGGTACGACGGCCCGCACCGGGACGCGGTCGTCCGGTCGCTGATCACGCTCAAGGCGCTCACCTACCGGCCCACCGGCGGTGTCGTCGCCGCGCCCACCACCTCGCTGCCGGAGGAGCCGGGCGGGGTGCGCAACTGGGACTACCGCTTCTGCTGGCTGCGTGACTCCACGCTGACGCTGAACGCGCTGCTGGCCGCCGGGTACCAGGAGGAGGCGGAGGCCTGGCGCAACTGGCTGCTCCGCGCGGTCGCCGGCGACCCGGCGGACCTGCAGATCATGTACGGGCTGGCGGGCGAGCGGCGGCTGCCGGAGTTCGAGTTGTCATGGCTGCCCGGGTTCGGCGGCGCCACGCCGGTGCGCGTCGGCAACGACGCCGTGAACCAGCTCCAGTTGGACGTGTACGGGGAGGTCGTCGACTCCCTGGCGCTGGCCCGCCGTTCGGGACTGCCGGCGCATCCGGACGTGTGGGACCTTCAGTCGGTGCTGCTGACGTTCCTGCGTACGGCCTGGCGGCAGCCGGACGAGGGGCTGTGGGAGGTGCGCGGCGGCCGCCGCCACTTCGTGCACTCCAAGGTGATGGTGTGGGTGGCCGCCGACCGCTCGGTGCGCGCCCTGGAGGAGGACCCGGACCTCGAGGGGGACCTGGAGGGCTGGCGGGAGCTGCGCGACGAGGTGCACCGGGAGGTGTGCGAGAAGGGGTACGACCCGGAGCGGAACACGTTCACGCAGTCCTACGGCTCGCGCGAACTCGACGCGGCGCTGCTGCTGATTCCCCGGGTGGGTTTCCTGCCTCCCGACGACCCGCGGGTGCTCGGCACCATCGAGGCGGTCCGTGCCGAGCTGGGGCAGGACGGGTTCGTACGCCGCTACACCCCGGACGCCGCGCCCGTCGACGGTCTGCCCGGCGAGGAGGGCACGTTCCTGGTGTGCTCGTTCTGGCTGGCGGACGCCCTGCACATGACCGGCCGGACGAAGGAGGCGCGTGAGCTGTTCGAACGGCTGCTGGGGCTCGCCAACGACGTGGGGCTGCTGGCGGAGGAGTACGACCCGGTGGGCGAGCGGCAGCTGGGGAACTTCCCGCAGGCGTTCAGCCACATCGGGCTGGTGAACACCGCCCTCGCCCTGTTCGGGGACGAGGGGGCAGGATAGGGCCATGGATCTTGGACTGAAGGACCGGGTGTACGTCGTCACCGGGGCGACCCGCGGGCTGGGCAACGCCTCCGCGCGCGAGCTCGTCGCCGACGGTGCGAAGGTGGTCGTCACGGGGCGGGACGAGCAGTCGGTCGCGGAGGCGGCGGCGGCGCTGGGGCCGGGTGCGGTCGGGGTGGCCGCCGACAACGCCGATCCGGAGGCGCCGGCGCGGCTGATCGCCACCGCGCGGGAGCGGTTCGGGCGTTTCGACGGCGTCCTCGTCAGCGTGGGCGGACCGCCGCCGGGGTTCGTCACCGACACCACCGACGAGCAGTGGCAGTCGGCGTTCGAGTCGGTGTTCCTGGGCGCGGTGCGGATGGCCCGGGCGGCGGCGGAGGAGCTGCGTGAGGGGGGTGTCATCGGGTTCGTGCTGTCGGGCTCGGTGCACGAGCCGATCCCGGGGCTGACGATCTCGAACGGGCTGCGGCCGGGGCTGGCCGGGTTCGCCAAGTCGCTGGCCGACGAGCTGGGACCGCGAGGGATCCGGGTGGTGGGGGTGCTGCCGGGGCGGATCGACACCGACCGGGTGCGGCAGCTCGACGCGCTGTCCGCGGATCCGGAGGCCACCCGGCAGGCGGCGGAGTCGAGGATTCCGATGCGGCGGTACGGGACGCCGGAGGAGTTCGGACGGGCGGCGGCGTTCCTGCTGTCACCGGCGGCCTCCTATGTGTCCGGCGTGATGCTGCCCGTGGACGGGGGCTTCCGGCACGGGTTCTGACGCGTGGAGGGCCCGCACCGGGCGCGAGGTGCACGGGAACGGCCGGCACGAGGCACCCGCAGGATCGTGCGGAGCGGTGGGCGCCGGGGCCGGACGGTGTGCGGGAGCGGGGCCGGAGCGGTGTGCGGGGTCAGGTGACGCGTTCCGGGCGGTGTTTCCGGGCCTGCAGGCGGGCCTCCGTCGGGAGTGCGGTGAGGCCGGCCGAGTCGCGGGCGTGGGCGACGGCGCCCATGGTGAGGCCGTGCAGGGCCGCTCCCGGCTCGACGTGCGGTTCCAGGGTGAGCAGCATCCGGGCCCGGGGGGCATCGCGACGGCCGGTGAGCTGGACGTGGGCTCGGGCTACTCCGTCCAGGCGGTTCGCCTCCTCTTCCAGCGCGTGCTCCAGGGCCCGGCCGCGCAGCGACGCGCCCTCGCCGTCGCCGGTGTCGACCAGCACCTCGGCCGGCCGCCGCCGGCGCAGCACCGCGAGCAGCCACCACAGGCAGAGCAGGACCAGGACGGCGAGCACGGCGATGACGACCGGCCACCACCAGCCCTCGTCCCGCCACCGGGTCCGCTCGGACTCGTCCAGGAGCACGTCGTGCCGGCCGTCGTGCAGCCACCAGGAGGGCGCGGGCGCGCCCAGTCCGATCGCCAGCACGGACCCGCCGAGGGCGATCAGCACCAGGCCGGCGATCGCCAGCAGCACACGGTTGACACCCTTGAGCACCGCTACCGTCCCTTCCGTCCGGGCCGCCGCACGCGCAGCGACGGCGCGGAGGGCCGGGCCAGGCCGAGATCTGCGACCGCGTCGTCGAGCACCGCGGTCAGGTCGGTCCGTACGTCGTCCAGTTCGCGGAAGTGCGACACCGCGCGGACGTCGGTGCGGCGTCGCTTCACCCTGACCCGCACCGATTGCACACCGGCCACCTCCATGGTCCGGTCGCGCAGCACCATCGCGGCGGCGTCGCGGTGCAGTGCCGCGCGCACGTCGGGATGGGGGCGGCGCATCGGGAGCAGGGAGCGCAGGCCGGGTGTCACGGCGAGCAGGAACAGCCAGAGCCCGAGCGCGGCCGCGACGCTCGCGCCGGTCAGCACCCAGACGTCGTCCAGGGGCCGCTCGGCCAGTTGCCGGGCCAGTTCCCGGCGCCAGCTCATCCCGTCCCGGTCGGCGCGCACGGCGACGATGTCGTAGAGGAAGACGCCCGTGACCGCCAGGAGCAGCAGCGCGAGCACGCCCGCGGGAACCCGGCGGGCCGACCAGAAGCGCTTGTGTCGCTCGTCGGCCCGTCGGGGCCCGTGCGCCCGGTCGGGTGACGGTGGCGGGTCCTGTGCCACGACCGTGCCGTGGGGTTCGCTCATCGCGTCCTTCCCTGTTCGGCGGTGAGGGCGGCGGCCGGATGCAGCCGTTCCACCTGGACGACGACCTCCGGGACCGTCATGTCCGCCAGGTCGCGCACCCGGTCGACCACACGGCGCCGCACCTGCCGGCAGCGGCCTCCGATGTCGCCCGGGTAGTCGAGTTCGACGTGTACCCGGACCCGGGCGGCGTCGTGGCGCACCGTGACGCTCGCGTGCGGTGGCGCGGCGCCGGGCGGCAGGGTGCCGATCGCCTCGCGGGCCGCCTGCGAGGCGATCTTCGCGACCACCCGGTCGGCGATCGTGGTCGCCCCGCGCTCGCCCGCCGCGACGGCGGCCGGTTCTCCGCCCGTTCCGGCGGCGACCGTGCTCACCGCCGTCACCGCCGCCGTTCGTCACGAGGGCGGAAGAAGTCGCCGAACTCCAGGTCCCCCTCGAGGAACCGCCCGACGACGAAGCCGACGGCGCCGAGGGCCGCCACCAGCAGGAAGGCCCCGAATCCACCGAAGTATCCGGCGAAGCCCAGCGCCATGCCGGCGATCATGCCGACCACGGCCATGTTCATGGTGCGCTCCTCCTCCGCTCAACGGGTCTCATTGGAGGCGGGTCTCCTGTTCCTCCTCTTCCTCCTCCTCGGGCAGTTTCACGTCACTCACCGCGATGTTCACCTCGACCACCTCCAGGCCGGTCATCCGCTCGACCGCCGCGACGACGTTCTCCCGCACGTCCCGGGCGACGTCGGAGATGGACACGCCGTAGTCGACGACGATCTCCAGGTCGAGCGCGGTCTGCACCTCGCCGACCTCGGCCTTCACACCGCGCGTCACCGCTTTGGAGCCGCCGGGCACCCGGTCCCGCATGGCCCCGAAGGTCCGCGACAGTCCGCTGCCCATGGCGTGGACGCCGACCACGTCCCGGGCGGCGAGCCCCGCGATCTTCTCCACGACGCCGTCGGCGATGGTGGTGCGGCCGCGAGTGGCGGGGTCACCGCCGCCGCGCCGGCCTCCGGGTCCTTTGCGCGAGGTGGATTCCAGAGGGTTCTTCTCCAGATCGGAGGCCCTTACCGAGCCTCCGTCGGTCATGTCGCTCATCGCCGTACGTCCCTTCGGTCGTCCTCCTTCGACCACCGTAAGCGCGGTTGCCCGGTCCCGCGCCAGGGATGCGGCAGTCTGGAGGAATGACGGCGGACGAATGGACGCACGCGGTGCGGCGACAGATCGGGCTCGGCAGGATCGTGCCCCTGGGTGGAGCGCGTGACGGTGCGTGGATCACGGAGCGGGCGGCGGCGGTGCTGCTGCGTCGTGCGGTGGCACAGAGTGCGCCCGGCGTGCGCCTGGACGGTCTGCGGCTCGGGCTCGTCCGGCCGGAGGAGGCCGGGGAGCCGCAGGAGCCGGTCGTGCCGGCCCCGCCGAGCGCGCTGCCGCCGGGCCCGTTGCGGCTGGCCGCGGAGTTCGCGGCGACGGCGGCGCGGCCGCTGCCGGTGACGGTGTCCCTGCTGCGCGCGGTGCTGGCCGGGGCCGCGACGGAACGGATCGGGCTGACGGTGACGGAGGTGGACCTGCGGGTGACGGAGCTGCTGGACGCGGACGTGCCGGTGGCGTCCGGCGCGCCGTCGCGCGAGAGCGGGCCGTCCGGGCCGGCGGACCCCGGCGGCCCGGAGACGGGCCGGATCGCGGCGGCCGTGCTCGCCGTCCCGGGGGTGGCCCGGCTGACGGGCACGTCGGGCCGCGCGGTCCGCCTGTCCGAGCACCCGGGGGGCGCCGCCCTCCCCCGCCGCCACGCGCGCGTGGACCTCGCGGTCCGGGCGGACCACCTCCCCCTGGAGGTGGCCCGTGCGGTCCGCGAGGCCGCGTCGGCGGCCCTGCCGGACCGTCCGTCGGTGACGGTCCTGGTGACCGACCTGGAGTGAGCGCGTTTCGGGAGGGGTGTGTTATTCGCCCAGGCCGGACAGGTCGCGCAGGCGGCGGGCCTGGGCGGCCCGTTCGGCGGCGCGCTGCTCGTCGTAGGTGCGGTCCTGGGCGCCGCGCAGGAGGGTCTTCGTCTCGATGACGGCGTCCCGGGGTGCGGCCAGCAGCGCCGCGGCGAGGTCCTGGACGGTGGCGTCCAGGTCGGCCGCGGGCACGGCGAGGTTGGCGAGTCCGGTGTTCACGGACTCCTCGGCCGTGACGAAGCGGCCGGTCGCGCAGATCTCCAGCGCGCGGGCGTACCCGACGAGGCCGACCAAGGGGTGCGTGCCGGTGAGGTCGGGGACGAGTCCGAGGCTGGTCTCGCGCATGGCGAACTGCACGTCGTCCGCGACGACACGCAGGTCACAGGCGAGGGCGAGCTGGAAACCGGCTCCGATGGCGTGTCCCTGCACGGCGGCGATGGACACGATGTCGCCGCGCCGCCACCAGGTGAACGCCTCCTGGTACCCGGCGATGGCCGCGTCGAGCGCGGCGTCGTCGCTGCGCGCGAGGTCGATGAACGAGGGCTCGCCCTCGATCCCCTCGGGGCTGAGCATCTGCCGGTCGAGCCCCGCGGAGAAGGACTTGCCCTCACCGCGCAGCACCACGACCCGGACGGAGCCCGGCAGCAGCCGGCCCGCCTCGGTGAGCGCCCGCCACAGAGCGGGGCTCTGCGCGTTGCGCTTGGCCGGGTTGGTCAGCGTCACCGTGGCGATCGCGTCGTCGACGGTGAGCCGTACGCCGTCCTTGTCGAGTACCGGACCGAGGTCCTGGGCGGACGAAGCCATGGGGCGCCTCCGATGAGTGCGGTCGTCTAAGTGACTGCACAGTAACCACCCGGCCGGTCAGTCCCCCGACCGGGTGGCCACCATCGGTCCTCGTGGCGCCGGGATCACTCCGACGGGGCCTTCTTGCCCCGTGTCGCCCCGCCACGCCCTCGCAGCGTGACGCCCGACTCGCTGAGCATGCGGTGCACGAAGCCATACGAGCGGCCGGTCTCCTCGGCCAACGCCCGGATGCTCGCACCGGCGTCGTACTTCTTCTTCAGGTCTGCCGCGAGCTTGTCGCGCGCGGCGCCGGTCACCCGGCTGCCCTTCTTCAGAGTCTCGGCCACCCGTGCCTCCTCATGGGAAGTGCGCTCTGGTCTCCTCATGATCACCCCTACCGGCCTCCATGGCCACCCATTCGGCAAGGTCGATGAGACAAGGTGGTGACGACGGGAGCGCGTCCCCACGAACGGAATCGACAATTCCGAGGGGTGTCGCCGGTACCTCCCATCGGGTTCTTCCGAGAAGCACCAGGTCAGGAGCGCGCGACGGCCGAGCCCCGGTTCTCCGGGAACTCGGCCGCGACATCGGTGGAGGACACACCCCGGGATGAGGAGATCTCACACGAATGATGGATCACCGATGGGCCGAATGATCCATACGCAGTGGATCACACCTTCGGTCAACCCCCGCTGACGGTCGCGCCGCCTCAGGCCAGGGCGACCAGGTCCGCGTAGTCGGAGCCCCACAGGTCCTCCACGCCGTCCGGCAGCAGGATGATCCGCTCCGGCTGGAGCGCCTCGACGGCGCCCTCGTCATGGGTGACGAGGACGACCGCGCCCTTGTAGGTGCGCAGGGCGCCGAGGATCTCCTCACGGCTTGCGGGGTCGAGGTTGTTGGTCGGCTCGTCGAGCAGCAGCACGTTCGCCGACGACACCACGAGGGTGGCGAGGGCGAGACGGGTCTTCTCGCCGCCTGAGAGGACACCGGCCGGCTTGTCCACGTCGTCGCCGGAGAACAGGAACGAGCCGAGCACCTTGCGGACCTCGACGAGGTCCATGTCGGGTGCGGCGGAGCGCATGTTCTCCAGGACCGTGCGGTCGGGGTCCAGGGTCTCGTGCTCCTGGGCGTAGTAGCCGAGCTTGAGGCCGTGGCCGGGCACGACGGCGCCGGTGTCCGGCTGCTCGACGCCGCCCAGGAGCCGCAGCAGGGTGGTCTTGCCCGCGCCGTTGAGGCCGAGGATGACGACCCGGGAGCCCTTGTCGATGGCCAGGCTGACGTCGGTGAAGATCTCCAGGGAGCCGTACGACTTCGACAGGCCCTCGGCCATCAGCGGGGTCTTGCCGCAGGGCGAGGGCTCGGGGAAGCGCAGCTTGGCGACCTTGTCGGACTGGCGGACCTCCTCCAGACCGGACAGCAGCTTCTCCGCGCGGCGGGCCATGTTCTGCGCGGCGACGGTCTTGGTGGCCTTGGCACGCATCTTGTCGGCCTGCGCGTTGAGCGCGGCGGCCTTCTTCTCGGCGTTCTGCCGCTCGCGCCGGCGGCGCTTCTCGTCCGCCTCGCGCTGCTGCTGGTAGAGCTTCCAGCCCATGTTGTAGACGTCGATGGTGGCGCGGTTGGCGTCCAGGTAGAACACCTTGTTGACGACCGTCTCGACCAGGTCCACGTCGTGGGAGATGACGATGAATCCGCCGCGGTAGGTCTTGAGGTAGTCGCGCAGCCAGACGATCGAGTCGGCGTCGAGGTGGTTGGTCGGCTCGTCGAGCAGCAGGGTGTCCGCGTCGGAGAACAGGATCCTGGCGAGCTCGACGCGGCGGCGCTGACCGCCGGAGAGGGTGTGCAGGGGCTGGCCGAGCACGCGGTCGGGCAGGTTCAGCGCGGCGGCGATGGTGGCGGCCTCGGCCTCGGCGGCGTACCCGCCCTTGGTGAGGAACTCCGTCTCCTGGCGCTCGTACTGCCGCAGCGCCTTCTCGCGGGTGGCGCCCTGGCCGCTCGCGATGCGCTGCTCGTTGTCGCGCATCTTGCGGATCAGCACGTCGAGGCCGCGGGCGGAGAGGATGCGGTCGCGGGCGAGGACGTCGAGGTCGCCGGTGCGGGGGTCCTGGGGCAGGTAGCCGACCTCGCCGGAGCGGGTGACGGTGCCGCCGGCGGGGATGCCCTGGCCGGCGAGGACCTTGGTGAGGGTGGTCTTGCCCGCGCCGTTGCGGCCGACCAGGCCGATGCGGTCGCCCTTGGCGACGCGGAAGGTGGCGCTTTCGATGAGCACGCGGGCACCGGCGCGCAGCTCGATACCGGAGGCGGAGATCACGGACAGACTCCAGGGCGGGTGTGGATTGGCGGTGGGCGGCTGAGGACGTTCCCGCCGTCTAATGCGCGAGGAGAATGGCCATGGGAGCCATTCTAACGGGGCCGTGCAAGCGCTTTTCCGGATGCGTGCGTCCGGGCCGTTGCCGGTGGCCGGTGCCAGACTGGGCGGGAGACGGACATTCCGGTGTACGCGAGACACAGAGGAGTGATCGCCATGGCAGGGACGGGCGGCGGGCGTCCGAGCATCGTTCCGACGTTGCTGTACGGGGACGCGAAGGCGGCGATCCGGCAGCTCACGGAGGCCTTCGGTTTCCGGGAACTGTCGGTGTACGAGGGCGAGGACGGCACGGTGATGCACGCCGAGCTGGTGCAGGGCGACGGGGTGGTGATGCTGGGCTCGAAGGGCGGCGGCGGGGCGTTCGACACGGCGATGAAGGGCGCGGGGCCGTCGGCGGCGTACGTCGTGGTGGACGACGTCGACGCCCACCACCGGCGCGCGGTGGACCAGGGCGCGGAGATCCTCATGCCCCCGACGGACCAGGACTACGGCTCACGGGACTACATGGCCCGTGACGTCGAGGGCAATGTCTGGACCTTCGGCACGTACGCGCCGGAGACCGGGGGCTGAGGGCGCGACCTCGGCGGACCGCCGAAGGGCTGGGGTCGGACCCTGGCCCGAAGGGCCGGGGCGGGACCCCGGCCGGAGCGGGCCAGGGTCCTCCCGCACGGGTCCGGGAGCGGGGTCAGCCGCCGGTGTGGACCTGGAAGGCGGCCCGGCGGACGGCCTTGGCCAGGGCCGGGTCGGGGTGGGCGGCGGCGAGGGCGACCAGGACCTGCACGGTGCGCGGGTGGCCGACCGCGCGGACCTCGTTGAGCAGCGCCGGGACGGTGGGCTGCACCGCCGACTCCAGGTGCCGCACCAGCAGCGGGGCCTCACCGTGGTCGGCGACGGCGGCGGCGGTGTCCACCCACAGCCAGGTGGCCTCCTCGCGGGTGAGCACCCCGTGGGCGTCCTCGGGGTCGGCGCCGTCGTGCTCGGCGAGCCACAGCAGGGCGTACGGCCGCAGCGTCGGTTCGTCGAGCACGGTGCGGACCTCGGGTTCGGCGGGGGCGCCCACCACGCGCAGCGCCTCGAAGGCGAGACCGCGCAGCAGCGCGTCCTCGCCGCGGGCGGCGCGGATGAGCTCGGTGACGGCGCTGCCGACCGGCCGGGCGGCGAGCCAGGCCCGGTATTCGGCGCGGGCCGCGTTGGGGCGCAGCCGGGCGCAGCCGCGCAGCATGTCCTCGGCGCCCTGCTCGATGTTCCCGGCGGGGCTCTGCGCGGCGACGCAGATCTGCTCCAGCTTGACCCACACCGCCCAGCTCCCCAGCGGGGTGAGGGTGGCCTGTCCGTCGCCGTAGGTGAGGGCCCCGACGGAGGCGAGGGCGCACAGCGCCCAGTCGAGCAGCGGCTCGAGCGGGGCGTCGGCGGCGGCCGGCTCGGCGAGGGCGGGGCGGGGCGCGTCGGCCTGCGGCGCGTAGTCGATCTCGCAGCGTTCCGTACGGAGTTCGGTGACGCGCTGCTCCAGGAGGTCCAGGAGCTGCGGCACGGGGACGGGGCCGGCGGACAGCTGGAGGAAGGAGAGCACCTGCGGCATGGCCGTGACGACCTCGGCGACGGCGGCGGGCTCGTACTCCTCGGGCTCGGGGTACGCCAGCGACCAGGCGTCGCACAGGGCCACCCAGCCGCGCAGTACGGCGCTGTCGTCACGGTTCCAGGCGCGCAGCCGCCAGCCGGGGCGGGCGGTGCCGCCGTGCACCTCGACGAGGCCGGCCAGGCGGGCGGTGTCCCAGTCGGCGCGCACCTGAGCGGGGGTCAGGCCGAGGGCCTGGGCCGCCCGCTGCGCGGTCGCCTCGGAGAGGGTGGCCTTGCCGTCGGCGGTGGCCCCGTCTCCGCCGGGGCCGAGGGCGGTGTCGGCCCAGCGTGCGACGCGGGCCGCCGCGGCCAGGCCGGAGCGTGCCATTCTGGCCAGCTCCGCCGGTGCGGGGGTGCCCTCCGGAGGTCGTGGCGCGGGGCGGCGCGCGCGCCGCTGGTTGATCGCTGTGGGGGCGGCGGCCAGGGGTCGCGGGCGGACGAGTCGAAGCCTGGAGTCGCGCGGGATACGGGACGTCACGGATGCAGTCTCGCGGGTGACGGTCCGAAATCCCAAACGGAATGACGACGGGGGCGCGGGGGCGGCCCGCGCCCCGGGCCGGGACACGGTCGCAGCGGCCGGATCAGGCCAGTGCCGCGGGGTCAAACGGAATCCGCGGCACCGGCCTCACATCAGAGGGGTGAGGAAGCGTCGCAGGGCCTCCTCGTAGGCCTCCGGGCCGGCGTTCCACATGGCGCCGTGCGCCGCGCCGTTGACGGTGTGCAGGGTGATGGTGTTCGGGTGGGCGGCGGCCAGGCGGCGGGAGAACCGCCAGGGGGCCACCGTGTCGTCGGGGCCGTGGAAGATGTGGGTGGGGACGCCGATCCGGTCCAGGTGGACGGCGCCGGGGCTGCGCTCGCCGTAGAGGCCGGTGCGGCCCTGAGCGGCGCGCACGGCGAGCGGGAGCAGCGCGCCCGGGGTGCGGTGGGCCGCGGCGAGGGCGCGCAGGGTCGCCTCCCAGCTGAGCACCGGCGAGTCGAGGACGAGACCGGCGACGCGGGCGCGCAGCTCCGAGCGGGCCGCGGTGCGCAGGGCCATGGTGGCGCCGCTGGACCATCCGTACAGGACGACCTGCCGGGCGCCCGAGCGCACCGCGTGGTGCAGCACGGCGTCGAGATCGCGCCACTCGGTCTCGCCGAGGTGGTTGAGTCCGTCCGGGGAGCGCGGCGCTCCGGGGTCGCCCCGGTAGGCGGGGGCGAGCACCGGTAGGCGGAGGCGGTGCAGGAACTCCATGACGTTCATGGTGTGTTCCCTGGTGGTGCCGAGACCGTGGACGGCGATCACCCAGGTGTCCCGGACGTTCGGCAGGAACCACACGGGCACGGGTCCGAGTTCGCCGGGGACCTCGAGGGCGGTGTGGTCCAGGCCGAGGGAGGTGCCCGGGTCACCGACGTGGAGGTTCGGGGTGAGCCAGGCGCGGTCGCCGGGTCGCGGGGTGCCGTAGGTGACGCGTTCCAGCCGGCGGACGACGGTGTCGGCGGATCTGGAGGTGCCGGACAGCACGGGTCCGACGACCGCGTGGAACCCGTCCCCGGTGAGGCCGTAGCGGCCGGGGCGCAGCGCGGCGAGGTCGCGGGTGAGGCTGACCTGGCCGGCGGCGGTGGCATGGACGGTGAGGCGGGGCTCCGTGGGCAGGGGGCCGCCCGGGGGGATCCTGAGGGCGGAGTCGCTGGCGAAGCGGCCGGCGGCCACCGCGGCGGCGCCGGCGCCTATCACGGCGGTGACGGCTGCGGCCGTCGCTCTGACAGTGCGCACGCCTTCCAGTGTCGGGGTGGGGGGTCCCTCCGGCCAGTGGGCGGGGGCTCGGCGGTCCCGCGGACGAGGGTCGGTCCGGCTGTCCGGGTGACTGCGGGAGGGCTCGGGCGGTGTGGCGATGGCCTTCTTCCGCCCCCGCCGCCCCTTCCCGTGCCGCCCCCTCCCGTCCCTGGGGGTTCTGCCCCCGGACCCCCCGTTCACGCGGTTCCCCGCGCCCCTAGTGGGGCTGGCCGTAGTGCCGCAGGTGCTGTTCGACCTCTGTCAGCTGGTCGCGGCTGAGGAGGGTCGGGGTCAGGCCGGGGACGGAGGAGGCGGTGAGCCAGAGGCGGCACATCCATTCCAGCTGGGCCGTGCGGTCGTAGGCCTGGAGGAGGGTCGCTCCGTGGGTGACCGTGCCGTGGTTGCGCAGCAGGCAGCCGGTGCGGCCGTCGAGGGCGCGGAGCATGTTCCCGGCCAGTTCGTCGGTGCCGTACGTGGCGTAGCCGGCGACCCGGACGGGGCCGCCCAGCGCGGCGGCCATGTAGTGGATCAGGGGCAGCTCGTCGACGAGCGTGGAGACGGCCGTGGCGTGCACGGCGTGGGTGTGCACGACGGCGCGCGCGGCGGTGGTGCGGTACACGGCGAGATGCATGGGCAGCTCGCTGGTCGGGACCAGTGTGCCGAGCACCTGCCGGCCGGAGAGGTCGACGCCCGTCACGTCGTCCGCCGTGAGCCGGTCGTACGGCACTCCCGACGGTGTGACCAGCACCGTCTCGCCGACCCGCACCGACACGTTGCCGGAGGTGCCGACGACGAGTCCGTCGGCGACGGTGCGGCGGGCGGTGCCGACGAGTTCCCGCCAGGCGTCCGCCTCCTGCGCACTCGCCCGCCGGGATTCGCCCCGGCCTCCGGTGCCCTCCGCTTGCCGCCCGTCCCGCATCCGCTCCGTCATGCGGCGATCCTGTCAGGCGGCCTGCCCACTGCGCTGTCCGGCGGAGCGTCGACCCCCTCTTACAGTCACCACGATGCCCATTCCAGTTCATCTTCCGTTCACCCTGGTTACCTACGTTCGACCAGCCAATGACTTCGAACGATTGCCTGGGTAAATGGAAAGCTTCTCGCTGATCCTCGCGATTGTGGTGGTAACCGCACTCGCGTTCGATTTCACGAACGGTTTCCACGACACCGCGAACGCGATGGCAACGACCATTTCGACCGGTGCGCTGAGGCCCAAGGTCGCGGTGGCCATGTCCGCCGTGCTGAACCTTGTGGGCGCATTCCTCTCGGTGGAGGTCGCCAACACGATCTCCAAAGGCCTCGTCGACGAGGCGGGCATCCGTCCCGAGGTCATCTTCGCCGCCCTGGTCGGCGCGATCCTCTGGAACCTGGTGACCTGGCTGGTCGGACTGCCGTCCAGCTCCTCGCACGCCCTGATGGGCGGTCTGATCGGCGCCACCGTCGCCTCCGCCGGCTTCGGCGCGGTGCACGGCGACGTCCTCGTCACCAAGGTGCTGATCCCCGCGATCGCCGCCCCGCTGGTGGCCGGTCTCGCCGCGATGTTCGCGACCCGGCTCACCTACCGCCTGGGCAGGAAGGCCGACGGGAAGGCCTCCGCGAAGGGCTACCGCGCGGGCCAGATCGCCTCCGCCGGCCTGGTCTCGCTGGCCCACGGCACCAACGACGCGCAGAAGACGATGGGCATCATCACGCTCGCCCTGGTCTCGGGCGGCGTCCTCGTCCCCGACTCCGACCCGCCGCTGTGGGTCATCGTCTCCGCGGGTGTCGCCATCGCGCTCGGCACCTACCTCGGCGGCTGGCGCATCATCCGCACCATGGGCAAGGGCCTGACCGACCTCCAGCCGCAGCAGGGCTTCGCCGCCCAGACCAGCGCCGCGACGGTCATCCTGGCCTCCTCGCACCTCGGCTTCTCCCTCTCCACCACGCACTCCGTCTCCGGCGCCGTGATGGGCGCGGGCCTGGGCCGCAAGGGCGGTGTCGTCCGCTGGTCGACCGCCACGCGGATGTTCGTCGCCTGGGGTCTGACGCTTCCCGCGGCGGCCCTCGTCGCGGCCGTCGCCGAGTGGATCTGCGGCTTCGGCAGCTGGGGCACCGCGGTCGTGGCCGTCTTCCTGGTCGCCTCCAGCTTCGCCATCTGGAAGATCTCCCGGCGCGAGGTCGTCGACCACACCAACGTCAACGACCACGACGTCCCGGGCGAGGAGCCCGGCGTGGTGACGCAGGCGATGGCCGCCGTGACCCCGCCCCCGGCGGGCATCGTGAGCGAGGAGCTCGCGGCCACCATCCCGGCACCCAACGACCCGGCGTCACCGGCCAAGACCACCGTCTGACCGCGAACCGGTACGAAGGAAGAGAAGCACCATGCAGATCGACTGGGCAGCCCTCGGCTCCGTCTTCGGCGTCAGCCTCGTGGTCACCGTGGCCCTGGTGGCCCTGTTCACCCTCGGCATCACCGGCCTGTCGCGCCGCGAGCGGGCCGCCGCGCAGGGCGAGTCCGCGGTCCTGGCCGTCACCGGCGCCTACGCCTGCTTCGCGGCGTGCGCGGCCGCGGTGGGCTACGGGATCTACCTGATCATGGCCTGACCGCGGACCGGATCATGCCCTGATCCAGGATCGCCACCGTCCGGCGGGCGGTGCGGGAGCCACGGCTCCCGCACCGCCCGCCGACGTGTGCCCGCCTTCGCCCGCGGTTCACCCACCGGAACCCCTCTGTGGATCTCGGCACACTTCAGCCTCGCAGGTCAACGGCAGGTTGACGGCCCTTCGGGGGCCGTGGTGGACTGCCACAGCCAATACGGCGGCAGGAGAGGAAGCCGGTGCGATTCCGGCGCGGTCCCGCCACTGTCACCGGGTGAACACCCGGGAGCCAGGAACTCTCACCGCCGGTCTCGTCGAACCAGGGCGCGGACACCCTGAGTGAGGACATATCGCCATGCGCGGCAGCCTGTCGAGGTCGATCAGCGACACCCCACCCCGTTCCGGGGCCGTTCCCTCCGGATCCGTCACCGGCTGACCCATGGGTGCCGATCGCGTGTTCGCGTACGGCGCCGCCGCCGGCCTCCTCGGCGACCTGCTGCTCGGCGATCCCCGCCGTGGGCATCCGGTCGCCGCTTTCGGGCGGGCCGCGGCTGCCGTGGAACGGGTGCTGTGGCGCGACGACCGGGGCCGTGGCGCCGTGCACACCGCCGTGTGCGTCTCAGGCGCCGTGGCGCTGGGCGGCCTGGCCGCCCGCTGTGTGCGCTCCTCCCCCGCCGCCTCCGTCGCCCTGACCGGCGTCGCCACCTGGGCGGTCGTCGGCGGCACCTCGCTGGCCAGGGAAGCCCGTGCCGTCGGCCGGGCCCTGGAGGCGGGGGACGTCGAGGCGGCCCGGGCACGGCTGCCGCACCTGTGCGGCCGGGACCCGCAGGCGCTGGACGCCGACGGGATCGCCCGCGCGGTGGTGGAGTCGGTCGCCGAGAACACCTCGGACGCCGTGGTGGGGGCGCTCGTGTGGGGCGCCGTCGCCGGTGTGCCGGGCCTGCTCGGCTTCCGGGCCGTCAACACGCTGGACGCGATGGTCGGCCACAAGTCCCCCCGCCACCGCCGTTACGGCTGGGCCTCCGCCCGCCTCGACGACGTCGCCGGCTGGCCGGGTGCGCGGCTGACGGCCGTGCTCGCGGCCGCCGCGGGACCGGATCCGCGCGGCGCGGTGCGGGCGTGGCGGGCCGACGCGCACCGGCACCCGAGCCCCAACGCCGGCCCCGTCGAGGCGTCCTTCGCCGGTGCGCTCGGGGTGCGGCTCGGCGGAACGCTCTCCTACGGCGGCCGGGTCGAGCACCGGCCGGTGCTCAACGGCGGCGGCCGGGCCGTCGCCGTCCCCGACATCGACCGGGCGGTACGGCTGTCACGGCGCGTGGGCTGGCTGGCGCTCGGCGCCGGTGCCCTCGCTCGGAGCGTGTGGAAGGGACGCAGGTCATGAACGGTGGGGGGCTGCTGGTCGCCGGGACCACCTCGGACGCCGGCAAGAGCGTGGTGACCGCCGGGATCTGCCGGTGGCTGGTGCGGCGCGGCGTCAAGGTCGCGCCGTTCAAGGCACAGAACATGTCGCTGAACTCGTTCGTGACCCGGGAGGGCGCCGAGATCGGGCGGGCTCAGGCCATGCAGGCGCAGGCCTGCCGGGTCGAGCCGACGGCGCTGATGAATCCGGTGCTGCTCAAGCCGGGCGGCGAGAGGTCCAGCCAGGTGGTCCTGATGGGCAGGCCGGTCGGCGAGATGAGCGCGCGCGGCTACCACGGCGGGCGGCAGCAGCGGTTGCTGGGCACGGTGCTGGACTGTCTGGAACAGCTGCGGAACACGTACGACGCGGTGATCTGCGAGGGCGCCGGCAGCCCCGCCGAGATCAACCTGCGGCGCACGGACATCGTGAACATGGGGATCGCCCGGGGCGCCGGGCTGCCCGTGCTGATCGTGGGGGACATCGACCGGGGCGGCGTCTTCGCGTCCTTCTTCGGCACCCTCGCCCTGCTGTCCCGGGAGGACCAGGACCTGGTCGCCGGGTTCCTGGTGAACAAGTTCCGGGGCGACGTGTCCCTGCTGGAGCCGGGGCTCGACATGCTGCACGGCCTGACCGGAAGGCCGGCGTACGGCGTGCTGCCCTTCCGGCACGGGCTCGGCATCGACGAGGAGGACGGGCTCCGTGTCTCGCTGCGGGGCGCCGTGCGGGAGTCGGTGGTGGCCGCGCCGGTCGGCGAGGACGTGCTGCGGGTCGCGGTGTGCGCGGTGCCGCTGATGTCGAACTTCACGGACGTGGACGCGCTGGCCGCCGAACCGGGCGTCGTGGTGCGGTTCGTGGACCGGCCGGAGGAACTGGCCGACGCCGACCTCGTCGTCGTCCCGGGGACGCGCGGCACCGTACGGGCGCTCCGGTGGCTGCGCGAGCGCGGGCTGGCCCGGGCGCTGGTGCGCAGGGCGGCCGAGGGGCGGCCCGTGCTCGGTGTCTGCGGCGGCTTCCAGATACTCGGCGAGCACATCGAGGACGAGGTCGAGAGCCGCGCCGGGCACGTGGACGGCCTCGGGATCCTGCCCGTGCGGGTGCGGTTCGCCCGCGACAAGACGCTCACCCGGCCCGCCGGCCGGGCCCTCGGGGAGCCCGTCGAGGGATATGAGATCCATCACGGGGTCGCCGACGTCCTGGGAGGCGAGGCGTTCATCTCCGACGACCATGGCCACAGCCTGGACGGCTGCCGGGTCGGGCAGACCTGGGGCACGCACTGGCACGGCTCACTGGAGTCGGACGGGTTCCGGCGGGCCTTCCTGCGCGAGGTGGCCGCCGCCGCGGGACGCCGCTTCGTCCCGGCCCCCGACACCTCGTTCGCCGCGCTGCGCGAGGAGCAGCTCGACCGGCTCGGCGACCTGATCGAACAGCACGCGGACACGGACGCGCTGTGGCGGCTCATCGAGTCCGGCGCGCCACGAGGACTGCCCTTCATTCCACCGGGAGCGCCCGCATGAGCACTGTGTTGTTGTTGTCGACCGCCGACACGGACCTGTTGGCGGCCCGTGCCTCCGGCGCCCCCTACCGGTTCGGCAACCCGACCCGCGTGGACGTGGCGGAGGAGCTGCCCGCGCTGCTGGACGGTGCGGACCTCGCCGTCGTACGGCTGCTGGGCGGCAAGCGTGCCTGGGAGGACGGGCTCGCGGCGCTGAGGGCCTCCGGGATCCCGGCGGTGCTGCTCGGCGGGGAGAGCGTGCCGGACGCGGAGCTGATGGCGGAGTCGACGGTGCCGGCCGGTGTGGTCGCTCAGGCGCTGCGCTACCTCGTCGAGGGCGGCCCGGAGAACCTGACCGAGCTGGCCCGGTTCCTGTCGGACACCGTGCTGCTGACCGGTGAGGGCTTCGAGGAACCGCGGAAGATGCCGGAGTACGGCGTCCACGGCGAGCGTGCCCAGGAGCGGGGCCGCCCGACGGTCGGCGTGCTGTTCTACCGCGCCCACGAACTGAGCGGCAACACCGCCTTCGTGGACACGCTGTGCGACGCGATCGAGGCGCGCGGCGCCAACGCCCTGCCGGTGTACTGCGGTTCGCTGCGCGGCGCGGACCCGGGACTGTACGAACTGCTGGGACGGACGGACGCGCTGGTCGCCACGGTGCTGGCGGCCGGCGGCACGCACGCCTCGCAGGCGTCGGCGGGCGGTGACGAGGATGCCTGGGACGTCGGCGCGCTGGCTGAGCTGAACGTCCCGGTGCTGCAGGGGCTGTGCCTCACCTCCTCGCGCGCCGCGTGGGAGGAGTCCGACGCCGCCCTGTCCCCCATGGACGCGGCGATGCAGGTCGCCATCCCCGAGTTCGACGGACGGCTGATCACCGTCCCGTTCTCCTTCAAGGAGCAGGGCCCGGACGACGTCCCGGTGTACGTCGCCGACCCGGAGCGGGCCGCGCGGGTGGCCGGGATCGCCGTGCGGCACGCCCGGCTGGGGCACAAGCCGAACGCGGAGAAGAAGCTCGCGCTGGTCTTCACCGCCTACCCGACGAAGCACTCCCGCGTCGGCAACGCGGTGGGCCTGGACACGCCCGCGTCGGCGGTCCGGGTGCTGGACGCGCTGCGGGAGGCCGGCTACGCGGTCGACGGCTACCCCTCCGGCGGTGACGAGCTGATCCACCGGCTCATCGAGGCGGGCGGGCACGACGTGGAGTGGCTGACGGAGGACCAGCTGGCCGCCGCGCCCGCGCGGGTGCCGCTGGCCGACTACCGGGCGTGGTTCGAGAAGCTGGACCCAGAGCTGCGGGACGCGATGACCGAGGCGTGGGGAGAGCCACCGGGGTCGCTGTACGTCGACGGGGACGACATCGTGCTGGCGTCCCTGCGGTTCGGGAACGTCGTGGTGATGATCCAGCCGCCGCGCGGCTTCGGGGAAAACCCGATCGCGATCTACCACGACCCCGACATGCCGCCGTCGCACCACTACCTGGCGGCCTACCGCTGGCTGGAGAACAGCTTCGGCGCCGACGCGATCGTGCACATGGGCAAGCACGGCACGATGGAGTGGCTGCCGGGCAAGGGACTGGGGCTGGGCGCCGGATGCGCCCCGGACGCGGTGCTCGGCGACCTGCCGCTGATCTACCCGTTCATCGTCAACGACCCCGGCGAGGGCACCCAGGCCAAGCGGCGCGGGCACGCGACGGTGGTCGACCACCTGGTGCCGCCGATGGCGCGGGCCGACACGTACGGCGATCTGGCCAAGCTGGAGCAGCTGCTCGACGAGTACGCGCTGGTCTCCGACCTGGATCCGGCGAAGGCGCCGGCGGTGCGCGCGCAGATCTGGACGCTGGTGAAGACCGCCGAACTCCACCACGACCTGCACGTGGACGACCAGCCGGACGACGACGACTTCGACGAGTTCGTCATGCACATCGACGGCTACCTGTGCGAGATCAAGGACGTGCAGATCCGCGACGGCCTGCACGTCCTGGGCGGTGGCCCGGTCGGTGAGCCGCGCGTCAACCTGGTGCTCGCGGTGCTGCGCGCCTCGCAGGTGTGGGGCGGACAGGCGAACGCGCTGCCGGGCCTGCGGGCCACGCTGGCCGAGCACTTCGGGCTGGTGGAGAAGGAGCTGCTGGCCCGGCCCGGCGCCCCACTGGAGGTGCCGGCGGAGCTGACGGGGCTGGTGGACGGTCCCGCGCGGTCGGCAGCCGACGCGGTCGACCTGCTGGAGCAGCTGTGCCGGCGGATCGCGGAGGGCATGGAGGAGCGCGGCTGGGCGGTCGGGGACAGCGCGCCGCTGGTGCGCGAGGTGCTGGGCGCCGAACTCCCGGACGCGGTGGCCGTGGTGGAGTTCGCCTGCACGGAGGTCGTCCCCCGGCTCGCCCGGACCACGGACGAGATCGGGCACGTCCTGCGGGCGCTGGACGGCGGTTACGTCCCGGCGGGACCGTCGGGTTCACCGACGCGCGGGCTGGTCAACGTGCTGCCGACCGGCCGGAACTTCTACTCCGTCGACCCCAAGGCGATTCCTTCCCGGCTGAGTTGGGAGGTCGGGCAGTCGCTGGCGGACTCCCTGGTGCAGCGGTACCTGCAGGACACGGGTGAGTATCCGAAGTCCGTCGGCCTGACGGTGTGGGGTACGTCCGCGATGCGCACCCAGGGCGACGACATCGCCGAGATCCTGGCGCTGCTGGGGTGCCGTCCGGTGTGGGACGACGCCTCACGCCGGGTGACCGGCTTCGAGGTGGTCGGACTGGAGGAGCTGGGCCGGCCGCGCATCGACGTGACGGTCCGCATCTCCGGGTTCTTCCGGGACGCGTTCCCGCACGTGGTGGGGCTGATCGACGACGCGGTACGGGCGGTGGCGGAGCTGGACGAGCCCGCCGGGTCCAACTTCGTGCGCGCCCACGCCGACGAGGACACCGCCGAGCACGGTGACCGGCGCCGGGCCACGGCCCGCGTCTTCGGCTCCAAGCCGGGGGCGTACGGGGCGGGGCTGCTGCCGCTGATCGACGCCCGCAACTGGCGCTCCGACGCGGACCTCGCCGAGGTGTACGCGGTCTGGGGCGGCTACGCCTACGGGCGCGGGCTCGACGGGCGGGCGGCGCGCGGGGACATGGAGACGGCGTTCCGGCGGATCGCGGTGGCGGCGAAGAACGTCGACACCCGCGAGCACGACCTCGTCGACGCGGACGACTACTTCCAGTACCACGGCGGCATGGTCGCGATGGTGCGGCACCTGACGGGCACCTCGCCCGAGGCCTACGTCGGTGACTCCGCCACACCCGACCAGGTGAGGACCCGGACGCTGGGCGAGGAGACGCACCGGGTGTTCCGGGCCCGGGTGGTCAACCCCCGCTGGATGGCGGCGATGCGGCGCCACGGCTACAAGGGCGCCTTCGAGATGGCGGCCACCGTCGACTACCTCTTCGGATACGACGCCACGGCCGGGGTCGTGGACGACTGGATGTACGAGAAGCTCAGCGCCGAGTACGTCTTCGACGCCGAGAACCAGGACTTCATGCGGAAGTCGAACCCCTGGGCCCTGCGCGGCATCACGGAACGTCTGCTGGAGGCGGCGGACCGCGGTCTGTGGGCGGAGCCGGACGCGGACACGCTCGAGCGGCTGCGTGCCACCTACCTGGAACTCGAAGGCGACTTGGAGGGCGACGACAAGTGACCACCCCGTTCCCGTTCACGGCCGTTGTCGGTCAGGACGACCTGCGGCTCGCGCTGCTGCTCAACGCGGTGTCACCGCAGGTCGGTGGCGTACTGGTCCGTGGGGAGAAAGGCACCGCCAAGTCCACGGCCGTGCGCGCCCTGTCGGCGCTCCTGCCGGCGGTGGACGTCGTCCCCGGGTGCCGTTTCTCCTGTGCCCCCGGCTCCCCCGACCCCGCGTGCCCGGACGGGCCGCACGAGCCGGGGGCGTCCGCGTCGCGGCCGGCGCGCATGGTCGAGCTGCCCGTCGGCGCCTCCGAGGACCGGCTGGTGGGCGCGCTCGACATCGAGCGGGCGCTGGCGGAGGGCGTCAAGGCGTTCGAGCCGGGTCTGCTGGCCGACGCGCATCGCGGGATCCTGTACGTCGACGAGGTCAATCTGCTGCATGACCATCTCGTCGACCTGTTGCTGGACGCGGCGGCGATGGGTGCCTCGTACGTCGAGCGCGAGGGCGTCTCCGTACGGCACGCGGCGCGGTTCCTGCTCGTCGGGACCATGAACCCGGAGGAGGGCGAGCTGCGTCCGCAGCTCCTCGACCGGTTCGGGCTGACCGTCGAGGTCGCCGCCTCGCGCGAGCCCGGCCAGCGGGTCGAGGTGGTCCGGCGGCGGCTGGCGTACGACGACGACCCGGCCGGCTTCGCCGCCCGCTGGGCCGGCGAGGAGTCCTCCGTACGGGCGCGGATCGTGGCGGCGCGGGAACTGCTGCCGTCGGTGCGGCTCGGCGACGCGGCGCTGCGGCAGATCGCGGCGACCTGCGCGGCGTTCGAGGTGGACGGCATGCGCGCCGACATCGTGATGGCGCGTACGGCGACCGCGCTGGCCGCGTGGGCCGGGCGCACCGACGTGCTCGCCGAGGACGTGCGGCAGGCCGCGCTGCTGGCGCTGCCGCACCGGCGGCGGCGCAACCCCTTCGACGCGCCCGGACTCGACGAGGACAAGCTCGACGAGACGCTGGAGGAGTTCGGCGGGCCCGGTGAGGACGGGGGCGAGGACGATCCCGACCCGGGACCGGACGGCGGTCCGGGTGGACGGCCGGCACCCGATGAGGGCCCTCAGGGCGAGGGTGACACCGCTGCCCGGCCCGACGCCGGCGAGGGCGGGGAACCGCAGGCGGGGTCCGGTGCCGGGGAGCAGTCCGCCGTACGGGCCGCGGAGCCGTTCCGCACGAAGGTGCTGAACGTGCCGGGCGTCGGTCAGGGAGCCGCCGGGCGGCGCTCCCGCGCACGCACCGAGCAGGGGCGGACCACCGGGGCACGGCGGCCGCGGGGGGCGCTGACCGCGTTGCACCTCGCGGCGACCGTGCGGGCGGCGGCTCCGCACCAGCGGGCACGGGGACGGTCCGGGCCGGGGCTGGTGGTACGCCGGGACGACCTGCGGCAGGCCGCGCGTGAGGGGCGTGAGTCGAACCTGGTGCTGTTCGTCGTGGACGCCTCGGGGTCGATGGCGGCGCGGCAGCGGATGAGCGCCGTGAAGGGCGCCGTGGTGTCGTTGCTGCTCGATGCCTATCAGCGGCGGGACAAGGTGGGTCTGGTGACCTTCCGGGGGTCGGCGGCCGATGTGGCGCTGCCGCCGACCTCGTCGGTGGACGCGGCGGCGGCCCGGCTGGAGTCGCTGCCGACGGGCGGGCGCACACCGCTGGCGGCCGGACTGCTCACGGCGCACGACGTGCTGCGGGTGGAGCGGTTGCGGGATCCGGCGCGGCGGCCGCTGGTGGTCGTGGTGACGGACGGACGGGCGACCGGTGGTCCGGAGCCGGTCGCGCTGGCGGGGCGGGCGGCGCGGCTGTTCGCGGCCGGCGGGGTCGCGTCGGTGGTCGTGGACTGCGAGTCGGGGCCGGTGCGGCTGGGGCTCGCCGGGCGGCTCGCGGGTGAGCTGGGCGGCAGCGCGGTGACGCTGGACGAACTGCGGGCCGATTCGATCGCCGGGCTGGTCAGGGACGTGCAGGGGACTTCGAGGAGGGCCGCGTAGTGCCGAAGGGGCAGCCGAGTGTCGTACCCGACGACGGTCTGACGACGCGTCAGCGGCGCAACCGGCCGCTGGTCGTCGTGCACACCGGCGTGGGGAAGGGGAAGTCCACCGCCGCCTTCGGGCTGGCGCTGCGGGCCTGGAACCAGGGGTGGCCGATCGGGGTGTTCCAGTTCGTCAAGTCGGCGAAGTGGAAGGTCGGCGAGGAGAACGCGCTGCGGGTGCTCGGCGCCTCCGGTGAGGGCGGGACCGTCGACTGGCACAAGATGGGCGAGGGCTGGTCCTGGGTCCAGCGGGATCAGCAGATGGACAACGAGGAGAAGGCCCGGGAGGGCTGGGAGCAGGTCAAGCGGGATCTCGCCGCCGAGACGTACCGGCTGTACGTGCTCGACGAGTTCGCCTACCCGATGCACTGGGGGTGGGTCGACACCGACGAGGTGGTGTCCGTGCTGCGGGAGCGGCCGGGGACGCAGCATGTGGTGATCACGGGGCGGAACGCGCCCGGCGGGCTCGTGGAGTTCGCCGACCTGGTGACCGACATGTCCAAGGTCAAGCACCCCATGGACGCCGGGCAGAAGGGGCAGAGGGGCATCGAGTGGTGACCTCCGTACCCCGGCTGGTGATCGCCGCGCCCTCTTCGGGCAGCGGCAAGACCACCGTCGCCACGGGGTTGATGGCCGCGCTCACCGCGCGGGGGCTCGCGGTGTCCCCGCACAAGGTCGGGCCGGACTACATCGACCCCGGGTACCACGCGCTCGCCACCGGGCGTGTGGGGCGCAACCTCGACGCGTACCTGTGCGGTCCGGAGCTGGTCGCTCCGCTGTTCGCGCACGGTGCGCACGGGTGCGACATCGCCGTCGTCGAGGGTGTGATGGGGTTGTACGACGGGGCGGCCGGTGAGGGCGAGCTGGCGTCCACCGCGCAGGTGGCGAAGCTGCTCCGGGCGCCGGTCGTGCTCGTCGTCGACGCGTCGTCGCAGTCGCGGTCGGTGGCGGCGCTGGTGCACGGGTTCGTGAGCTGGGATCCGGAGGTGCGGGTCGGGGGCGTGATCCTGAACAAGGTCGCCTCGGACCGGCACGAGGGGTTGTTGCGGGAGGCGCTGGACTGCGTCGGGGTGCCGGTGCTGGGGGTGCTGCGGCGGGCCGCGCGGGTGGAGACGCCGTCCCGGCATCTGGGGCTGGTGCCGGTGGCCGAGCGGGGCACCTTGGCCGTCGAGGCCGTCGCGGCGATGGCCGCTCAGGTCACCGGCGGGTGTGATCTGGCGGCGCTGGTCGCGTTGGCGCGGAGCGCGGGGCCCTTGGCGGGTGCGGCGTGGGATGCGGCTGAGGTGGTTTCCTCGCCCCCGCCGCCCCTTCCCTCCCCGTCCCCGGGGGCTCCGCCCCCGGACCCCCGTTCGGCCCTGGACGGGCCTCGTCCTCAAACGCCGGACGGGCTGGGAGAAGGCGGGCCTCGTCCCGAAGCGCCGGACGGGCTGGGAGGAGGCGGGCCTCGTCCCGAAGCGCCGGACGGGCTGGGAGAAGGCGGGCCTCGTCCCGAAGCGCCGGACGGGGGCGGAGGACCCGGGCAGGCTGTGCGGGTCGCCGTTGCCGGTGGGGCCGCGTTCACGTTCTCGTACGCCGAGCACGCGGAGTTGCTGACCGCCGCCGGGGCCGAGGTCGTCGTCTTTGATCCGTTGCGGGACGAGGAGCTGCCGGAGGGGACGGCGGGGCTGGTCGTCGGCGGGGGGTTTCCCGAGGTGTACGCCTCGGAGCTGTCGGCCAACGAGGCGCTGCGCGGGGCCGTCGCCGAACTCGCCCTCGGCGGGGCTCCGGTGGCGGCCGAGTGTGCCGGGTTGCTGTATCTGTGCCGGGAGCTGGACGGGCTGCCCATGTGCGGGGTGCTGGACGCCTCCGCGCGGATGTCGGAGCGGCTGACCCTGGGGTACCGGGACGCCGTGGCCGTGAGCGACAGCGTGCTGGCCGGCGCCGGTGCGCGGATGCGGGGGCACGAGTTCCACCGGACCGTCGTCGAGCCGGGGGCCGGGGCCGAGCCGGCCTGGGGGATGCGGGCGCCCGAGCGGCGCGTCGAGGGTTTCGTACAGCGTGGTGTGCACGCGAGCTATCTGCACACGCACTGGGCGTCCGAGCCCGGTGTCGCCCGTCGGTTCGTGGAGAGGTGCCGGACGTCATGAGCAGCAGGCTGATCGGGGTCGGCGTGGGGCCCGGGGACCCGGAGCTGGTGACCGTCAAGGGCGTCAACGTGCTGCGGGCCGCGGATGTCGTGGTGGTGCCGGTCCTGGACTCCGGGGAACGCGGGCGGGCCGAGGCGACCGTGCTGCACTACGTGCCCGCCGGGAAGGTCGTCCGGGTGGTGTTCGCGCTGAACGAGCGGACCGACCGGGCGCGGCGCGAGGCGGCCTGGGACGCCGCCGGGGAGCGGGTCGCCGGGCTGCTGCGGGAGCACACGGCCGTCGCCTTCGCCACGATCGGGGACCCGAACGTGTACTCGACGTTCACCTATCTCGCGCAGACCGTCGGCGCGTCGGTGCCGGGGACGGTCGTGGAGACCGTGCCGGGGATCACCGCCATGCAGGATCTGGCGGCGCGGTCGGGCGCGGTGCTGACCGAGGGGACCGAGCCGCTGACCCTGGTGCCGGTGACCGCGGGGGCGGCCGTGCTCAGGGACGCGCTGGCCGGGCCCGGGACCGTCGTCGCCTACAAGTTCGGGCGGCAGGCCGGTGAGGTGGCCGAGGCGCTGCGGGAGACCGGGCGGATCGGTGACGCGGTGTGGGGGTCGGCGCTGGGTCTGCCGGAGGAGTCGGTGCGGCCGGCCGCCGAGCTGGACGGGGCGCCGCTGCCGTACCTCTCGACGCTCATCGCGCCGCCGCGGCGTGACGGCGGGCGGGGCGGGAAGCTGTGAGCCGGACCGGGTCGCGTTCAGTGCGCGGCGCCCACCACGAGCCAGATGAACAGCACGCCCGTGATCGTGCACAGCAGGGTGGAGCGGGCGGGGTGCCGGTGGTGGGCCTCGGGCAGGATCTCGGCCGCCGCCAGGTAGAGCAGCGCGCCGCCGAACAGGCCCAGGTAGCCGCCGAGCAGGGGCTCCGGGATCGTGAAGAGGAGCGTGGAGGCGGCGCCGGCGACGGGTGCGGCCGCCGCCGCGAACAGCATCGCCAGCGCACGGCGGCGGGCGTTGCCGTAGACGCGGGTGAGCGTGTACGTGTTGAAGCCGTCCGCGAAGTCGTGCGCGATGACGGCCACGGCGACGGCGGCGCCCATGCCGCCGCCGACCTGGAAGGCCGCCCCGATCGCCACGCCGTCCATGGCGCTGTGGCCGACCAACGCCGCGGCCGCCGTCAGGCCCACCTCGGGGTTGCGGTCGTTGGGGAGCCGCAGGGGCGCGCCGGTGTCCGGCACGGGCCCGGAGGGCCGGGACGTCGACACGGTCTCCCCGGCGCCGTGCGGGGCCTGCCGGTGGGCCAGCAGGCGTTCCACCAGATGGGCGAGGAGGAAGCCCGCGACGAAGAGCAGCAGGGCCGCCGGTACGCCGTGGATCTCGGTGCCGGCCGCTTCCAGGGACTCCGGGAGGAGTTCCAGGCCGACCACGCCCAGCATCAGCCCGCCGGCGAGGCCCAGCACCAGATGGCGGCGGTCGGTCACGCGGTGTGCCGTCCAGCCGCCGGCCAGCGTCATCAGGAACGCGCCGAGCGCGACGAGAACCGCCATGTGCCCTTCGTATCGGATCGGCGGCCCGTCGCGCACGCGTGACAGCCCGCTCGCCGCCCCCCGTCTTCGATCAATCATCCGCAGGAGAGGACCCTTCCCATGACCGATGCCCCGACCGACGCCCCGACCGGTGTCCCCACCGGCAAGGTGACCTTCGTCGGGGCCGGTCCCGGCGCCGCCGATCTGCTGACGTTCCGCGCCGCGCGGGCCATCTCCGAGGCCGATGTGGTCATCTGGGCCGCCAGCCTGGTGCAGGAGGAGGTGCTGCGGCACGCGCGTGAGGACGCGGAGGTCCTCGACTCGGCGGCCATGTCGCTGGAGGACGTCGTGGCCGTCTACGAGCGGGCCCGCGCGGAAGGGCTGAAGGTCGCGAGGATCCACTCGGGCGATCCCGCGCTGTGGGGCGGCACCCAGGAGCAGGTCGACCGGTGCGCGGAGCTCGGCATCGCCACCGAGATCGTCCCCGGGGTGTCGTCCTTCTCCGCGGTCGCGGCGCTCGCGGGGCGCGAGCTGACCATTCCGGAGGTGGCGCAGTCGGTCGTGCTGACCCGGCTCGGCGGCGGCAAGACACCGATGCCGCCCGGCGAGGAGGTCCGCGAGTTCGCGCGGCACGGCACCACCATGGCGGTCTTCCTGTCGGCCGCGCGCAGCGGGCAGCTGGTGCGGGAGCTGCTGGAGGGCGGCTACCCGACGTCCACGCCGGTCGTCGTGGCGTACCAGGCGACCTGGCCGGAGGAACTGGTCGTGAAGTGCACGGTCGGCACGCTGGAGGAGACGGTCAAGGAGCACAAGCTGTGGAAGCACACGCTGTTCCTGGTCGGTCCGGCGCTCGACGCGCGCGGTACGCGCTCCCACCTGTACCACCCCGGTCACTTCCACGGCTTCCGCAAGGCCGATCCCAAGGCGCGCCGGGCGTTGCGTTCACAGGGTGCGAGCACGTGATGACCGTCGTTCTCCCCCGCCCCGTTTCCCTGCCGTGGGGCGTCCGGTCCCACGGCCGTACCGAAGGAGTCGACACGTGATCGGCCTCATCTCCGCCACGGCGGCCGGAACGTCGGCGCGGGACCGGCTGGCCGCCGCGTGGCCGGACCGCACGCGCGTGTACGGGGGCCCGGTGGCGGACGCCGTGCGGGCCGCGTTCGCCGAGTGCGAGCAGCTCGTGTGTTTCCTCGCCACCGGCGCCGTGGTGCGGCTGGTGGCGCCCCTGCTGGACGGCAAGGCGTCCGATCCGGGCGTGGTCTGTGTCGACGAGGCGGCACGGTTCGCGGTGTCGCTGGTCGGCGGGCACGGCGGCGGGGCGAACGAGCTGGCCCGCGCGGTAGGCGAGGTGCTGGGCGCGGAGCCGGTGGTGACCACGGCGACCGACGCCGCCCGTCTGCCCGGTCTGGACACCCTCGGGCTGCCCGTGGAGGGGAACGTCGCCGCCGTGTCGCGCGCCCTGCTGGACGGTGAGGCGGTGGCGCTGCGCGCCGAGGTGGCCTGGCCGCTGCCGCCGCTGCCGGTCGCCGGGGAAGGGGCGTACACGATCCGCGTCACGGACCGGCTGGTCGAGCCCGGTGAGCGGGAGGTGGTGCTGCGGCCGCCGACCCTCGTCGTCGGGGTGGGCGCCTCCCGGGGCGCCCCCGCCGAGGAGGTACTCGGTCTGATCGAGGGGGCGTTGCGCGACGCGGGACTGTCGGGCGCGTCGCTCGCCGCACTCGCCACCGTCGACGCCAAGGCGGACGAGCCCGGCGTCGTGGCGGCCGCCCGGCGGCTGGGGGTGCCCCTGGTGACCTACACCGCCGGGGAGTTGGCGGGTGTCGAGGTGCCCAACCCCTCCGACGCGCCGCTGGCCGCGGTCGGCACCCCGTCCGTCGCGGAGGCCGCCGCGCTGCTGGGCGGGGGTGAACTGCTGGTGCCCAAGCGGAAGTCGGCGGCGCGTCCGGCGATGGCGACCTGTGCCGTCGTACGGCGCCCGGTGCGCGGGAGGCTCGCGGTGGTCGGGCTCGGGCCGGGCGCCCGGGACCTGCTCACCCCTCGGGCGAAGGCCGAACTGCGCCGCGCCTCCGTGCTGGTGGGCCTCGACCAGTACGTCGACCAGATCCGTGATCTGCTGCGGCCCGGCACGCGGGTGCTGGAGTCCGGTCTCGGCGCGGAGGAGGAGCGGGCCCGCACCGCCGTCGCGGAGGCCCGGCGCGGGCAGGCGGTCGCCCTGATCGGCAGCGGCGACGCGGGGGTGTACGCCATGGCCTCCCCCGCCCTGGCCGAGGCGTCGGACGACATCGACGTGGTCGGCGTGCCCGGTGTGACGGCGGCGCTGGCCGCCGGGGCGGTACTGGGGGCGCCGCTGGGCCACGACCACGTGTCGATCAGCCTGTCGGACCTGCACACGCCGTGGGAGGTCATCGAGCGGCGGGTGCGGGCCGCGGCCGAGGCGGACATCGTCGTGACGTTCTACAACCCGCGCAGCCGGGGCCGTGACTGGCAGTTGCCCAAGGCGCTGTCGATCCTCGCCGAGCACCGGGAGCCGGGCACGCCGGTGGGAGTCGTGCGCAACGCCTCCCGTGCGGACGAGTCGAGCCGGCTGACCACGCTGGCCGCGCTGGACCCGGCGACGGTCGACATGATGACGGTGGTGACCGTCGGCAACACGGCGACCCGCGAGATCGCGGGGCGCATGGTCACCCCGCGCGGGTACCGCTGGCAGCAGGAGCCGCGGTGAACCACCTCCCCGCGCACCCACCCACATCCACACCCGAGTCCGAGGAGGACCTGTGACCACCCCGCCCGCCCTGCTCATCGCCGGACACGGCACCCGGGACGACGCCGGAGCGGAGGCGTTCCGCGACTTCGTGCGGGAGCTGGGCCGCCGTCACCCCTCACTGCCCGTCGCCGGCGGCTTCATCGAGCTGTCCCCGCCCCCGCTGGGCGAGGCCGTCGCCGAACTGGTGGAGCGGGGGGTGCGACGGTTCGCCGCCGTCCCGCTGATGCTGGTGTCCGCCGGGCACGCCAAGGGGGACATCCCGGCGGCGCTGGCCCGCGAGAAGGAACGCCACCCGGGGATCTCGTACACCTACGGCCGTCCGCTGGGCCCGCATCCCGCGCTGCTGCGGGTGCTGGAGCGGCGGCTGGCGGAGGCCATGGACCCGTCCTGGGACCCGTCCGGGGTGACGGTGCTGCTCGTGGGGCGCGGCTCGACGGACCCGGATGCCAACGCCGAGGTGTTCAAGGCGGCGCGGCTGCTGTGGGAGGGGCGCGGCTACGCGGGCGTGGAGACGGCGTTCGTGTCGCTGGCGGCGCCGGACGTGCCGGGCGGACTGGACCGGTGCGCGCGCCTGGGCGCCCGCCGGGTCGTGGTCCTGCCGTACTTCCTGTTCACCGGGATCCTGCCGGACCGGGTGCGGCGGCAGACGGCACAGTGGGCGGCGGCGCATCCGGACACCGAGGTACGGTCGGCGGACGTCGTCGGGCCGGAGCCGGAGCTGCTGGACCTGGTGATGGAACGGTACGAGGAAGCCGTGAAGGGTGATCTCAGGATGAACTGCGACTCGTGCGTGTACCGGATCGCGCTGCCCGGGTTCGAGGACAAGGTGGGGCAGCCGCAGCAGCCGCACTTCCACCCCGACGACGACGGGCACCACCACCACGGGCACGGCCACGCCCACTCGCATGCGCACTGATCCGGAGGCCGGCGGACACGACCTGCGCCACCACGGGGACGCCGAGGTCCGCGACGACGGGTCCGCGCTGGTCGACCTCGCGGTGAACGTCCGCACGGACACACCCCCGGCGTGGCTGCGGGAGCACATCGCCGCGTCGCTGTCCGGGCTCGCCGCCTACCCGGACGGGCGGGCCGCGCGGGCCGCGGTGGCGGCGCGGCACGGGCTGCCGGTGGAACGGGTGCTGCTGACGGCCGGTGCGGCGGAGGCGTTCGTGCTGCTGGCGCGGGCACTGAAGGTGAGCCGGCCGGTGGTGGTGCACCCGCAGTTCACCGAGCCGGAGGCGGCACTGCGCCATGCCGGGCACACGGTGGACCGGGTGCTGCTGCGGGAGGCGGACGGCTTCCGGCTGGACCCGGGGGCGGTGCCCGAGGAGGCGGACCTGGTCGTGATCGGCAACCCGACGAACCCGACGTCGGTGCTCCATCCGGCCGCCGGCGTGGCCGCGCTCGCCCGTCCCGGGCGGACGCTGGTGGTGGACGAGGCGTTCATGGACGCGGTGCCGGGCGAGCGGGAGGCGCTGGCCGGCCGGACGGACGTACCGGGGCTGGTGGTGCTGCGCAGCCTCACCAAGACCTGGGGGCTGGCGGGGCTGCGGATCGGTTACGTCCTGGCGGCCCCGGAGACCGTCGCGGAACTGGAGCGCGCCCAGCCGCTGTGGCCGGTGTCCGCGCCGGCGCTGGCGGCGGCGGAGGCGTGCGTGGGGGCGGCGGCCCTCGCCGAGGCGGCGGGGGCGGCGGACCGCGTCGCGGCGGACCGGGCTCATCTGATCGCGGGGCTGCGCTCGTTCGCCGCCCGCGGGGTGCGGGTCGTGGAACCCGCGGAGGGGCCGTTCGTCCTGGTGCGGCTGCCGGACGCGGCGGCGGTACGGGCCCGGTTGCGCGACGCCGGTTACGCGGTGCGGCGGGGGGACACGTTTCCTGGGCTGGGTGAGGAGTGGCTGCGCGTGGCGGTCCGGGGGCGGGGGACGACGGACGGCTTGCTGGACGCGCTGGGCCGGGCGTTGCACACGGCCTGAATCCGCCCCCGCCGCCCCTTCCCGTTCCCGTCTTCCGGGGCGGAGCCCCAGTGTCGGGTCGGGAAGGGGCGGCGGGGGCGAGAGACCTCAGTTCCCGCGGCCCCGGCGGGACACGGCCACCGCCGCGCCGCCCGCCGCCAGCAGGGCCACCGCGCCGCCCGCGACGTACGGGGTCAGCGGATCGCCCCCCGTCTCGGCGAGGTCGGCCTCCGTGGGAGCGGCCCGCTCCGCGCGCGCCCCCTGCGGCTGGACGCCGTCGGCCTCCGGAGCGGCAGGAGCCGCTGCCGCGGGAGCGTCCGCTGCGGGAGCCGCCGGGGTTTCGCACCTGGCCTCGGCCAGGGTGAGGGTTCCCTCCACCTCGGCCACGTTCAGCTTCAACGGGTTGACCGACACCTCGAGCCGGAGGGCGGTGGCGGCGGCCGTGGTCGACGTGGTCCCGGTCTTGGACAGGTCCAGCCGGACCTCGCCGACGCCGGGCACCTCGACGTGGGTGGGACCTCCGGCGGTCAGCGCGACCCGCTTGCCGAGGACCGTCACCGAGGCGGGCAGGGTCGCCGAGGCGTGCGGGCTCCGCCCGGCCTCGCAGACCGCCTTGGAACTCACCGCCTCGAGCTCGACGACCGACAGCAGCGGCAGACCCGGCACGTGCAGGCGGACCTTGGCGAGGCTGGTGGACGCCTCCGCCCGCCCGCCGTTCACCGTCGCCTTCGCGTCAGCGGCCTCCGCCCGCAGCACGCTGAAGGGCTTGCCGCCGTCGACGCCGTCGAGGCTGGCGGTGAGGGCCGTCCTCCGCGCGCTCTCGGGTGCCCGGACCTCGTTGAGGGAGACGGCGAGCGGGGCGTGCACGGTCTTGTCGAGCAGGGCCACGTCGAGCCCGGTGCGCAGGACGGCGGCGCTCGCGCTGCCGCTCTCCCCGGTGGCGTGCGCGGAGCCCGCTCCGCCCAGCGCGGCGGGACCGGCGGTGAGGGCGGCTGCCGCCGCGACGACTGCCCAACGGCGTGCGGGCGTGAGGAAGTTGATGGTGTGCAAGGTGGTGGGACCCCCATGAGACACGACTGGGACCCGGAAAGGATGTCCACGCGAACAGCAGGCCGTCAGCGATCCACCGACTCTTCACTCCTTCGGGGAGAGCCGACGGATCCGTTCGAATCCCGGGGCACGGCTGTTCCCCGCCGTCACCCTCGTGCGCACCACCGGGCGCGCGCCGCTAGCCGACCACGCGCCCGTTGAGCACCACCCGGCGCGGATCGGTCAGTACGGTCACGTCCGCGCGCGGGTCGGCGCCGTAGACCACGAGGTCGGCCGGGGCGCCCTCGTCCAGGCCGGGGCGGCCGAGCCACTTCCTGGCCGCCCAGGTGCCTGCGGCCAGCGCCTCCAGGGGCGGGATGCCGGCCCTGGTGAGCTCCGCGACCTCCTCGGCGGCCAGCCCGTGCGGCAGCGAGCCGCCGGCGTCGGTGCCCACGAAGACGGGGACGCCGGCGTCGTAGGCGGAGCGCACGGTGTCGTAGCGCCGTTCGTGGAGCCGGCGCATGTGGGCGGACCAGCGCGGGAACTTGGACTCGCCGCCGTCGGCGAGTGCGGGGAAGGTGGCGATGTTGACGAGGGTGGGGACGATCGCCACGCCCCGCTCGGCGAACAGCGGGATGGTCTCGTCGGTGAGGCCGGTGGCGTGCTCGACGCAGTCGATGCCGGCCTCGACCAGGTCCCGCAGGGAGTCCTCGGCGAAACAGTGCGCGGTGACGCGGGCGCCCAGCCGGTGCGCCTCGGCGATGGCCGCCTCGACGGCTCCGCGCGGCCAGCAGGCCGACAGGTCGCCGAGGTCGCGGTCGATCCAGTCGCCGACCAGCTTCACCCAGCCGTCGCCGCGCCGGGCCTCCCGGGCGACGTACGCGGTGAGGTCCTCGGGCTCGACCTCCCAGGCGTAGTTGCGGATGTAGCGGCGGGTGCGGGCGATGTGCCGCCCGGCCCGGATGATCTTCGGGAGGTCGTCGCGGTCGTCGGTCCAGCGGGTGTCGGAGGGTGAGCCGGCGTCGCGCAGCAGCAGGGCGCCGGCGTCGCGATCGGTGAGTGCCTGCTTCTCGGCGGTCTCCGCGGGGACCGCTCCGTGCCGGTCCAGGCCCACGTGGCAGTGGGCGTCGACCAGTCCGGGCAGCACCCAGCCGTCGACGGTGCGGACGTCGCGGGCGCCGGCGGGGCGGTCGTAGGAGATCCGCCCGTCGACGACCCACAGCTCGTCGCGGACCTCGTCCGGGCCGACGAGGATCCGCCCCTTCACGTGCAGCACCGCGCGCTCAGTCATACCCGGCACCCTAGCCAGGCCCCGGGACGAGGCGGCCACCCGGTCCGGGGTCTCCTCCTCGGCGTCCGCCACGGCGGGCCCGCCCGCCCGGGAGCCCCGCGGTCGGGCTCCGTGGAGGGTGAAGGTCTACTCTCGACCTCGTCGTACCTACCCGCGCAGCCGCGAAGCAAAGAGAGTCCCGCCGTGACCCACCTCCTCCTCGACCTGCCCCCGATGAACGCCGCGCACTTCGCCTCGATCGAGGACCGCGTGGCACGGCTGCTGAGCACCACGCAGGACGTCGTGATCACGCAGGGTGAGGCGCTGCTGCCGCTGGAGGGCGCGATCCGTGCGACCGCCGGTCCCGGCACGACCGCGCTGAACGTCGTCACCGGCCCCTACGGGCAGACCTTCGGCGACTGGCTGCGGGACTGCGGCGCCACGGTGATCGACCTGACGGTGCCGTTCCACACGGCGGTGACGGCCGAGCAGGTCCGGGCCGCCTTCGCGGAGCACCCGGAGATCGACTTCGTGTCCCTGGTGCACGCGGAGGCGGCCACCGGCAACACCAACCCGGTCGCGGAGATCGGCGAGGTGGTGCGGGCGCACGGGGCGCTGTTCTACCTGGACGCGGTGGCGTCCGTGGGGGCGGAGCCGGTGCTGCCGGACGCGTGGGGTGTGGACCTGTGCGTGATCGGGGCGCAGAAGGCGATGGGCGGTCCGGCCGGGGTGTCGGCGGTGTCGGTGAGCGAGCGGGCGTGGGCGCGGATGGCGGCGAACCCGCGGGCGCCGCGCCGCTCCTACCTGTCGCTGCTCGACTGGAAGGAACGCTGGATCGACGGCGGCCGCAAGGCGCTGCTGCACGCGCCGGCGCAGCTGGAGATGCTGGCGCTGGAGGCGTGCGTGGAGCGCATCGAGGCGGCGGGCCTGGAGACGGTGATGGCCCGGCACGCGTCGGCCGCGGCGGCGACGCGGGCCGGTGCGGTGGCGCTGGGCGGCGGACTGGAGCCGTACGTGCGGGACGCGGCGGAGGCCGCGCCGGTCGCCACGACCCTGCGGGCGCCGTCCGGCACGGTGGCGTCGGACCTGGTGGCCCGCGCCCTGTCCGCCGACCCGGCACTCCCGCTGGCCGCCGGGGGCGGGGCGCTCGCGGGCGAGATGATCCGCGTCAACCACTACGGGCCGGAGGCGAGGCCCGGTGCCGTACGGGCGAGCCTGGCGGCGCTGGGAGCCGCCCTCGGCGCGACGGGCCTGGACGTGGACACGGACGGGGCCCTGCGGGCCGCGGACGCCGCCTGGCGCTGATCCGCCGCGCCTGACGGCGGCCCCGCCCGGAAACGTCGGGCGGGCCACCGGGAGGTTAATTCCAGGGATTCCCGAAAGCATTCGCGCGCATTCCCCCGACGCATTCCATCGCTTATTTTTCTATTATCCGGCGAGTAGCTTCCCGTCTTCTTCTGCCCCGATTCTCCGAGGCTAAACGCCACGATTTCGTGAGCGTCCCGAGGCCCGTCACGGGAGTTACACACTTGTGACCGGTTCCACAAGCGGTCCCTTTTGTGCGGTATGCACCAGGACAAACGGTGCATACCGCCGGGTTCTCGCGCGGACCCGCCCGTACGCGCGATAACACAGATCGAGCTCGTACGTAACCCCGACAGGCGATGCAATTTTGAATTTACCTGGGTAAGTTCAATTTGCATGACTGCCGCACAAGCAGACCTGCAAATCGACCGCCCCACCGTGGCGGACGGAGCCGAGCTGTGGCGAATAGCCAGGGACTCGAAGGTCCTCGACCTGAACTCGTCGTACAGCTATCTGCTGTGGTGCCGTGACTTCGCCGCCACGTCGGCCGTCGCTCGTGACGAGCACGGCGCGCCGATCGGCTTCGTCAGCGGATACCTGCGGCCGGACAGCCCGCGCACCCTGCTCGTCTGGCAGGTCGCGGTCGACGCGTCCCACCGCGGCCGCGGTCTGGCCGCCGCCCTGCTCGACGGTCTGGCCGCCCGGACCGCGGCCGAGCACGGGGTGGACACCGTGGAGACCACCATCACGCCGGGCAACACCGCGTCCGAGCGCCTGTTCACCGCGTTCGCGGAGCGCCACGGCGCTCTGCTGGAGCGCGAGGTGCTGTTCGACGCCGGCCAGTTCCCTGACGGACCGCACGACCCCGAGGTCCTGTACCGCATCGGGCCGTTCGCGCTCTGAGGCGCCCGGCCCGACCCCCCTGAACTTCCGACTCCCTCTGACTTCCCACGCCACCGAGGAGCGATCCGCCGTGACCATCACCCAGCCCGACCTCAGCGTCTTCGAGACCCTCGAGTCCGAGGTGCGCAGCTACTGCCGCGGCTGGCCCACCGTCTTCGACCGTGCGCACGGCAGCCGCATGTACGACGAGGACGGCCATGAGTACCTCGACTTCTTCGCCGGAGCCGGCTCACTCAACTACGGGCACAACAACCCCGTCCTGAAACGGGCGCTGATCGACTACCTGGAGCGGGACGGCGTCACGCACGGCCTCGACATGTCGACCACGGCCAAGCGGGCCTTCCTGGAGTCCTTCCAGAACTACATCCTGCGCCCGCGCGACCTGCCGTACAAGGTGATGTTCCCGGGCCCGACGGGCACCAACGCCGTGGAGTCCGCGCTGAAGCTCGCGCGGAAGGTGAAGGGACGCGAGGCGATCGTGTCGTTCACCAACGCCTTCCACGGCATGTCGCTGGGCTCGCTCGCCGTGACCGGCAACGCCTTCAAGCGGGCCGGTGCCGGCGTCCCGCTGGTGCACGGCACGCCGATGCCGTTCGACAACTACTTCGACGGCAAGGTCGAGGACTTCCTGTGGTTCGAGCGGCTCCTGGAGGACCAGGGCTCCGGCCTCAACAAGCCCGCCGCCGTGATCGTCGAGACCGTGCAGGGCGAGGGCGGCATCAACGTCGCCCGGCCCGAGTGGCTGCGCGCCCTGGCCGAGCTGTGCGAACGCCAGGACATGCTGCTCATCGTCGACGACATCCAGATGGGCTGCGGACGTACCGGTGCCTTCTTCTCCTTCGAGGAGGCCGGCATCACGCCCGACATCGTCACCGTGTCCAAGTCGATCAGCGGCTACGGACTGCCGATGGCGCTCACCCTGTTCAAGCCGGAGCTGGACGTCTGGGAGCCGGGCGAGCACAACGGCACCTTCCGCGGCAACAACCCCGCCTTCGTCACGGCCACCGCGGCCCTGGAGGCGTACTGGGCGGACGGCTCCGCGATGGAGAAGCAGACCCGTTCGCGCGGCGAGCAGGTCGAGCAGGCGCTGATCGCCATCACCGAGGAGAACCTCGCCGACGTCAAGGAGTACCGCGGCCGCGGCCTGGTCTGGGGCCTGGAGTTCCACGACAAGGAGCGCGCGGGCCGGATCGCCAAGCGCGCCTTCGAACTCGGGCTGCTCATCGAGACGTCCGGCCCGGAGAGCGAGGTCGTCAAGCTGCTCCCGTCCCTGACCATCACCGCGGACGAGCTGGACGAGGGCCTCACCGTCCTCGCCCGCGCCGTCCGCGAGACCGCCTGAAAGACACACCCGAGCCGAGGAGGCATCGCAACACCGTGATCGTCCGTTCGTTCAAGGACCTCGAAGGCACCGACCGGCACGTGAAATCCGCGTCCGGCACGTGGGAGAGCAAGCGGATCGTCCTCGCCAAGGAGAAGGTCGGCTTCTCCCTGCACGAGACGATCCTGTACGCGGGTACGGAGACGTCGATGTGGTACGCGAACCACATCGAGGCCGTCGTCTGCACCAAGGGCGAGGCCGAACTGACCGACCGCGAGACCGGGGAGACGTACCGCATCACTCCCGGCACCATGTACCTCCTCAACGGCCACGAGCGGCACACGCTCAAGGTCAAGGAGGACTTCCACTGCATCTGTGTCTTCAACCCGCCCGTCACCGGACGGGAGGACCACGACGAGAACGGCGTGTACCCGCTGCTCACCGAGGAGGTGTGAGTCACCGTGACCACGACGACCACGAACGTCACCGACCTCTATCCCACCCGCGGCGCCACCGAGGTGGCGACTCCCCGGCAGGACCCGGTCGTCTGGGGCTCCCCGGACACCCCCGGGCCCGTGTCGGCCGGTGACCTCCAGGCGCTGGACCGCGACGGCTTCCTCGCCATCGACCAGCTCATCGGTCCCGACGAGGTCGCCGTGTACCAGCGGGAGCTGGAGCGGCTCGTCACCGACCCGGCCGTCCGCGAGGACGAGCGCTCGATCGTCGAGCCGCAGTCCAAGGAGATCCGGTCCGTCTTCGAGGTCCACAGGATCAGCGAGGTCTTCGCGAATCTGGTGCGCGACGAGCGGATCGTCGGGCGGGCCCGGCAGATCCTCGGTTCGGACGTCTACGTCCACCAGTCGCGGATCAACGTCAAGCCGGGCTTCGGGGCCAGCGGCTTCTACTGGCACTCGGACTTCGAGACCTGGCACGCCGAGGACGGCCTGCCGAACATGCGCACCATCTCGGTCTCGATCGCGCTCACCGAGAACTACGACACCAACGGCGGTCTCATGATCATGCCGGGGTCGCACAAGACGTTCCTCGGGTGCGCGGGGGCCACGCCGAAGGACAACTACAAGAAGTCCCTGCAGATGCAGGACGCGGGGACGCCGTCCGACGAGGCGCTGACCAAGATGGCGTCGGAGTACGGCATCAGGCTGTTCACCGGCAAGGCCGGTTCGGCGACCTGGTTCGACTGCAACGCCATGCACGGTTCCGGCGACAACATCACGCCGTTCCCGCGCAGCAACGTGTTCATCGTGTTCAACAGCGTCGAGAACGCGGCGGTCGAGCCGTTCGCGGCACCGATCCGGCGACCCGAGTTCATCGGGGCGCGGGACTTCACTCCGGTGCGGTAGTCGCCGTGACGGCGTGGTAGTCGCGCCACCAGGACCGCGGGCCGGGGCCTCCTCGTGTGGGACAGGGAGGCACCGGCCCGCTGCCGTGTGCGGTGGCGTCAGCCGGACAGGGCGTCGAGCAGCCGGTCCACGTCGTCGGCCGTGTTGTACAGGTGGAAGGACGCCCGCAGGTTGCCCGCACGGTCGGACACCTGGATGCCGGCGGCCGCCAGTTCCGGCTGGAGGTGGCCGAGTCCGGGCACGGACACGATCGGGGAACCGGGCGCGGGCACGGGCGTGTGCCCCAGGTCCGCGAGCCCGGCGCGGAAGCGCTCGGCGAGGTTCAGGTCGTGGGCGCGGACGGCGTCCACGCCGATCTCCTCGACGAGTTCGAGGGAGGCCCGCAGGCCCGCGTAAGTGAACAGGGCCGGGCTGGAGTCGAACCGCCGGGCCGAGTGGGCGAGTTCGGCGACGGGGCCGTAGCAGCTGGCCCAGGGGTGCTCCGCCGCGGCCCAGCTCGCCTGGACCGGCGGAAGGTCGCCGAGGTCCTCGGGCACGACGAGGAAGGCCGCCCCATGCGGTCCGAGCAGCCACTTGTAGGTGATGGCGACGGAGTAGTCGAAGGTGCCGGCTTCCATGGGCAGCCAGCCGGCCGCCTGGGAGAAGTCGACGTAGGTGCGCGCCCCGTGCGCCCGGGCCGCCTCGCCGAGTGCCGTCAGGCCGGCGATCCGGCCGTCGGCGGACTGGACGGCGCTGACGGCGACCAGCGCGGTGCCCGGCCGCACCGAGTCGGCGACCCGCTCCAGCGGAACGGCCCGCACCTTGAGGTCGCCCCGGGTGTGGAACGGGTTGAGTACGGAGGTGAAGTCGTCCTCCGCGGTGAGGACTTCGGCGCCCGGCGGCAGGGAGGCCGCGACCAGCGAGGTGTACAGCGCGGCCGTGGCGCCGGCCGCGACCCGCTCGACGGGGACGCCGGCGAGCCGGGCATAGGCGGCCCGGGCGGCCTCGACGTCGGTGTACAGGGGGTCCAGCGAGCGGCCCTCCACGCGCAGCCGCACGGCGTCCTGGAGCGCGGTCGCCGCGCGGGCCGGCAGCAGGGCGCTGGCCGCGGTGTTCAGGTGGGTCGTCTTCGGGGCGAACTCGGCACGGACGAGGTTCTCCACAGTCTCCATGGGTCCACTGTGCGGCCTCGGGATCTCCCCGTCCACGGCCGGGAGGTGCGCGCTGTCGCCAGGTAGTGCTTACGCGTCCGTCCCGACCTGCGCCTTCCCCTGCTGCGGCACCGCGCATCCGTCCGGGCCGCAGGCCTCGGCTCCGGCGCCGCCGTCGACCAGCCGCAGCGGCGGCCGGTCGCCCCAGGCCCGGGTGAGCGCCTGGGTGAAGACCTCGGCGGGCTGGGCGCCGGAGACGCCGTACGTGCGGTCGATGACGAAGAACGGCACACCGTTCGCGCCGAGTTCCGCGGCCTCGCGTTCGTCGGCGCGGACCTCGTCGGCGTACGCCCCGGGGTCGGCGAGGACCTCGCGGACGGCGCCGGTGTCCAGGCCGGCCTCGCCGGCGAGCTCGACGAGCCGTTCGTCGTCGTCGAAGACGGACCGCTCCTCGGCGAAGTTCGCCGTGTAGAACCGGTCGAGCAGCTCCTCCTGGCGTCCCCGCTCGCGGGCGAAGTGCAGCAGGCGGTGCAGGTCGAAGGTGTTGCCGTGGTCGCGGTCCCGGGTGCGGTAGGGCAGGCCCTCGGCGGCGGCCTGGGCGCCCAGGTTGTCCTCGCCGGCCTGGGCCTGCGCCTCGCTCATGCCGTACTTCCCGGTCAGCATGGTGATCACCGGCTGGACGTCGCCCTTGGCGCGGCCCGGGTCGAGCTCGAAGGAGCGGTGCACCACCTCGACCTGCTCACGGTGCGGGAAGGAGGCCAGCGCCTTCTCGAAACGGGCCTTTCCGACATAGCACCAGGGGCAGGCGATGTCGCTCCAGATCTCGACGCGCATGAATCGGCTCTCTCCAGGGTCGTACGGATACGTACGGGTACGGACGTTCGGGTGCGGAGGCTTTCTCCGTAAATGGATGAACCTTCAAGCAGCCGGTTCCATTCCCGTCAGCTGCCGTCCCGCAGATCACGCGGCCAGTGCGGCCGGTACTCCAGATGGTCGTAGGTCACCACGCAGCCCTCCCCCATCGGTGACTGCGCCATGAAGCCGACCAGGGCGGCGCCGGTCTCCTCCTCGCCGCCGAGGGTGAAGAGCCGGACGAAGGTCCACAGCTTGCCGTCGCGCGAGGCGTGGAAGGCGAAGGCACGGCCGGTGCGGCTCACCCGGAGCCAGACGGAACTGCCGTCGACGGTGAAGGAGTTGGCGTCGTCCGAGTGGCCCCGGGTGACCACGGTGCAGACGGTGGGCACGTCCGGGGAGTACTCCAGGCAGAGCTTGGCCCAGGCCCGCTCGCCGACATGGACGTACAGCACTCCGGCGTCGAAGGAGCCGGCGAAGCCGGCCGTGACCCGCGCGATCAGCTGGAAGTCGCCCTCGGGGGCGCCCAGCAGGCGCGGCGCGTCGGCGGCGGGGTCCAGGGCCTCGCCGGTGGGCGGCACGAAACGGTCCTGCCGGGGTCCGGCCCATCCGGTGAGGACGCCGTCCTCGTAGGACCAGGAGCCGTCGGGGCCGTAGGTGCGCAGGAGGAAGGGGAGTTCGGCGATTTTCAGGTCCATGGCGGAAGTGTCCCAGGCACGGCCCGCCACCGGGGCCGAGGGGTGAGGTCGAAGTGGTACGGCCACATGAACGGCACGAGGGCGAGTCTCCGTCAGTCGACGTCCTCGACGACCCGAGAGGACAGGGGCGTCGGCCGCACATCGTGGACACGCTCGCCTCCCCCGCCGCGACCGTGCGCGGCGAGGAGGCGCGCCGGCGCCTGACGGACCGCGAACGCGAGGTGCTGTCCCTGCTCGGCGAGGACCTGTCCCACGCGGACGCCGGCGCCCGGCAGCACATGAGCGAGGCCACGGTGAAGACGCACGTCAGCCGCATCCTGACCGAGCTCGACCGCGACAACAGGGTGCAGGCGGCGCTCCTGGCCCGGGACGCGGGCCTGGAGCCGACCGCCGCGGGGTGAGCGTCCTCAGCGCTCCAGGGCGCCGTTGAACCTCCGGGGCAGCCCCAGGGGGTTGGCGTCCCTGAGTTCCGGGGGCAGGAGCGCCTCGGGGGTTCCCTGGTAGACGACCGGCCGCAGCCAGCGCTCGATGGCCGTGCCGCCCACCGAGGTGGAGGTGGAGGTGGTCGCCGGGTACGGGCCGCCGTGGTGCTGGGCCGGGGCGACCGCGACGCCGGTCGGCCAGCCGTTCACCAGGACGCGTCCCGCGAGCGGCGTGAGGTCCCGCACCAGTTCGGCCCCGCGGCCCTCGCCGGCCGCCTCCGCGGCGGAGAGCTGGACCGTCGCCGTGAGGTTGCCCGGCAGCCGGGACAGCACACCGCGCACCTCGTCGTCGTCCTCGTAGCGGGCCACCACGGTGACCGGTCCGAAGCACTCCTCCAGGAGCAGGTCGTGCGCGCCCTCCTCGGCCAGCCGGCTCGCGGGCACGGTGAGGAAGCCCGCGCTGACGGTGTGCTCACCGCCCGCGCCGGGGGTCACCGGGGACTCCACGCCGGGCAGCCCGGTGCGCTCGGCGACACCGGCGACGAAGTTGTCCCGCATGCGGTGGTCGAGCAGGACGCCCGCCTCGGTGTCGCTGACCGCCTCCGTCAGGGACGTGAGCAGCGCGTCGCCGGCCGGTCCGGCGGGGGCGAGGACCAGGCCCGGCTTCACGCAGAACTGGCCGACGCCGAGCGTCATCGAGCCCGCGAGCCCGGCGCCGATGGCCTCGCCGCGCTCGGCGGCGGCGGCCTCGGTGACGACGACCGGGTTCAGGGAGCCCAGTTCACCGTGGAAGGGGATCGGCACGGGCCGGGCCGCGGCCGCGTCGAAGAGGGCGCGGCCGCCGCGGACGGAACCGGTGAAACCGGCGGCCGCGACCAGCGGGTGCTCGATCAGCCGGATGCCGGCCTCGAAGCCGTGCACCAGGCCGAGGACGCCGCCGGGGATGTCGTGCCGGGCGGCGGCCCGGCGCAGCACCGCGGCGACCAGCTCGGACAGGGCGGGGTGGTCGGGGTGTGCCTTGACGACGACCGGGCAGCCGGCCGCGAGCGCGCTCGCGGTGTCGCCGCCGGCCACGGAGAACGCGAAGGGGAAGTTGGACGCCGAGTAGACGGCGACGACACCCAGCGGGATCTTGTAGCGGCGCAGGTCCGGCACGGGCGGGGTGGCGGTGTCGTCGGGGTGGTCGATGACGACGTCGAGGAAGGCGCCCTCGTCGACGATGCCGGCGAAGGCGCGCAGCTGGTAGCAGGTGCGGGCGAGTTCGCCGGTGAGCCGGGCCGGGCCGAGCGCGGTCTCCGCGTCGGCGGCCTCGACGAGCCGGTCCCGGGCCGCCTCCAGCTCGTCGGCGGCGGTGCGCAGGAAGGCCGCGCGGACGCCGCGGTCCGTCAGCGCGCCGCGCGCGTCCTGCGCGGCGCGCACGGCGGCGTCCACCTCCTGGGCCGTGGCCTCCACCGCAACCTGTTCCCGCTGCTTCCCGGTTCGGGGGTCGACACTCCAGACTGGTGCTGCTGCCACCGGGGTCCCTCCACTTGATCGCCGCGTGCGATGCCGCAGTATGTACGTCATCCATCAGCGGTGTTCGATATGCTGAACGCTGTCTCTGTAGATGAATGCGCTTCGGAGACTATTTCCCGGCGAACGAAGGGGTCAAGGGCGATGTCGGCTGGCGAGACGGGCGGCGGGGCGCAGGTCAAGTCCGCGGTGCGGACCGTTGAACTGCTCGAATTCTTCGCCGGGCGCCCCGGCATGCACTCCCTGGCGGCGGTCCAGGAGGCCGTCGGCTACCCCAAGTCGAGCCTCTACATGCTGCTGCGCACGCTCGTGGAGCTCGGCTGGGTGGAGACCGACGCGACGGGCACGCGGTACGGCATCGGCGTGCGGGCCCTGCTGGTGGGCACGTCGTACATCGACGGCGACGAGGTCGTCGCGGCCGCCCGGCCCACGCTGGACCGGCTCTCGGACGACACCACCGAGACCATCCACCTCGCCCGGCTCGACGGCACCAACGTCGTCTACCTCGCCACCCGCCAGTCGCAGCACTACCTGCGTCCCTTCACCCGGGTCGGCCGCCGACTGCCCGCGCACTCCACGTCGCTGGGCAAGGCGCTGCTGAGCACGTACTCCGACGAGCAGGTGCGCAAGATGCTCCCGGAGACGCTGCCCGCCCTGACCGAGAACACCGTCACCGACCGGGAGCAGCTCATCGAGGAGCTGCACCAGGTGCGGGAGCAGGGCTTCGCCGTGGACCGCGAGGAGAACACGCTGGGGCTGCGCTGCTTCGGCGTGGCCATCCCGTACCGCACCCCCGCGCGGGACGCGATCAGCTGCTCCGTGCCGGTGGCCCGGCTCACCCCCGCGCACGAACAGATGGTCAAGGACGCCCTGTTCGACGCCCGCGACCGGCTGACCCTGGCCACCCGGAGGCTCTGAACCGTGGACATCGCCCTGCGACCGGTACACGACAGCGATCTGCCGGTCTTCTACCGCCAGTCGAACGACCCGGAGGCGCTGCGCATGGCCGCGTTCACCCCGGAGGACCCGGCCGACCGGGACCGCTTCGACGCCCACTGGGCCCGTATCCGCAGCTCGCCGGAGATCGTGGCGCGCACCGTGCTCGTCGACGGCGACGTGGTCGGCAACGCGGCCGTCTACGGGGAGGCGGGCGAGCGCGAGGTGACCTACTGGGTCGACCGCGCCCACTGGGGCAAGGGCATCGCCACGGCCGCGCTGCGCGCCCTGCTGGCCGAGGTGGACGAACGCCCGCTGTACGCGCGCGTGGCCGCCGACAACGAGGCGTCGCTGCGGGTGCTGCGGCGCTGCGGCTTCACGCTCTCCGGGCGGGCCACGGCGTACGCGCCGGGGCGCGGCGGGGAGATCGAGGAGCTGGTGCTCGCGCTGGAGGGCTGACCCGGCCCTCCCCCGCGCGGCGGAGGCGGATCGCCGCCGCGCAGGACGTGGCGGCGGGCCGCCGCGCGGGAGTGTGAGGGCATGTCGCAGACACTCTCCTCCCCGGTCGTCACCGGCGGCCGCGCGCTCCCCCGCTCCCGCAGGCTGCTGCGTGCCGTCGCCGTCGCCGCCTGCCTGCCGTACCTCGGCCTCAAGACCGCCTGGGTGGCGGGCAGCCGGATCGGCATCCCGGCGGGCAGTCCCCTGCTGGACCATCCCGCCGCCATGGCCGCCGCCAACGTACTGACGATCCTGATGGACGGCGCGGTGATCGTGCTGGCGCTGCTGCTGACCCGGCCGTGGGGCCGCGCGGTGCCCGCGTGGCTGCTCACGGTGCCGATGTGGGTGGCGACGGGACTGCTGGCGCCGGTCATGGCCGGCTATCCGCTCCAGATGCTGGTGCGCGCCCTCGGCGGGAGCGCCGCGGGCACCTCGGGCGGCGGCGAACCCTTCCTGCACGCGTGGGTCTTCACCGTCGTCTACGCCGGGTTCATCGTCCAGGGCCTCGCCCTGGGTGCCCTGTTCGCGCTGTACGCACGGGACCGCTGGGGCCATGTGTGGCGGGGCCGCGTGGGGGACCTGCCCGCCGGGGCGGCGGGGGCGGCGCAGCGGCGCCTCGCGGTGGCCGCCGCCGTGCTCGTGCCGTTCCCGCTGGCGCTGCGGACGGTGTGGGCCTGCGGCGGCACCACCGGGCTGAGCGAGGGCGTCGTCGCGGACCGGGGCAGCGACTTCCACGTCCTGGAGTCCCTGTACGTGGTCTTCCTCCTGGCCGCGGTCACCGGGGGCCTGGTGCTGGCCTTCCGGTGCCTTCCCGCGCTGCCGGTGCGGGTGCCGCTGGCCCTGGCCGGGATCGGGTCCGGTGCCGTGGCCTGCTGGGGCGGCTGGATGGCGGCGGCCGCGCTGGTCGCCCCGGGCGATCCCGCCGACGGTCCGACGGCGACGGTGCTGCTGACCTACGCTGGCCAGATGATCGTCGGCCTGCTCGTCGCCACCGTCGGCGCCCGCTTCCTCGCGGCACGGTCCGCGCGGCACCCGCTGACGTGAGGGCCGTCCTGCGGCCGCTGTTCGGCCGCCGGGCGCGGCTGCGCTGGATCCACCTGATCCTGGGCGGCGCGCTCGCCATGCCGTACGTGCTGGTCGGCTCGCTCGTCGTCGGCCCCCTGACCGGCTCCGGCGAGGTCTTCTCCTCGACGGCCGCGCAGCTCGCCTCGTTCGCCGTCGGTCTGCCGCTCGCCGCCGTGACCTCCCTGTTCCCGCTGACCCGGCCGCTGGAGAGCGCCGCGGTGCGCTGGCTGTGCGGGGTGGACCCGGCCCTGCTCTCCGACGGGCCCGCCCGCGGCCGGGCCGCGAAGGGCCGTACGGCGGCCTGGTTCACGCTGCACCTGGGGCTCGGCGGGATCGTCGCGGGGATGTCGCTGGCGGTGCCGCCGTTCGCGGCCGTGCTGCTCGCGCTGCCGCTCGCGGCCGGACCGGGCGGTCCGCCGCTCGGACTGCCGGAGGTCTTCGGGCACACGTGGGCGGTGGCGCTCGCGCCCGTCGCGGGCGTGGCGTCGCTGCTCGCGACGGCCGCCTGCGCGGCGGGGGCGGGCGCGCTGCTGGCCCGCAGGGCGCCCGCGCTGCTCGGCCCGGCTCCCGAGGACCGGCTCGCCGCCGCCGAGGCACGCGCCGCCGACCTCGCCGTGCGCAACCGGCTGGCGCGCGAGCTGCACGACTCGGTGGGGCACGCGCTGAGCGCGGTGACCCTCCAGGCGGGCGCGGCCCGCCGGGTCCTCGACCACGACCCGGAGTTCGTCCGCGAGGCCCTCACCGCGATCGAGGAGACCACCCGGCGCACGGTCGGCGAACTCGACGCGGTGCTCGCCGTGCTGCGGGACGGTGACGCGCCCGGCACGGCCCCGGCCCCCACCCTCGCCGCCGATCTGGACGGTCTGCTGCGCCGCACCCGGGCGGCCGGGGCGACGGTGACGGCCGCGGTCGGCGCGCCGCTCACCGCCTTGCCGCCGGTGCTCTCCCGGGAGGCCTACCGCATCGTCCAGGAGGGCTTGACCAACGCGCTCCGGCACGCCGGTGCGGACGTCCCGGTGACCGTCCGCGCCGAACTGTGCGCCGGCGGGCTGGAGATCACCGTGGAGAACCCCTGCGCGGGGCCCGCCCCCACCCGTCCCGGCGGCGGCCACGGCCTGGCCGGCATCGAGGCCCGCGCGCGCCTCCTGGGCGGCATGGCGTGGGCGGGCCCGGCGGACGGCACCTGGCGGCTGCGCGTACGGCTGCCCCTGACCCGCCCGCCCGCCGATCCCCGCCCCGCCGCACCGCGTCGACTTCCCGAGGAGGCCCCATGAGCGGCCCCGCCCCGATCCGCGTCGTCCTCGCCGACGACGAGCGCATGGTCCGCTCCGCCCTGCGGGCCATCCTGTCCGCCGAACCCGGCCTGGAGGTGGTCGGTGAGGCCGCCACGGGCGCGGAGGCGGTGTCCGTCGTGCGGGAACGGCGGCCGGACGTCGTGCTGATGGACGTCCGCATGCCGGAGGTCGACGGCATCCGCGCCACCGAGCGGATCCTCACCGGCCTCGACGCGCCACCCCGGATCCTCGTCGTCACCACCTTCGAGAACGACGCGTACGTGTACGACGCCCTGCGTGCCGGGGCCGCGGGATTCCTCCTCAAGCGGGCGGAGGCGGACACGCTGGTCGGAGCCGTGCGGCTGGTGGCCCGCAGCGACACACTGCTGTTCCCGGCGGCGGTGCGCGCCCTCGCCACCGAGCACGCGCGGGCGCGCCCCGCTCCGCCCGCGTGGGTGGCGCGGCTGACCGGGCGCGAGAGCGAGGTGCTGCGGCACATGGCGGGCGGGCTGACCAACGCCGAGATCGCCCGGCGGATGGAGGTCGGCGCGGCGACGGTGAAGACGCACGTGGCCTCGGTGCTGGCCAAGACGGGCACCCGGGACCGCACCCAGGCCGTCATCGCGGCGTACGAGGCGGGCTTCCTGCGCGGGAGGTGAGCGAAGGGCCCTCGTCAGCGAGCCGTCCTTCATGAACGCCCGATGAGAAACCGGCCGGAAGGGAACGATTCCCCCTTTCCCGTTCGTCTGTCCGGACGCGATGAACATGACGATCAGGCGTGTCTCGGTCTGCACGCTGCTCCTCGTGCTCGCCCTGCTGGTCAGGGCGACCTGGGTGCAGTTCTACGAGGGCCGGGCACTGGCGGACGACAGCGACAACCGGCGCAACGCGATCGAGACGTACGCGGAGCCGCTCGGGAACATCGTCGTGGCCGGCGAGTCCATCACCGGTTCGGCGCGGACGGAGGGAGGCGACCTCGCGTACAAGCGCACCTACGACAACGGCCCGTTGTACGCGGCGGTGACGGGTTACGCCTCGCAGGCCTACGCGCCGACCCAGCTGGAGGGGGTCTACGCCGACCTGCTCAACGGCACGGATCCCCGGCTGAGGACGGTGATGGACACCGTCACCGACCGGCGGGCCGAGCCCGGCACCGTGGTGACGACCATCGACCCGGCGGTGCAGAAGGCGGCCTACGAGGCGCTGGGCGACAAGAAGGGCGCCGCGGTCGCGATCGACCCGGGAACCGGCCGGATCCTCGCGGTGGTGTCGACCCCGTCGTACGACCCGGCGTCGCTGACCGACGCCAACACCGCGGGCGCGGCCTGGAAGAAGCTCACCGCGGACCCGGACAAGCCGCTCACCAACCGCGCGCTGCGTCAACCGCTGCCGCCGGGCTCGACGTTCAAGCTGGTCGTCGCGGCGGCCGCGCTGGAGGAGGGGCTGTACGGCTCGGTGGACGAGAGGACCGACAGCCCCGACCCGTACCCCCTGCCGGGCACGGTCAGGGACCTGACCAACGAGAACCCGGACGCGCCCTGCGAGAACGCCTCGATCCGGGTCGCGCTCCAGTACTCCTGCAACAACGTCTTCGCGAAGATGGCCGTCGACCTCGGCGAGGACACGGTGCGGGCGACGGCGGAGAGGTTCGGCTTCAACGACACGACGCAGGACGTGCCGGTGCGCGCCCACACCAGCGTCTACCCCTCGGACATGGAACCGTCGCAGACGGCGCTGACCGGCATCGGCCAGTTCGACGTGACGGCGACCCCGCTGCAGATGGCGATGGTGTCGGCCGCGCTGGCCAACGGGGGCGAGCTGGTCGCGCCGCACATGGTCGGGCAGATCACCGACGGCGGCGGCGACGTGCTGGAGGACCACGACGGGACGGCGTCGACCGAGCGGGTCGTGAGCGCCTCGACCGCCGGGCAGCTCCGCTCGGCGATGGAGACGGTCGTCGAGGAGGGCACGGGGTCGAACGCGCGGATCGCCGGGGCCACGGTGGGCGGCAAGACCGGCACCGCGCAGCACGGTGAGAACAACAGCCGGACGCCGTACGCCTGGTTCACCTCGTACGCCGCCTCCGAATCCTCGGACAAGGAGGTCGCCGTGGCGGTGGTGGTGGAGCAGTCCGACGCGGCCCGCTCGGAGGTCAGCGGGAACGGTCTGGCGGCCCCGGTCGCCAGGGCCACGATGGAGGCGGCCCTGCGGGACTGAACCTTTCCCGCCGCCGGTACGTCTGTACGGACGGGCCGCCCCCATCCCCCCGGGGGCGGCCCGTCCTCTTGCCTCCGGGGCGCTACCCGGCGCCGAGCAACTGCTCGATCGGGTCGATGGCGAAGTACACCAGGAACATCGCCGTCGGTGATGGAGTAGGTGAACGGCATCACGGCGATGGCCAGGAACCGCCGGGACGGCGATCTCGTAGCGGTCCCGGTCGATGTGCTTGACCTGGGTCATCATGTCTTCTGCTGCGCCTGGGACATGCGATGCTCCTGGTTTCCGGGAAGATCGCGGGCGAACGCCGGCCGATTGTGCCCGGATCACGCTGCGTTCGTGTGTGGTTCGTGTGACGGATCGGCATACCGGCGGACCGGACATCGTTCGGCCCTCCGCACAGGTGCGCGAAGAGCGCTGCTACGCTGCGGGTTTCACGCTGTGCGAGGGGAGGTCGCCCGTGGGCGCCGTCGTCGACGACACCGCCTCTGTGGAGTTCCACGCGTTCTTCGAGCGCCATTACGCCGAACTGTCGAGGCTGGCCCATCTGCTGACGGGTGAGGCGGACAGCGCCGACGATCTGGCCGCGGACGCTCTGCTGGCGCTGTGGCACCGCTGGGACCGGGTGCGCGCGGCCGACCATCCGGTCGCCTATGCCCGGGGTGTGGTGGCGAATCTGGCCCGCACCCGGATCCGCAGCGCGGTGCGCGAGCGGCGGAGGGTCGCGCTGTTCTGGTCGCCGCGCGAGGAACGCACCGAGAATCCCGATGTGCCGGGGGTGGTGGACGTGCAGGGGGCACTGCGCCGGCTGCCGTTCCGCAAGCGGGCGTGCGTGGTGCTGCGGCACGCCTTCGACCTCTCGGAGAAGGACACCGCGCTGGCTCTGGGCATTTCGGTGGGTACGGTGAAGAGCCAGACCTCGAAGGGGATGACCGAACTGCAGCGGCTGCTGGGCACGCAGGAGGTGCCACGACGGTTTCAGGCGGCGGTGGCGACGACCGCGCGGGCCGACGAGGCCGCGGGAAGGGACCGATGATGCGGCGGGACGTGCACGAGGAGCTGCGCGCCCGGCTGCGGGAGGCGGCCGGGTCGCACGATCCGGACCGGGAGCGCATCCTGGCGCGGGTGGAACGCGGCATGGTCCGCCCGGCCCGTCCGGAGCACCGGGCCAGGCGTCCGCCGCTGTTCGGCTGGGTGCGGGTGGCCGGAGCCACGGCCGCGGTCGCCGGAGTGCTGGCGGTGGGCGGTTACGCGGTGGCGTCGGCGGTGAAGGACGAGGAGGCCCCGCAGCAGGTGGCCGTCTCACCGACGCCCGCACCGTCCCCGGAGGCGACGAGCCGGCCGCCCGAGCCGCCGCTCAACCCTTCGCCGGACGCCCCGGACAAGCCCCGGGACACGGCTGCCGCCTCCGGGACGCCGGGTTCGTCCGCCGGTCCGGACCGGCCGCCGGCCGGGGTCGAGGACGGCCCGCTGTGGTCGGACGGTTCGGTGGACCCGCACAGCAACGAGTTCTGGGCGCAGAGCAATGTGACGCTCAAGACGAAGGACCGGCTGACCGCGCTCACGGTGGTGCTGCGGATCGAGCAGACCGGCGGGGTGTCGTCCGCCGGCGCCTGGCGTTCGCTGCCCGAGGGCGACTTCGACCTCGCGGTGGACGAGCGGGACGGCTTCCTCGTCTACACCTGGACACTGAAGGACGGGCGTACGGTCCCGGCGGGCGAGTGGGTGTTCGCGGGCCAGTACAACCACGAGCGGGGCGGGCGGGACGCCGGGGGCGACCGGTACACGGCGCACGCCGGCTCCGGGTCGCAACGGCACGCCGTCGGCGGCGACTTCGCTGCGCAGGACGACAAGGACGAAGCGGACGACGAGGATTCGTAGAAAAACTTCGCCGGACGCGGCAACCCTTCCGGCGGCGGTGGCGACCAGGAGACGTACCAACTCCCTTACGCAAGGAATCGGGCATGACTGCACGAGCCGAACAGCGCGCTTCCCACCGCCGCCGCACCACCAAGCGGCGGGCCCTGATCGCCGGGATGTCCGCGCTCGGCATCACGGGCGCCGCGATCGTCACCACGTCGATGCTGTCGACCGCGGGCGCCGCCTCGACCTGGCCGTCCGACACGGGCAGCAAGCCGGTGTCGAAGACCGTCCCGGTCTCCGGTGTCTACGACGGCGGCATGAAGAAGTTCTACGGCACCGGCGCCCTGGGCGGCGACAGCCAGGACGAGGGCCAGGACCCCGTCTTCGAGCTGGCCGACGGTGCCACGCTGAAGAACGTCATCATCGGCACCCCCGCCGCCGACGGCGTGCACTGCAAGGGCAGTTGCACCCTGCAGAACGTGTGGTGGCTGGACGTCGGCGAGGACGCGGCCAGCTTCAAGGGCACGTCGTCGTCGGCGCAGTACAAGGTGATCGGCGGCGGCGCGAAGAAGGCCGACGACAAGGTGCTGCAGTTCAACGGCGCCGGCACGCTCACCGTGACCGGCTTCCGGGTGGAGGACTTCGGCAAGCTGGTGCGCTCCTGCGGCAACTGCAAGAAGCAGTACAAGCGTACGATCGTGCTGAACGACATCGACGTGGTCGCACCCGGCAAGTCGATCGTCGGCGTCAACGAGAACTACGGCGACACGGCGACCCTGCGCAACGTCCGCATCCACGGGGACGGCAAGAAGAAGATCGAGACCTGCGCCCGCTACACGGGCAACAGCAGCGGCAAGGAGCCCAAGAAGCTGTCGCCGGTCGGCCCGTACGGCAAGGCCTGCAACTTCAAGGCGTCGGACATCACCTACAAGTGATCGGCCGGCCCGGCCCCCCGGGCCGGTTCGCGTCGTCCGAGCCCCCCTCGGACGCGCACCGGAGGCCGTGACCGAGCCCCCACTCGGCCGGCCCGCAGAACGCCCCCGCCGGTGACGACCGGCGGGGGCGTTCCCGTACCCGTCCTCCCGGGTCCGGCCCGCTCACAGGACGGAGGCCAGCCAGGCGTACACCTCGTCCTGCATCCCGGCGTCGAAGGCGTGGCCGTGCTCGGGCCAGGTCTCCAGCCGCAGCCGTTCCCCGGCGTCGCAGGCGCGCCAGACGGCGCGCAGCCTGTCGTACGCGGCCCGCACGCCGTCGGCGGGGAACAGGGGGTCGCGTCCGCCGTGGAGGAACAGCATCGGTTTCGGTGCCGCGATGGCCGCCACGTCGGGGATGTCGAGGTGGCGGGCGAGCCCGGGGTGGAGCATGTGGAACGCCGACTGCCCGCGCAGGGTGTTGTTGCCGGGCACCATCATCTCCTTGAGCCCGGTCATCCAGCACACGCTCGCCGCCGCCGCGACGTGGTCGCTGAGCGCCGCGGCCTGCCAGGCGCGGTAGCCGCCCATGGAGAAGCCGACGGCGGCGACCCGGCGGGCGTCCACCCGGTCCAGCCCCGCGAGGAAGGCGGCGGCCCGCTGGTCCTCCCGGGCGTGGAGTCCGGCGAGGGAGGAGCCGAGGTGGTAGAGGTCGCTCGCCAGCGCCTGCTGCTGCTCGTACGCGAGCGGGCCGCGCTCGCCCCAGCCGAGCCCGTCCAGGCAGAGCACGACGTGGCCGCGCCGGGCGAGTTCGTCGCCGGTGAAGCGGCCGCCGTAGTACCGCCCGGCCCACTCCTCGGCGGAGGCGAGCCGGGCGTCGTCGTACCAGGGCCGGACGCACTTCTCCTTGCCGATGTCGAAGCGGGAGCCGTGGTCGTGGAGCAGCAGGACGGCCGGGAAGGGGCCGGTACCGTGCGGGGTGAGCAGGGCGCCGCCCACCCGGGTGCGGCGGGTGAGCGAGAGCGTCACCAGTTCCCGCCGGTACCCGTCCGCATCAGGTCCGCTCGTGTACTCGGGCGCGTACGGGACCGCGTGCTGCTCCGGCACGATCAGGTGCCGCTCGACCACGGTCCGGGCCTCCCGGCGCCACCGCGCGACGTCGCGGACGGGCGAGGTGCCCCAGGCGAGCGGGAAGGTCAGGTCCTCCTTGAGCGCCTGGTGCAGGCCGGGCGGGCCCGGGACGGAGGTCACCCGCGGGGCCTCCAGTCGCCCAGGAACGTCTCCCGGGTGTGGGAGGCGGCCTCGGCGCGGGACAGCTGGGGCCGGTTGCCGGGCACGTCGATCACCGCGCCGGGGCCGGTGTTGCGGTACTCGGCGAACCGCTGCTCCTGCCAGGGGTGGCCGCTGGACATGTTCGTGTACGGCGCGACCGCGTCGATGCCGGCACCGAGCCGGGTCTCCCGGACGGTGAGCATCGGGCGGGCCGTGGGGTCGGAGCTGGGCACCCAGGGGCGGGCCAGCTTGTAGTACCCGTCGGGGGCCTCGCTGCTGATCCTGCTCCTGGTCACCAGGTAGCCGTGGGGGTTGGCGCCGGCGGTGGAGGGCGCGAAGACGAAGCCGTACGGGGCGCTGGTGAGGTCGGGGCGGATCAGGGTGCGGAAGTGGCAGTGTTCGAAGACGGCGGTGGCACGGCCGAAGACGAAGTCGACGTCGCCCTCGACGTAGCAGTGGGCGAAGTACTGGCGGGCGAAGGTGCCCAGGGACGTCGAGTCGGCGTACAGGGTGTCCTGGTGGCCGAGGAACCGGCAGTGGGTGAAGGCGCTGCGGTCGCCCTGCACCTTGAGGGCGACGGCCTGGGTGCCGCTGGTGCCGGGGAGGTCGCCGCGCAGCCAGTCGTTGGCGAAGGTGATCCAGCGGGCGGTGAAGCCGTCGGGGCGCAGGGTGGTGGTGGCCGAGCCGGAGGTGCCGAGGGTGCCGGTGCCGTCGGGCCTGGGCGTGCCGGCCGCGTTGTCGTAGACGATCACCACGTCGCGGGGATCCTCCGAGGCGCCGATCCAGGTCATGCCGGTGCGGTCGGCGTCGACGGAGACGGTCTCGCGGTAGACCCCGGGCGCGATGACCAGGGTCCGTCCGGTGCCGGTCGCGGCGGTGACGGCGGCCCGGACGCCGGTGAAGTCGCCGGCGCCGCGCGGGTGGACGTACAAAGTGCGGGGGGTGAGGCGGGCGGACGGTGAGCCGTAGCGGCCGAACGGGCCGCGGGGCCGGTGGCCCGCCTGCGCGGGCGCGGCGGACACGGCGGACAGGGCGAGCGCGGTACCGGCCGTGGCGCCGGTGAGCAGGAAGTTCCTGCGGGACAGGGACGAGGGCATGCGGGTGCTCCTTGGGTGGCGGCCGGTGCGGGCCGCAGTGGGGGCGGACCGCACCGGCCGGCTGTGGGCGGGGGTCAGCCGATGCGGCCGGCCCCCGCGCCGTGCTTGACCAGGGCCGGGACCGCCCACGCCGGGTGGACCGCGGTGCGCAGGGTGGGCGTCCAGCCGGCGCCGGACCTCAGGGGTGTGCCGGGGAGCTCGGCGTTGTGTGCGGCGATCAGGTCGGTCGGCCTGCCGTTGACGAGGTTGTGGCGGGCGGTGAGCGGCGAGTCGTTCCACCGCTTGAGGATCTTGGCCGGGCCGATGCCCTTCGCCAGGGTGAAGGCGTTGTGCTCGGCGACGAGTTGGGATTCCTTGCCGATGCCGAAGCTGTAGGAGTAGCCGGCCTCGGCCACGAAGTGGTTGTTGTAGACGTCGACCTGGCCGAAGCGGACGCGCGGGGCGCGCTCGACCAGGCCGGAGAACAGGTTGTGGTGGAAGGTCACCTTCAGCCTGCCCCGGTCGCCGGCGGCGGTGGACTCGCTGTCGCTGTTGCCGATGAGGATCGTCTTGTCGTGCTCGGTGAAGACGTTCCAGGAGGCGGTGACGTGGTCGGCGCCCCGGACGATGTCCAGTTCTCCGTCGTGCTGCTGGTACAGCATGCCGAAGTGGGTCGGGGCCTCGCTGTCGGGGTGCTCGCCGTCGGTGAAGGTGTTGTGGTCCAGCCACACATGGGTGGAGCCGTACACGACGGCGGTGTCGTACTCGGAGTTCCAGTTGCCCTTGTCGCCGTCGGTCGGGTCCCACTGCGGGAAGCAGTCGAGAGGGCTCTCCAGGGTGAGGTTGCGGACGATGACGTTGTCCACGCCCTTGATCTGCAGGCTGGCGCCCTTGATGCCGGCGTTCCGGCCGACCCCGATGATCGTGGTGTTGGAGGGGACGTTCGCCTTGATGGCGGTGTCCTGGGCGGCGGCGGAGGCCCTGCGCAGCCCTTCCGGGCTGTCGTCCGGCTCGGCGCTCAGGTCCTGCTCCAGGCCCCAGGTCTCCGGCGCGTACGCCTCCAGGTAGGCGTCGAAGTCGTAGCCGGGCGCGGCGAACGCCTCGCAGCCCTCGAAGACCGCGTCGATGGTCCCCTTCACCTTGATGATCCTCGGTGCGTCTCCGCCGTCCGCCAGGGCCGCCTTGAACTCGGCCCAGGTGCGCACGGTGTACACGTGCTCGCGGTCGGCGGCGGCGCCTCCGGTGGTGCCGGTGCCGTGGGAGGCCCAGCCGTCGCCCGCGCCCAGCGTCTGCCGGGCGGGGTCACGGTGGTGGTGCGAGGGGGAGTGCGCCTGGGCGCCCGTGCCGGTCAGCGCCAGGACGAGGGCGGTGCAGCCGGCCAGCGAGGCGGCTCTCACTATGGCATGCCCATGCCATCCAGATGTGCTCATGGTGCGGCTCTCCTTCTCGTGGTCCGGGGGTGTTACGCGACGGCCTGCGGCCAGGTGATCCACGCCTCGGGGATCTCCGCGTCCAGCCGCCGCACGTCGCGCGGCGCGAGCACCCGGGTGCGCAGCAGCTCCCGGGCGGCCAGCCGCGCCACGGCGATCGCGCCCGGCGGGTTGAAGTGCGTGTTGTCCTGCTCGGACGCCGTCCAGTTGAAGTACTTCTTGGTCTCCTCGGCCCCGAGCTCCTGCCACAGCGCCAGTGACAGCGCCTGGACGTCGAGCAGCGGAACCCGCTCCCGGCGCGCCAGCGACCGCATCGCCGCCGGGTACTCCCCGTGGCTGGGCACGGCCCGCCCGTCCGCGTCGAAGCGCCGCCGCTCGACGGCGGTGGCCAGCACGGGCCGGGCGCCCCGGGCCCGCGCCCCGTCGAGGTACATCCGCAGGTACTCCTGGTACGTCGTCCAGGGCTCGGTGTAGCGGCTGGGGTCGGCGCTCTTCTCGTCGTTGTGCGCGAACTGGACCAGCAGGAGGTCGCCGGGCCGGATCGAGGAGAGGATCCGCTCCAGCCGCCCCTCGTCGACGAAGCTCTTCGAACTCCGTCCGTTCACGGCGTGGTTGGCGACGTCGAGATGCCGGTGCAGCAGGAACGGCAACGCCATGCCCCACCCGGTCTCCGGGGCGGCGTCGGCGTACTTCTGGGCCGCGGTGGAGTCACCGGCGATGTAGAGGGTGCGGTGCCGGCGTCCACCGGCATGGGCGACGCCGGCCGCGGCGAACGCCAGGGGCAGGGAAGCGACGGCAGCGGAGGCGACCTGTCTGCGGCTGAGTGACATGCCGGTGGCCCTTTCGACTGAGTGGGGGACGGACCCGCCTGGGGACGTGGGGCTGCGTCGATGCGGCCCCGCCACGTGGGCGCGACCGGCCGGGGGCGGACCGCGGCCCGGGAACCGGGGGCCGCCCCACGGCGGAACGGACGGTCAGGTCAGCCCATCTGCTCGTCCCACTCGGCCTGTGCCTCGTTCAGCTTCTCGGCCAGCCCGTCCAGGAAGTCCTTCGCGCTCATGTCCCCGAGCAGCACCTTCTGGAAGTTCGGCTCGCTCTCCGCCTTGGACAGCGTGTTCCAGTCCGGCAGGTAGTACGGCAGCTGCACGATGGTCGTCGACCCGTCCGTCAGCGCGTCCGCAGCCAGCTTCGTGGGCTCCGCCTTCGCGATCCAGTCGGCCTTCGCCGCGTCCAGGTGCGCCGGCACCTGCCCCGCCGACTCGTTGAACTTCGAGCTGGACTCCGCCGAGGTGGCGAACTCGATGAACTTCCAGGCGGCCTCCTTGTTCTTGGAGCTCTTGAACAGGCCGACGCCGTCGACCGGGTTGGAGACCTGCACCCGCTTGCCGTCGGGCCCGACGGGCTGCGGGATGCCCCGGAACTTGTCGGCCCCGAGCGCCTTCACGTGATCCTGGTACGAGCCCAGGTTGTGGTTCAGCATGCCAATCTCGCCGGAGTCCCACTGCGCGACCATCTTGGTGAAGTCGTTGTTGAGGTCGGCTGCGGGCGTGACCTTCTTGAACAGGCCCGCGTACTTCTCCAGCGCCGCGACGTTCTTCGGGTCGTTGACCGTCGTCTTCTTGCCCGTGGAGTCCCAGAACGAGGTGATGCCGGACTGCCCGTACATCGCGTCCAGGGCCTGGGCGATCGAACCGGCGCCACCGCGGATGGTGTACCCGAACTTGTTGCCGCCCTTGTCGGTGAGCTTCTCCGCCGCCTCGAAGAACCGGTCCCAGGTGGTCGGCTCCTCCAGGCCCGCCTTCTCGAACAGGTCGGTGCGGTAGTAGAGGACGCCGTTGTTGGCGGAGGTCGGGACGGAGTACAGCTTGTCGTCGCCGCCGCCGGCCGCCCGCAGCGACTCGACCAGGTCCTTGTTGAGCTTGCCGTTCAGGGACGACCCCTCCAGCCGCTCGTCCAGCGGGTCGAGCGCGCCCTGCGCGGCGAAGCCCGCGAGCATCGAGGCGCTGATGCCGCCGACGTCCGGCAGGCCGTCGGCCTGGATGGCGGTGTCGACCTTCGACTGGTACTCGGTGGAGGCGATGCCGACGTACTGGACGTCGATGTCCGGGTTGGCCTTCTCGAAGTCGGCGATGGTCTCCTTCCAGATCTCGGTGCGGACACCGCCGTTGTTGTCCCAGAAGACGATCTTCCCCTTGCCGCTGCCCTCGGCGCCGTCGCCGCCCGCGCCGCCGCCGTCGTCCCCGCAGGCGGTGGCGGTCAGGGCGAGCACGGCCCCGAGGGCGACGGCGGCCGAGGTGCGGCGGCCTCTGCCGGTGCTGCTTCCGAGAATGCTGATCTTCATTGGTCGGCTCTCTTCTTCTGGATACTGATCCTGAACTGCGTGAACGTGGCGGTGCCGGCGTGCCCCTGACCGGAGGGCGCCAGGGCGACCAGACCGAGCAGGGCACCGACCCAGCGCCATGGCGTGGCGGCGAAGACCTGACCGGAGGGGCGCGGGCCCTCCCCGGTGTCGTACGAGAAGCGGCAGCGCGCACCGTCGTCGATGTCGATGCGCAGCCGTGCCCGGCCGTCCGGAGCGGACCGCGGACGGTCGGCGTCCCGTTCCCTCCCCCACTGCCCTGAAGGCGTGGGAGGTGCCCCGATGGCGACCGTTTCGGCGAACCGGTGCACCAGGTGCACCGTGCCGTCCGTGTCCCGCTGGAGTCCGATCCAGCGGTAGGCGTCCCCGAGGACCGTGAGCCCCGCGCGGGCACCGGGTTCCTCGCTGTCGAGCCGTAGCTCCACCTCGACCGTGCACGGGGTGCCGGGCAGCCGCTGGGTGAGGACGTTGGGGAGTGTGCGCAGGTCGTGCGCGTCGGCCGTGCGGACGCAGGTGAGCCGCAGCCCGTCGGCGGAGTGCTGGGTGGCCCAGCCGTCCCGGGGGTTGGCGGTCCACTGCCACTGCCGGCCGTGGCGTCCGCCGGGGAAGTCGTCGTCGGTGGCGGGCGCGGCGGGCGGCTGCGGGGGCAGGTCCGGGCGCCGGTGCTCGGCGACGGGGGCGCCGTCGTCGCCGAGCACCGGCCATCCCTCGGCATCCCAGCGCATCGGCTGGAGGTGCACGACACGGCCGTACGCGCCGCGCTGCTGGAAGTGCAGGAACCAGTCCTCGCCGGACGGGGTGCGCACCCAGCCGCCCTGGTGGGGGCCGTTGACGTCGGTGTCCTTCTGCTCGAGGACGACCTTCTCCTCGTACGGGCCGAAGAAGGCGCGGGAGCGGAAGGCGCCCTGCCAGCCGGTCTCCACTCCCCCGGCCGGGGCGAGGATCCAGAACCAGCCGTCGTGCCGGTAGAGCTTGGGTCCCTCCAGGGTGAACCAGCCGGGGATGCGGTCGCCGTCGACGATCACCTCGCCCTCGTCGAGGAGTCCGGTGCCGTGCGGGTGCATCCGGTGGCCGGTGATGCGGTTCTTGACGCCGGAGCGGGACTTGGCCCAGCCGTGCACGAGGTACGCCTCGCCGGTCTCCTCGTCCCACAGGGGGCAGGGGTCGATCAGGCCCTTGCCCGCCTTCACCAGCAGCGGCTCGGTCCACGGACCGCGGATCTGTGGGGAGTTGACCTGGAAGATGCCCTGGTCGGGGTCGCCCCAGAAGATCCAGAAGCGGTCGTCGTGGTGGCGCAGGGCGGGTGCCCAGACCCCGCAGTCGTGCCGGGGCGCGGCGAACTCGGCCTCGGGTTCCAGGCGTTGCAGGGCGTGCCCGACGAGGGTCCAGTTGACCAGGTCGCGGGAGTGCAGCAGGGGAAGTCCGGGGACGCGGCCGAAGCTGGAGGCGGTCAGGTAGAAGTCGTCACCGACGCGGATCACGTCGGGGTCGGACCAGTCGGCGTTCAGGACCGGGTTGCGGTAGGTGGCCTCCGTCGGGTCGGCGCTCACGCGTTCACCGCCTTGCGGGCCAGGGCCCCGGCCTCGCCGCGGGTGAGCCGGCCGTCGGCGACGACGGTGACGATCCTGCGGACCACGGTCTCACCGGGCGGGAGGGACAGCCGGGCGTCGTGGGCGAGGGAGGAGCCCACACCGGGATATTCCGCGGTGCGGACGAACCAGGGGTCCTGCCGGGTCGGTGCGGTGACCCCGGCGAAGACCAGGGTCCAGGTGGAGCCGGCGAGGGCGATCCAGTCGGCGGTCCCGCCGTGGACCTCGTCCACGCCCTCGGCGCGGGCGGTGAAGACGTCCGGGGCCGTCTCCTCCTTGCGGGCCCGCCAGAAGAAGCCGCCGTAGGCGGCGCCGGGGCGGCCGTTGGTGGCGGGGCTGCCGATGGACAGCGGGCCCGGCGTGATGTTGGTGAGGGAGAAGGTGAGGTCCAGCGCCCAGGCGGTGTCGGTGAGTTCGGTGGCGGCGACGGTGCGGCGCTCGCGCAGCAGTTCGCCGGGCTCGGCCGTCCAGCGCAGCTCCTCGACGAACCCGTCGGGGTCGCGCAGCTGGTAGGCGGTGTGCCGCTGGGAGCCGTGGTTGTCCAGCTCGGTGGGCCCCCGGTCGCGGACGTAGGTGCGCCCGCCCCAGAAGTTGAACCCCTCGACGTCGGGAACGGCGACACCGACGCCGAGGTGGTGTGCGTGGTCGGCCGGGCTGAGCTCGGTGACGGCCGTGCCGGCCAGGGTGGTGACGGGGTGCAGGTAGGGCCGCGGCGAGAGCCGGGTGGGCAGTCCCGGCCGGGTGACGTACCGGCCGACGGGCCGGCCCGCGACGCGCAGCACCAGGTCGTCGCCGGTCATCGGGTGCTCACCTCTTTCGGCAGGTGGTGGGCGGGCAGCGCCCAGGGGGCGCCCAGCTCGGAGTAGAGGGACAGGGTGTCGGCGGCCGCCGCGACGAGGCCGTCGACGCCCGGCACGACCCGGCGTTCCTCGCCGGGGACGCGGTGCCAGGCGCCGTCGGGCAGCGGGGCCGGGTCGGGGGCCTTGCGGATGGCCTCGACGACCTGCATGAAGGCGCCCGTCCCGTCCGGGGTGACCAGCAGGGGTGTGCCGTCGGTGAGGTGGGCGGCGAGGTTCTCCAGCAGGTCGGTGCGGCCGTACCGGGTCTCCTCGGGCCCGTGGCCGGCGCGCTGGAGCAGCACGCGGTCCTGCTTGTACCAGAAGGTGATCCGTCCGCTGGTGCCGTGCACCATGACGTACGGCTCGTCCGCCCGCTCCGCGCACAGCGTCGCGGCGACGGTGACCGAACCGCCCCGCGCGGTGGTGACGCGCACGCAGGAGGTGTCGTCGGACTCGATGTCGTTGGCGCGCAGCAGCTCGGTCTCGATGCCGGCGACGTCCTCGGCGCGGGTGCTCCCGGCGAGGGCGAGGGCGGTGGCGACGGCGTGGGCGAGGGGGTTGGTGAGCGCCCCGTCGATCACGTCGACGCCGTTCAGCCGGCGCCGGCCCGCCCAGGGGGCCCGCCGGAAGTACGCCTCGGGCCGCACCCAGGCGCCGGCCCCGCCGATGCCCACCACCCGTCCGACGGCGCCCTCGGCGACCAGTTCGCGGATCGCGGGCACGGCGTGCGAGCCCAGGGACTGGAAGCCGATCTGGCAGGCGACGCCGGCCGCGGCGACCCCGTCGGCCATCCGCCGGAACTCCGCGTACGAGGGTGCGGGCGGCTTCTCCAGCAGGATGTGCACGCCCCGGGCGGCGGCCGTGAGGGCGAGGTCGGTGTGGGTGGGGATCGGGGTGCAGATGACCGCGACGCGGGCGCCGGTGGAGTCGAGCAGGGCGCCGAAGTCGGGCGACTGCTCGGGAAGTTCGCCGCCGAACTCGTCCTCGGTGAGCGGGGTGAGCTCACAGATGCCGGCCAGCGTGACGATTCCCTTCGCCTCGAGCCGGCGGATGTTCTCGACGTGCCAGCGGCCGTGGCCGCGGGCACCGGCGAGGACGACGGGGAGGGGCGGGACGGAAACCGTCCCGCGGCCGGTCGCGGTCATCCCTTCACCGCCCCCGCGCTGAACCCGGTGATCAGCCACTTCTGGATGAAGGCGAACACGATCACCACGGGGACGGCCGCGATGATGCCGCCGGCAGCGAGTGCGCCGAGGTCGACGCTGTCCGCGCTCATCAGGGTGTTGAGGCCGACCGGGATGGTCTGCTTCTCCTGGTTGTTGAGGAACATCAGGGCGAACAGGAAGTGGTTCCAGGAGTGGACGAAGGCGAAGGATCCGACGGCGATCAGACCGGGCCGCAGCAGGGGCAGGACGACCACGCGGAAGGCCCGGAACCGGTTGCAGCCGTCGACCCAGGCGGCCTCCTCCAGGGAGTACGGCACGTTCTTGATGAAGTTGCTGATCAGGATCATCGACAGGGGCAGCTGGAACACCGTCTCGGCGATGATGACGCTGACCAGCGAGTTGATCATCTGCAGGCCGGCGAAGATCTCGAACAGCGGGACCAGGAGCAGCGCTCCGGGCACGAACTGGGAGCAGAGCAGGGCCAGCATGAAGGCCCGCTTGACCTTGAAGTCGAACCGGGCGAGGGCGTAGCCGCCGGCCAGTGCGACCAGGGTCGTCATGAGCAGGGTGACGACGCCGACCAGCACGCTGTTGTAGAAGAAGGTGCCGAATCCGCGGTCCGTCCAGACCTTCTCGAAGTGGACGGTGGTCATCGGCCAGGGCACCAGCGAGGTGGAGCCGGCCGGGCGGAGCGCGAAGAGCAGGATCCAGTAGAAGGGGATGAGGGTGAAGACGAGGTAGATGCCGAGCGGCAGGTAGATCTGCCAGCGGGGTGCCTCGTCCCAGGCCCGGCGCGTCTTCCTCGCCGGACGCGGCGGTTCGGGGGCGGCCGGCAGGGGCGCGGGGGCGGCCACGGTGGCCTCCTTGGTGATCACTTCTCGCCTCCGAACTTGCTCAGGCGCAGGTAGACCATCGAGCAGAAGAGCAGGATCACGAACGCGACCGTCGTCAGGGCCGACGCGTAGCCGAAGTCGTGTGCGTCCACCGAGGTGTTGGCGATGTAGAGCGGCAGGGTCGTGGTCTCGCCCGCCGGTCCGCCGCCGGTCAGCGTGTAGAGCAGGTCGACGTTGTTGAACTCCCACACCGCGCGCAGCAGCGTGGACAGGATGATGGCGTCCTTCAGGTGCGGCAGGGTGATGTGGATGAACTGCTTGAAGCGGCTCGCCCCGTCGACCTCGGCGGCCTCGTACAGGTCCTTGGAGACGGACTGGAGGTCGGCGAGGATGAGGATCGCGAAGAAGGGGACACCGCGCCACAGGTCGGCGACGACCACGGCCGGGAAGACGGTGGCGGTGTCCGACAGCCAGCTGACTCCGTAGTCGCCGATGCCCATGTCCGCCAGGTACCGGGTGATGCCGGTCTGGGAGTTGTAGAGCAGCACCCAGATCGCGGAGGTCAGCACGCCGGAGACGGCCCACGGTGAGAAGACCAGGGCGCGGCCGAGGGCCCGGCCGACGAAGGTCTGGTTGACGATGAGGGCGAGGGCGAGACCGAACAGCAGCTGCAGGCCGACCTCGACGAACACCCACTTGGCGCTGAAGACGAGGGTGTCCCAGAAGAGCGGGTCCTCGGTGAAGATGCGGGTGAAGTTCTCGAAGCCCGCGAAGCCGTTCCGCCAGGGCTTGGTGGGGTTGTAGTCCTGCAGGCTGTAGTAGAAGACGCTGAGGACCGGGTAGGCGATGAACCCCAGCATGAGCAGGGCGGCCGGCGCGATCAGCAGGTAGGGGAGCTTGCGGGGCGTGGCGGAGGCACGGCGCCGCCGGGGTGGCGTGGGCGGTTTCGCCACGGCTGCGGCTTGGGCCATGACTGTTCTCCGTTTCTCGGGACGTGCTGTGCGGTGCGTGAGCTGAGGTGCTGGAGGAGCTGGTGACGCGGGGGGGAAGCGCTTTCTTCGCGGGTGTGCGGGAGCCCGCCTGGACGGGGCGGGTCAGCCCGCGTAGGGGTCCTGGACCGTGCCCGGCCGGGCGAGGAACTCGAAGTCGCAGCCGGTGTCGGCCTGGGTGATCTGGTCGTTGTAGAGGGCGCCGTAGCCGCGCTCGTAGCGCGCGGGCGGCGGCGTCCACCGCGCCTTGCGCCGCTGGAGCTCCTCGTCGTCGACGTGGAGCCGGAGCACGCGGTTGTCGACGTCGAGGGTGATCGTGTCGCCGGTGCGCACCAGGGCCAGCGGCCCGCCGACGTGCGACTCGGGGGCGATGTGCAGGACGCACGCGCCGTAGCTCGTCCCGCTCATGCGGGCGTCGGAGATCCGCACCATGTCCCGCACGCCCTGCTTGAGCAGGTGGTCGGGGAGCGGCAGCATCCCGTACTCGGGCATGCCCGGGCCGCCCTTGGGGCCGGAGCCCCGCAGGACCAGCACGCTGTCCGCGGTGATGTTCAGGGCGGGGTCGTTGATGGTCCGCTGCATCTGCTTGTAGTCGTCGAAGACGACGGCGCGACCGGTGTGCTTCAGCAGGTGCGGTTCGGCGGCGATGTGCTTGATGACGGCGCCGTCCGGGCAGAGGTTGCCGCGCAGGACGGCGACTCCGCCCTCGTCCGCGACCGGGTTGTCGCGGGTGCGGATGACGTCGTCGTCGTGCACCTGCGCGCCGGCGATCTGCTCGCGCAGGGTGTCGTGGCAGACGGTGGGCCGGTCCAGGTGGAGCAGGTCGGGGATGCGGGAGAGGAAGCCGGGCAGTCCGCCCGCGAAGTGGAAGTCCTCCATCAGGTACTTCTCTCCGCCGGGGCGGACGTTGGCGAGTACCGGGACGGTGCGGGCGACGCGGTCGAAGTCGTCGAGGGTGAGTTTCACCCCGGCACGTCCGGCCATGGCGATCAGGTGGATGACGGCGTTGGTGGACCCGCCGAGTCCGAGGACGGTGGTGACCGCGTCCTCGAAGGCGTCTGCGGTGAGGATGTCGCTCAGCTTCCGGTCCTTGTGGACCAGGTCGACGATGGTCATGCCGGCCCTGGCGGCCATCCGGTCGTGCCCGGAGTCGACGGCCGGGATGCTGGAGGCGCCCGGGACGGTGACGCCGAGGGCTTCGGCGGCGGCGGTCAGGGTGGAGGCCGTGCCCATCGTCATGCAGTGGCCGGGCGAGCGGGCCAGGCCGCTCTCCAGTTCCTGCATCTCGCAGTCCCCGATGACACCGGCCCGCTTGTCGTCCCAGTACTTCCACATGTCGGTGCCGGAGCCGAGCGTCTCACCCCGCCAGTGCCCGGGCAGCATGGGCCCGGCCGGCACGAACACGGTGGGCAGGTCGGCGCTGGCGGCGCCCATCAGCAGCGCCGGGGTGGACTTGTCGCAGCCCCCCATGAGCACGGCCCCGTCGACCGGGTAGGACCGCAGCAGTTCCTCGGTCTCCAGCGAGAGGAGGTTGCGGTAGAGCATCGGGGTCGGCTTCTGGAAGGTCTCGCTGAGGGTGGAGACCGGGAATTCGAGGGGGAAGCCGCCGGCCTGCCACACGCCCCGCTTGACGGCCTGCGCCCGGTCGCGCAGGTGGACGTGGCAGGGGTTGATGTCGGACCAGGTGTTGAGGATCGCGATGACGGGCTTGCCCAGGTGCTCCTCGGGCAGGTAGCCGAGCTGGCGGGTGCGGGCGCGGTGGCTGAAGGAGCGCAGTCCGTCGGTGCCGTACCACTGGTGGCTGCGGAGTTCTTCGGGGGACTTCATATGGACCATCCGGCGGCGATGGAGGCGACTTCGGCGCGCTCGTTCTCGGGCAGCGGCTTGCTCGGCGGGCGGACCTCCCGGCGGCACAGGCCGAGGGAGGCGAGGGCCTCCTTGACGACGGTGACGTTGTTGGCGGAGCTGTTCGCGGCGCGCAGCTCCTCGAAGCGGCGGATCTGCTCCCACACCTTCATCGCGGTCGGGTAGTCGCCGGAGCGCAGCGCCTCGATCATGTTCAGCGAGACGGACGGGGCGACGTTGACCAGGCCCGAGGTGAAGCCGGTGGCGCCGGCCGAGAAGTAGGAGGGGGCGTACGGCTCGGCGAGCCCCGCCACCCACACGAACCGTTCCAGTCCCGCGTCCCGGGCGAACGCGGCGAACCGTGCGGCGTCCGGCACCGAGTACTTCACGCCGATGACGTTGGGGCAGGAGTCGGCGAGTTCGGCGAGGCGGGCGCCGGTGAGCCGGTCGTTGCGGATGTAGGGGACGACGCCCAGGTCGGGCACCGCCTCGGCGATGGCGCGGTGGTAGTCGACCCAGCCGCTCTGGGAGACGTAGGGGTGGACGGGCTGGTGCACCATCACCATCTGCGCGCCGAGGTCCCGTGCGTGGCGCGCGGAGTCGATGGCGGTGGGCACGTCGTGTCCGACGCCGACCAGGACCACCGCGCGGCCGCCGGCCTCCTCCATGGTCAGCTCGGTGACCAGACGGCGCTCTTCGGGGGTGAGGGCGTAGAACTCCCCGGTGTTGCCGTTGGGGGTGAGGGTGGTGACGCCACCGTCGAGGAGACGACGCAGCAGGGCCCGGTAGGTGCCTGGGTCGACGGAGCCGTCCTCGGCGAACGGGGTCACCGGGATCGCCACCACGTCGGCCAGGGCCGCCCGCTGGGTCTCGAACGTCGTTGTCATGCCTGACCGTCCTCTTTCTGGGCTTCCGGGGCCGCCTCGAACTCCGCTTCGGGGAAGGCCCGCCGCACGAACGACGCGATGTGCGAGTGCAGGGCGCGCGCCGCGCCGTCCGCGTCCCCGCCGAGGGCGAGCCGCAGGATCTCCCGGTGCTCGCTGGCCTCCCGCTCCCAGGAGGGGTCGGCGGCCCAGGCGACGGCGGAGACCAGAGCGGCCTGGTCACGGACCTCGTCGAGCATCCGGCCGAGCAGCGGGTTGCCGCACGGCACGTAGAGGGCGCGGTGGAACTCGCGGTTGGCCAGGGAGCGTTCCGCGGTGTCCGTGGCCCCGTCGGCCCGGGTCAGCGCGGCGCGTGCTGCGTCGAGGGAGGCCCCTCGGCGCACCGCGCGCTTGAGCGCCTCGGGTTCGAGGAGCAGCCGCACGTCGTACACCTCGCGCGCCATGTCCGCGTCGACCATGCGCACCGTGACGCCCTTGTACTGGCTCATCACGACCAGACCCGTGCCGGCCAGGGTCTTGAGCGCCTCGCGCACCGGGGTCTTGGACACCCCGAACTGCGCGGCGAGGTCGGTCTCGACCAGGGCCTGGCCCGGTGTGAACCGGCCGGTGAGGATGCGGCGTTTGATCTCCTCCAGCACGAACTGCGTGCGTGAGGGGATCGGCGTGGGCACAGAGGTCATGCGCGCCTCTCGGATTGCGCGGGATCAGATCTCGCGTATCGCGTCTCATATATGACGTACGAAGTACGACGCGGTTGACCGTAGGAGCGGGCCGAGAGTTTCGTCAATGCTTCTGACAGAGGAACTTGTTGTTGCCTCACGCGGCGTCGGTGCGGCCTTCCCGGGCGGTGGAGGCGGAGCCGCCGGCGACGGTCGCGGCCCGGACGGTGGAGGCCTCGGGGGCGAGGCGGACCCGTTCGCTGTCGCGACGGGTGTCGGTGTCCGCCTCGAGACGGGACGGGGCCGGCGGCGGCGCGCGTCCGGTGAGGGCGGCGCGGGGAGGGGGCGGTGACCCGGTCCGCGCACGCGGCGCGGAGCTCGCGGATCTCGACGTCATGCATGACGTCGGCGGAGGTGAGAGGGCGAAAGGCGGTGCACGGGGCCGTACACGGCGGCGAGGTGATCACGACGGGGGCACCGGCCGGCCGGGCGAGGTCGGGACCCGGGAGACCGGCGTGCGGGTGGGACGTCCGTCAGGGAGCCGCTCCGCTCCGGTCCGTGTGCCGTCGCAATGCGGTGAACCTCTTGGATCCCGCGTCGGCGCTCCGCCCCGGCACCCCGCCGAGGCGAGGGGTCACCCGGTGCCGGGCCGGTCTGGGCCGGTATGCGAACAGGCCGTGCCGGGGACGGCGGGCGTGGAGGGCGGGCGTACGCGGAGGCCGCGGCGGAGGTTTCTGTCCGCCGCGCCCCGGTCGCATGGGCGGTCGCTTCCTTACGCGGGCCGCGTCCAGCCCGGGTCCCGGCCGCTGAGGCCGATCGTCCGGTCCAGGAGCGGGGCGTCGGACGGGACGGGGACGACGGGGCCGAAGATGCCCTCGCCCCGCTCGCCCTCCTGGGCCGCGACCAGCTGGAAGGCGTGCGCGGCCTCCAGCGCGGCCGGGTCGGGGGTGTACGGCTGTCCGGTGGCGCGGGCCAGGTCCCAGCCGTGGACGACCAGTTCGTCGAGGGCGACCGCGCCGGCGACCTCGCCCGGCAGGTCCACCCCGCCCGCGCGCGTCATGCCGGTCCAGGCGGCCGGATCGCGCCACACCCCGGCGAGCTCGTCGAGCACCTTGGGCAGGTCCTCGCGCCAGCCGGGACCGATGTCCGGCAGGGCGGCGTCCGGGCTGGTGTCGGTGGTGACGCCGAAGTCCTTGCGCCCGGCGTCGCGGAAGGCGACGGCCAGTCCGAGGAGGTGGCCCAGCAGGTGGCGTACGGCGTAGCGCGGACAGGGCGTCGCGTCCGCGAGTCGCGCGTCGGTGACGGCCTCGGCGAGACCCGCCACGACGAGGGTCTGCGGTCCGAGGTCGAGCGTGGTGTCGGTCATGTCCTGCTCCCGGGGAACGGTGGTGTGTCACAGGGGTGGACCGGCCTGGGCGGCGGAACTCATCGGCCGCCGCGCCACTCCCTCCGGGCCCGCTCGGACCGCACCCGTCCTCATGGGCCGGATGACCTACCTGCCCTGTCCCCCGGCCGCCACGCGCGCGCCTCGTCCAGGGCATCCGCCCGATGCGGTCGCCCCGCCTCAGCACCACGATGAGCAGGCATGACGACGACGGTATGGACGGCGGTCCGGGTGGTGCGGGACCGCAACGCGGGCCTCTCCCTCACGGGGGTGGTGATCTCCGGGTTCGGCACGTCCGCGCTGTGGCTGGCCTCCGGGGTGTGGGTCAAGGACCTCACCGGGTCGGACGGGCTCGCCGCCCTGTGCGCGCTGGCGATGTGGGCGCCGGCCCTGGCCGGCCCGCTGCTGGGAACGCTCGCGGACCGGGTGCGCCGCAGGCCGCTGCTGATCGGTACGAGCCTGTTCACGGCGGGACTTGTGCTCACCCTGTGCGGCGTCGGGTCGCCGGACGGGCTGTGGCTGCTGTACGCGGTGCTGTTCGTGTACGGAGCGGTGGGCGTCGTCCACGACGCGGCGGAGTCGGCGCTGATCGCCACCGCTGTGGACCGCTCCCTGCTCGGTGACTTCAACGGGCTGCGGATGACCGCCAACGAGGGCATGAAGCTGCTGGCCCCGCTCGCGGGCGCGGCCCTGTACACGGCGTACGGCGGGGCGGCCGTGGCCTTCCTGGACGCGGTCGCCTTCCTGCTGGCCGCGGGGGTGTACGCGCTGCTGCGGGTACGGGAGGACAGGCCGGCACCCTGGGTCGGCGGCCGGCGGGAGCGGACCGGCAGGGCCGCCGAGGGCGCCCGCCACCTGCGGTCGCATCCGCTCCTGCGTCCCCTCGTCCTGGCGGGCGGCGCGACGATGCTGTGCGCGGGCGTCAACGGGGCGCTGCTCTACGCCGTGGTGGAGGACCTCGGCCGCTCCCCCGCGTACGCCGGTGTGCTGTACGCCGTGCAGGGCGCGGGGTCGATGGCCGTCGGCCTGCTCGCCGGTCCGGCGCTGCGCCGTCTCGGCAACCGGTGTTTCGCCGCCTGCGGCATCGCCCTGCTGTCCGTCGCGGTGGCGCTGCGGGCGGTGCCGGACGACGCTCTGGCGTGGGTGTGCGGCGCGGCGATCGGGGTGGGGCTGCCCGCCGTACTGATCGCCACGCTGACCGCCGTGCAGCAGGAGACCCCGGCCCCGCTGCTGGGCCGGGCCACCGCCACCGCCAACACCCTGGTGTTCTCCCCGAACGTCCTCGGGCTCGCGGCGGGAGCGGCGCTCGTGGACCTGCTGGATCACCGGCTGCTGCTGGTCGTGACCGGGGGCGCCCTGGCGGTTCCGGCGGCGCTGCTGCTCCGGCGCCCGTCCGAGCCCGCCCGCGCCACCGGCCGACGGCCGGACCCCGGCACCCCCTGACGACCGGCACCGCCCGCACCGCGGCGACCTCGGCGTGACGCGGTGTCCCCGTCCCGCTCACGCAGGACTCGCCCGCCGAAGGATCCCGGCCGTGAACCGGTGGGCGTGCTCGACGCCCGCGAACTCCCGGCCGCCGCGGGCAAATTAGCGGCGCCGGACCGGGCCGGACGGCGGTGGCACGGCGCCCGCGCCACCGCCGGCCGACCCGTGTCAGAGCGCCGCGAGCGCCGAGCGCACCGCGTCCAGGTCGGCGTCCGACGCCAACCCCGCGTGATAGAGCCGCAGTTCCGTCGCGCCCAGGCGGCGGGCCTCCGCCGCGTCCGCCGCGAGGGTGGCGGGGCTGCCGCCCATGCCGGCGACGACCGTGAAGTTGGCGGCGAGGACCGCGCCCTCGCGCCCCACCCCCGCGAACGGGGTCAGCGGGCCGGCGCCCGAGGTGCAGGGCACGACGACGCCGTCGGCGACCGAGAGGATGTGCGCCGGGTCGACGCCCGCGTTGGCGCCGCCGTGGTAGGACACGGGGTCGGCGTGCAGGAGGATCCGGAAACCTTCGGGGGCCGCCTCCCGTACGGCGGTGACCGCAGCCTCCTGCAGCGTGCGGGCGACCTCCTCGCGCCACGCGCGCGTGACGTTCGCCGGCGTCTCGCCGAGGAGCTTCTCGACGCCCGCCCAGCCCCCGCCGGAGGGCGCCCCCTGCCACACCGGCTCCAGCGCGGTGCGTACGGAGGCGGCGAGCGCGTCGGCGTCCAGGCCCCGGCCCGCGTAGCCGTCGCGGCAGGCCGGGCAGAAGCACAGCGACATCAGGTACTGTCCGGCGTCCCCGAGACCGACCCCGGCGGTCTTGTCGTGGGCGTGCAGGTGGGCCAGCCCGTACCAGCCGAGCGACTCCAGTTCGGTCCCGCGTGCCCCGGGGCGAACCGCCGCCTCGGCGGCCAGGCCCGTCAGGTAGGCGCGGACGGCGGGCCGGGCGATGCACGGTGCCCAGGGGTAGCGGTCACCGTAGGCGTTGAGCACCGAGGTGTCCGGATGTTCCGCGCCGAGGCGGGAGTTGTGGGCGAGCACCACCCAGGTGTGCACCTCCAGGCCCGCGTCGGCGAGCGCGGCGGCCGCCTCGCCGAAGGCGTCCCCGGGCGCCCAGTCACCGGCCGGGTACGGGCGGAGGTCCCGGCCCGACCAGCGGTCCACCGCCATCGGGTAGAGCACGGCCGCGTGCTCCGCGGTGACGATGCGGTGGCGCGGGTGACGGGGCGTCAGCGCGCGGGTGGAGTGGTAGGCGGAGGCCAGCGTCACCTGTGCCGTGCCGAGCGCGGCGATCCGCGCGGGTGCCTCCGGATCCCCGTTGACGTCCCAGGGGTAGACGAACGCCGACGCCTTCACTTGTCCTCCTCGAGCAGCGCGAGTCCCCGCTCGGTCAGGTGAGCGAGCCGCTTGACATGATCTCCCGCGGGTTCCTGCAGCGGCGGCCGCACCTCCCCCACCTCCAGGCCGCGCATCCGCACCCCGGCCTTGACGAGGGAGACGGCGTAGCCGTGGCCCTGGGCGCGCAGTTCGGCGAACGGCCGGTAGAAGCCGTCGATCAGCCGGTCGACGGTGGCGGTGTCGCCGGTGCGGAAGGCGGTGTGGCAGGCGACGGCGATCTCGGGCACGAAGCAGAACACCGCGGACGAGTACAGGGTGATGCCGATGCCCCGGTAGGCGGACTGGGTGAGTTCGGCGGTGGGCAGCCCGTTGAAGTAGAGGAAGTCCCCGGGAGCCGCCGCACGGACGGCGCTGACCGTCCGCTGCATCAGGTCGAGGTCGCCCTGGCCGTCCTTGAGGCCGATGATCCCGTCGGTGCGGGCCAGCCCGACGACCGTCTCCGGTGTGAAGAGGGCGTTGTCGCGCTGGTAGACGATCACGGGCAGGGAGGTGGCCGCTGCGATCTCCCCGTAGTGCCGCAACAGCCCTTCCTGTCCCGCCTTGACCAGGTAGGGCGGCATGGCGAGCAGCCCGTCCGCCCCGGCACCCTCGGCGAGCCGGGCGCAGCGGACGGCGAGCGCGGTGCCGTACCCGGCGCCCGCGATCACCGGCACGCGGCCTTCGGCGGCCTCCACGGCGGCCCGGACGCAGCTCTCGAACTCCTCCGGTGTCAGCGCGTGGAACTCGCCGGTGCCGCAGCAGGCGAACACGGCGGCGGCCCCGGCCTCCACGCCGCGCCGCACATGGATCCGGTAGGTGTCGAGATCGACGGCGCCGTCCGGTCCGTACGCGGTGACCGGGAAGAACAGGGGCCCGCTGGGGACTTCGAGTCGGGCGGCGAGAGGGGCGGCTGACGTCACAAGCTCTCCCATGTCCATATCCGTGACTAGTGTCCATATCTCTGAACAACTGCCACGCTAAGGCGCCCCGGGACCGCCGGTCAAGCGCCGCGCCGCGCCGCGCACCAGCCGATTCCCGCGCCCGACGGGACGCCGGACGATCACCGGGGGATACTTGACGAGCCGCGCCCGACCTCCTTAGCGTGTCCATGAATATGAATGCCGTGCGCCCATATGTACGGGCGGCCGGCCGGCGCCGCAAGGAGACCCGAGGATGCCCGCTCCCCGCACCGTTCTGCTCACCGGAGCCGCCGGCGGCCTCGGCACCCTCATGCGGAACCTGCTCCCCGAGTACGGCTACACACTGCGCCTGCTCGACCTGCGTCCCGTCGACGGCGAGCCCGACGCGATCGTCGCGGACCTCGCCGACAGGAACGCCGTGCGCGAGGCGGTCCGCGGCGTCGACGCGATCGTCCACCTCGCGGGCATCTCGCTCGAAGCGTCCTTCGACAAGATCCTCAAGGCCAACATCGAGGGCACCTACAACCTGTACGAGGCGGCCCGCGAGGAGGGCGTGAGGCGCGTCGTCTTCGCCTCCTCCAACCACGCCGTCGGCTACACCCCGCGCCCCCGCGGCGGCGACCCCCTCATCCCGGTCGACACCCCGCGCCGCCCGGACACCTTCTACGGCCTGTCCAAGTGCTTCGGCGAGGACCTCGCCCAGCTCTACTGGGACAAGCACGGCCTGGAGACCGTCTCCGTACGCATCGGATCCTGCTTCCCCGAACCGACCAGCGTGCGCATGCTGTCGGTGTGGATGAGCCCCGCCGACGGCGCCCGCCTCCTGCACGCCGCCCTGACCGCCGAGAACGTCGGCCACACCGTGGTCCACGGCTCCTCCGCCAACACCCGCCTGTGGTGGGACCTCACCTCCGCGCGGGCGCTCGGCTACGAACCGCGCGACGACTCCGAGCCGTACGCCGGGAAGCTGATCGCCGAACAGGGCGAGCTGGACCCGGACGACCCCGCGCACGCCTGCCTGGGCGGCCACTTCGTCACCGACCCGCCCCTCTGGCCGTACTGACGACGACCCCCACGCGCCACGACGGCGCGAAACGATCGCATACGGCGGCGGGCGGGCACCGAACGGGCCCGCCCGCCGCCGTATGCGGGCACCGGCGCTGCCCGCTCCCACGCCGGCGCGGGCTCCCTCCCAGGTCCGCGCCGGACACCGCCCCCGCCGAACGGGCACAACCGGGCAGGAACGGACGCGCAACAAGCCTGGTCAGTGACGAACACCCGCTGTAGAACTTCCTGCATGGGCCGCACCGGGCCCGAACGGGCAGCGAGATCAGGAAGCAGGTGTCCGGCCATGCGCAGCAGGACGGCCGAAGAGCGCCAGCGGGAGATCGTGCGGGTGGCACGCTCCACCGGCTCGGTCGACGTGACCGCGCTCGCCGCCGACCTGGGCGTGGCCAGGGAGACCGTACGCCGCGACCTGCGCGCCCTGGAGGACCACGGCCTGGTACGCCGCACCCACGGCGGCGCCTACCCCGTGGAGAGCGCCGGCTTCGAGACGACGCTCGCCTTCCGCGCCACCAGCCACGTCCCCGAGAAACGCAGGGTCGCGGCCGCCGCGGCCGGCCTCCTCGGGGACGCCGAGACCGTCTTCGTCGACGAGGGCTTCACCCCGCAGCTCATCGCCGAGGCCCTGCCCACCGACCGGCCGCTCACCGTGGTCACCGCCTCCCTGCCGGTCGCGGGCGCGCTCGCGGAGACCGGCACCGTGTCCGTCCTGCTGCTCGGCGGGCGGGTCCGCTCCGGCACCCTCGCCACGGTCGACCACTGGACCACGAGGATGCTCGCCGGATTCGTCATCGACCTGGCGTTCATCGGCGCCAACGGGATCTCCCGCGAACACGGACTGACCACGCCCGACCCCGCCGTCAGCGAGGTCAAGGCACAGGCGGTCCGGGCCGCCCGCCGGGTGGTGTTCGCCGGTGTCCACACCAAGTTCGGGGCGGCCGGCTTCTGCCGGTTCGCCGAGGTCGGCGCGCTGGAGGCGATCGTCACCAGCACCCTGCTCCCGGCCGCCGAGGCCCACCGCTACTCCCTGCTCGGACCCCAGGTCATCCGGGTCTGAAGCGCACCGGACCGCCACCGCGGCCCACCCCGTCCATGCCTCTCGGGGCGGAGCCCTGCCCGGCGACGCCCGTCCTCTCCCCCTACGCCGCTTTCGCCGAGGAGTGATCCATGCACACGCAGAGCCGATGGAGGCCGCCGCGCGCCGCGCTCGCCGCGGCCGCCGCAGGGACGCTGCTCGCCCCGCTGCTCTCCGGCTGCTGGGCCGGAGCGGGCGGGGCCGGGTCCGGCGGTGACTCCGTCAACGTCCTGATGGTCAACAACCCGCAGATGGTCGAACTGCAGAAGCTCACCGCGGAACACTTCACCGAGGACACCGGCATCAAGGTCAACTTCACCGTGCTGCCGGAGAACGACGTCCGCGACAAGATCAGCCAGGACTTCGCCAACCAGGCCGGCCAGTACGACGTGGCCACCCTGTCCAACTACGAGATCCCCATCTACGCCCGCAACGGCTGGCTGAAGGAGATGGACTCCTACGTCGCCGACGACCCCGGCTACGACCAGCGGGACGTCCTCGAACCGATGCGCCGCTCCCTCACCGGCGACGACGGCAAGCTCTACGGCCAGCCCTTCTACGGCGAGTCGTCCTTCCTGATGTACCGCAAGGACGTCTTCGAGCGGGAGGGCCTCACCATGCCCGCCCGGCCCACCTGGCGGCAGGTGGCCGGCCTCGCCGCGCGACTCGACGGAGCCGAGCCGGGCATGAAGGGCATCTGCCTGCGCGGACTCCCCGGCTGGGGCGAGGTCATGGCCCCGCTCACCACCGTGGTGAACACCTTCGGCGGCACCTGGTTCGACGAGGACTGGAACGCGAGGCTCGACTCCCCCGAGTGGCAGAAGGCGACGAAGTTCTATGTCGACCTGGTCCGCGAGCACGGCGAATCCGGCGCCCCCCAGGCCGGCTTCGCCGAGTGCCTCAACAACATGACCCAGGGCAAGGTCGCCATGTGGTACGACGCCACCTCCGCCGCCGGCTCGCTCGAAGCGACGGGCTCCCCGGTCAAGGGCAAGGTCGGCTACGCCCCCGCGCCCGTGGAGAGGACCGAGTCCTCCGGCTGGCTCTACACCTGGGCCTGGGGCATCCAGGACGCCTCCCGCAACCCCGACAACGCCTGGAAGTTCGTCTCCTGGGCCTCCAGCAAGGAGTACGAGCAGCTGGTGGGCGACGAGATCGGCTGGTCCAACATCCCGGCCGGCAAGCGCGCCTCCACCTACGCCGACCCCGACTACCGCGCGGAGGCCGCCGCCTTCCAGGAGATGACCAAGGAGGCCATCGAACAGGCCCGGCCCGACGACCCGGGGGTGCAGCCCCGCCCCGCGCCCGGCATCCAGTTCGTCGGCATCCCCGAGTTCACCGATCTCGGCACGCGGGTCTCCCAGGAGATCAGCGCGGCCATCGCCGGACGCCAGTCCGTCGAGTCGGCCCTGAGGAAGTCCCAGCAGCTCGCAGAAGAGATCTCCGAGGAGTACGAGGGCCGATGACCGCCACGACCACGGCCCCCGCGGCCGCGCCAGAGACCCGCCCGGCCCCTCGCCGGTCCTCCGGCCGGCTGCGCGCCTGGGCCGCCCGCGGCCCCCTGCTGCCCGCCCTGATCTTCATGATCGTGGTCACCCAGCTGCCGTTCGTGGCGACCCTGGTGATCTCCTTCTTCGACTGGAACTCCCTCTACCCCGACGCCCGCGGATTCGCCGGCTTCGCGAACTACCAGGAGGTCCTCACCGACGCGGACCTGCGCCGGTCCGTCTGGACGACGATCCTGCTGACCGTGGGGGTCGTCCTGGCCAGCCTGGTCCTCGGACTGCTCCTCGCCCTGCTGCTGGACCGCAGGTTCCGGGGCCGGGGCATCGTCCGCACCCTGCTCATCGCCCCGTTCCTGGTGGTCCCGGTCGCGGCCGCCCTGCTGTGGAAGCACGTCCTCTACAACCCCGAGTACGGGCTCCTCAACGGGCTGCTGCACTACGTCGGCGGCCCCCAGCCCGACTGGATCTCCGCCACCCCGCTGCTGGCCGTCGAGGCCGCGCTGGTGTGGCAGTGGACCCCGTTCATGATGCTGATCCTGCTCGCCGGACTGCAGAGCCGGGACCAGCAGCAGCTGGAGGCCGCCCGCGTCGACGGGGCGAGCGACTGGCAGATCTTCGTCCACCTGACCCTGCCCCACCTGCGCCGCTACCTCGAACTGGGCGCCCTGCTCGGCTCGATCTACATCGTGCAGAACTTCGACGCCGTCTTCACCCTCACCTCCGGCGGCCTGGGTACCGCCAACCTTCCCTACACCGTCTACCAGACCTTCTACCAGGCCCACGAGAACGGCCTCGCCTCGGCCGCCGGCGTCCTGGTCGTCATCGGCTCCATCGTCATCGCGACCTTCGCCCTGCGCGTGGTGTCGTCCCTGTTCCGCGAGGAGGTGTCCCGCGCATGAGCAGCAACGCCGTACGCACCCGCGGCCGGTCCCGCGGCGGAGCGGGCCTGGGCCTGGTCGCCTGGCTGGCCGGCATCGTGTTCTTCCTGCCCATCGCCTGGATGGCCCTGACGTCCTTCCACTCCGAGACGGACGCGGCGACCAACCCGCCGTCCTTCGCCGCCGCCCTCACCCTGGACGGCTACCGCGAGTTCTTCGGCGCGGACGGCGGCGCGAGCCCCTGGCCCGCCCTGACCAACTCCGCGGTGGCGTCCGTCGCCTCCACCCTCCTCGTCCTGCTGCTGGCCCTACCCGCGGCCTACGCCCTGTCCATCCGCCCGGTGAAGCGGTGGACCGACGTGCTGTTCTTCTTCCTCTCCACCAAGATGCTGCCCGTCGTGGCCGGCCTGCTGCCGATCTACCTGTTCGCCAAGAACGCCGGGCTGCTCGACAACATCTGGCTGCTGGTCCTCCTCTACACCTCCATGAACCTGCCGATCGCGGTGTGGATGATGCAGTCCTTCCTCGCCGAGGTCCCGGTCGCGGTCATCGAGGCCGCCCAGATCGACGGCGCCCGGCTGCCGACGGTGCTGGCCCGCGTGGTCGCCCCGATCGCCCTGCCCGGCATCGCGGCGACGGCCCTCATCTGCTTCATCTTCAGCTGGAACGAACTGCTGTTCGCCCGGGTGCTGACGGGCGTGGTCGCCGAGACCGCCCCCGTCTTCCTGACCGGCTTCATCACCAGCCAGGGCCTCTTCCTGGCCAAGGTCTGCGCCGCGTCGCTCGTCATCTCCCTGCCGGTGCTCGCCGCGGGGTTCGCCGCCCAGGACAAACTCGTCCAGGGCCTGTCGTTGGGAGCCGTGAAATGAAGGCCGCCGTCATCGAGTCCGCGGGCAAGGCCGTCGTCACCGAGGTCCCGGACCCGGTGCCAGGGCCCCGCGACGTCGTCGTCGAGGTCGCGGCCTGCGGACTGTGCGGCACCGACCTGCACATCCTCCAGGGCGAGTTCGCCCCCAGGCTCCCGATCGTGCCGGGGCACGAGTTCGCCGGGGAGGTGGTCGGCGTCGGCACCGCGGTCACGGAGGTGTCGGTCGGCGACCAGGTCGCGGTGGACCCCTCCCTCTACTGCCACGAGTGCCGCTACTGCCGCACCGGCCACAACAACCTCTGCGAACGCTGGGCGGCGATCGGCGTCACCACGTCGGGCGGCGCCGCCCGGTACGCCCTCGCCCCGGTGGCGAACTGCGTGAAGCTGCCCGAGCACGTGCGCACCCAGGACGCGGCGCTGATCGAGCCGCTGTCCTGCGCGGTGCGCGGCTACGACGTGCTCCGGGCGCGGCTCGGCGCGCACGTGCTGATCTACGGCTCCGGAACCATGGGGCTGATGATGCTGGAACTGGCGAAGCGGACCGGCGCGGCGAGCGTGGACATGGTGGACCTCAATCCGGCGCGGCTGGAGACGGCCCGGCAGCTCGGTGTCTCCGCGGCGGCGGCGACGCCGGACGAGCTGGACCGGCCGCAGGGGTGGGACCTCGTCATCGACGCGACGGGGAACGCGGCGGCGATCCAGGACGGTCTGGAGCGGGTGGCGAAGGCGGGCACCTTCCTGCAGTTCGGTGTCGCCGACTACGCGACGCGGGTGCGGATCGATCCGTACCGGATCTACAACCAGGAGATCACCATCACCGGGTCGATGGCCGTGCTGCACAGCTACGAGCGCGCGGCGGAGCTGTTCGCGGGCGGCGTCCTGGACCCGGACGTCTTCATCAGCGACCGCCTCCCCCTGGACCGGTACCCCCAGGCCCTGGACCAGTTCGCGGCGGGCGTGGGCCGGAAGATCGTGATCGTGCCCTGAGAGCGCCGGCAGGGCAATCCAGCCTCCGGCGCCTGAGAAGCACGGCCCGGGCCGGAGCCCACTCCCAGCCCCTCCGGCGCTTGACGAGCAGGGTCCGGGGCGAAGCCCACTCCCAGCCCCTCCGGCGCTTGAGGAGCAGGGTCCGGGGCGAAGCCCACTCCCAGCCCCTCCGGCGCTTGACGAGCAGGGTCCGGGCCGGAGCCCACTCCCAGCCCCTCCGGCGCCTGAGGAGCAGGGTCCGGGGCGGAGCCCCGGGTAGGGACGGGAAGGGGCGGCGGGGGCGAGAACACCGGGCGAAACACCTCTCGCCCTCCCACCACCCCCGATCGGACCACAGGTAAGGGAACGGTAAAACGCCCTCGCTCGTTCACCCGGCATGACAGCTATGACCCCCGGCTCGAACATCCCCCTCCCCACCGCCCGCGTGACGGTGGACGTCTCCGCGCCCGTGCGGCTCGACGTTTCGGGCCTGCTGCTCACCGCCGACGGCAAGGTGCGCTCCGACGACGACTTCATCTTCTACAACCAGCCCGCGGGCCCCGGCGTGACCTACCGCTCCGGCGGCGGCTCCGCCCCCGACGCCATCACGGTGGACACCACCGCCGTACCCCCCGGCATCGAGAAGATCGTCGTCACCGCGAGCCCCGACGCCGCGGGACAGACCTTCCAGGGCATCGAGCCCACGGCCACCCTCCGCGACGCGGACAGCAACGCCGTCCTGGCGACGTTCACGCCCCCGGGCCTCGGCTCCGAGACGGCTCTCGTGGTCGTCGAGATCTACCTGCGCAACGGCGCCTGGAAGGCCCGCGCCGTCGGCCAGGGCTACGCCGACGGCCTGGCCGGCATCGCCACCGACTTCGGCGTCACGGTCGAGGAGCCGGCCGCTCCCGCCGCCCCGGCCCAGCCGGCGGCCGCCCCGCAGGCACCCCCCGTGCCGGCCGCCGCCCCTGCCGCCCCCGCCGCTCCCCCGGCTCCGCCCGCCCCGCCGGCCCCCGCCCCCGGTTCCGGGAAGATCAACCTCGACAAGGGCCGGGTCAGTCTCCAGAAGAACCAGACCGTGAGCCTGATGAAGGGCGGCCGCCCGCTGCTCTCCCAGGTCACGATGGGTCTCGGCTGGGAGCCCGCCTACCGCGGCAAGGACATCGACCTGGACGCCTCGGTCATCGCCTACGGCCCGCAGCGCAACCACATCGACAGCTGCTACTTCGGCAAGCTCCAGATCGTGGGCGGCGCGATCCGCCACTCCGGCGACAACCTCACCGGCGAGGGCGGCGGGGACGACGAGACCATCACCGTCGACCTCGGCCGGCTTCCCATGGAGGTCAGCGGCCTGGTCTTCACGGTGAACTCCTTCTCCGGCCAGAAGTTCACCGAGGTCGCCAAGGCGTACTGCCGCCTGTTGGACACCACGACCGGCGAGGAACTGGTCCGCTTCGACCTCACCAGCGCCGAACCGCAGACGGGCGTGATGATGGCGAAGCTGATCCGCCAGTTCTCCGGCGAGTGGGAGATGACCGCGATGGGCGACTTCGTGAAGTCCCGCACCGTCCGCGGCATGGTCAAGCCGGCCGCCCAGGCCCTGTAGCCGCGCGGACGGAAACGCCGGGTGTCCCCCTCCGACGGGGACACCCGGCGTTCCTCACGCCGCCCACGGCCAGTCGGCGTCCCGCCCGGCCTCCAGCAGCGGCACCATCCGGAACGCGGCGTCCGTGAGGCCGCCGAAAGTGTGCCGGTTCGCCGTGCCCGACGGGCCGTGGCCCGCACGGTGGCCCGCCAGGTTCCAGGTGTAGACCGGTACGTGCGCCGGGACCTGCTCCGTCGGGTCACCGTGGTGGCTGAAGGCGTACTGCTCGTCGGTGACGATCAGGACCCGGTCGTGCCCCGCGTAGTGCCGGCGCACCGCCCCGGTGGTGTCGGTGCCTCCGAGGTCACCGAACCGGCCGAGGATCCTCAGCACCGACTCGCCCCGGCGGAAACGCACCGGCCGGCTGGTCGAGCCGAACTCGACGAGGTCCGCCTCGGCCGCCCGCAGCGCGAGGGCCGTGCCGAAGACCGCCGCCGCGTCCGCGCGGGTGAGCTCGGAGCGGTCCGACATCCGGGAGTAGAACATCGAACCCGAGCGGTCCACGAGGACCAGCGTCCGTCCCCGCAGCGCCGGCACGTCGGCCAGCGAGTGCCCGAGCGCCCGCTCCAGCGGGTACGACCAGCGCAGCGACGGCGCGTGCTGGTACGCGGCCAGGTACCGGAAGGGGAACTGACGCGACCGCGCGACCTCCGCCGGGTCCGCGATGCGTGCGGCGACCGACGCGGCGACCTCGTCCGAGACGCCCGCCTCGTCGAAGTTCCGCAGGTTGCGCACCAGCGCCATCGTCCCCATGGACGGAATCACCGCCTCCCAGGCAGCCTTGTCCATCGGCCCCTGCAGCCACCCCGCCAGCGTCTCCCAGGTGAGGCCCGCGGCGGCCAGCCGCTCGGCGCCGCCGGGTGCCGTGACGACCGCGCGCCGCTCCTCCACGGGCAGCGCCATCAGCTCGCGGTGCGCGGTGAGGACCCGGTCCGCGGCGGGCGGCACAGCGGTGTCCGGGTGGTGCCGGCGGTCCAGGGCGTAGCGGAACAGCTCGCCCTGCCACGGCTTGTCCGGGTCGGGGGCCGCGTGCACCAGGTTCAGGATGTCGCCGAAGCGGTAGCCCCTGGAGGCGGTGTCGTACTTCAGCAGCGCCTTGCCCCCGTAGAGGCGGCGCACGGCGTCGGCGACACCGCGCTTGACGGGCTTGGGGATGTTCCGGCCGTAGGTCGCCGTCCAGTAGGCGAGCAGCTCACCGGGCTCGTCGGGGCGCCGCAGCACGCAGTCCACGACCTGCCGGTTCGAGGGGCCGGCGGTCGCTCCGGCGTCGAGCCGGGCCTTGACGTACTCGGCGGCGCCCACCAGGGAGGCGGTCCGCAGGTTGCCCTCGCCGCGCAGCCAGCCGAGCAGGCCGGCCGTCCACGACGGGTCGGTCACGGCGAGTTCGCGCACGAGCTTGACGAACCGGTCGTCACGGCGGTCGCCGCTCTCGTAGAAGGTCTGCTGGGTCACGAAGTGGGAGACGGCGAGCAGGAAGAGCTCGGAGCGAGCGTCACGCTCCTGGCCCCGGCCGCCCTGGTGCGTGGTGAGGACGCGGCCCGTCGACGTCACGCGCGAGGTGGGCCGCGCCTTCGCCGCCCTGGTGTTGAAGCGTGCCATGGTGAATTCCCCCGAATTCCCGTTGTCTTCGGAGGGAGGCGCGAGAAGGAGGGTGCCCGAGGAAGAAGTCGGCGACGGAACATGTCAGGCGCGTCTTCCCTTTCCGCCACATCGGCCCCGGGCCGACGACGGGATTCGAACCCGCAACAAACCTGATCCGAGAAGTATCCGCTGCCTGCGCACCGGGCACCCTGCCCTCTGCTGCGCCTCCCGAGATCAGGTCGGCGGCGGCACGGAATCTTTTTGCAGAAGAAGTAGCCGCAGCCCGCGCACCGGGAGGTGCGTGAAGTTATCGGTGTCCAGAGTTCAGGTCGGCGGAACCGACGATGGTGCTCTACCCCTGAGCTACACCGGCGCGTTGTGCCGGTGACGGGACTCGAACCCGTGACCGCCCCATTATGAGTGGAAGTAGGTCCTGCCTGCGCACTTGGACGTACATCACTCTAAAAGGGCGGCCTCGGCGGGGCGAGCGAATTAGGGCCTGTCCGGCGGATCAGGTCGGAGGAGGGCGTCGACGCGGAGCGTCGACAACCGACGACAACGCCGCGGATGGACGTGCCGGACCCCGCGTCTGCGGCATGGTCCGCCGGACAGGCCCTTGATCGGCGGACGATGCCGGCTCCGGGGCCGCGGAGCTCAGCTCCCGTGCTGCGAGCGTGCCTTGAAGGCGGCCTTGCGTGCTTCCTTGGCGACCTTCTTGTCCGGGTGCAGGCGTCCCATGGCCTCCAGCACGTCCGCGGTGGCCGGGTGGTCCACCCGCCAGGCGGTGTCGAAGAAGCCGCTGTGCTGCCGCGCCAGGCCCTCCACCAGCAAGCGCAGCTCCTCGGAGTTGCCCTCCGCGGCGAGCTGGGCGGCGACGGTGTCGATGGTCAGCCAGAAGATCAGGGCCTCGGACGGGGGCGGCACGTCGGCCGCCCCGTGCTCGGCCAGCCACACCCGGGCCAGGCCGCCCAGTTCGGGGTCGGCCAGGACTTCCCGCAGGGCGGGCTCGGCGGAGGCGCCGACCAGCGACAGCGCCTGCTGGCACCGCAGCCGGCGCAGCGGCGCGCCCGCGTCGCTGCCGCGGGCCGCCGCCAGCAACTCACGGGCGGAGGACAGGGGTTCGCGCCGGGCCAGCCACTGTTCCGTCTCCGCGTGGGCGGCAGCGGGCGGGAAGCCGGCCGTGCCGTCGAGCAGCGCGTCGGCTCCCTTGTCGGTGAGCTCCCCGACCGCCGGCGCCTCGAATCCGGCCTCCAGCAGCCGGGCGCGCAGTCCGTAGAGCCCGAGCGGGGTGAGCCGCACCATGCCGTAGCGGGAGACGTCGGTGTCGTCCACCGGTACGGCGGGCTCCTCGTCGGCGTCGGCCATCAGCGCCTCGTCGACCGGGTGGTACTCGACGAGCCCCACCGGTTCGAGCTCGCGGAACTGGTCGTCGAGCCGCATCATCGCGTCGGAGACCTGCTCCAGGACGTCGTCGGTGGGTTCGGGCATGTCGTCGGGCACGATCACCGACGCGGCGAGCGCGGGCAGCGGCACGGGTGCCCCGCCGGGGCCTTCGTCCCCGACGGTCAGCAGGTACAGGTTGCCGAGCACTCCGTCCAGGAAGTCGGCTTCGGCCTCGGGGTCCCAGTCCAGGGCGTCGAGGTCGAGTTCCCCGGAGCCCTCTCCCTCGGCGATGGCGTCGACGAGCCCTCTCAGGTCGGGGACGCTCACGTCGCCGATCACCGTTTCCAGGGCGGCGAGCCAGACCTCCAGCACGTCCCGTGGCGATCCGCCGGTGAGCAGCGCCAGTTCGGCGCCCGCGGTGACGGTCCCCTCCTCCTCGTCGACGATCTCGACGAGTCCGGTGTCGACGGCGACCCGCCACGCCTCGCTCGCCCAGGCCGCGGCGTCGTCGCCGGTCAGTCCGAGTTCCGCGGCGGCCGCGGCCAGTTGCTCCTCGACGAGCCCGCCGCCGGCGTCGACGCGGGTCCCGGGCCCGGCCCAGCGGGCGAGTCCGGCGGCGCGGGAGAGCACCGGGGTGGACAGGGCGTCGCGCGCCAGCTCCGCTTCGGGGCGCAGCCGCGCCGGCGGCAGGATGGAGCTGTCTGACATCGGCTTGTTTCTCCTAGGGACTCTGACGACTCGGCCGCTCAGCCTAGACGGATTTCCACCCATGCCGCCCGCTTCATCTCCCCTTCAGGCGCCGTACATGGCCGAAACCTTGACAAGTGGCTTGGCCAGGCTGGAGATTGACGCGCGTAGACAGGGAGTGACCCACGCTCCACCCTCGTCCCGGCGTAGATCACGTTCCCGGAGGGAATCCGTTGCCGAGCTTGTCGTCCGCGCGTCTCGCCGCGCTCACCGTTGCCGCCGTGTGCACCGCGGCATCCACCGTCGTCCTCACCTCTCCCGCGCACGCGGACTCGCTGCGCATCCATGACATCCAGGGCGACACCCGCATATCGCCGTACGCGGGTCAGCAGGTCAGCGAGGTGACCGGGATCGTCACCGGCATCCGCACCTACGGCTCGTCCCGCGGTTTCTGGATCCAGGACCCCACCCCCGACTCCGACCCGGCGACCAGTGAGGGCGTCTTCGTCTACACCGGCTCCACGCCGCAGGGTGTCGCGGTCGGCGACTCCGTCAGCGTCACGGGCACGGTGACGGAGTACGTCCCCGGCGGCACCTCGTCCGGCAACCAGTCCCTGACGCAGATCTCCCGCCCGGTCTTCACGGTCCTCTCCAGCGGCAACACCGTGCCGGCCGCGACGCCGGTCACGGCGAGATCGGTCCCGGCCGCCTACGCGCCCACCGCCGACGGCTCCATCAACGGCCTCCCGCTCCGGCCCGCCCGGTACGCGCTGGACCTCTACGAGTCCCTGGAGGGCATGAACGTCCAGGTCTCGGACACCAGGGTGGTCGGCGCGACCGACCCGTACACGGAGCTGTGGGTCACGGTGAAGCCGTGGGAGCACCGCAACGCGCGCGGCGGCACGGTCTACGGCTCGTACGACTCCCAGAACACCGGGCGTCTGCAGATCCAGTCGCTGGGCAGGGCGGCCGACTTCCCCGACGCGAACGTCGGCGACACCCTCACCGGTACGACGGCGGGGCCGCTGGACTACAACCAGTTCGGCGGCTACACGCTGGTGGCGAGCACGCTGGGCACCCTCGACTCCGGTGGCCTGCGGCGCGAGACGACCCGGGCGCAGCACGACTCCGAACTGGCGGTCGCGACGTACAACGTCGAGAACCTGGACCCCTCGGACGACACGTTCGCCGCGCACGCCGCCGCGATCGTGGACCATCTCCGGTCCCCCGACATCGTGTCGCTGGAGGAGATCCAGGACAACAACGGCGCCACCGACGACGGCACGGTGGCCGCCGACCGGACCCTGACCCTGCTGATCGACGCCATCGAGGCGGCGGGCGGCCCGCGCTACGACTGGCGTTCCGTCGACCCGGCCGACAAGGCTGACGGCGGCCAGCCGGGCGGCAACATCCGCCAGGCGTTCCTCTTCAACCCCGAGCGGGTCTCCTTCACCGACCGCCCCGGCGGAGACGCCACCACCCCCACCGACGTCGTCAAGGTCCGGGGCAAGGCCGCGCTGACCCTCTCCCCCGGCCGCGTCGACCCGGCCTCGGAGGCGTTCGCCGACAGCCGCAAGCCGCTGGCCGGCGAGTTCAGCTTCCGGGGCCGTACGGTCATCGTGATCGCCAACCACTTCGCCTCGAAGGGCGGCGACCAGGGCCTGACGTCCCAGTACCAGCCGCCGGCGCGCGGTTCGGAGACCCAGCGCCACCTCCAGGCCCGGGCGGTCCACGACTTCACCGCGAAGGTCCTCAAGACCCAGAAGAACGCCCACGTCGTGGCCCTCGGCGACATCAACGACTTCGAGTTCTCGCGGACCACCGACATCCTCGAGGGCCGCGGCACCCTCTGGTCGGCGATCAAGTCCCTGCCGAAGCCGGAGCGTTACTCCTACGTCTACCAGGGCAACAGCCAGGTCCTGGACCAGATCCTGATCACCCCGTCGATCCGCCGCTTCAGCTACGACAGCGTGCACATCAACGCGGAGTTCCACGACCAGATCAGCGATCACGATCCGCAGATCCTGCGCTTCCGCCCGTAGCGGACGGCCGCGCACGGCGGTGGGGGAGAGAACGGCCGCCCGTTCTCTCCCCCACCGTCTGCCGGGCGGATGGCGCGCCCCGTCAGCACCGGTGGCGCCACACCATCACGCCGCCCACCACCGCGGCGACCGCGGCACCCGCGATGATCATCGGCTTGCGGTGCCGTTTGCCGGCCTCACCGGCGTGCGCGGCGCTGCTGCGCATCTGCACCTTCATCGCCCCGGCCCGGTCCCGCAGCTCCTCGGCCCGCGCCCTCGCCCGCCCCTTGACGTCCATCTTCCCGGCCAGCTCCTCGACGGTGTCGCCGAGCTGGTGTCGCGTCTGCTCGATCTGCCGGCGCAGTTCGTCGGGCCCCTTGGCGCCCCGTCCCGTCGCGGCGGCCTCCGCGGCCGCGTCGACATGGGCTCCGGCGGCGGGCCCCGCGCCCCTCACGTCGTGCGTCATCGGTGCGCCCTTTCCTTGATCTCCTCCACGTCGGCCTTCACGCTGCCGAGTGTCTTCTCCGGTTTGGGCGGCGTGGCCCGTCGCAACTGCCCGCGGCCGGCGGCGGCGAGCACACCGGCGATGAGGAACAGCACGCCCGTGACGATGAGTGCCGCGGCCCACAGGGGCAGCACCAGGTCCAGCGCAGCGACACCCGTCCCGGCCAGCGCCAGCAGCCCGGCGTAGCCGAACGCGCCCGCCGCCCCCAGCATCCCGCCGCCCTTTCCGGCACGGCGGCCCTTCTCCGCCAGTTCTTCCTTGGCGAGTGCCACTTCCTGCCGTGCGAGCCGTGAGATCTGCTCGGTGGCCTGCCCGACGAGCTCACCCACGCTGTGCTCGTCACGAACCGGCCGTCGCTCGATGGTTCCGGTCACGATGCGCCTCCTCTCGGGTCGGGAGGAACCGAGTACCCCTGCGCACCCCGCGCTATCCATAAAGCAATGCTTACGCGTACCCGTCATCACATGTAAGTGGAACTTCACGGGCCGACGGCCGACACTACCCCCATGCATCCTCCTTTCGGCCGCACCCTGTGCGCGATGATCACCCCGTTCACCTCCGCCGGCGCGCTCGACCTGGAGGGCGCGCGGCGTCTCGCCGACCACCTGGTGACCCGGGGCTGCGACGGTCTGGTCCTGTCCGGCACCACGGGCGAGTCCCCCACCACCACGGACGCCGAGAAGTCGGACCTGATCACGGCGGTGCGCGAGGCGGTCGGCACCCGCGCCACGATCGTCGCCGGCGTCGGCACCCCGGACACGGCCCACACCGTCGAGCTGGCCCGCGCGGCGGAGCGGGCGGGCGCCGACGGCCTGCTGGTGGTCGCCCCGTACTACAGCCGTCCGCCGCAGGACGCGGTCGAGGCCCACTTCCTTCACGTGGCCGACGCGACGGGCCTCCCGCTCGCCCTGTACGACATCCCGGCCCGTACCGGCACCCGCATCGAACCCGAGACCCTGCTGCGCCTCGCGGAGCATCCCCGGATCGTGGCGGTGAAGGACTGCAGTTACGACTTCCTGTCGGCGCAGAAGCTGATGTCCCGCACCGACCTCGCGTACTACGCCGGCTGCGACGAGCACAACCTCGCCCTCTACGCGGTCGGCGGCGCCGGTTGTGTCAGCACGGTCGCCAACGTGGTCCCCGAGCACGTGCGCGGCGTACTGGACGCCTTCGACGCCGGCGACACGGCCCGCGCGGCGCACCTCCAGCAGCGGCTGATCCCCCTCATCGAGGCCGTGATGTCGGACGGCCTCCCCGGCACGGTCACCGCGAAGGCCCTCCTCACCGCCCTGGGTCTCCCCGCGGGCCCGGTCCGCGCGCCGCTGAGGCCCGCCGACCGGCTCACCACCGACGGCCTCAGGGCGGCGTACGACGGCCTGACCAGCGCCTGACTCACCTCACCGCCGCACGAACACCGGCTCCCACCGCCCTCTCGTGTCGTCCTTGGGCGACCGGAACCCGCTCAGCGGAACCACCTTGTCGCTGCCCACGGTGACCAGCACCAGCCGCTGGTGGAACTCGTTGCCGTCGGCACCGATGTCCCAGGCGACGAGCGATTCGTCGTCGGCCCAGGCCAGCAGCTGCTGCCCGCGGATCTCGGCGACCTGCTCGCCGGTACGGGGATCGAGGATCCAGGAGGACGTCTGGTGTGACTTCCCCGCGAAGTCACCGGCGAGCCTCCGTCCGTCCGGCGACAGACCGGCGTCGACGTGCCAGATCCGGTGCGCCTCACGGGGCGGGGGCTCGACGGCGTTGCCGGCGAGGTCGAAGTAGTCCAGGGGAATCTCCATGGAGATCCGCCCCGCCCACACGAAGCGGCCGTCGGCGCTGAAGTCGAAGTCCTGGCGCGCGTTGATGGTGCCTGCCGGGCCGGACAGGTCGTTGCTGGTCTCGATCTCGACCCAGGACCCCGCCCCCGAGGCCACGTCGACGACCTGGAAGCCGTTCCGGGGCGACATCTCACGCGACTGCCATCCGACCGACCCGTCCGGGTCCTCGATCCTGTGCAGCACATCGGGATTCTCGCCGTACGTCGTCGCCACGAGCTTGCGGCCGTCCGGTGAGAAGGCCAGGCCCGCGACCTTGTGATCGACCGGGATCCAGCGCTTGACCTCGCCACTGGCGAGATCGAGCAGCCCGATGCGCCCGGCGGGCAGTTCCCGCTCCAGCACGGCCGCGGTCCTCAGCCCCGGGGCCACGGCCACGAACGACCACCGGTCGTCCTTCTCGTACTTCTCGGTCCCCGGGTCGAGCAGCCAGTAGGTGCGCTCGGAAACCCTGCGGTCCTCGGCCAGTTGCACCTTCTCGGTGGTGAAGTACGCGGCCATCGCCACCTCCCCGGCGGCCAGCAGATCCCGCGGCGGCGACTGACCGGCCCGGGCGATGACCTCACCCTGCTCCACCCCACCCGAGGGCCGCACCCCCTCCCCGCCTGCGTCCAGCACGGGCACCCCCACCGAGACCGCGATCACGGCCGTCAGCGCGGCGGCGGCGGAGACCAGCCCGCGGGTCCGGCGGCGCCGCCGCACCGCCAGTACCCGTTCGGCGAATCCCGGTCCGGGAGCGGTCAGTTCCGCCGCCTGCTCACGCAACGCGTCACGCACGAGTTCGTCGACGTTCACGACCGCACCTCCACGGGCGGGTAGTCACCGGACGGCCGTCGCTCGGCCTCGGACGCGCCGAGCGAGCGCAGTTCGGGCGCGAGCGCGCGCAGCCGGGCCAGGGAGCGGTGGGTGGTGGACCGTACGGTGCCCACCGAGCAGCCCAGGATGCGGGCCACCTCGGCCTCGGGCAGGTCCTCGAAGTAGCGCAGCACCAGCATGGTCCGCTGGCGTGCGGTCAGCCGGGCCAGCGCACCCCGCATCACCAGGCGCAGCTCCGCGTCGGCCGAGGCGGAGCCCCCGTCCGTACCGGGTTCCGGCGGCTCGGCCACGCTGAGTTCACGCCCGCGCCACTTCAGCCGCCAGCGGCTGATCTGCTGCCGGTAGAGGATCCGCCGCACGTACGCCTCGGGTTCGTCGATGCGGTGCCAGCGGCCCGCCGCCTTGATCAGCGCGTTCTGCAGCAGGTCCTCGCCCGCGTGCCGGTCGCCGCCGCTCAGCAGGACCGCCGTCTTCAGCAGTGCGGACGACCGGTTCGCCACGAACTCCCGGAAACTGTCCTGCGCCTCGGCATCCATCGTCACCTTCTCGTCACCCGGGAGCGAGCCCTGTGTCCGCTCCCCGCGCCTGTGTGGACGCGCGCGGACGGCTCCCGCTATGCCACCGCACAGCGACTTCACGAAAAGAGCGGGCCGGACCGCGCCGCGTTCCCACGCGGCGCGGTCCGGCCCGCCGGAGCGACCCCTCAGTTCCAGGCGTACCCGTCACCGAACAGCAGGAAGTGTTCCAGTACGTCCTCCGCGGGATCGTCGATCTGACCGACGTTGGCGTTGATCAGTCCGACGCGGTGACCGTTGTGGGAGGCCGTGCTGGTCTCGTCCGCGTGCGCGGAACCGGCCAGCGTGCCGCACAGCATCAGCACGGCCGCCACTGCCATCACTCCGACCGCACAGCGGAGCACGCCCCGCACCCACTCGTTCGTCATCGCCCGTTCGTCCCCATTTCCGTATGTCAGTCGTTCCGGCTTCTGATCGGACCTGCGTCCACCCGTTCATCTGCCAAAACGACCCCGAAGTCACGGGCAGTAGCCCGTACGGGGCGCGGACGGCGGGTCAGTTGTGGCTGTGCAGGACGTCGTTGAGGCCGCCCCAGACCGCGTTGTTCGGGCGGGCCTCGACGGTGCCGGTGACGGAGTTGCGGCGGAAGAGGATGTGGGAGGCGCCGGACAGGTCACGGGCCTTGACGACCTCGCCGTCGGGCATGGTGACCCGGGTACCGGCGGTGACGTACAGGCCGGCCTCGACCACGCACTCGTCGCCGAGGGCGATGCCGACGCCCGCCTCGGCGCCGATCAGGCACCGCTCGCCGACGGAGATGCGCACGTTGCCGCCGCCGGACAGGGTGCCCATGGTGGAGGCGCCGCCGCCGATGTCGGAGCCGTCACCGATGACGACACCGGCCGAGATGCGGCCCTCGACCATCGACGTGCCGAGCGTGCCGGCGTTGAAGTTGACGAAGCCCTCGTGCATCACGGTGGTGCCTTCGGCGAGGTGCGCACCGAGCCGCACCCGGTCGGCGTCGGCGATGCGGACGCCCTTGGGGGCGACGTAGTCCGTCATGCGGGGGAACTTGTCGACGGACGTCACGGCGAGGTGCAGGCCCTCGGCGCGGGCGTTGAGGCGCACCTTCTCCACGTCGTCCACGGCGACCGGGCCGAGCGAGGTCCAGGCGACGTTGGCGAGGTGGGCGAAGATGCCGTCCAGGTTCTGGCCGTGCGGCTTCACCAGGCGGTGCGAGAGCAGGTGCAGGCGCAGGTAGACGTCGTGCGCGTCGACCGGCTTCTCGTCCAGCGAGGAGATGACCGTGCGGACCGCGACGACCTCGACACCCCGGCGTGCGTCCGGTCCCACCGCCGCGGTGGCGGCGCCGCCCAGCAGCTCGGCGGCCCGCTCGGCGGAGAGCCTCTCGGTGCCCGAGGGGCCGGGCTCGGCCACGAGTTCGGGGGCGGGGAACCAGGTGTCGAGGACGGTGCCGTCGGCGGCGAGGGTGGCGAGGCCGGCGGCCACTGCGCCGGTGGTGCTCTGAGCAGTCGTGTCGGTCATAAGGGCAACCTAACCGTCCGGCGCCCACGGACGCGAACCGGTCCCCGGGCATCTCACGTGCCGGTCGGGCCGCGCCGGGGCGTGCGCGCGCCGGCGGCCTGCGCCCGTCCACCGTTCCCGCGCCGTCCCTCCGGGATCACCCGTCGCAGAACGTCCCGCGCGTACGCCTCGTCGTAGGGCGTGCCGGTCAGCAGCACCTGGAGGAAGATGCCGTCCATCAGGGCGACCAGCGCCCGGCCGGTGACCGGGTCGGTGCGGCGGGACAGCCGCTCGACGAGGCCCTCGCCCCACTCGGCCGCCACGGGGCGCAGGGCGGGACGGCGCAGGGCGGCCAGGTACAGCTCGTACTCCAGTTCCACGCCCGTGCGTTCACCGGCGAGCCATTCGCCCATCAGGGCCGCCAGCGAGGTCACCAGGTCGGTGCACGGGTCCTCGAGGCCGCCGCGTGCGGCGACCATGCCGGCGAAGCCCTCGTCGGCGCTGCGCAGGGCGGCGACCAGCAGCTCGTCGAGGGTCTTGAAGTGGTACGTGGTGGAGCCGAGCGGAACGTCGGCCTCGGCGGCGACGCTGCGGTGACTGAGCCCGGCGATGCCGCCGCGGCCCACGACCCGGATCGCGGCGTCCATGATCCGCCGGCGCCGCTCGGGGTCGTAGCGCCGGGCCATCAGTGCGAGCCGCCCAGGTTGAGCACCACGACGCCGATGATGATCAGCGCGATCCCGGCGGCCTTGGCGGCGGTCAGCCCCTCCCCCAGGAACGCCACGCCGATGCCGGCGATGGCCGCGGTGCCCACCCCGGCCCAGATGGCGTAGGCCGTGCCGACGGCGACGGTGCGCAGCGTCTGGGCGAGGAGGCCGAAGGAGACGAGGTATCCGAGCACCGTCAGCAGCGAGGGCCAGAGCCTGCTGAAGCCGTCGCTGTACTTCATGGCGGTGGTGGCGCACACTTCGGCGGCGATGGCGCCGGCGAGCAGCAGGTATCCCATGTGTACGAGCGTACGCAGCGGTGGGGTGTGCTCCCCCGCACCAGGACGCACGAGAACGGCGACGCCCCGGGGGGGCGTCGCCGTTCTTCCGTGCGGAGCGGGTGTCAGACGTTGAAGCCCAGCGCCCGGAGCTGCTCACGACCGTCGTCGGTGATCTTGTCGGGTCCCCACGGCGGCATCCAGACCCAGTTGATGCGCAGTTCGCTGACCAGGCCGTCCGTGGCGGACTTCGCCTGGTCCTCGATGACGTCCGTCAGCGGACAGGCCGCGGACGTCAGGGTCATGTCGACGGTCGCCACGTTGGAGTCGTCGATGTGGACGCCGTAGATCAGGCCGAGGTTGACGACGTCGATGCCCAGCTCGGGGTCGACGACGTCCATCAGCGCCTCCCGGACCTCCTCCTCGGAAGCCGGCTTCATCTCCACGGTCTCGCTCATGCCGTTGTCCTTTCGGCGTCGGCGCCCAGCGCCTGGGCCGTCGCGTCCTTCCACGCCATCCAGCTGAGGAGGGCGCACTTCACCCGGGCGGGATACTTGGACACCCCGGCGAACGCCACCGCGTCCTCCAGGACCTCCTCCATCGCCTCGTCGGGCTCGATCCTCCCCTTGGACTGCATCAGCTCCAGGAAGGTCCCCTGGATCCGCTGCGCCTCGGCGAGGTCCTTGCCGACCAGCAGGTCGTTCAGCACGGAGGCGGAGGCCTGGCTGATGGAACAGCCCTGCCCCTCGTAGCTGACGTCGCTGATCGTCGTGCCGTCGTACTTCACGCGCAGCGTGATCTCGTCACCGCACGTCGGGTTGACGTGGTGCACCTCGGCGTCGCCGTCCCTCAGACCACGCCCGTGCGGGTTCTTGTAGTGGTCCAGGATGACGTCCTGGTACATCGAGTCCAGCTTCACGCCTCAGCCCCTCATCCGAAGAAGTTCCGTACGTGCTCCAGGCCGTCGACCAGTGCGTCGATCTCGGCCGGCGTGGAGTACAGATAGAACGACGCTCGCGTGGTCGCGGGAATTCCGTACCGCAGGCAGACGGGCCGCGCGCAGTGGTGGCCGACCCGGACCGCGATGCCCTGCTCGTCGAGGACCTGGCCCACGTCGTGCGGGTGGATGTCACCGAGCGTGAACGAGATCGCGGCACCGCGGTCCTCGGCCGTGGCGGGGCCGATGATGCGCAGGTCCTCGACCTCGGTGAGCCGCTTGACGGCGTACTCGGTGATGGCGTGCTCGTGGGCGAGGACCTTGTCCATGCCGATGGCCGACAGGTAGTCGATCGCCGCGCCGAGTCCGACCGCCTGGGCGATCGGCGGGGTGCCCGCCTCGAACTTGTGCGGGGCCGGCGCGTAGGTCGACGAGCTCATCGACACGGTCTCGATCATCTCGCCGCCACCGAGGAACGGCGGCAGGTCCTCCAGCAGCTCCTGACGGCCCCAGAGGACGCCGATGCCGGTCGGGCCGCACATCTTGTGGCCGGTGAAGGCGACGAAGTCGGCCTGGAGGGCCTGGACGTCCAGCGGCATGTGCGGCGCGGCCTGCGAGGCGTCGATGCACACCAGCGCGCCGACCTCCTGGGCGCGGCGCACTATCGCCTCGACCGGGTTGACCGTGCCCAGGATGTTGGACACCAGCACGAAGGAGACGATCTTCGTCTTCTCGGTGATGACCTCGTCGATGTTCGACAGGTCGAGCCGGCCGTCGTCGGTCAGCCCGAACCACTTCAGCTTCGCGCCCGTGCGCTGCGCGAGCAGCTGCCAGGGCACGATGTTGGAGTGGTGCTCCATCTCCGTGATGACGATCTCGGTCTCGTGGTCCACCCGGTAGGGCTCGTCGGCCCAGCCGAGCATGTTGGCCACGAGGTTGAGCGACTCGGAGGCGTTCTTGGTGAAGATCACCTCGTCGCGCGAGGGCGCGTTGACGAACTCCGCGACCTTGTCGCGCGCGCCTTCGTACAGCGCCGTGGCCTCCTCGGCGAGCACATGCACACCGCGGTGGACGTTGGCGTTGTAGCGCTCGTAGTACTCGGCGAGAGCGTCCAGCACCTGACGCGGCTTCTGCGAGGTCGCCGCATTGTCCAGGTACACGAGCTTCCGGCCGTCGTGGACCTGGCGGTCCAGGATGGGGAAGTCCTTGCGGATCGCCTCTGTGTCGAGGAGGCCCGGCAGCTGTGTCACGCGACTTCCTCCTTTGAGTGGCCTCCGGCCACGGAGCCACCCTTCACGTATGCCTCGTAGCCCTCGTTCTCCAGCTTGTCCGCGAGCTCCGGACCGCCGGACTCGACGATGCGGCCGTTCGCGAACACGTGGACGTGGTCGGGCTTGATGTAGCGCAGGATGCGCGTGTAGTGCGTGATCAGCAGGGTGCCGACCTCGCCGGACTCGCGGACGCGGTTGACGCCCTCGGAGACGATGCGCAGGGCGTCGACGTCGAGGCCGGAGTCCGTCTCGTCGAGGACCGCGACCTTCGGCTTGAGCAGCTCGAGCTGGAGGATCTCGTGCCGCTTCTTCTCACCGCCGGAGAAGCCCTCGTTGACGTTGCGCTCGGCGAAGGCGGGGTCCATGTTGAGGCGCTCCATGGCCTCCTTGACCTCCTTCACCCAGGTGCGCAGCTTGGGGGCCTCGCCGCGGATGGCGGTGGCGGAGGTGCGCAGGAAGTTGGAGACCGAGACGCCGGGGACCTCGACCGGGTACTGCATGGCGAGGAACAGGCCGGCGCGGGCGCGCTCGTCGACGGACATCTCCAGGACGTCCTCGCCGTCGAGGGTGACGGTGCCGCTGGAGATCGTGTACTTGGGGTGACCGGCGAGCGCGTAGGCGAGGGTCGACTTGCCCGAGCCGTTGGGGCCCATGATGGCGTGCGTCTCGCCCTGCTTCACGGTGAGGTCGACGCCCTTGAGGATCTCCTTCGTGGCGTTGTCGGCCTCGACGGTGACGTGCAGGTCTCGGATTTCAAGCGTTGCCATGGGTGCCTCAGGACTCCTGGGTGACGGAGACGAGCACGTCGTCCCCTTCGATCTTTACGGGGTATACGGGGACCGGGCGCGTCGCCGGGAGGGCGTCGGGCTTGCCGGAACGGAGGTCGAAACGCGAGCCGTGCAGCCAGCACTCGATGTGGCAGTCGTCCACCTCGCCCTCCGAGAGGGAGACGTTGGCGTGCGAGCAGATGTCGTTGATCGCGAACACCTCGCCCTCGGTGAGCACGACGGAGACCGGCGTGCCGTCGAGTTCCACCCGCTTCGGGGTGTCCTCCTCCAGCTCGCTGAGCCCGCAGGCGCGTTGGAAGGTCATCCGACCGCCGCCTCCAGCTCCTCCTCGATCTTGGCGATCAGCCGCTCCTCGATGTCCGGGACGCCGATCTGCTGGACGAGCTCGGCGAAGAAGCCCCGCACGACCAGGCGGCGGGCATCCTTCTCGGCGATGCCGCGGGCCATCAGGTAGAAGAGCTGCTCGTCGTCGAAGCGGCCGGTGGCGGAGGCGTGGCCGGCGCCGACGATCTCGCCGGTCTCGATCTCCAGGTTGGGCACGGAGTCGACGCGGGCGCCGTCGGTGAGCACCAGGTTGCGGTTCATCTCGTAGGTGTCGGTGCCCTCGGCCTTGGCCTCGATGAGCACGTCACCGATCCACACGGCGTGCGCGTCGGTGCCCTGGAGCGCGCCCTTGTAGGCGACGTCGGACTTGCAGTGCGGCACGTTGTGGTCGACCAGGAGGCGGTGCTCCTGGTGCTGGCCGGCGTCCGTGAAGTACAGGCCGTACAGCTCGGCCTCGCCGCCGGGGCCGGCGTAGGCCACGCGCGGGTGGAGGCGGACGACGTCGCCGCCGAAGGTGACGACAACCGACTTGAAGGTGGCGTCGCGTCCGACGAGGGCGTTGTGCTGGGCGACGTGCACCGCCTTGTCGTCCCAGTCCTGGACGGAGACGACGGTCAGCTTGGCGCCGTCACCGAGGACGAAGTCGACGTTGGCGGCGAGTACCGCGTCACCGGTGTGGTCGATGACCACCACGGCTTCGGCGAAGGCGCCGAGCTCGACCAGCTGGTGGCCGTAGGCGGTGCCGCCCTCGCCCCGCACCGCGATGCGGATCGGCTCGGTGAGGACGGTCTCCTTCGGCACGGTCACGACCGAGGCCTGCTCGAAGGCGGAGTACGCCTGGGCGGCGACGCGGTCCACGGGGGTGCCGGCGCGGCCGAGCCGCGCGTCGTCGCGGCCGACGGTCTCGACGGTGACGCCCTCGGGCGCCTCGACGGCGACCTTGACGCCCCCGCCGGTGGCGGTGGCGGTGCCGTCGTGCAGCCCTCGCAGCCGCTCCAGCGGGGTGAACCGCCACTCCTCCTCCCGGCCGTGGGGGACGGGGAAGTCCGCCACGTCGAAGGACGGGGGCGCGCTCATGCGGGTGGCGACGGTCGACTCGGCGGCCACCGCGATCGAGCCCGCGGTGGTGGAACCCACGGGCGGGGGTCCCCCCGCCGGAGCGTAGCCGGAGGTGGGGGAGTTCTGAGCCTCAGCCATGGCTGTCGTAGTGCTCGCTTTCCTTACGTAAGGGGCTTGACGGAACGCCGGGGCGGCCGGTGGCCGCCCCGGGCCGGTGTCAGCCGACCGCGCCTTCCATCTGCAGCTCGATCAGCCGGTTGAGCTCCAGCGCGTACTCCATCGGCAGTTCCTTGGCGATCGGCTCGACGAAGCCGCGCACGATCATCGCCATCGCCTCGAACTCGCTCAGGCCGCGGCTCATCAGGTAGAAGAGCTGGTCCTCGGAGACCTTGGAGACGGTCGCCTCGTGGCCCATGGACACGTCGTCCTCGCGGACGTCCACGTAGGGGTAGGTGTCCGAGCGGGAGATGGTGTCGACGAGCAGCGCGTCGCACAGCACGTTGGACTTGGCGCCCGGGGCGCCCTCGCCGATCTCGATCAGACCGCGGTAGGAGGTGCGGCCGCCGCCGCGCGCCACCGACTTGGAGACGATGTTGGACGAGGTGTTGGGGGCCATGTGGACCATCTTGGCGCCCGCGTCCTGGTGCTGGCCCTCGCCGGCGAAGGCGATGGACAGCGTCTCGCCCTTGGCGTGCTCGCCCATGAGGTAGACGGCCGGGTACTTCATCGTCACCTTGGAGCCGATGTTGCCGTCGACCCACTCCATGGTCGCGCCCTCGTAGGCCACGGCGCGCTTGGTGACCAGGTTGTAGACGTTGTTCGACCAGTTCTGGATGGTCGTGTAGCGGCAGCGGGCGTTCTTCTTGACGATGATCTCGACGACCGCGGAGTGCAGCGAGTCCGACTTGTAGATCGGCGCGGTGCAGCCCTCGACGTAGTGCACGTAGGCACCCTCGTCGACGATGATCAGGGTCCGCTCGAACTGGCCCATGTTCTCGGTGTTGATCCGGAAGTAGGCCTGGAGCGGGATCTCGACGTGCACGCCCGGCGGGACGTAGATGAAGGAGCCGCCCGACCACACGGCGGAGTTCAGCGACGCGAACTTGTTGTCGCCGACGGGGATGACCGTGCCGAAGTACTCCTTGAAGAGCTCCGGGTGCTCCTTCAGGGCCGTGTCGGTGTCGAGGAAGATGACACCCTGCTCCTCCAGGTCCTCACGGATCTGGTGGTAGACGACCTCCGACTCGTACTGGGCGGCGACACCGGCGACGAGGCGCTTCTTCTCGGCCTCCGGGATGCCCAGCTTGTCGTAGGTGTTCTTGATGTCCTCGGGCAGGTCCTCCCAGGACTCGGCCTGCTTCTCCGTGGAGCGCACGAAGTACTTGATGTTGTCGAAGTCGATGCCGGAGAGGTCGGATCCCCAGTTCGGCATGGGCTTCTTCTCGAACAGGCGCAGCCCCTTGAGGCGGAGCTTGGTCATCCACTCCGGCTCGTCCTTCTTCGCGGAGATGTCCCGGACGACGTCCTCGTTCAGGCCGCGGCGCGCCGACGCACCGGCCTCGTCACGGTCGGCCCAGCCGTATTCGTAGGTGCCCAGACCCTCCAGCTCGGGGTGGGCAGTCTCCGTGGGGAGAGTCATGCGGGGTTCCTCCCGGACGTGCTTTCAGATGCGTGGTGGGAAATCTTGGGGATGAACGTCGTGCAGACGCCGTCGCCGTGCGCGATCGTCGCCAGCCGCTGTACGTGTGTACCGAGCAGCTCGGCGAAGAATTCCGTCTCGGCCTCGCACAGCTGCGGGAACTGTTCGGCGGCGTGGGCGACCGGACAGTGGTGCTGGCAGAGCTGTTCGCCGACCGGTGCGCTGCGCGCGGTTGCAGCGTACCCGTCCGCGCTCAGGGCCCTGGCCAGCGCTTCCGTCCGCTGCTCGGGGGCCACGCCCTCGACCGCCTTGCGGTAGGTGTCCGCCTGGGCGGCGATCCGGGCGCGGGCGAAGGCGGCGATCGCCTCGCTGCCTCCCTCCCGCTCGCCGATCCAGCGCAGGGCGTCCACGGCCAGCTTGTCGTACGACTGGTCGAAGGCGTCCCGTCCGCAGTCCGTCAGGGCGAACACCTTGGCCGGGCGCCCGCGCGTGCGAGCGCCGTAGACCCGGCGCTCACGGGCTTCCACGACGTTGTCGGCGGCCAGCGTGTCCAAGTGCCGGCGTACGGCCGCCTGGGTGAGTCCGAGGCGCCCGGCCAGCTCGGCGACGGTCGACGGGCCGTGGTCCAGGATGGAGCGGGCGACGCGGTTGCGGGTGGACCGCTCACCGGTTGCCAGTTCCTCGTGGGAAGCCTCGCCGACGTTTTTCACAACGCCATTGTTGCGTAATTCGTCCGGGACCGGCAAGCCGCGCTTGATCGGCCCCACGGTGCGCTACGTCACTTAGGTAAACCTAATCCGACCTGCGGAAACGATCTCTGATCGATCAGATCGGTGGCGCCCGGCGGCGGCTCCCGCACCCTGCCTGACCATGCCCGCACCCGTTCCGACCGGCCCGCTCGTCACCCGCGGCTCCCTGACGGCGCGGCTCGACGCGCTCGGTGTCCGGCCGGGCGAGATCCTTCTCGCGCACTCCTCGCCCAACCCCTCGGCCGGGTCAACGGCAGCGCTGCCACCGTGGTCCGGGCGCTCCTGGACGTGCTCGGCCCGGACGGCACACTGGTCGTGCCCACGCAGACCGGCGGCCTCTCCGACCCTGCGCTGCGGCAGGCCCCGCCGGTGCCGCACGAGTGGTGGGACACGCGACCGACTGCCGGCTGGGCGAGCACAGTCCGCCTCCGAGGGCTTCGACGAGCTGGGGCACGACGTCGAACGCGACCGTCCCGTCGTACGCGGCACGGTGAGGGCGGCCGGGGCCCGGCTGTTCCCGCTGGCGGACGCGGTGGCCTGCGCCGAGGGCCGGCTGCGCACGCACCGTCCCCGTGAGGAGGAGTTCCAGCACCCCACGGCCTGAGGCCCGGGCGGTCTCCCTAGACTCGTGTCCCATGCGAAGTGAGCCCGTGGTCCAGGTGCAGGCCCTGGTGAAGCGGTACGGCACGAAGACCGCGGTGGACGGCCTCGACCTGCTGGCCCGGCCGGGCGTGACCGCCGTGCTCGGCCCGAACGGGGCGGGCAAGACGACCACGATCGAGACCTGCGAGGGATACCGGCGCCCGGACTCCGGCACCGTACGCGTGCTGGGCCTCGACCCGGTGCGGGAGTCGGCGGCGCTGCGCCCCCGGGTCGGCGTGATGCTCCAGTCCGGCGGCGTCTACTCGGGCGCCCGGGCCGACGAGATGCTCCGGCACGTGGCGAAGCTGCACGCGCATCCGCTGGACGTGGACGCGCTGATCGAGCGCCTGGGGCTCGGCTCCTGCGGCCGGACCTCCTACCGGCGGCTCTCCGGCGGCCAGCAGCAGCGGCTGGCGCTGGCCATGGCCGTGGTCGGGCGCCCCGAGCTGGTGTTCCTGGACGAGCCGACCGCCGGCCTCGACCCGCAGGCCCGCCGCGCCACCTGGGACCTGGTCCGGGACCTGCGCGCCGACGGCGTCTCCGTGATCCTCACCACCCACTACATGGACGAGGCCGAGCAGCTCGCCGACGACGTGGCGGTCATCGACGCCGGCCGGGTGATCGCCCAGGGCTCCCCCGAGGAGCTGTGCCGGGGCGGCGCCGAGAACACGCTCCGCTTCTCGGGGCGGCCGGGGCTGGACGTGGCCTCCCTGCTGAAGGCCCTGCCCTCCGGCTGCACCGCCGCCGAGGTGACCTCGGGCACGTACCGGGTCGTCGGCGACGTCGGGCCGCAGCTGCTCGCCACGGTGACGTCCTGGTGTGCGCAGCACGGCGTGATGCCGGACCGGATCTCGGTGGAGCGGCACACCCTCGAAGACGTCTTCCTGGAACTCACCGGCAAGGAGCTGCGCGCGTGACGGCCACCGGCACCTACTCACCGAAGCCGGGCGCGGCGCCCCTGACCCGCATGATCGCGGCGCAGGCCGTGCTCGAGACGAAGATGCTGCTGCGCAACGGCGAGCAGCTGCTGCTGACCGTGATCATCCCCACGCTGCTGCTGGTGCTGTTCGGCACCGTGGACGTGGTGGACCTCGGCGAGGGCGAGGCGGTGGACTTCCTGGCCCCCGGCATCCTGGCGCTCGCGGTGATGTCGACGGCGTTCACCGGGCAGGCCATCGCGACCGGTTTCGAACGCCGCTACGGCGTGCTGAAGCGGCTGGCCTCGTCCCCGCTGCCCCGCTGGGGGCTGATGACCGCGAAGACCCTGTCGGTGCTGGTCACCGAGGTGCTCCAGGTACTCCTCGTGACGGTGATCGCCCTGGCGCTCGGCTGGTCCCCGCAGGGCGACCCGGTCTCCGTGTTCCTGCTGCTGGTACTCGGCACGGCCGCCTTCTCGGGGCTCGGGCTGCTCATGGCCGGCACCCTGAAGGCCGAGGCGACGCTCGCCGCCGCCAACCTGGTCTTCCTGCTGCTGCTCGTCGGCGGCGGGGTGATCGTCCCGCTCGACAAGTTCCCGGACGCGGCCCAGGCCGTGCTCGGCCTGCTGCCGATCTCGGCCCTCTCGGAAGGGCTGCGGGACGTGCTCCAGCACGGGGCCGGAATGCCGTGGGGCAACCTCGGCGTCCTCGCCGTGTGGGCGGTCGCGGGGCTCGCGGCGGCCGGGAAGTTCTTCCGCTGGGAGTAGTCGCGTGCCCGGAGGCGACCCTCGTGAAAGCGTGCACAAGCGGCGCCTTACGATGGGACGCGTGCCAAACGTGACCCGCGCCGACGCCCCTGCGAGCCGGCGCACCCCCCTCGCCCTCATCGCCGCCCGCTGGACCCCGGATCCCCGGACCGTCCGACGGGCGGCCCTCGCCGCGCTCGTCATGGCCGTGGTCATCGTGGTCACCGGCGGTGCCGTCCGGCTCACCGGGTCCGGCCTGGGCTGCCCGACCTGGCCCAAGTGCACCGAGGACTCGATCACCTCGACCCGTGAGATGGGCCTGCACGGCGTCATCGAGTTCGGCAACCGCCTGCTCACGTACGTGCTGTGTGCCGCCGTCGGATGGGCGATCGTCGCCGCGCGCTCGCAGAAGCCGTTCCGGCGCAGCCTGACCCGGCTGGGCTGGGCGCAGTTCTGGATCGTCATGGGCAACGCGATCCTCGGCGGCATCGTGGTCCTCGTCGGGCTCAACCCGTACACGGTCGCGGCGCACTTCCTGCTGTCCTCGGCGCTGATCGCGGTCGCGACGGTGATGTGGCAGCGCACCCGCGAGGGCGACGGCGAGCCCCGCCCGCTGGTCGGCACGGCCGTGCGGCAGCTGGTGTGGTTCCTGGTGGCCGCCTCCGTGCTGCTGATCGCGGTCGGCACGGTCGTCACCGGCGCCGGCCCGCACGCCGGCGACTCCAGCGAGGTCGCGCGGATGCCGGTGGACTGGGAGACGGTCAGCAAGCTGCACGCCGTGCTGGCGTGGATCGTGGTGACGCTGACGTTCGCCCTGTGGTTCGTCCTCAAGGCGGTCGACGCCCCCGAGGGCCCGCTGGCCCGCACCCGCGAGCTGTTCCTGATCCTGCTCGCCCAGGGCGCCATCGGCTACGTCCAGTACTTCACCGACCTCCCCGAGGTCCTGGTCGGCGTCCACATGTTCGGCTCGTGCGTGATGTGGATCTGGGTGCTCCTGGTCCTGCTGTCCCTGCGCGAACGCCCGGCGCTGTCCGCGGACCCGACCGCGCTGCCGGCTCAGGAGCCCGCCACCAGCGCGTCGATCGCCGGCCCGAGGTAGTCCCGGGTCAGCCGGGCCCTGCGCAGCACCCACTCCCCCCGGGGCGGCGGGGCCCCGTCGTAGCGCCGCCTCCGGATGTCCGCGACGACCTCGCCGGGCGCGCCGAGGCCGGGCAGTACGTCCAGGGCCTCCCGCTTGGAGATCAGGCGCCCCTCGCGCAGGGTGACGGTGGCGCGGGCGAAGGTCAGCAGGCCCAGGTCGACCCACACGTCCTGCGTCCAGTTGGTGGCCCGGTCCACTTCCCGCCGCCAGTAGTCGCGCTGGTCGCGCACCACGAACGCGGCGAGCTCACCGTCCGGCACCGGCGGCAGCACGTCCGCGGGCGGGGCCCCGTGGAGGACTCGGCCGAACGTGTGCAGCTCGGCGCGGGTGACCGGGGTGACCGGGCGCCGGAACAGCTGCTGGTGCGCCCAGGTGAGGTGGCGCCGCCCGGCGTCCGCGGCGGTCGGCGGTGTGAGGTAGGTGCAGTGCAGCCGGCCCGCGAGCGGCGCGGTGCGCAGCCGCGTGTGCAGCAGGGCGATCCGCCACACCGTGCGCGGAGGGATCGGGTGGTCGAGGACCGCGATCAGGTCCAGGTCGCTGCGGCCCTCCACGTAGTCGCCCCCGGCCAGTGAGCCGTGCGCCCATACGGCGACGGGGGCGAGCGGTGTCATGGCGGTCAGGAGGCGGTCGAGCAGGGCGTCGGTCGGCATCCGCCCAGTCTTTCCCGCGTCACCCCAGCCCGTACACCCGCTCCGCGTTGCCCGAGGCGATCAGGCCCGCCACCCGCCGGGCGTCCTGGAGGGACCACGCGCCCTCCGTGACCCAGGTGCCGAGCACCCGGTCGAGCGCCTCGCGGAACAGGTGGGCGGCGACCACGTGCAGCTCGGGCAGGCCGCGGGCGCCGCTGGAGAAGAGGATCTTGCCGAAGGGGGCGAGTTCCAGCACCTCCGCGAGGACGCTCGCCGCACGGGCGCCGGTGCGCACCAGGGCGGCCCCGCAGTCGGCGTAGACGTGCGGGAAGGCACCGGCCAGGTGGGCGGCGTGCCGGTGGTAGGGGTAGCCGTGCAGCAGGACGAGGTCGGTGCGCAGTCCCGCGGTCGCCCGCACGAAGTCGGTCAGCAGGACCGGGTCGGTGCGGTCGACGCGGGCGCCCGGCGCGCCGAGGCCGGCGTGCAGCTGGAGGGGCAGGCCCGAGGCGACCGCGATCCACAGCAGGTGCCGCAGCAGGACCGGGTCGCTCAGCTCGTCCCCGGCCCGGCGCCCGGCCAGCCAGCGTCCGGCCGCGCCGCGCACCTCCCCGGGGCCCGGCGGTTCGGGGGCGAGCGCCAGACCGTGCCGGAGTCCGGCGACGGAGGTGAAGGCGACCGCGTGGGCGGCGGCACCGTGCACGGACTCGGCGAGGTTGGCGAGGAAGGAGCCGACGGTGCCGGAGGTGTCGGCGACCTGTTCGGCGAGCTGTTCGAGGCGGACGATCTCGTGCGCCTCCGCATCACCCGCACGGCCCAGCTCACCGGGCCCGGTGAGGTCGCCGGGCAGGCCGGTGTCGACGAGGTAGGCGGTGATGCCGCTGCCCCGCAGCAGTCGGCGCCCGGCCTCGATCCCGCCCAGTTCACGGCGCCGGGCGAGATACCGGGCGGGCGGGCAGTGCGGCTCCAGGCCGAGCAGGGGCGGGCACCAGCGGCGTACGGCGAACCCGGTCTGGGTGTCGAACAGGGTGGTGCCGGGGGCGGGCGGTCCCTCGGTGCGGGCCAGCTGGGCCTCGAAGGTGCCGAGGCCCAGCTCGGTGCGGAGCACGCCGTGGCAGTGCTGGTCCACGAGGGACGGCGGGTCGATCATCTCCGGGCTCCCCGTGTGGACGCTGTCACTGCCTACAGGTCCTAACGGGTGAACCGGGGTGGAGGTGCTGCCCTCGGCCTGTTCAGCCGTTGGAGGGGCCGCCGACCTGGATCCCGGCCATCCGGCTCCACTCGTACGGGCCCGTCCTCACCTTCGCGGCGAACTCGCCGTCGAAGTCGTCGTGGACGGTGATGCCCGCCTTCTCGACGGCCTTGCGGGCGATGTCCATCGTGGGGGCGAAGACGTCGCCCCACGCGCCGTCCTCGCCCACGAGGACGATCCGGGCTCCGCGCTCCCCGAGGTACGCGACCTGTCCCTCGGCACCGCCGTGCTCCTTGGCGAAGCCGCCGATCCGCTGGGCGAGCCGTGCCGCCTTCTTCTCGGCCTTCGCGTCCACCTGCTGCGTGTCTGCCATGAACAGGATGCTACCGACGGGTAGATCGAACGGCGACGGGCGGGGTCCGTGGCCTTGACCACGTACCCCGCCCGGGCGGTGCCTCAGCCGGTGTGGTCACCGCAGGAACGGGTCCACGGCGACGGCGACGAAGAGCAGCGACACATAGGTGATCGACCAGTGGAAGAGGCGCATCTCCTTGAGCTTGCCGCCGGTCACCTCGGCCTTCGCGCGGTTCAGCAGCGCGTGGGCCTCCCACAGCCACCATCCGCCCGCCGCGAGGGCGACGGCCGTGTAGAACCAGCCGGTGTAGCCGAGCGGGGTGAGCAGCAGGGACACACCGACCATGACCCAGCTGTAGAGCACGATCTGCTTGGCGACCGCCTTGTTGCCGGCGATGACCGGCAGCATCGGCACGCCGACGCGCGCGTAGTCGTCCTTCACCTTCATGGACAGCGGCCAGTAGTGCGGCGGCGTCCAGAAGAAGATGACGAGGAAGAGGATGACCGGCGCCCACGCCATCGAGTTGGTGACCGCGGACCAGCCGATGAGTACCGGCATGCAGCCGGCGATGCCGCCCCAGACGATGTTCTGCGACGTGCGCCGCTTGAGGATCATCGTGTAGACGACGACGTAGAAGAGGAGCGCGCCGAGGGAGAGCCAGGCCGAGAGCCAGTTGACGGTGAGGCCGAAGAGCAGCGTCGATACGACCGCCAGGGTGATGCCGAAGGCGAGGCACTCGCGCGGGCTGACCATCCCGGTCACCAGGGGACGCTGCGAGGTGCGGTCCATCAGCGCGTCGATGTCACGGTCGATGTACATGTTCAGCGCGTTGGCGCCGCCCGCGGAGAGGTAGCCGCCGACGCAGGTCAGCAGCACCAGCGTCAGGTCGGGCACGCCCCGCTCCGCCAGGAACATCACCGGGACGGTGGTGATGAGCAGCAGTTCGATGATCCGCGGCTTGGTGAGCGCCACGAAGGCCATCAGACGGGCCCCGAACGGCCGATGTGCGGTGCTCTGACTGCTACCCAGCACTCCCGCTGGACGGGATTCAACGGCCGTCACGTACACCCCTACAGAGACATCCCAGCAAGCCTGCCCAGGTGAAGTGGCGGTAAAGGCTCGCGCGTACCACGCCACTCTAGACGTTGCCCAGACCCGGACATCCGCGGGGGTCGCCTCGTGTTGGGCCGCGCCCTCCGAGGTGCGGCCCGAAGCTCGATTGAGCACCCGGATGAGCGGCTCCGTATTCATCTGCCGAATGCGGAAACTTCCCAGTCAGGAGGCGGATGCACGGCAGTGCCCGCACTCTGGAACGACTCGGAAATCCGCACGTCCCACGGGGGTAGGCTCGACCACGCCGGTGGGCAGTCACCGGCTGTCCGAATGCATGTGGAGAGGAGCCCTGACTCAGGGTGAGCACACAGCCGACCACCACAGACCTCGAGTGGACCGAGTTGGACCAGCGGGCCGTCGACACCGCCCGCGTCCTGGCCGCCGATGCCGTACAGAAGGTCGGTAACGGCCATCCGGGTACGGCGATGAGCCTGGCGCCTGCCGCGTACACCCTCTTCCAGAAGGTGATGCGGCACGACCCGGCGGACGCCGACTGGGTCGGGCGCGACCGGTTCGTGCTGTCCGCGGGTCACTCGTCCCTGACCCTCTACACCCAGCTGTACCTGGCCGGCTTCGGCCTGGAGCTGGACGACCTCAAGGCGTTCCGCACCTGGGGTTCGAAGACGCCGGGCCACCCGGAGTACGGCCACACCACGGGCGTGGAGACCACGACCGGCCCGCTGGGCCAGGGTGTCGCCAACGCCGTGGGCATGGCGATGGCCGCCCGCTACGAGCGCGGCCTGTTCGACCCGGAGGCCGCCGAGGGCGAGTCCCCCTTCGACCACTTCGTCTACTGCATCGCCGGTGACGGCTGCCTCCAGGAGGGCATCTCCGCCGAGGCGTCCTCCATGGCCGGGCACCAGAAGCTGGGCAACCTGGTGCTGCTGTGGGACGACAACCACATCTCCATCGAGGGCGACACCGAGACGGCCGTCTCGGAGGACACCCTCAAGCGGTACGAGGCGTACGGCTGGCACGTGCAGCGGGTCGCCCCCAAGCCGGACGGCGACCTGGACCCGAACGCGATCTACGACGCGATCCAGGAGGCGAAGAAGGTCACGGACAAGCCGTCCTTCATCGCCCTGCGCTCGATCATCGCCTGGCCCGCCCCGAACGCGCAGAACACCGAGGCGTCGCACGGCTCGGCGCTGGGCGACGACGAGGTCGCGGCCACCAAGCGGGTCCTCGGCTTCGACCCGGAGCAGACCTTCGAGGTCACCGACGAGGTCATCGGCCACACCCGCAGGGCGCTGGAGCGGGGCCGCGCGGCCCGTGCCGTGTGGGAGAAGTCCTACCAGCAGTGGCGGGACAACAACCCCGAGCGCGCCGCCGAGTACGACCGGATCGCCGCGGGCGAGCTGCCCAAGGGCTGGCAGGATTCCATCCCGGTGTTCGAGCCGGGCAAGGGTGTCGCCACCCGTGCCGCGTCCGGCAAGGTGCTCCAGGCGCTCGGCGCGGTGGTGCCGGAGCTGTGGGGCGGTTCGGCCGACCTGGCGGGCTCCAACAACACCACGATCGACAAGACGTCGTCGTTCCTCCCGGCGGGCAACCCGCTGCCGGAGGCGGACCCGTACGGCCGCACGATCCACTTCGGCATCCGCGAGCACGCCATGGCCGCGGAGATGAACGGCATCGCGCTGCACGGCAACACCCGCATCTACGCCGGCACCTTCCTGGTGTTCTCCGACTACATGCGCAACGCGGTGCGGCTGTCGGCGCTGATGCACCTGCCGGTGACGTACGTGTGGACGCACGACTCCATCGGCCTGGGCGAGGACGGCCCGACGCACCAGCCGGTCGAGCACCTGGCCTCGCTGCGCGCCATCCCGGGCCTGAACGTCGTCCGCCCGGCGGACGCCAACGAGACCGCGATCGCCTGGCGGGAGATCCTCACCCGCTGGACGAAGGAGTTCGGCAAGGGCACCCCGCACGGTCTGGCGCTGACCCGCCAGGGCGTGCCGACGTACGAGCCGAACGAGGACGCGGCGCGCGGCGGCTACGTGCTGTTCGAGGCCGAGGGCGGCGAGCCCGAGGTGCTGCTGATCGCGACCGGTTCCGAGGTGCACGTCGCCGTGGAGGCGCGGGAGCGGCTCCAGGCCGGCGGTGTGCCCACGCGCGTGGTGTCGATGCCGTCCGTGGAGTGGTTCGAGGAGCAGGACCAGGGGTACCGGGACAGCGTCCTGCCGCCCTCCGTGAAGGCGCGCGTGGCCGTCGAGGCGGGGATCGGTCTCACCTGGCACAAGTACGTCGGAGACGCCGGCCGCATCGTCTCCCTGGAGCACTTCGGTGCCTCCGCCGATGGCAAGGTGCTGTTCCAGGAGTTCGGCTTCACCGCCGAGAACGTGGCCGCCGCCGCCCGGGAATCGATCGCCGCGGCCCGGCGCTGACGCTCACATACGACACGTAGGAGATGGAATTCCCATGACAGACGCACTGAAGCGCCTTTCCGACGAGGGCGTCGCGATCTGGCTGGACGACCTGTCGCGCAAGCGGATCACGTCCGGCAACCTCGCCGAGCTGATGGACCAGCAGCACGTCGTGGGCGTCACCACCAACCCGACGATCTTCCAGAAGGCGATCTCCGAGGGCGACGGCTACGACACGCAGCTGACCGACCTCGCCGCCCGCAAGGTCACCGTCGAAGAGGCCATCCGGATGATCACCACGGCGGACGTCCGGGACGCCGCCGACATCCTGCGCCCGGTCTACGACGCCACCGACGGCCGCGACGGCCGCGTCTCGATCGAGGTCGACCCGCGCCTGGCGCACGACACCCGCGCGACGGTCGCCGAGGCCAAGCAGCTGGCCTGGCTGGTGGACCGGCCCAACACGCTGATCAAGATCCCGGCGACCGAGGCCGGCATCCCGGCGATCGCCGAGACGATCGGTCTGGGCATCAGCGTCAACGTGACGCTGATCTTCTCCCTGGAGCGCTACCGCAAGGTCATGGACGCCTTCCTGACCGGCCTGGAGAAGGCCAGGGAGCGCGGCCTGGACCTGTCGAAGATCCACTCCGTGGCGTCCTTCTTCGTGTCCCGCGTGGACACCGAGATCGACAAGCGGATCGACGCGCTCGGCACCGACGAGGCCAGGGCGCTGCGCGGCAAGGCCGCCATCGCCAACGCCCGGCTGGCCTACCAGGCGTACGAGGAGGTCTTCGCCACCGACCGCTGGGCCGCGCTGGAGCGCGAGGGCGCCAACAAGCAGCGTCCGCTGTGGGCGTCGACCGGTGTGAAGGACAAGGCGTACAAGGCCACGATGTACGTGGACGAGCTGGTGGCGCCCAACACGGTGAACACCATGCCGGAGGCGACGCTGGCCGCCACCGAGGAGCAGGGCGAGATCCGGGGCAACGCCGTCGCGGGCACCTACGAGCAGGCGCGCGCCGACCTCGACGCGGTCGAGGCGCTCGGCATCTCCTACGACGAGGTGGTGCGGCTCCTGGAGGACGAGGGCGTCGACAAGTTCGAGGCGTCCTGGAACGACCTGCTGAAGTCGACCGAGGCCGAGCTCCAGCGCCTCGCCCCTTCGGAGGGCTGAGACCTTGTCGAGCAGCAATCCGCTGCGTGACCCGGCGGACCGGCGGCTCCCGCGCATCGCGGGGCCGTCGGGCCTGGTCATCTTCGGCGTCACGGGTGACCTGTCGCGCAAGAAGCTCATGCCGGCCGTGTACGACCTCGCCAACCGGGGGCTGCTGCCGCCGGGCTTCTCGCTGGTGGGCTTCGCCCGCCGGGAGTGGGCGAACGAGGACTTCGCCCAGGAGGTGCACGACGCGGTCAAGGAGCACGCCCGCACCCCCTTCCGTGAGGAGGTCTGGCAGCAGCTCATCCAGGGCATGCGCTTCGTGCAGGGCACCTTCGACGACGACGAGTCCTTCGAGCGGCTGCGGGACACGATCGACGAGCTGGACAAGGCCCAGGGCACGGGCGGCAACTTCGCCTTCTACCTGTCGGTGCCGCCGCGTTCCTTCCCGGTGGTCATCCAGCAGCTGAAGAAGCACGGGCTGGCCGACCAGACCGACGGGTCCTGGCGGCGCGCGGTGATCGAGAAGCCGTTCGGGCACGACCTGAAGTCGGCCGAGGAGCTGAACCGAATCGTCCACGAGGTGTTCGCCCCGGACCAGGTGTTCCGGATCGACCACTACCTGGGCAAGGAGACCGTCCAGAACATCCTGGCGCTGCGCTTCGCCAACACGATGTTCGAGCCGATCTGGAACCGGTCCTTCGTGGACCACGTGCAGATCACCATGGCCGAGGACATCGGCATCGGCGGCCGGGCCGGCTACTACGACGGCATCGGCGCCGCCCGCGACGTCATCCAGAACCACCTCCTGCAACTGCTCGCGCTGACCGCGATGGAGGAGCCCGCCTCCTTCGACGCGGACGCGCTGGCCGCGGAGAAGACCAAGGTGCTCGGGGCCGTGAGGCTGCCGAAGGACCTGGGCCGCGACACCGTGCGCGGACAGTACGCGGCGGGCTGGCAGGGCGGCGCGAAGGCGGTCGGGTACCTGGAGGAGGACGGCATCGACGCCTCCTCCAAGACCGACACCTACGCGGCGATCCGCCTCGGCATCGACAACCGCCGCTGGGCGGGCGTCCCCTTCTACCTGCGCACCGGCAAGCGGCTGGGCCGCAGGGTGACGGAGATCGCCGTCGTCTTCCAGCGGGCCCCGCACTCCCCCTTCGACACCACGGCCACCGAGGAGCTGGGCTCGAACGCGATCGTCATCCGCGTGCAGCCCGACGAGGGCGTCACCGTGCGCTTCGGCTCGAAGGTGCCGGGCACGTCGATGGAGATCCGGGACGTGTCGATGGACTTCGCCTACGGCGAGTCGTTCACCGAGTCCAGCCCGGAGGCGTACGAGCGGCTGATCCTCGACGTCCTGCTCGGCGACTCCAACCTCTTCCCGCGCACGGAGGAGGTCGAGCTGTCCTGGAAGATCCTCGACCCCATCGAGGAGTACTGGGACGCCAACGGCCGGCCGGCCCAGTACCCGGCCGGCACGTGGGGTCCCGTCGAGGCGGACGAAATGCTCGAGCGAGACGGACGGAGCTGGCGCCGGCCATGAAGACGGACCTCACGGACACCACGGCCAGCAAGATCAACAAGGCGCTGGTCAAGAGCCGCCGCGCCATCGGCACCCCCGCCGTCGGCATGGTGCTGACGCTGGTCGTCGTCACGGACGAGGAGAACGCCTACGACGCGCTGAAGGCGGCGAGCGACGCCGCCCACGAGCACCCTTCGCGCACGCTCGTCGTCATCAAGCGTGTCTCCCGCTCGCTCCGTGACCGGACCCAGTCACGGCTGGACGCCGAGGTGCGGGTCGGCGCGGACGCCGGTACCGGCGAGACCGTCATCCTCCGTCTGTACGGCGAGGTCGTCGACCACGCCCAGTCGGTGGTGCTGCCGCTGCTGCTGCCGGACGCCCCGGTGGTGGTGTGGTGGCCGGTCAACGCCCCGCTGGACCCGGCGCAGGACCCGCTGGGCGCGCTGGCCCAGCGCAGGGTGACCGACACCTACGCCTGCGAGAAGCCGGTGGAGGAGCTGGCCGCCCGGGCCGAGGCCTACACTCCCGGCGACACGGACCTGTCGTGGACCCGCATCACGCCCTGGCGTTCGATGCTGGCCGCGGCGCTGGACCAGGTCGCCTGCGAGGTGCAGGGCGTGGAGGTGGAGGGCGAGGAGTTCAACCCGAGCTGTGAGCTGCTGGCGATGTGGCTCGCGGACCGGCTGGACGTTCCCGTCAGGCGCACCCGCTCCGCCGGTCCAGGGCTCACGGCGGTCCGCATGGACACCGACTGCGGCCCGATCGCGCTGGACCGCGCCGACGGTTCGCTGGCGACGCTGTCCATCCAGGGTCAGCCCCAGCGGGCGGTGGCGCTCAAGCGCCGCGACACGGCGGAGCTGATCGCGGAGGAGCTGCGCCGCCTCGACCCGGACGACACCTACGCCTCGGCGCTGCGGTACGGCGTGGAGCGGCTGAAGTCCTCGAACGGGGCTGACGGGCCGGCCAAAGGAGGACGGGAAGCGGTCCTCACGCCCATCGAGTCGGCTGCGAAGGTTCCCGCGGCCCAGGCGACGGCGCAGGCCCCGGTGAAGAAGGCGGCGGCGAAATGAGTGCGGCACCGCGGCTGGTCGTGCACCGGGACAAGGAGCTGATGGCTCAGGCCGCCGCGGCCCGGCTGATCACCAGGATCGTGGACGCGCAGGCCTCCCGGGGTGCGGCGTCCGTGGTCCTGACCGGTGGCCGCAACGGCAACGGTCTGCTGGCCGCGCTGGCCGCGGCCCCGGCGCGGGACGCGGTCGACTGGTCCCGGCTGGACCTGTGGTGGGGCGACGAACGCTTCCTGCCGGAGGGCGACCCGGACCGCAATGTCACCCAGGCCCGCGAGGCGCTGCTCGACGCGGTGCCGCTGGACCCGAAGCGCGTGCACGCCATGCCCGCGTCGGACGGCCCGCACGGCCCGGACGTGGACGCGGCGGCGGCCGCCTACGCGGACGAGCTCGCCGCCGCGGGCGACCCCGTCCCCGCCTTCGACGTCCTGATGCTGGGCGTGGGCCCGGACACCCATGTGGCGTCCCTCTTTCCCGGACTCCCCGCGGTCCGCGAGACGGAACGCACGGTGGTCGGCGTCCAGGACGCCCCGAAGCCCCCGCCGACCCGGATCACCCTGACCCTCCCGGCGATCCGGGCGGCGCGGGAGGTCTGGCTGCTGGCCGCGGGCGAGGACAAGGCGGAGGCGGTGGCGACCGCCCTGTCGGGAGCGGACGCACCGCAGGTCCCGGCCGCCCTGGCGAAGGGCCGGACCGAGACCCTGTGGCTCCTGGACCAGGCAGCGGCGTCACACCTGAACAGCCCGTCCGGCGTTTGAGGACGAGGCCCGTCCAGGGCCGGAAGGGGGTCCGGGGCGCAGCCCCGGAAACGGGACAGGGAAGGGGCGGCGGGGGCGAAACCCCCCACCGCCCCGCCCCCCCTACTTCACCGACCCCGCCATGACCCCCTGCACGAAGTGCCGCTGGAACGCGAAGAACACCACGACCGGCACGATCAGCGACAGGAACGCCCCCGGCGCGAGCACGTCGATGTTGCTCCCGAACTGCCGGATCTGCGACTGCAGTTGGACCGTCAGCGGCTGCGAGGAACTGTCCGCGAACAACAGCGCCACCAGCATGTCGTTCCACACCCACAGGAACTGGAAGATCGCGAGGCTCGCGATCGCCGGCCGCCCCACCGGCAGCACCAGCCGGGTGAAGATACGCCACTCGCTCCCCCCGTCCATCCGCGCCGCCTCCAGCATCTCCTTCGGCATCTCCGCGAAGTAGTTCCGCAGCAGGAACACGGCGAACGGCAGCCCGTACGCCACGTGGAACAGCACGACGCCCGGAATGGTCCCGAACAGCCCCAGCTGGCCGAAGAGTTTGGCGACCGGCAGCAGGCCGATCTGCACGGGCACGACCAGCAGCGCGACCACGACGAGGAACACGGCGTCACGTCCGGGGAACTCCAGCCAGGCGAAGGCGTATCCGGCGAGCGCCGCGACGACCACGACCAGCACGGTCGTCGGCACCGAGATCAGCACGGTGTTCCAGAAGGCCTGGGTGATGCCCGAATTCTCCAGCAGTGCCGAGTAGTTGTCGAAGGACAGCTGCCCGGGGTCGGTGAACACGGTCCACCAGCCGCCCTTCGCCGTGTCCTCGGCCGACCGCAGCGAGGACAGGAAGAGGCCGGCCAGCGGTGTCATCCACACCAGAGCGATGACCACCAGGAAGGCCTGTACCACCGTGCTGCCGAGCACCCGCCGCACCGCGTTCATCGCTCACTCCTTCGGAAACGGCGCACGTTGAACACCATGGCCGGAACGACCAGGAGCAGCAGCAGCACGCCGAGCGCGCTGCCCAGCCCCTGGTTGTTGCCGCCGCCGAACGACACCAGCCACATCTGCGTCGCGAGCACGGTCGCGTCCTCCTGCACCGGCCCCGGCGCGATGATGTACACCAGGTCGAAGACCTTCATCACGTTGATGACCAGGGTCACGAAGACGACGGTGAGGACGGGCGCCAGCAGCGGGACGGTGATCCGGCGGAAGATCTGCCACTCGTTGGCGCCGTCCATGCGGGCCGCTTCCAGCGCGTCCCGGGGCAGGGCGGCGAGCCCCGCGCCGATCAGCACCATCGCGAACCCGGTCCAGATCCACAGGTACGCCCCGATGATCGCGGGGGTGACGAGCGCCGGGCCGAGCCAGGAGATGCCGTCGTAGGGGGCGGCGAAGTTCGACGACGGCAGCTTCAGGGCGTACGGGCCGCCCTCCAGCCCGGTGAACCGGAACGAGCCGTCGGCGGCGGTGGTGGTGCGGGCGACGGTGTCCCCCTCGCGCACCGCTTCGACCGTGACGCCGGGCAGGCCGCTCTCCCCCGGATCGACCACGCCCGGCTTCCCTCCCCCGCCGGGGGTGAAGTCGAGGTGGACCACGCCGCGCACCTCGTCGGCGCCGGCCTTCCCGGCCGCCGCGAAGGCGGGGGCTGCATCGCCCGGCAGGTCCTTGGGGGCGACGCCGACCAGGCCCAGCACGGCGGCCGTCCCGCCGGGCGAGACGTCCGCACCGGTGACGTACGAGCCGTCCGCCTCCTTGGTCAGACCCTCGCCGTCCCGCGCTCGCGCGGTCGGGTATGAGGAGCTGCCCCGGAAGGCGTCGTGGACGGAGACGACGGCGGCGTTGAGGACGCCCTTGTCGGGGTCCTCGTCGTAGGCGAGCCGGAAGATGATGCCTGCCGCCAGGAAGGAGACCGCCATCGGCATGAACAGCAGCAGTTTGAAGGCGGTGGCCCAGCGGATCTTCTCCACCAGGACGGCCAGGATCAGTCCGAGTCCGGTCAGCAGGGTCGGCGCGACGACGACCCAGACGGCCGTGTTCCGGACGGCGGTGAGGGTGGTCGGGTCGCGGAACATCTCCGCGTAGTTCCCGCCGCCGACGAACTCGTCGCCGGAGGCGTCGAAGAGGCTGCGGCCGACGGAGAACAGCACCGGGTAGACCACGAGCGCGCCCAGCAGGAGCAGCGCGGGGAACACGAACAGCAGGGCGATGACCCGCCCCCGGCGGCGCAGGCGCCGGGCGCGCGCGCCGCCGGGGTGCACAGGTGCCGGAGGGCTCGCCTCTTTCACCAGGGTGGCGGTCATGTCCGTCAGTTCCCGTACGCCTTGGCCGCGGCCTTCTCGAGTTCGGCCGCGGTCTTCGCGGGGTCGGCCGGGTCGCGCAGGAAGTCCTGGAGGATCTTCCACTCGCCGGCGCCCTTGGTGCCGCCGAAGGCCGCGGGGGCCTGGTCGGACATGTCGAAGCGGACCGAGTCGCCGGCGGCGATCAGGGACTTGGCGGTGGCCCGGGTGACGTCGTCGCCGTAGGAGGAGAGGTCGAGCTTCTTGTTCGGGGAGAGGAAGCCGCCCGCCCCGGCCCAGACGGCGGCCGCCTCGGGGCTCGCCAGGTACTCCACGAGCGCCATGCCGGCCTCGCTGTTCCTGCCGTCCTTGAGGACGACGGCCGCGTCGCCGCCGCTGACCACGGGGGCCTCGCCGTCGCCGACCGGCGGGAAGGGGAAGAAGTTGGCGTCGGTGCCGATGTCCTTGCCGAACTGGTCCTTGGCGACGCCGGCGACGAAGTCGCCCTCGTAGACCATGGCGGCCTCGGCCTCGGGGCCGAAGACCTTCTCCACCGAACCGGGGAAGTCGGTGTTGAGGGCGCCCTTCTGGCCGCCGGCGATGAGCTGCTTGTCCTTGAACAGCGTGCCGAGGGTGGTGAGCGCCTCGACGACCGTCGGATCGGTCCACTTGATCTCGTGCGCGGCGAGGGCGTCGTACTTCTCGGGTCCGGCCTGCGAGAGGTAGACGTTCTCGAACCAGTCGGTGAGGGTCCAGCCGTCCTGTCCGGCCACGGAGAAGGCGGCGAGTCCGGAGTCGGAGACGGTCCGGCCGTCCTTCAGCATGGCGTCGAAGGTCTTCGGCGGGGTGACGCCGGCCTGTTCGAGGGCCTCGGGGCTGTACCAGACGGTCGACTTGTGGGCGGCCTTGAAGTAGAGGCCGTAGAGGGTGCCGTCGACGCTGCCGTAGTTCTGCCAGACCTCGGCGAAGTTGTCGCCGACGGTGGCGGCGACCTTCTTGTCCAGGGGCTTGAGCCAGCCGTTCCCTGCGAACTGCTTGAGCACGCCGACCTGCGGGACCATGACGACGTCGGGGGCGTTGCCGCCCTCGATCTTGCTGCCGACGACGGTGGAGACGTTGTCGCCGGTGGAGACGAACTGGGTCTTGGCGCCGGTCTTCTCGGTGAAGGCGTCCAGCACCTTCTGGAAGTTCTTCTGCTCGCTGCCGGACCAGACGCCGGCGACGGTGACGGTCTGGCCGTCGAGCGATCTGTCGCCGCCGCCGGCCGCGACGGGCTCGCTGCCGCCGCAGGCGGTCGCGCCGAGCGCGAGGACGAGGGCGGTGCATCCGGTGAGCAGGGTGGTACGTCGTCGCATCATCATCGATGTCCCTTCGGTGTACGGGCGTGAGGGAGCGTGCTTCTCAGGGGGCGTCGATCCACCAGGCGGCGGTGGAGCCGGGAAGCACTCCGGCCGGGCAGGGCCCGCTGGCGAGCAGCGGGGTGCCGGGAACGGGAGCGGGTACGGGGGCGGTCGTGAAGTTGACGGCGCAGACGAGGCCGTCACCGCGGGTGAAGGCGAGGACGCCGGGCTGGGTCTCCAGCCAGCTCAGCGTGCCGTCGCCCAGCTGCTCCAGTGCGGAACGCAGGTGGAGGCCGTCGCGGTACAGGTGCCAGGAGGAGCGGGTGTCGGCGAGCGCGCGGTGGGTGGCGTACTCGGCGAAGTACTCCGGCTGCGGCAGCCAGGGCTTGGCGAGGGCACCGGAGGTGAAGCCGAACGGGGAGGCCTGTCCCGACCAGGGCAGCGGCACCCGGCAGCCGTCCCGTATCCGCGCGCGGCTGCCGGTGCGGCGGAAGATCGGGTCGGTGAGCACCTCGTCGGGCAGGTCGACGACCTCGGGCAGGCCCAGTTCCTCACCCTGGTAGATGTACGCGGCCCCGGGCAGCGCCAGCATCAGCAGGGCGGCGGCGCGGGCGCGGGCGGCGCCGAGCCCGCTGCCCTCGGGGGCGGGTTCGCCGTAGCGGGTGACGGTGCGGACCTGGTCGTGGTTGTTGAGGACCCAGGTGACGGTGGAGCCGGTGCCGGCGATGTCCTGCATGGCCTCGGAGATGACCTTGCGGAAGGCGTCGGCGTCCCAGGGGGCGCCCAGCAGGTCGAAGAAGAAGGCCTGGTGGAGCTCGTCGGCGCGGACGTACCGGGCGTGTTCGCGGGCGGTGGGGACGGAGACCTCGCCGACCAGGAGCCGTTCGCGGCCGTCGCGGGCGGTGTACTCCTCGCACACGGAGCGCCAGTGCCGCCACACGTCGTGCACCTCGGGCTGGTTCCAGGCGAGCGGGTTGACCGAGTCGCGGGTGCGGGCGTCGGCCTCGGGGTCCGGGGAGTCGGGCAGTTCGGGGTGCTTGAAGAGTCCGGCGGCGACGTCGATGCGGAAGCCGTCGACGCCCCGGTCCAGCCAGAAGCGCAGGGTGCGGTCGAAGTCGGCGGCGACCTCGGGCTCGCGCCAGTTCCAGTCCGGCTGTTCGGGCGTGAACATGTGCAGGTACCACTGGCCGGGGCGGCCGTCGGGCTCGGTGACCCGGGTCCAGGCGGGGCCGCCGAACATGGCGTGCCAGTTGTTGGGCGGCTCGGCGCCGTCCGGTCCGCGGCCGTCGGCGAAGTGGAAGCGGGCGCGCTCGGGGCTGCCGGGGGCGGCGGCGAGGGCCTCGCGGAACCAGGGGTGCTCGCTGGAGCAGTGGTTGGGGACGATGTCGAGCAGGATCCTGATGCCGAGCCGGCGGGCTGCGGCCACCAGCAGGTCGAACTCGGCGAGGTCGCCGAAGACCGGGTCGACGTCGCGGTAGTCGGCCACGTCGTAGCCGTGGTCGTGCTGCGGCGACGGGTAGAAGGGGCTCAGCCAGATGCCGTCCACGCCGAGCTTCCTCAGGTAGGGCAGTCCCGCTCTGACTCCGGCGAGATCGCCGATGCCGTCACCGGTGCTGTCCAGAAAGCTGCGGACGTACACCTGGTAGATCACCGCGTCACGCCACCAGTTCTGCCTGTTCACACCATTGACCTGTCTCTGAGAAGGCCTAGTTGTTATGCATGCATGTTAAGTAGGGATGTCGAGAGGGTGTCAATGAACCTGCGCAAGCTACCGGGCGGTTGGGTGAAGCAAACCGGGACGAAAGTCCAGACAACGGGCACAGTTGAGACGTTCGCGTTACCTAACAGGTAACTAGAAAGGCGAAAGAGTTCCGGTCTATCGGGAGGAGACGGCGGCGAGCTCGCCCGCCAGCCGGCGCACCGCGGCCTCGGGCGTCTGCCGCCCGGCCATCGCGTCGTGCACCACCGCCTGCACCACCAGGCTCACCTGGTCGTAGTGCGGGCTCTTCGGGCGCGGAGCGGCGGCCCGCACGCTCTCCCGCAGGGTCGGCAGGTACGGGAACCGCCGGACCAGCCCGGGATCGTCGTACAGGTCGGCCCGTACGGGCGGCAGCGCGCCGCGCGTGAGCACCTGGCGCTGGACGCGCTCGCTGGTGAGGTACGCGATCAGGCGCGCGGCGGAGTCGGGGTGCCGGGCGTGGCTGCTGACGGCCAGGTTGGAGCCGCCGAGGACACTGGTGCCCGGGCCCCCGGGACCGGGCAGCGGCACGGCGCCGACCTTGCCGGCGACCTTCGATCCCGGGGCGGAGGCCGCGACGTAGGCGTAGGGCCAGTTGCGCAGGAAGAGCAGCCGCCCGTCCTGGAAGGCGTGCCTGGACTCCTCCTCCTTGTACGCCAGCGCCTCCTTCGGTATCCATCCCTCACGGATCCCGCGGGCCAGGAAACCGATGCCCTCCCGGGCCGCGCGGGAGTTCACGGTGACGCGTTCCCCCTCGTCGCCGAGGATGGTGCCGCCCGCCGAGTAGACGGCCTCGGCCGCGTTCACCGTCAGCCCCTCGTAGGGGAGGAACTGGCCCGCGTATCCGTCGAGTCCGTGGCGTGGGGCGAGGGTTTCGGCGGCGTGTTCCAGCTCGGCCCAGGTGCGCGGCGGCGGGACGCCCGCCGCGTCGAGGACGTCCTTGCGGTACAGCAGCAGCCCGGCGTTGGTCACGTACGGGACGGCGTGGAGCCGGCCGTCGTAGGTCGCGGTGCCCACGACCGGGCGCAGGAAGGTGCCGAGCGGGAAGCGGTCACGGGGCAGCGGACGGATCCACCCGGCGGCGGCGAACTCCGAGGTCCAGCTCACGTCGATGTTGAGCACGTCGAAGCGGCCGCGTTCCCCGCCGCGCAGGTCGGTGATCATCTGCGCGCGGGTCTCGTCGGCCGAGTCGGGCAGCTCGACGAGGGTGACCTTCTCGCCGGGATGGGTGCGGTTCCAGCCGTCGAGGACGGCGCCGAGATAGCCGGTGAGGTCGCCGGCCGTGGCCAGGGTGAGCGGTCCGCGGCCACTCCCGGCGGGCTCGCCCGCCCGTGCGCCGGAGGCGACGTGACCGGTCAGGACCACGATCAGGACGAGGAGGCCCCTACCCGCGGCATGGATCCACCGCATAGGTTCCTCCCTGTACACCGGCACCCGGGCACCATCGTCCGAGTCAGAGGCCATGTATACCCGTTAGGTATGGGCGATACTAGGGCCTGCGGCACATTGCCCCCAGGACGCGAGGAGGAGAGCACGAGTGCGGCTTGCCCTCCTGGCCCTGCTCGCCCGCGGCCCGGCCCACGGCTACGAGCTCAAGCAGGACCTTGAGCAACTGCTGGGCGCCGCGTACCCTCAGCCGAACGTCGGCCAGATCTACGTCACCCTCGGCCGCCTGGAGAAGACCGGACTGATCGAGGGCGAGGACGTCGAGCAGTCGAGCCGGCCCAACAAGAAGGTCTACCACCTCACCGACGCCGGGCGGGAGGCGCTGCGCGCCTGGTACGAGGAGACGGCGGACGAACCGCGGGTGCGGGACGAGTTCTTCATGAAACTGGCCCTCGCCCCGCAGACCGGTCTCGCCGACCAGATCGCGCTGATCAACAGACAGCGGCGCCAGTACCTGAACAGCATGCGGCAGCTCTCGAAGCTGGCCGCGGCCGAAGACCGGGACAACCGCATCTCCCACCTGCTGATCGAGGGCGCGATGCTGCACCTGCAGGCCGACCTCGACTGGCTGGAACGGTGCCAGGAAGAGCTGGAGGAGCTTCAGTGAGCGAGAGCACCGCTGAAGTGCTGCGCGCCGAGGGCCTGGTCAAGACGCACCACGGCGAGGGCGCCCCGGCCCGGGCCGTGCGCGGGGTGGATCTGCGGGTGACCCGGGGCGAGTTCGTGGCGATCACCGGCCCGTCCGGTGCGGGCAAGTCGACGCTGCTGCACCTGCTCGGCGGGCTCCAGCGGCCCGACGCGGGCAGCATCTGGCTGGACGGCGAGTGCACCGACGGCTACGGCGAGGCCCGCTGGGCCGTGGAGCGCCGCAGGCGCATCGGAATCGTGTTCCAGTTCTTCAACCTCGTCTCCGACCTGTCGGTCGCCGACAACGTGGAGCTGCCCGCCCTGCTCGCCGGGGTGCCCCCGAGGAAGGCCCGCGCCGAGCGCGAGGAGCTGCTGGCCGAGCTGGGCCTCCAGGGCAAGGAGCGCAGCATGCCGGGCGAGCTGTCCGGCGGTGAGCAGCAGCGGGTCGCCCTCGCGCGGGCACTGGTCAACCATCCGCCGCTGCTGCTGGCCGACGAGCCCGCGGGCAGCCTCGACAGCAGGGGCACCCGCGAGGTGATGCGGCTGCTGTCCCGCTTCCACCGGCGCGGGCAGACCATCCTGCTGGTCACGCACGACGCCCGGCTGGCCAGCGCCGCGGACCGGGTGATCAGTTTCTTCGACGGCCGGATCGCCGACGACGCGGAGCTGGACGGCGGCGCACCGACGCGCCGGGCCGGCACCTCGGGCGTGCTGGAGCTCAGGGACTGACATGCGCCGCCACGACCTCCCTTCGAAGGACTGACCACCGGTGCGGGCGACTCTGCGCTGGGCGCACTCCGATCTGCGCAGGCACCGCGGCGAGGCGCTGTTCCTGGTGCTCGCCACCGCGGGCATCGTCGCGTCCCTGCTGCTGGCCACGGCCCTCTTCGGCTACGCCACCAACCCCTGGCAGCGCGTCTTCACCCAGGCGCACGGCGCGCACGTCACGCTGCACACCACCAGCGCCGCCGACGCCGGCGAGCTGGCCGGCCTGGACGGTGTCGAGTCCGTCGCCGGCCCCTACCCGACGTCCTCCCTCACCCTCGCCTCCAAGGGCGGCCGCGCCCTTGTCGAGCTGCGCTCCACCCCCGCCCGACCGGAGGTGGGCCGCCCGCTGATGACCTCCGGGCACTGGCTGGACCCGGCCACCCCGGACGGCGTGGTCCTGGAGAGCCGGCTCGCCCGGGCGCTGCTCACCACGCCCGGTGACACGCTCACCGTGCCCGGCACCGCGCGCAGACTGACCGTGGTGGGCATCGCCGACAGCGCCGAGCCGCGCTACCGGCCGGGTGAGCGCTCCGGCCTGGTGTGGGCCCTGCCGGCGGCGGTGCCGGAACCGGGCGGGCAGGTCGTCGGGCTGCGGCTGACCGACCCGGGCGACAGCGGGTACGCGGTGCAGCGGGCGGTGACCGAGCTGGGCGCCGGGGCGATCGGCGAGGTGACGACCTGGCAGCAGGCGCGGGCCGAGGCGCAGGGCGACAACCGGCTGCTGGGGCAGGTGCTGGGACTGTTCGGGCTCGGCGCGCTGGTCGCCGCCGGGTTCGCCGTGCACGGGGCGATCGCCACCCGGATCCGGGGGCACCTGCGGGACCTGTCCGTCCTGAAGGCGATCGGTTTCACGCCCGGCCAGGTCGTCCGGGTCTTCCTGGTGCAGCACCTGGTCTACGCCCTGCTCGGGGCGGTGGCCGCCGCCGCGCTCACCGAGGCGCTGGGCGGCGCGGTGCCGGGGCGGCTCGGGGACGCGGTCGACGTGTGGCAGGGGCTGCCCGGGCACACGGCGGCACTGTTGGCGGTCCCGGCGGCGGCAGTGCTGTTCATCGGCGCGACCACCGGGCTGGCCGCCTGGCGGGCGGGACGGGTGCCGCCCGTGCCGGTGCCGCGGCCCGCGGCACTCCCGGCGGGACGGCTGACGGGTGTGGCACGGCGGGCGCTGGGCGCACGGGTGCCGCCCGCGCTGGTGCTGGGCTGGCACAAGGCGTTCGGCCGCCGGTCGCGTTCGCTGGGCGCGGTGGGCAGGCTGGCGCTGCCGCTGCTGCTGATCGTGGTGGCACTGAGCGCCTGGACCACCATCGACCGCTTCCACAGCAGTCCCGAACGCATGGGGATGCCCACCGCGCTCGGTGTCCGCGCGGACGCCTCACTGGACGTCGCGGAGGCCCGCGCCCTGCTGGAGCGCGATCCGCAGGTCGCCGCCGCCTACCCGGGCGTGGAGGTGGCCGCGCTGGTCCCCGGCCAGACCGCCACCATCGCCCTGCGCGGACTCGGCACCCGTGCGCAGCCGTACCCGTTCACGCTGGCCGAGGGCCGCGCCGCGCGGGGACCCCACGAGGCGGTGGCCGGGCAGGGGCTGCTCGACCTGCTGCACGTGCGGGTCGGTGACTGGGTGCGGATGACCGTCGGCGACCGGCCGCAGATCCTGCACATCGTCGGCCGCAGCATCGAACCGGAGAACGCCGGACGGGTCATCTCCACCTCGCTCGACACCCTCCGCGCGGGCGATCCGGACCTGCGGCCGAGCCGCTACCAGCTCCGGCTGGAGCCCGGCGCCGACCCGGACGCGGTCGCCGCCCGGCTGGCCTCGGCGGGCCTCGGCCACCTGGACGTGCACACGGTGACCAATCCGGCGGACGGACTGTCCCCGCTGCGCGCGGTCGTGCTCGGGCTGATCGTGATCCTCGCGCTGATCGGGCTGATCGAACTGCTGACGGCGATCGGCGGCACGGTCCGCGAGGGCGAACGCGATCTGCTCGCGCTCAAGGCCATCGGCCTCTCCCCCCGGCAGATCACCGCCGTCACGGTCACGGCCACCGCCGCTACGGCCCTGGCGGCGATGCTGCTCGCGGTGGCCCTGGGGCTGCCGCTGGCGCACTGGCTGATCGACGCCCAGGGGAGATCGAGCGGCATCGGCGCCGGCATCGCCCAGGGCCCCTCCCCGCTGCTCCTGCTGCTGCTCGGTACGGCCGCGGTGCTGGGCGCCGCCGCGCTCGCCGCCCTCCCGGCCGGTCGAGCGGCCCGCCGCCGTCTCGCGGACACGCTCGGCGCGGTGGCCTGAGGAGCACCCCGGCCGGCGCGTCAGCTCCCGTACGGGTTGCCGTGCGAGGGCTGCGGGGCGTACGGCGGCTGCGGATGAGGGGCGTAGGGGTTCCCGCCCACGCCGGGCGCGTACGGGTGGCCGCCCGTACTGGGGACGTACGGGGGCTGCGGGTGCCCGTAGGGGGTGCCCGCCCAGGGCGCGTGCACCGGCTGCGGGTGGCCGTACGGATTTCCCTGCGGGGGTACGTGGGGCAGTCCGGTCGGCGGCACCGGCGGCATCGGGCCGGGGACCGGCGGGAGGCTCGCCGGGTGGGTGCGCAGACGGATGCCGTAGCGGCGCCTGAGCCGGCCCGTCTCCAGCACGGCGATCGCCGTGACGGTGACCGGAGCGCCGAGGATGAAGACGATGCCCATGGTGAGGCTGAGCCCGTGCAGATCGCCGGTGACCAGGTCGGGGATCGCCATCAGCCAGGTGGTCACCGTGGCGAGCAGCGCGGGCAGACAGCGGTGCACGGCGGCCGTGCCGAAGAAGTTGCCGGAGACCCGCACGGCTCCGGCAACGACGAAGACGAGCATCCACATCATGACCGCGCCCACCCCCAGAAGCAGCAGGGGGTTGCCGCCGGCGGAGTTCGTCGACTGCGCGAGCATCATCGTCGCGACCACGCAGCCGATGAACAGCAGGAGCAGCTTGAGGGAGTTGAGGAGCGACACCTTCAGCCGCCGCACGGTGCCGGTGCGCCGCCAGACGAGGAGCATCACGCCGACCGTCGTCGGCGTGAGGAAGAGCAGCACCGCCGAGGCGATCATCGCGTTCTCCAGCAGCTCCGTGATGTCGAAGCCGCCCTCCAGGACGGTGTAGACGCCGACGGAAGCGATCCCTCCGGCGATGACGCGGATGCGTTTGAGCCGCTCGACGGAAGGGTCGAGCGACTGCGGGATCCACGCGGGGTGGAAGACCGCCTTCGCCACGTGGTGGGGCTTGAGGAAGGTCCGGGCCCTGAGTGTTCCCCCGGTCCAACTTCCGTATGTACGTGCCATGTTGTGGCCCCCCGAGCGCTCGCTGCGATGATCGCCGGGGATTCTACGGGAGCGGGCGGTGTGCTGGCCGCCCGCTCACCGCGTCGGCTCACCGGCGCCCGCGCAGCTCCCGGTAGGTGGCGACCAGCGCCTTGGTGGAGGGGTCCAGGCCCGGGACGTCGGCGCCCTCGGTGAGCGCGGGCTCGACGCGCTTGGCGAGGACCTTGCCGAGCTCGACGCCCCACTGGTCGAAGGAGTCGATGTTCCAGATCGCGCCCTGGACGAACACCTTGTGCTCGTAGAGCGCGACGAGCTGGCCGAGCACGGACGGCGTCAGCTCGCGCGCGAGGATCGTGGTGGTGGGGTGGTCGCCCTTGAACGTCTTGTGCGGGACGAGTTCCTCCGGCACCCCCTCGGCGCGCACCTCGTCCGGGGTCTTGCCGAAGGCGAGGGCCTGCGTCTGGGCGAAGAAGTTGGCCATCAACAGGTCGTGCTGCGCCTTGAGTTCGTCACTCAGCTCGGCGACGGGCTCGGCGAACCCGATGAAGTCGGCCGGGATCAGCTTCGTCCCCTGGTGGATCAACTGGTAGTAGGCGTGCTGCCCGTTGGTGCCCGGGGTGCCCCACACGACGGGGCCGGTCTGCCACTCCACCTCGCGCCCGTCCCGGCCGACGTACTTGCCGTTGGACTCCATGTCGAGCTGCTGGAGGTAGGCGGTGAACTTCGACAGGTAGTGCGAGTACGGCAGGACCGCGTGCGACTGCGCGTCGTGGAAGTTGCCGTACCAGACGCCCAGCAGGCCGAGGAGGAGCGGCACGTTGGACTCGGCGGGGGCGGTGCGGAAGTGCTCGTCGACGAGGCGGAACCCGTCGAGCATCTCCCGGAAGCGGTCCGGGCCGATGGCGATCATCAGCGAGAGGCCGATCGCGGAGTCGTAGGAGTAGCGGCCGCCGACCCAGTCCCAGAACTCGAACATGTTCGCCGTGTCGATGCCGAACCCGGCGACCTTCTCCGCGTTGGTCGACAGGGCGACGAAGTGCTTGGCCACCGCCTCGTCGCCCGCACCCAGCCCGTCGAGCAGCCAGGTCCGCGCGGAGGTGGCGTTGGTGACCGTCTCGATGGTGGTGAAGGTCTTGGAGGCGATGACGAACAGCGTCTCGGCCGGGTCCAGGTCCCGGGTCGCCTCGTGCAGGTCGGCGCCGTCCACGTTGGACACGAAGCGGACGGTGAGGTCGCGGTCGGTGAAGGCGCGGAGCACCTCGTACGCCATGGCGGGGCCGAGGTCGGAGCCGCCGATGCCGATGTTGACGATGGCGCGGATGCGCCGACCGGTGTGTCCGGTCCACTCGCCGGAGCGGACCCGGCCGGCGAAGTCGGCCATCTTGTCGAGGACGGCGTGCACGGCCGGGACGACGTTCTCCCCGTCGACCTCGATCACCGCGTCGCGGGCGGCCCGGAGCGCGGTGTGCAGCACCGCGCGGTCCTCGGTGGTGTTGATCTTCTCGCCGCGGAACATGGCGTCGCGCAGCCCGGACACATCGGTTGCGGCGGCCAACTCCCGCAGCAGCCGCAGGGTTTCGTCGGTGACCAGGTGCTTGGAGTAATCGACGTACAGGTCACCGACCCGGAGGGTGTACCCGGTGCCGCGGGCGGGGTCGGCGGCGAACAGCTCGCGCAGCCGCACCTCGCCGAGCTCCTCACGGTGCTTGGCCAGTGCGGTCCACTCGGGCGTCTGGTTGAGCCTCGTACGGCCGTCTGCGTTCATCTCGGACTTCAGCCTTCTTCCTTCGGTGTCCCCGCTGTGCCGGCTGTTCCCAACCTAATTGATCAGCGGTGAAGAAGGCCGAAGGAGTCCGGAGTGCGAGCCGGTCCCGGCCGCGGGCTCAGGGGCTGCCCCGGTGAAGCCTCAGATCTCGCCGCGCAGCTTGGCGAGCGCCTCGGCGAGGATCGCCTCGCCGTCGGCGTCGCTGCGGCGCTCCCGCACGTAGGCGAGGTGCGTCTTGTAGGGCTCGGTACGAGGGGGGTCCGGGGGGTTGTCGCGGTCCTGCCCGGCCGGAAAGCCGCAGCGGGGGCAGTCCCAGGTATCGGGCACCTGCGCGTCGCTTGCGAAGCTCGGCTGTGTCTCGTGCCCGTTGGAGCACCAGAAGGAGATGCGCAGCCGCGGCGCGGACTCGCCGCGCTCGGCCTCGCCCATCGGCCCCGCCCCGACCCGGCTTCCCCGGATCGCGTTGCCACTTGCCACGGTCGTAACTCCCTGCGTGATGGTGCCGCGAAGCGAGTCGGCCTTCCGCTTCGCCGCGAGCGCCTCAGTCTACGTAAGGCCCAACGCGCGTCCAGTGATAGGAGTTACCTTTCCTCGCATCCAGACGCAAGCCCCATGATAGGCCGCGCTCGACGGCGCGTACCCAACATGGGGCTTCACGTGGAAATGCGAGCGGAATGCGCCCTCGGGTCAGTTGTTCACCTTCATCGTGATGCCGAGCACCACGATGCACGCGAACCAGAGCAGACCGACCACGACGGTGATCCGGTCGAGGTTGCGCTCGGCGACCGAGGAGCCGCCGACGGAGGACTGCATGCCACCACCGAACATGTCGGAGAGGCCGCCGCCCTTCCCCTTGTGCATCAGCACCAGCAGCATCAGCAGCAGGCTGAAGACGATCAGGGCGATGGAGAACCCCATAACCACGGCTGGACCAACTTCCTCGGATTCGGATGGACGACGCGGGGCCCAGCACAGGACTGGACCCCGCAAGGGTACGACGGATCGGCCCTATGGCCTACTCACTGGTCCCGGAAACGGATGATCTTGACGAACTCCTCCGCGTCCAGCGAGGCACCGCCGACCAGGGCACCGTCGATGTCGGCCTGCGCCATGATCTCGGCGACGTTGCCGGACTTGACCGAGCCGCCGTACTGGATGCGGACCCCGTCGGCCAGCTCCTGGGTGTAGAGCTCGGCGATCTTGCCGCGGATGGCGGCGCAGACCTCCTGGGCGTCCTCGGCGCCACAGACCTTGCCGGTGCCGATGGCCCACACCGGCTCGTAGGCGATCACGATGGATTCGGCCTGCTCGGCCGGGAGGTCCTTCAGTCCGCCCTCGACCTGGGCGAGGGTGTGGGCGACGTGGTTGCCCGCCTCGCGGACCTCCAGCTCCTCGCCGACGCAGAGGATGGGGGTGATGCCGTGCTTGTAGGCGGCCTTGACCTTGGCGCCCACGATCTCGTCGGTCTCGGCGTGGTACTGGCGGCGCTCGGAGTGGCCGACGGCCACGAAGGTGCACTTCAGCTTGGCCAGCATGGGGCCGGAGATCTCGCCGGTGTAGGCGCCGCCGTCGTGCGCGGAGATGTCCTGGGCGCCGTACTTGATCTTCAGCTTGTCGCCGTCGACGAGGGTCTGCACGGAGCGCAGGTCGGTGAAGGGCGGCAGGACGGCGACCTCGACGGCCTCGTAGTCCTTGTCGGCCAGGGCGAAGGCGAGCTTCTGGACGTGGGCGATGGCCTCGAGGTGGTTGAGGTTCATCTTCCAGTTGCCCGCCATCAGCGGCGTACGGGTGGTCATTGAGGGTCAGTCCTCCAGTGCGGCGAGGCCGGGGAGCGTCTTGCCCTCGAGGTATTCGAGGGAGGCGCCGCCTCCGGTCGAGATGTGGCCGAATGCCTGCTCGTCGAAGCCCAGGGTACGGACCGCGGCGGCGGAGTCCCCGCCGCCCACCACGGTGAATCCCGGAGAGTCGGTCAGGGCCTGGGCGACCGCCTTGGTGCCCTCGGCGTAGTCGGGGTGCTCGAAGACGCCCATGGGGCCGTTCCAGAAGACGGTGCCGGCGTCGGCGAGCCTCGAGGCGTACAGCGCCCGGGTATCGGGACCGATGTCCAGGCCCATCTCACCGGCGGGCATGGCGTCGGCGGCGACGGTGCCGGGGTCGGCGGGCGCCTTGGTCTTCATGTCGGGGAACTCGGCCGCGACCAGCGTGTCGACCGGCACCAGCAGCTCGACGCCGTTCTTCTCGGCGCGCTCCAGGTACTCCCGGACGGCCGGGATCTGGTCCTCCTGCACCAGCGAGGTGCCGATCTCGTGCCCCTGGGCCTTGAGGAAGGTGTACGCCATGCCGCCGCCGATGAGGATGCGGTCGGCCTTGCCGAGCAGCTGGTCGATGACGGCCAGCTTGTCGGAGACCTTGGCGCCGCCGAGGGCGACCACGTAGGGCCGCTTGACGTCGTCGGTGAGCTTTTTCAGCACGCCGACCTCGGTGGCGATGAGGTACCCGGCGTAGTGCGGCAGGCGCGCCGGGAGGTCGAAGACCGAGGCGTGCCTGCGGTGCACCGCGCCGAAGCCGTCGCCGACGTACGCGTCGGCGAGGGCGGCCAGCCGGTCGGCGAAGGCGCCGCGCTCGGCGTCGTCCTTGCTGGTCTCGCCGGCGTTGAAGCGCAGGTTCTCGATGACCGCGACCCGGCCGTCGGCGAGGCCGCCGACGGTGGCGGTGGCGGACTCGCCGACGGTGTCGGTCGCGAAGGCGACGTCGGCGCCGAGGAGTTCACCGAGGCGCGCGGCGGCCGGGGCGAGGGAGAAGGCGGGGTCCGGGGCGCCCTTGGGGCGGCCCAGGTGCGAGGCGACGACCACGCGGGCGCCCGCCTCGGCGAGCGCCTTGACGGTGGGCACCACGGCACGGATCCGGCCGTCGTCGGTGATGGTGGTGCCGTCCAGCGGCACGTTGAGGTCGGCGCGGACGAAGACCCGCTTGCCCGCGACACCTTCGGAGAGGAGTTCGTCGATCGTCTTCATGGGGGCTCCCTGGCTAGAGCTCGTGTTCGCTCGTGATCGCTCGTGATCGGAAGAGGGCGTCTGCTCCGATACGTGCGTCAGGGCTCGCCCGGCGCGTTGCCGCACCGGCCGAGCCCTGCACTCATATCAGGCCGTCCGCTCCGCGATCAGAGCTGGTTGCCCACGAAGACCGTCAGGTCGACGAGACGGTTGCTGTAGCCCCACTCATTGTCGTACCAGCCGATGACCTTCACGTTCTTGCCGTCCTGAACCATGGTCAGGGACGAGTCGAAGGTGCAGGACGCCGGGGCGTTGACGATGTCGGAGGAGACGATCGGGTCCTCGGTGTACTCGAGGATGCCCTTCAGTTCGCCCTCGGCGGCCTTCTGGAAGGCGGCGTTGACCTCTTCCTTGGTCACCTCGCGGCCGAGCTCCAGCACCAGGTCGGTGACCGAGCCGGTCGGCACCGGCACGCGCATGGCCATGCCGTCCAGCTTGCCCTTGAGCTGCGGCAGCACCAGGGCGGTGGCCTTCGCGGCACCGGTGGTGGTCGGGATGATGTTCTCGGCGGCGGCACGCGCGCGACGCAGGTCCTTGTGCGGGAAGTCCAGGATGCGCTGGTCGTTGGTGTACGCGTGCACCGTCGTCATCAGGCCCTTGACGATGCCGAAGTTCTCGTCCAGCACCTTCGCCATCGGCGCCACACAGTTGGTGGTGCAGGAGGCGTTGGAGATGACGTGGTGGTTCGCCGCGTCGTACTGGTCGTGGTTGACGCCCATGACGAGGGTGATGTCCTCGTTCTTCGCCGGGGCGGAGATGATGACCTTCTTGGCGCCACCGGTGATGTGCTTCTCGGCGTCTTCCTTCTTGGTGAAGATGCCGGTCGACTCGATGACGATGTCGACGCCCAGCTCGCCCCACGGGATGTCGGCGGGGTTGCGCTCGGAGAGGACCTTGACCGTCTTGCCGCCGACGGTGATGGTGTCCTCGGTGTGCGAGACCTCCTGCTTGAGGCGGCCCAGAATGGTGTCGTACTTCAGCAGGTGAGCCGTGGTCGCCGTGTCACCCAGGTCGTTGACGGCCACGATCTCGATGTCGGCGCCCTGCTCCAGCAACGCGCGGAAGTAGTTGCGACCGATGCGGCCAAACCCGTTGATGCCTACGCGGATCGTCACGAACCGATCTCCTCGTTGGTACGCCGGCTGTGACGCCGGCGAGCTGTATTTGGGATGTCCCCGACCACTGTCGACCCTACCTCTCCGGGACCACGGCCGTGACATCGAGTTGCCCCATACCCGGCAGTGCGGTACCTACCCGCCAGTAGGGCAGGTACCGCACGAACCGATGGCTTTTTCTCACCCCATTCCGCTACGGATCGCCGATCCGTGCGACGTCCGGTGTCACCCGTCCAGGGCGTCCAGCGCCTTGCCGAGCAGCGCGGCCCGGTCGGCCGCGGAGGTGAGGTGCTCCAGGCCGAAGCCCAGCAGCACCGTGTCATCGGTGGTGACCGCCGCGTGGGTGCGGAACAGCGCTCCGGTGCGGGTCCAGTCCTTCAGCACGGCCGGGCTGCCGGCGGGCGGTCCGGCCGCCTTCCACACGCCGAGGGATGTCTCGAAACCCTCGGTCCGGGTGGCCGTACCGCCGACGACCAGGGAGGCCTCGTCGGCGAGGACGCCCCGGCCGCCGCTGCCCGGGTCGGTGACGTAGGCGAGGGACACCTCGACCGTCTTCCCGGCGTAGGCGCTCAGGTCGAACTCCACCTGCCGCCAGCCGCCGGAGGACCCGGTCAGACTGTTCCAGGAACCGGTGGTGCCGGTCGCGGCGCAGCCCTCGTCGGACAGCGTCAGGTAGTGCGCCAGCCAGGGGTGCCCGCTCATGTAGAACCCGGCCTCGCACTCGGTGGGCACGGTGGCGCGGGTGGCGCCGCCGGCCTCCGGCAGGGTCGTCCAGTCCCCGGCGCCGGCCGTGTGGGCCTCGACGAGGACGTGGTCGTAGCCGGGCTCGGTGTCCCACAGCAGCCGGGTGCGCAGGGCGGGCCGCTCGGCCGCCGTGACGTCCGTCAGGTCGACCGTGCGGGTGAGGCGCTTGTAGCCGTCGTCGGTGTGCACGGCGGCGGCCATGTACGAGCCGGCGTACGGCCCGTACGGGCTGACCGTGCCGGGGTACTGTCCGGCTCCGGCGCTCGCGAACAGCGGGTACCGGTCGGCGGGCAGTTCGTCGGAGGTGACGGCGTAGGTGCCGGCCCGGTCCAGCGGGTTGCCGGGCGTGTCGCCGAGCGGCCCGGTGACGCCGTCCAGTGCGCCGGCGCCGGTGAACCCGGTGACTCCCGGGGTGGAGGTGCGGTTGTAGGCGCCCAGGTAGTACTGGCTGAAGTCGTTGGAGAGGGTTCCTCCGCCGAGGTCGACGCTGCCGCCGGCCTGCTCCCCCGCCTCGATCAGCCGGCCGCCCTCGTTGAGATGGGCCCGCAGCTGGAGCTGGGTGGCGATGCCGGGGGTGGCCGCACCGGTGTGGTGGACGACCGTGCGGAAATGGCTCAGCACACCGAGGGCGTCCGGGGCGCCCCGCTCGGCGACGTCCCAGACGGCGGCGCGGTGGCCGTTCGCCTCGAGCGCGTCCACGTACAGCTGGGTCCGCGTGGCCTTCGCGCCCTCCTCGGAGACGACCAGGACGTCCGCGCGGGGGCGTTCGGCGACGGTGTAGGTGAAGCGCTCGCTGGACACCTTCGTGCCGCGGCGGGCCTCGCCGGTGAACCACACCTCGACCGTGTCGCCGGGCCGGGCGTGCCTGACCTCGGCCCGGTACTCGTCGAAGTGGAGGTTGTCCTCACCGCCGTACCGCTCGCCGCCCTTCCAGGGCCTCAGGCCGGCCTCGTGCGTACGGCCGCCGTTGACGCGGTACTTGAGCTCCTTGTCGCGCACCGACTTGCGGGCGACGACGGACACCTCCTGGTCGGCGCCCCGGGCGAACGACGTGGTGAAGGCGGCCGGGGTGAAGTCCGCGGCCTCCAGGCCGACCGCGGAGGACGGCCGGTCGGGGCGGGCGGCGGACTCGGCGACGGAGAGCGCGAACGGGATGTTCTTGGCGAACTCCTGCTGGATCAGCTTCTCGTCGTCGGGGAAGTTGAAGCCGGACCGGCAGTCGCGCGCGTTCCACTCGTCATCGGGGTCGGCGTCGGACACGGTCTGGCAGGTCGACATCTCGGGGGTGAACATCGCCATGCCGTTGACGTTGGCCGCGTGGCCGTCGGCCTCGCCGTTGGTGGTGTACAGCTCGGAGGAGAGCTGCGGGTGGTAGCCGGGGATCGCGGAGTTGTCCGGGGTGCCGGCGAGGGCCTCGTAGAGGACGTCGTCGGGGGTGGGCGTGGCCACCTGCCAGCCGACCCCGTAGAGGAGGAGTTCGGCGGCGGAGTGGTAGTTGATGCCGTAGGCGAAGCCGATGCGCTTCTGGAAGGCGTCGATGGCCTTGGTCTCGGGCTCGGAGCCGGGGGACGCGCCGCGGTAGGTCTGGCTGGTGGGGTTGGGGGACGAGCCCTCGTCGTCGTAACCCCACTTGTAGGGGAAGTTGCGGTTGAGGTCGACGCCGTCGCCGGTGCTGATGGCGCCGTCGCCGTTGACGTCGCGGAGGTTCTTGCGCCAGAGGCGGTTGGCGTCGTCGGCGAACGTGTAGTCGTAGCCGTCCGGGTTGGCGGAGAGGACGAACCACAGCTCGGTGGTGTCGACGAGCTTCTTGATCCGCTTGTCCGACCGGTAGGAGTCCAGGTAGTGGTGCATCAGCCGCCGGGTCATCTCCGGTGTGATCCACTCGCGCGCGTGCTGGTTGGACATGTAGAGGACGGCGGGCCGGGAGCCGTCCTTGGTCTTCCTGGCCTTCCTGGTGAGCTTCAGGGCGAGGATGTCCTTGCCCCGCACCGTCTTCCCGATGGAGACGACCTTGGTGAGGCCGGGGTGCTCCCGGGCGGTGCGCAGGATCTCCTCCCTGAGGCCGCCCTTTCCGCTGTAGGGGCGGAACACGCCCTCGGCGGCGTCCTCGACCCGGGTCTCCGCGCGGGTGGAGAGGGTGTGCTCGGTGAGGTCGACGCCCCGTTGCTCGAGCTTCTGGGCCTGTCCGTCGGTGAGGTAGACCTCGACGGTGGCGGTGCCCTCGTCGGGCACCCGCTCACCGAGTTCGTGGCCGTCCTGCCCGGCCGCGAGCAGCAGGGGTACCTGCTCCTGGCGGATGTCGGCGCGGAAGACCTTGACCTCCTCGGAGTCGGAGGCCGCGGGGGTGCCGGGCTGTGCCTGCGCGATGGGTGCTAAGCCCGCTCCGCCGATCAGGAGCGTGCCGACAGCGAGGATCGATCTCGCTCTGTGTCTCATGAGCCCCCCTGGGTGCGGTCCGCCACGGCGGCGAACAGATGCCAGGCTCATGACACAACATGATCGAGTCAAGGGCGCCATCACGACACACGGGAACCGGCGCCGTCCACCCGGGCGGGCGACGGCGCCGGTCTCCTGAACCGGCGTCAGACGACGAGCTTGTCCTCCAGCTCCTCGCCGATGTTGGCCTCCGTGCCCGGGATGCCGAGGTCGGAGGCGCGCTTGTCGGCCATGGCCAGCAGACGGCGGATCCGGCCCGCCACCGCGTCCTTGGTGAGCGGCGGGTCGGCGAGCGCGCCCAGCTCCTCCAGGGATGCCTGCTTGTGCTCCATGCGCAGCCGGCCGGCCGCGGCGAGATGCTCGGGCACGTCGTCGGCGAGGATCTCCAGCGCGCGCTGGACCCGGGCGCCGGCGGCGACGGCCGCGCGGGCGGAGCGGCGCAGGTTGGCGTCGTCGAAGTTGGCCAGCCGGTTCGCCGTGGCGCGCACCTCACGGCGCATCCGGCGCTCCTCCCAGGCCAGCACCGACTCGTGGGCACCCAGCCGGGTGAGCAGCGCGCCGATCGCGTCGCCGTCGCGCACCACGACCCGGTCCACCCCGCGCACCTCGCGCGCCTTGGCGGCGATGTGCAGCCGGCGGGCGGCGCCGACCAGGGCGAGCGCCGCCTCGGGACCGGGACAGGTCACCTCCAGGGAGGAGGAGCGGCCGGGTTCGGTGAGGGAGCCGTGGGCCAGGAAGGCGCCGCGCCAGGCCGCCTCGGCGTCGCAGGTGGCCCCCGAGACCACCTGCGGGGGCAGACCGCGGATCGGGCGTCCCCGGCCGTCCACCAGCCCGGTCTGGCGGGCCAGCTGGTCCCCGCCCGCGACCACCCGGACGACGTAGCGCGAACCGCGGCGCAGACCGCCCGGGGCCATCACGATCAGTTCGGAGCTGTGGCCGAAGATCTCCAGGATGTCCCGCTTGAGCCGGCGCGCCGCCATCGCGGTGTCCAGCTCCGCCTCGATCACGATGCGCCCGCTCACCAGGTGGAGGCCGCCGGCGAACCGCAGAATGGCGGAGACCTCCGCCTTTCTGCAGCAGGTACGGGTGACGGGGAGCCGGCTGATCTCGTCCTTCACCGCTGCCGTCATCGCCATGGGCCGATCCTTCCATGCATCCGGAAAATACGGTCGTACGCGGCGGCCAACAGCTCCGGGTCGTGCCGGGGGCTTCCGTCGGTCCGGGCCACGGGGGCCAGCTCGACCGCGGCCCCGAACCGCTTGGCGGCATCGGTGAGCACGTCGCGGTCGGGCACGGCGGCCTCGTCGGCCAGCACCACGTCCAGGGCGAGTTTAGGGGCGTGTCGTCCCAAAACCTCCAAATGACGCTGCGGGGAGAAGCCCTCGGTTTCTCCCGGCTGCGGCGCGAGGTTCAGCGAGAGTACCCGGCGCGCCTTCGTCTCGACGAGGGCGTCCAGCAGGTCCGGCACGAGCAGGTGCGGGATGACCGAGGAGAACCAAGAGCCGGGGCCGAGCACCACCCAGTCCGCGTCGAGGACCGCCTCCACCGCCTCGGGCACGGCCGGCGGGTCGTTCGGCACGAGGTGCACGGACTGCACCTCGCCGGGGGTGAGGGCGACGGTGGCCTGACCGCGGACCGTGTCGATCTCCTCCGGCCGCTCCGGGTCGTGCCCCCTGACCAGGGCCTGGAGCTCCAGCGGCACGGCGGACATGGGCAGCACCCGCCCGTGCGCGCCGAGCAGCAGGCCCACCAGGTCCAGGGCCTGGACGTGGTCGCCGAGCTGCTCCCACAGGGCGACGATCAGCAGATTGCCGACCGCGTGCTCGTGCAGGTCGCCCTGGGACTGGAAGCGGTGCTGGATGACGCGGGCCCAGGTCTGTCCCCAGTCGTCGTCCCCGCACAGCGCGGCCAGCGCTTTGCGCAGGTCACCGGGGGGCAGCACACCCAGTTCGTCGCGCAGGCGTCCGCTGGAGCCGCCGTCGTCGGCGACGGTGACGACGGCGGTGAGGTCACCGGTGATCCGGCGCAGGGCGGCGAGTGAGGCGGACAGGCCCATGCCGCCGCCGAGGGCGACGACCTTGGGCTGGGCGCCCCTGCGGCGGGGTCTGGCGCCACGGCTCTCGACCGGGCGGCCGGCGCGGCCCTCGGGGAGCGCTCTGCGCAGCCGGCTCAGCCGCGGAGTACGTCGTGTCATTCCCGTCCCATGTCCCGGTGGACGACCACCGTCTCCACACCCTCGGCGACGAGCCGGGCGGCGAGCTTCTCCGACATGGCGACCGAGCGGTGCTTGCCGCCGGTGCAGCCGACCGCGATGGTCACGTAGCGCTTGCCCTCGCGGCGGTAGCCCGCGGCGATCAGCCGCAGCATCTCGGCGTACCGGTCGAGGAACTCCTTGGCGCCGGGCTGGTTGAAGACGTACGACGCCACCTCCTCGTTGAGGCCGGTGTACGGGCGCAGCTCGGGGACCCAGTGGGGGTTGGGCAGGAACCGCATGTCCACGACCAGGTCGGCGTCGACCGGGAGGCCGTACTTGAAGCCGAAGGACATGACGGTGGCCCGCAGCTCGGGCTCCTCCTCGCCGGCGAACTGGGCGTCCATCTTGGCGCGCAGTTCGTGCACGTTGAGGCTGGAGGTGTCGATCACCAGGTCGGCGTCGCCGCGCAGCTCGCGCAGCAGCTCCCGCTCGGCGGCGATGCCGTCGACGATCCGGCCGTCGCCCTGGAGGGGGTGCGGACGGCGCACGGACTCGAAGCGGCGGACCAGGGCGTCGTCGGAGGACTCCAGGAAGACCGTCCGCCGGGTCACGCCCCGCCCGTCGAGGTCGGCGAGGGATTCGCGCAGGTTGTCGAAGAAGCGCCGGCCGCGGACGTCGACGACGACCGCGATCCGCGCCACGTTGCCCTGGGAACGCGCGCCGAGCTCCACCATGGTGGTGATCAGGGCGGGTGGCAGGTTGTCCACGACGAACCAGCCAAGGTCCTCCAGACACTTCGCGGCCGTCGAGCGGCCCGCCCCGGACATGCCGGAGATGATCACCAGCTCGGGGATGCCCGCCTCGGGCACCCCGGCCATGTCCTTGCCCGTTTCCACCTGTGCTCCGTCGTTCCGTCGGGCGCTCCCGCGCGTCTCGGTCCCGCCCGTGTGCTGCCGGGCCCCGTCCTGCTCCGCCGCGGGTCCCGTCTCGTGCTCGTTCATCGTTCCTGCCCCCGTCGTTCGTCCGGGGCGCCCGTGGACACGGGCTCCCCGGGAGAACCCGTCGCCTGCCCGGGTTCTTCCATGTCATCCATGATCTCGCCCGTGGCCGTGTTCACGGCGGGGGCGGCGGGTGCCGCCCGCGCGAGGGCCCCGGCGATCGTCTCGGCCGTCTTGCGGCCTATGCCCGGAACCTCGCAGATCTGGTCGATTGTCGCCGATCGCAGCTTCTTCAACGAACCGAAGTGCTTGAGCAGCGCCTGCTTGCGCGTCTCGCCGAGGCCGGGCACGTCGTCCAGGGGGCTGGCGCGGAAACGCTTGGCACGCTTGGTGCGCTGGTAGGTGATCGCGAAGCGGTGCGCCTCGTCACGGACCCGCTGGAGCAGGTAGAGGCCCTCGCTGCTGCGGGGCAGCACCACCGGGTCGTCGTCGCCCGGCACCCAGACCTCCTCCAGACGCTTGGCGAGCCCGCACACGGCGATGTCGTCGATGCCGAGTTCGTCCAGCGCCCGCCGGGCCGCCGCGACCTGGGGGGCGCCGCCGTCGACCACCACGAGCTGCGGCGGGTAGGCGAACCGCCGGGGGCGGCCGTCGTCCTCGGTGAGCGTGTTCCCGGGCGGCTCGGCGAGCCCACCGTCCGGCGTGCCGGCACCCGGGTCCTCACCGTCGGTCCACTCCCCCGTCCGTTCCTTCTCCGCCAGGTAGCGCCGGAAGCGGCGGGTGATCACCTCGTGCATCGAACGGACGTCGTCCTGCCCGGCGAAGCCCTTGATCTGGAAGCGGCGGTACTCGCTCTTGCGGGCCAGTCCGTCCTCGAAGACCACCATGGAGGCCACCACGTCGTCGCCCTGGAGGTGCGAGATGTCGTAGCACTCGATCCGCAGCGGGGCGCTGTCCAGCTCCAGTGCGTCGGTGATCTCCTCCAGCGCGCGCGAACGCGTGGTGAGGTCGGAGGCGCGCTTGGTCTTGTGCAGCACGAGCGCCTGCTGGGCGTTGCGCTCCACGGTCTCCATCAGGGACTTCTTGTCGCCGCGCTGCGGGATGCGCAGGGACACGCCCGAGCCGCGCCGCTCGGTCAGCCACTGCTGGACCGGTTCCACCGGGTCCGGCAGGGCGGGGACCAGGACCTCCCGGGGGACCGCGTCTCCGGTCTCCTCGCCGTAGAGCTGCTGCAGGGCGTGCTCGACCAGGGCGCCGGTGGTGATCTCCTCGACCTTGTCGGTGACCCAGCCGCGCTGACCGCGCACGCGTCCGCCGCGCACGTGGAAGATCTGGACGGCCGCCTCCAGCTCGTCCTCGGCGACCGCGATCAGGTCGGCGTCGGTCGCGTCGGCGAGCACGACCGCGTTCTTCTCCATGGCCTTCTTCAGGGCGCCGATGTCGTCGCGCAGGCGCGCGGCCCGCTCGTACTCCATCTCCTCGGCCGCCTCCGTCATCCGCCGTTCCAGACGGCGGAGGTAGGTGCCCGTGCGGCCGGCCATGAAGTCGCAGAACTCCTCGGCCAGTTCACGGTGGTCCTCGGCGGACACGCGGTCGACGCAGGGCGCCGAGCACTTGTCGATGTAGCCGAGCAGACACGGCCGGCCGGTGCGGGCGGCGTTCTTGAACACCCCGGCCGAGCAGGTGCGCACCGGGAAGACGCGCAGCATCAGGTCCACGGTGTCGCGGATCGCCCAGGCGTGCGCGTACGGGCCGAAGTAGCGCACACCCTTCTTCTTGTGACCGCGCATCACCTGCACGCGCGGGAACTCCTCGTTCATCGTCACCGCGAGGTACGGGTAGCTCTTGTCGTCGCGGTACTTGACGTTGAACCGGGGGTCGTACTCCTTGATCCAGGAGTACTCCAGCTGGAGCGCCTCGACCTCCGTGGACACCACGGTCCACTCCACGGACGCGGCCGTGGTCACCATGGAACGCGTGCGGGGGTGCAGCCCGGCCAGGTCCTGGAAGTAATTCGCCAGGCGTTGGCGCAGGCTCTTCGCCTTTCCGACGTAGATCACCCGGCGGTGCTCGTCGCGGAACCGGTAGACCCCCGGTGAGTCGGGGATCTCACCCGGTTCGGGGCGGTAGCTGGAGGGGTCGGCCATGTCTCACACCCTACTGGCGGGGACCGACACCGCGGCGGGCCCGTGGACGGACAGGGGTCCGGTGCGCCGCGGAGGGGTTACGGCGGGTGCGAAGCGGGAAGGTGGGGGGTCCGTCCCCCGGGAGATCGGCAGCCGGTCGCGGGGGCGGCCACGAGGGCGGTCACGAGTCGGAGGGCTGGTCGGATGCGACAGACGCGGATCGAGAAACCACGACGGTCGGCCCGGTCCCGCCGGTACGCGGACGACCGGTACGGGCTTCCCCAGTCCCTCGACCCGCGCGACCCGGACATCGTGCGCGCCAAGCGCCTGCGGTCCACTCCGCGGGACCAGGACGGGACCGGCGGGTCGTGACCCGGTAGCGGTTCCGGCGGTTCCGGCGGTTCCGGCGGTTCCGGCGGTTCGAAGACGGACGAAAAGCGCATCACGGTACGTGCCCCGGGGGCCGTGCCGGCCTCCTGGCCGGCACGGCCCCCGGCACGTGCGCGCCGCTGTTGGGCGTCAGGTGTTGTCGGGACTTGGTCAACACGCTTCAATGCGGGGGAACTCGGGGCCTGAACGTCGGCGTACGGATGTGAAGGTCCGGCCCCGCCGACGGGGGCGGGCTCCGGGGTGCCCCGCGCGAACGGTCTGACCAGCCGTTGTGGACATACACAGAGAGGCCCCTGCATGCCGCACGCCACACAGCACGCGGACGTCGCCACCGCGGAACTGGACTCGGCCCTGCGGGGCGGTCCGTTCCACGTCGCCCTGCGCGCCGCGATAGCCGCGCGGGGACTGCCGCTGCAACGGGTGCAGCACCATCTGTCGCGCTACGGCGTGAAGGTGGGCGTCACCAGCCTGAGTTACTGGCAGCAGGGCGCCCGGCGTCCGCAGCGTCCGGAGTCGCTGCGCGCGGTGCGCGCGCTGGAGGAGATCCTGCAGCTTCCGGAGGAGTCACTGATCCGGCTGCTCGCGGAGTCGGAGGAACGCGCCGCGGACCGCCGCTCCCCCGGCCATTCCTACCGCTCCCTGGTGGCGGCCTCGGGTGCCCTGGAACGCCTGCTGGCCGACTTCGGCACCCCGCGCGACGGCGGGCTGCACACCCTCGGGCACCACGAGCGGGTACGGATCGGAGCGCGCCGGGAGCTGGCGGAGTGCGAGTCGCACCACATCGTGCGCGCGCACCGGGACGGCGTCGACCGCTACGTGGCCGTCCACCACGGCGATCCCGGCTCCGCGCCGGAGCGGATGGCCGTGCACGCCCTGGAGAACTGCCGCACCGGGCGCGTCCGCCGGCACCACGACACCGGTGTGCTCGCGGCCGAGTTGCTCTTCGACACCCGGCTGCGGGCGGGCGACACGTTCCTCTTCCGTTACGCGGTCGAGGACGGCACGGCCGGGGTCTCCCGCGAGTACGTGCGCGGGGCGGGCTCCCCCGGCGGCCAGTACGCGCTCCAGGTGTGCTTCGACTCCGGTGCGGTCCCGGTGCGCTGCCACCGGTTCGCCCAGCATTCGGCGGCGGCACCGCGCGGAGGACGCCAGGAGCTGCCGCTCCGGGGGCGGCACCGCTCGGTGCACCTCGTGGAACCGCGCGTGCGGCCGGGTTACCTGGGCATCGCCTGGGAGTGGGAGTGACGCCGGTCAGGCCTGCGGGGCGGCGACCATCGTGCCGTTCTTCACCTCGACGGTCAGCCGCTTCAGGGGCGCCACGGCCGGCTCGCGCAGCACCTTGCCGGTGGTGACGTCGAACTCGCTGCCGTGGCAGGGGCAGATCAGCCTCGTCCCGTCCAGCTTGTTGATGGGGCAGCCCGCGTGCGTGCAGAGGGTGTCGTAAGCCTGGAGGGTGCCGTCCTCGCCGCGGCTGACCACCACCCGGTGGTCCCGGTACAGCTTCGCGCCCCCCGCGGCGACCTCGCTCTCCGGACCGAGCTCGACCGGCCCGCTCAGCGGAGCGGCCCTGTCGTCACCCCCGCCCGCGCACGCGGCGAGCCCCAGCCCGGCGACGGGAGCGAGCGCGGCTCCCCGCAGAACGGTACGACGACTCGCGACGGGCCGGCCGGACATGGATCTCCCCTGTTCAGACAAGACGCACACAACTGCCCACGACGATACCGACCCCGCACCCGCCCTCTCGCCCCACCCCTCGCGGCACTGGCGTAAACGCTTGCGCAAGCGTTTACGCGTTCCCACCGCATGGGGTACCGTCCCCCACCGGACTCGCGGAGCGGCCGGGTTCGAAAAACGGGAACGGGAACGGAGGGAACACCACCATGGCAACCATGACGGACGTCGCCCGCCGCGCGGGCGTCTCCGTCGCCACCGTCTCCCACGTCCTGAACGACACGCGCCCGGTACGCCCCCACACCCGCCGAGCCGTCCTCGACGCCGTCGAGGAACTCGGCTACACCCCCAACACCCTCGCCCGCTCCCTGGTCACCTCCCGCACCCGCTCGATCGGCCTGGCCGTCTCCGCCATCAGTAACCCCTACTTCACGGAGATCCTCCAGGGCGTCGAGGCCGCGGCCCTGGACCACGGCTACGGCCTCCTCATCGCCGACCCGCACGACGATCCACGGCACGAACGCACGGTCGTCCAGCTCCTCCACGAGCGCCGCGTGGACGGCATGATCGTCGCCCCCTCCCCCGACCCTCGCGAACTGCTCGCCTACCTCGGGCGCCACCGCGTGCCCGCCGTGTTCCTGGACCGGCTGGTCGAGGCGCCCCGGGCCGGTGACGGCCCCCGCTTCGACCAGGTGCGCGCCGAGTCCGCGGAGCCGACGGCCCGCCTGGTGACCCACCTCGCCCGACGCGGCCACCGCCGCATCGCCCTGGTCGCCGGCCTGCCGGGACTCAGCACGACCGACGAGCGGATCACCGGCTACCGCGAAGGGCTGGCGGCGGCCGGTCTGCCGTACGACGAGCTCTTGCTGGTGCACGGCGACTCCCGGACACCGGGGGCGCGGCGGGCCACCGCCGGCCTCCTGGCCCTCGGCGCCCGCCCCACCGCGCTGATCACGGCCAACAACGCCATGACGATCGGCGCGCTGCACGCCCTGCGGGACCACGGCCTGTCCGTGCCCGGGGACATCGCCCTGTGCTGCTTCGACGACTTCCCCTGGGCGGACGTGTTCTCCCCCCGCCTCACGGCCGTCGCCCAGCCCAGCAGGGAGATCGGTGCCCGGGCCGTGGGCATGCTCCTGGAGCGCCTCGCCGAACCGGGCCTGCCCGCGCGGACCGAACAGCTCCCCTGCGTCTTCGTGCACCGCACGTCCTGCGGCTGCCCCGACCGCCCCGGAGAAGGGACCCCCTCGTGATCGTCGTAGCCGGTGAGGCACTGATCGACCTGGTACCGCGCGGCCCGGGCGCGCTCGCGGCGCTGACGCCGGCGCTCGGCGGCGGGCCGTTCAACACGGCGGTGGCGCTGGGCCGCCTGGGCTCCCCCACCGCCTTCTGCTCCCGGGTGTCCCGTGACGCCTTCGGCGAGGCGCTGCTGGAGCGGCTGCGGGAGACCGGCGTGGACGTGTCGTCGGTGCAGCGCGGCGACGAACCGACGACGCTCGCCGTGGCGACGGTCGACGCGGGCGGCTCGGCGGCGTACTCCTTCTACGTGGAGGGGACCGCCGACCGGCTGTTCACGGCGCCGGGGACCCTGCCGGCCGGCACCCGCGCGGTCTCCTTCGGCACGTGCTCGCTGGTGCTGGAGCCCGGGGCGAGCGCCTACGAGGAGCTGATGCGCGCCACGTCCGCCCGGGGTGTGTTCACGGCACTGGACCCGAACATCCGGGCGGGCCTGATACCGGACGCCGACGCCTACCGGGACCGGTTCCACCGCTGGCTGCCGTCGGTGTCGCTGCTGAAGCTTTCCGAGGAGGACGCCGACTGGCTCGGCGGGTCCCCGCGCGAGTGGACGGCGGCCGGCCCGGCGGCGGTCGTGGTCACCCGGGGCGGTGACGGGCTGAGCGCCTACACCCGGGACGGCCGTGCGTACTCGGTGCCCGGTGAGCGGGTCGAGGTGGTCGACACGATCGGTGCCGGTGACACGGTGAACGCGGCACTGCTGCACGGTCTGGCGGCCCGCGACGCGCTCAGCGCGGAGGGAGTCGCCGCGCTGGGCCCGGAGGGCTGGCGGGACCTGCTCGGCCTCGCGGCGCGCGCGGCGGCGATCACCTGCTCCCGGTCGGGCGCGGAACCGCCGTACGCGCGCGAACTGGAGGCGATGGGGGTGTGAGCGCGGACACGCGCCGTGCCACGGGGCGTGAGCCCAGTCCGTGGTACGGCGCGTGTCCGCGCGGTCGGTGCCGGTCAGGCCTTGGCAGCCCGCGTCGTCTTCTTCGCGGCGGCCTTGGTGGCCGTCTTCCGGGCCGGCGTGCTGTCGACGGCCTCGGTGGCGGTCTTCCGGGCGCCCGCCTTGGCGGCGGCCGTCTTCTTCGCCGCCTTCCTGCGCGGGGCACTCACCTGGGCGGCGTCGCTGATCCGCTCCGCGCCGAGGACGTCCCGCAGGAACTTGCCCGTGTGGCTGGCCGGAACACCGGCCACCTGCTCGGGCGTGCCCTCCGCGACGACCAGACCGCCGCCGGAACCACCCTCGGGACCCATGTCGACGACCCAGTCGGCGGTCTTGATCACGTCGAGGTTGTGCTCGATGACGATGACCGTGTTGCCCTTGTCGACCAGGCCCGACAGGACCGTCAGCAGCTTGCTGATGTCCTCGAAGTGCAGACCGGTCGTCGGCTCGTCCAGGACGTAGACCGTGCGGCCGGTGGAGCGCTTCTGCAGCTCGCTGGCGAGCTTCACCCGCTGCGCCTCACCGCCGGACAGGGTGGTCGCGGCCTGGCCGAGCCGGACGTAGCCGAGGCCGACGTCGTTGAGCGTCTTCATGTGACGGGAGATCGCCGGGACGGCCTCGAAGAAGTGCATGGCCTCTTCGATCGGCATGTTCAGGACGTCGGCGATGGACTTGCCCTTGTAGTGGACCTCCAGGGTCTCCCGGTTGTACCGGGCACCGTGGCAGACCTCGCACGGGACGTACACGTCCGGGAGGAAGTTCATCTCGATCTTGATGGTGCCGTCGCCCGCGCAGTTCTCGCAGCGGCCGCCCTTGACGTTGAAGGAGAACCGGCCCGGCATGTACCCGCGGACCTTCGCCTCCGTCGTCTCGGCGAACAGCTTGCGGACGTGGTCGAAGACACCGGTGTACGTCGCCGGGTTGGAGCGCGGGGTACGGCCGATGGGCGACTGGTCGACGTGCACGACCTTGTCGACGAGGTCGTCGCCGTCGACACGGGTGTGCCGGCCGGGCACGCTGCGGGCGCCGTTCAGCTCGCGCGCCAGGTGCGTGTACAGGATGTCGTTGACCAGCGTGGACTTCCCGGAGCCGGACACACCGGTGACCGCGGTGAAGACGCCCAGCGGGAAGGACACGTCGATGTCCTGGAGGTTGTTCTCGCGGGCGCCGTGCACCGTGAGCCGGCGCGAGGGGTCGTGCGGGCGGCGGATCTCGGGCAGCGGGATGGCCTTCTTGCCCGAGAGGTACTGGCCGGTCTGCGACTCGGCGTTGGCCAGCAGTTCCTCGAGCGACCCGCTGTGGACGACCTTGCCGCCGTGCTCACCGGCGCCGGGGCCGATGTCGACGATCCAGTCGGCGACCTTGATGGTGTCCTCGTCGTGCTCCACGACGATGAGCGTGTTGCCCATGTCGCGCAGCCGGACGAGGGTCTCGATCAGCCGGTGGTTGTCGCGCTGGTGCAGACCGATGGACGGCTCGTCGAGGACGTAGAGCACGCCGACGAGTCCGGAACCGATCTGGGTCGCCAGGCGGATGCGCTGGGCCTCGCCGCCGGAGAGGGTGCCCGCGGCGCGGTTCAGCGAGAGGTAGTCCAGGCCGACGTCGACCAGGAACCGCAGCCGCTCGTTGACCTCCTTGAGCACGCGCTCGGCGATCTTCTTGTCGCGTGCGGTGAGCTTGAGCCGGCCGAGGAAGTCCGCGCAGTCACTGATGGACATCGAGGAGACCTCGGCGATGGACCTGCCCATGACCGTGACGGCGAGGACGACGGGCTTGAGGCGGGTGCCCTCACAGGCGGGGCAGGGCACCTCGCGCATGTAGCCCTCGAAGCGCTCGCGGCTGGAGTCGCTCTCGGCCTCGCTGTGCCGGCGCTTGACGAAGGGGATGGCGCCCTCGAAGGCCGTGGTGTACCTGCGCTCGCGCCCGTAGCGGTTGCGGTAGCGGACCTCGACCTGGGTCTTGTGGCCGCCCAGCAGGGCCTTCCTGGCGCGCAGCGGCAGGCCCGCGAAGGGGATGTCGGTGCGGAAGCCCAGCGCGTCGGCGAGGGCGCCGATCAGGCGGTCGAAGTAGTCCTTGGTGTGGCCGTGCGACCACGGGTGGATGGCGCCCTCGTCGAGGCTCTTGTCCGGGTCGGGGACGATCAGCTCGGGGTCGACCTCCATGCGGGTGCCGATGCCGGTGCACTCGGGGCAGGCGCCGAAGGGCGAGTTGAAGGAGAAGGAGCGGGGCTCGAGCTCCTCGAAGGACAGGTCGTCGTACGGGCAGTACAGGTGCTCGGAGAACATGCGTTCGCGCTCGGGGTCGTCCTCGGGGAGGTCGACGAAGTCGAGCACGACCATGCCGCCGGACAGACCGAGGGCGGTCTCCACGGAGTCGGTGAGGCGGCGTTTGGCGCTGTCCTTCACCGTGAGGCGGTCGACGACCACCTCGATGGTGTGCTTCTCCTGCTTCTTCAGCGTGGGCGGGCTGGACAGCTGGACGGTCTCGCCGTTCACGCGGGCGCGGGAGTAGCCCTTGGTCTGGAGGTCGGAGAAGAGGTCCACGAACTCGCCCTTGCGCTCGCGCACCAGGGGGGAAAGCACCTGGAAGCGGCTGCCCTCCGGCAGTTGCAGGACCCGGTCGACGATGGCCTGGGGCGACTGGCGGGAGATCGGCCGGGAGCACTCGGGGCAGTGCGGCTTGCCGATGCGCGCGAAGAGCAGGCGCAGGTAGTCGTAGACCTCGGTGATGGTGCCGACCGTGGAGCGCGGGTTGCGGGAGGTCGACTTCTGGTCGATGGAGACCGCCGGGGAGAGGCCCTCGATGAAGTCGACGTCCGGCTTGTCCATCTGGCCGAGGAACTGCCGGGCGTACGAGGAGAGCGACTCCACGTAGCGCCGCTGGCCCTCGGCGAAGATCGTGTCGAAGGCCAGCGAGGACTTGCCCGACCCCGACAGGCCCGTGAAGACGATGAGCGAGTCGCGCGGGAGGTCGAGCGAGACGTTCTTGAGGTTGTGCTCGCGCGCTCCACGGACGATGAGACGGTCGGCCACGCCGGTCCGCACCTTTCTTGAGAGAAGTGACAGGGGCGAGACCCCCGCCTTGTCCAGACTAGGGCGAGCCACTGACTACGCCGGTCGGATTCACGGTTGTCAACACATACCGGCTCTCCAGCATGCCCGACGCCACTCCCGACCCTATAGCACGTGCATTCGATTACAGGCCGAGCTGTACCGCCTTCACTCGAAGGAGCGGCCGGACTAGGGTCATCACCATGATTGATCACGCTGATGACCTGGCGTCTGTACAAGCCGCTACCGAGCGGCTGCTCGTCGCGGTCGGCGCACTGGACAACGCGGCTGTGACCCAGTCGTCACGCCTGCCCGGCTGGACCCGGGGCCATGTGCTGGCCCACCTCGCCCGCAACGCGGACGCCCTCGTGAACGTCCTTCAGGGCCGTCCCATGTACCTCTCCGGCGAGGCCAGGGACGCCGACATCGAGCGGGACGCCCCGCGCCCCCTCGACGTCCAGCTCGCGGACGTGCGGGAGAGCGCGGAGCGCCTGCGCGCGGCGGGCGCCGTCCCGGCCGACTGGTCGCGCACGGTGGAGCTGCGCAACGGGGTCACCGACCGGGCGGAACGGGTGCCGTTCCGGCGGTGGATCGAGGTGGAGCTGCACCACGTCGACCTCGGGATCGGCTACGAGCTGGAGGACCTTCCCGCGGACTTCACGGAGCGGGAGATCGGCTTCCTCGCCGCGCGGTTCGCCGGTCACCGCGACGTGCCGTCGACCGGCCTGGCCACCGTGGACGGCCGCACCTGGACGACCGGCGGCGGCGTGGCCGGCGGCCCGGTGACCGTGGAGGGGACGGCGGCCGACCTGCTCGGCTGGCTCGCAGGGCGCCGCGACGGCTCCGGGCTGGCGGTGAAGGGCGGCGCACTGCCGTCCCTCCCTCCTCTGTAGGACTGTCCCGCGCCGGTTCCGGGGATAGGCTGGCGGTCATGACGTACAGCGGTCGGGTGACGGTCGGCGGCCCAGCCGACGTGCACGAACTCAAGGACCTGATGATCACCAAGGTCGCGGTCGGCGCCATGGACAACAACGCCTATCTGCTGCGTTGCCGGGCCACCGACGAGCAGCTGCTGATCGACGCGGCCGACGACGCCCGGACCCTGCTGGGCACGATCGGTGACGACGGCATCGCGTCCGTCGTCACCACCCACCGGCACGGGGACCACTGGCAGGCGCTCGCCGAGGTCGTGGCGGCCACCGGCGCCCGCACCCACGCCGGCCGGGACGACGCCGAGGGCATCCCGGTGCCCACCGACGTGCTCCTCGACGACGGCGACACCGTCCGCGTGGGGCAGGTCGAACTCACCGCCCGCCACCTGGTCGGCCACACCCCCGGATCCATCGCCCTGGTCTACGACGACCCCCACGGCCACCCGCACGTCTTCACCGGGGACTGTCTGTTCCCGGGCGGTGTGGGCAACACGCACCAGGATCCGGAGGCCTTCGCCCGTCTGATCCACGACGTGGAGAGCAGGCTCTTCGACGTCCTCCCGGACGAGACCTGGGTGTATCCCGGCCACGGCGACGACACCACGCTGGGCGCGGAACGCCCGCACCTGCCGGAGTGGCGCGCGCGGGGCTGGTGAGCCGGGCCGCCGAGGGCGGCCTCCCGGCGGACGCGGTCTACGCCCGGGCCGCCCCCGGGCCGGCCAGCGCCGCGATCCGCTGCACCGCGAAGACGTACCCCTGCACCCCGCAGCCGGCGATGACCCCGTCCGCGCGGAGCGAGACGTAGGAGTGGTGCCGGAACGACTCGCGCCGGTGGATGTTGGAGATGTGGACCTCGATCACGGGCAGCCCGTCGCAGGCGTTGAGGGCGTCCAGGATCGCCACGGAGGTGTGCGAGTAGGCGCCCGGGTTGATGACGATCCCGCAGTGGTCCAGCCGGGCCTCGTGGATCCAGTCCACCAGTTGCCCCTCGTGGTTGGACTGGCGCAGGTCCACCGTGCCGTGGTGGGCGGCCGCCGCCTCGGCGCACATCGTCTCCACGTCGGCGAGCGTGTCGGAACCGTAGATCTCCGGCTGGCGCTGCCCGAGCAGGTTCAGATTCGGGCCGTTGAGGATCATGATCGGGGCGTTGGCCAGGGTGCGGGGCACGGTTCCTCCGGTCCGTCGGGGTGGGCGGTTCCCGGCGGAACCGCTGCTCGGCCCCGGTTTATCACGGTGCGGCGCGGGCCCGCGGGGCCCTAGCCTCCCGGCATGACGACCCTCTCGTACCCTTCCAAGCCCTCGCCCGGCGACCGCGTCGCCGTGATCTCCCCCTCCTCCGGTCTTCCGGGGCTCTTCCCTCTCCCGTTCGAACTGGGGCTGAGGCGGCTGCGTGAGGAGTACGGGCTGGAGCCGGTCGAGTATCCGGCGACGCGCCGGATGGGCTCGACGCCGCGCGAGCGTGCCGACGACATCCATGCGGCCTTCGCCGACCCGGAGATCAAGGCGGTCTTCGCGTCGATCGGGGGCGACGACCAGATCACCGTGGTGCCGCTGCTGGACCGGGAGCTGATCCGCGCCCACCCGAAGCCGTTCTTCGGGATGAGCGACAACACCAACCTGCTCGCCTTCCTCCGCGAGATCGGCGTCGTCGGATTCCACGGCGCGAGTGTGATGGCCGAGCTCGGCCGCCCCGGGGCGATGCATCCGCAGACCGCCGCGTCGCTGCGCGCCGCCCTGTTCACCCCGGGCGCGTACGAACTGCGTCCCGCCGAACGGTGGCGGGACCTGGACCGTGACTGGGCGGACCCCGCCACCTTCGACGCGGAGCCGGAGACCCGGCCGGGGACGGGCTGGACCTGGGTGAACGCGGGCCGGGTGGTCGAGGGCCGCACCTGGGGAGGCTGCCTGGAGATCGTCGGCTGGATGCTGATGGCCGGCCGTGGTGTGGCGCGGGACCTGTCCGAGTACGACGGTGGCGTGCTGTTCCTGGAGACCTCGGAGGAACTGCCGAGCGGGGAGGAGGTCTTCCGCACCCTGCGGAACATGGGTGAGCGGGGGCTGCTGGGCCGTTTCGCCGCGCTCCTGATGGGCCGTCCGAAGACGTGGTCCTTCGAGCGGCCGAACACGCCCGGGGAGGCCGCGGCCCACGCCGCCGAGCAGCGCGAGGCCGTGCTGCGGGCGATGCGGGTCTACGCGCCCGACGCCGTCGTCGTCCTCGACGTGGACCTCGGGCACACCGATCCGCAGCTGGTGATCCCCTACGGGGGTGTCGTGCGCGTCGACGGGCCCGCCCGGCGCATCACCGTCACGTACTGACGCCGGGCGGGCCGCGGCCCTACGGGTTGATCGCCAGTTCTAGGTAGGCGGCGAGCAGCACCAGGTGCACTCCGCCCTGGAGGGGTGTGGCCCGTCCGGGCACCACGGTCAGCGCGCCCACGACCATGGTCAGGGCGAGCAGCACCATGTGGGTGTTGCCGAGCCCGAGGACGAGGGGGCCGGTGAGCCAGAGGGAGGCCAGCGCGACGGCGGGGATGGTCAGGCCGATGCTGGCCATCGCCGAGCCGAGCGCGAGGTTCATGCTGGTCTGCACCTGGTTGCGGCGCGCGGCGCGGACCGCCGCGATGGTCTCCGGGAGGAGAACCAGCAGGGCGATGATCACACCGACGACGGAGTGGCCCAGCCCTGCGGCCTCCACCCCCGACTCGATGGTGGGCGAGACCCCTTTGGCGAGACCGACCACGCCGATCAGGGCCAGACCCAGCAGGCCGAGGCTGATCAGGGCGGTGCGGGTGGAGGGCGCCGGGGCGTGCTCCTCCGGTGTGGCCGCCTTGCCCGGTTTGACCACCGGCAGGAAGTAGTCGCGGTGTCTGATGGTCTGGGTGGCGACGAACAGGCCGTAGAGGACCAGCGAGGAGACCGCCGCGAAGGTGAGCTGCACGGTGGAGAACTCGGGGCCGGGCTTGCTGGTGGTGAAGGTCGGCAGCACGAGGCTGAGGGTCGCCAGCGTCGCCACGGTGGCGAGGGCCGCTCCGGTGCCTTCCGAGTTGAACACCGCCGTGCCGTGGCGCAGTGAGCCCACCAGCAGGCTGATGCCGAGGATGCCGTTGACGGTGATCATCACGGCCGCGAACACGGTGTCCCTGGCGAGCGTGGCGCTCTGGTCGCCGCCGTCGATCATCAGGGTGACGATCAGCGCCACCTCGATGACGGTGACGGCGACCGCGAGGACCAGGGAGCCGAAGGGCTCACCGACCCGGTGCGCGACCACCTCGGCATGGTGCACGGCGGCCAGCACGGACGCCGCGAGGACCAGGGTCACCACCGCGACGAGTCCGCCGGGCAGATCGCGTCCCCAGGTCAGCACCAGCAGCAGTACGGCGACAACGGGCACGATGGTCGTCCACCGCGTCGCGACTGCCCTGAGCGAAGCGATCACGGGGCGATCGTCGCAGACGTGAGGGCGGCCCGCAGCTTGCCCGCGGCTTCCGGCCGGCGGCGGGCCGTGGAGGCGGTGGGGGGTGTCACCGCTGCCCGGCGTGTCCCTCCGGCGCGCCCTCCTGATCGTCTCGGGGTCATCATGGTCACGCATGGCCTCCTGGTACGCGTCGTACGGGGTCGGGGGCGCCGGCGAACGGCGCGGGTGGAGACGGACGGGCACCGGGAGCGGTGGCCGGCGGTGTGCAGCCCTTCGCTCCCGGTGCCGGTGTCTCGCTGTGCGTCCGACGGGGTCAGACGTCGATGTCGTCCTTCGCGGGGCTCTCGCCCCGGCCCTCGGCCGACGCGGTCTCCGCCATCTTGCGGGAGGCCCGCAGGCTGGTGAGGGTGGTGATGATCAGGACACCGCAGATCACGCCCAGCGACACGGGGATGCTGATCTCGGGGACGTGGACCCCGGACTCGTGCAGTGCGTGCAGCACCAGCTTCACACCGATGAAGCCGAGGATGATCGACAGGCCGTAGGAGAGGTGGACCAGCTTCCGCAGCAGTCCGCCGATGAGGAAGTACAGCTGCCTGAGGCCCATCAGCGCGAACGCGTTCGCCGTGAACACGATGTACGGGTCCTGGGTCAGGCCGAAGATCGCGGGGATCGAGTCCAGCGCGAACAGGACGTCCGTGGTGCCGATGGCGAGCATGACGACGAGCATCGGGGTCATGACCCGCTTGCCGTTCTGCTCGATCCACAGCCTGGTGCCGTGGTAGCGGTCGGCCACACCGAAGCGGCGCTCGGCGGCCTTGAGGAGCTTGTTCTCCTCGAACTCCTCGTCTTCCTCGTCGGCCCGGGCCTCCTGGATGAGCTTCCAGGCGGTCCAGATGAGGAAGGCGCCGAAGATGTAGAACACCCACGAGAAGCTGGCGAGGATGGCGGCGCCGGCGGCGATGAAGATCGCGCGCAGCACCAGGGCTATGAGGACACCGACCAGGAGAACCCGCTGCTGGTACTGCGACGGCACCGCGAACTTCGCCATGATCAGGACGAAGACGAAGAGGTTGTCGACGCTCAGCGATTTCTCGGTGATGTAGCCGGCGAAGAACTCGCCGCCCGCCTGTGCCCCGCCCCAGATCAGCAGGCCGACGCCGAAAAGCGCGGCCAGCACGATCCAGACGATGGTCCAGATTCCGGCTTCCTTGATGGATACGTCGTGCGGTTTGCGGCCGATGAAGAAGTCGACGGCGATGAGGGCGCACAGGCCCACGATGGTCAAGACCCACAGGGTCATGGAAACTTCCACTGCGCCTCCGGCAGATACGTCACACAGGCAATGTCAGCGTCGTCGCTGCCGGAGGTCTCTTCCACCCGGCCGCCGGGCGCTTCGAACGCGTCCGGACGGTCCTTCGGGCCGACGCCCCGGGATCTGGCCTGATCCGTATTGACGGGGTCGCCGCACAGACAGGGAGTACTCCCCTCCGTGCGGCCAACAGTACCCAATCACCAAGGGTTGGTAAAGGGAGAAGTAAAGAAACTTACAAAGGCGCTGTTCAGGCGCCTTTTACGCGATCTTGGTGAAGGCGGTGAGGGGTCACCGCCGCCCTGCGCGGCGGGCGGCGGCGACCTGGGTGAGCACATGATGGAGCACCTGGCTGCCCGGCGGCACCACCGGCGGCTCGTACGTCCAGGCGTGCCCGACCCACGGATCGGCGAGGTGGTCGTCGGGTACGGCGGTCAGGCGCAGCAGCGACCGCCACAGCGGGTCGAGCAGCGGTCCGTATGCGGAGGAGTCCTCACGGTCCGCGACCATCATCAGGTGGACGCCGACGGACGGGCCCTCGTCGGCGAGGTACCGGAGCTGGTTCACGGCCCGGTCGTCGAAGCCGTGCGGGAAGTCGTTGACGATCAGCAGGTGCTGGGAGGTGTCGAAGCCGGGCGGCAGCGCGTCCGGGGCGCCTCCGCGCAGCGCCATCTGCACCAGGTCGACCCGCTGGGTGAGCCGGCCCAGTACCTCCCCGACGCCCGCGGCGCCCTGGGCGGGCGGGGCCGGCAACACACCGGTCCGTGTCAGTGGCGCCAGCGCCTGCGCGCCGGTACCGGCCGGATCGATGACGTGCACGGTGAACTCGCCGGCCGGGTAGACCGCGAGCAGCCGGGCGGCGTGCGCCACGGCCGTCTCCATGGCCAGGCGCCGCATGTCGTGGGAGTCGGTGAAGGAACCGTCGAACGAGTCGGTCCGGCCGCTGTCGATCCACAGCCCGCGCTCCAGCGGCAGCCGGAGCAGCATCGGGATGCGGAGCGGGTCGGCCTCGGGCAGGCGGAGGTCGCCCAGGCGGAGCGCCATGGGTATCTCCATCGGCACCCGGTAGGCGTGCCAGGCGGGGTTGTCCCAGCGGGCGAACGCCGGGGGCAGGGCGGGTTCGACCACCTCGGCCTCCGCGACCAGCTGCGCGAGGTCCCGGTCGAGGGATTCCCGCGCCTGGCCGACGAGCTGGGTGTGCCGGGCCCGGGCGGCCTCGCGGGCGGCGTCGCCCTGGCCGCCGAGGCGGCTGCGCGGATCGGACAGCGCCTGCTCGAGCTCCTTGTCCATGCGGGACTCGGCGAAGTCGACGGCGCTGCGGTAGGCGGCGGCGGTGCGGGCCAGGTCCTCGAACATGCCCCAGACCTGGTTGTAGAGCCGCTCCTCCATGGACCAGCCGGTCGCGTCCCCCGCGACGGGCTGGGCGGGCTGCCCGGGCCGGGGCTGCGGCGCAGCGGGCGCCGGAGGAGGCGGGGCGGAGGTCTGCCGTCGGGGGTGGCTGTAGTCGACCGGGCCGCCGGTGGTGGGGGCGGGCGGGTCCGCGGCACCGGCTCCGTGGGCCGGCTGCGGTCCGCCCTGGCCGGGCCCTGCGGACGGCTGCCCGCCGAACGGCGGCGGTACGGGGCCGGGGGTGGCCTGGGGTGCGGTGCCGCCCTGGTCGGGACCGACCGCGGGGGCCGCCGCCTGCCGTGAGCGGTCGGCGTCGGCCGGACGGGGCGGGGGCGCCTGCACGGAGCGGGCGAGGCCCCGCGCGACCGCCTCGTTGATGGTCCCGGCGAGCTGTACGGCCTCGGGGAGGGACTGGTCGGTGAGGAGTTCGGCCAGGCCGCCCGCGTAGCCCTGGCCGACGGCGCGGACCTTCCAGGCGCCCTGGCGCCGGTAGAGCTCCAGGGCGACGACGGCCGACTCGGCCTCCAGGCCCGTGATGGTGTAGCTGGCGACCTCCTCGCCGTCCAGGCCGGTGACGGCGACGAAGGGGGCCGCCACGGCGCCGAACCGGACGGGCCCCGGGCCGCCGCCCGCCGCGGGCAGCCCGAGCAGGACGCTGACGCGGTGCACCGCCTCCGTCATGGCGTCCAGGTCCACCGCGAGGCGGTGGTCGGCGGCCGCCTGGCGCGACACCTCCAGACCGGGCTGGGTGGGGGCGCCCGGGTGGGCCACCCACTCGGTCCCGTGGATCCGGCCGCTCTCGTCGCCGAGCGCGGCCGCGGCCACGACCGGTGTGCCGGCCGAGATCCGGATCTCCAGACGGGACTGGGAGAGCGGGTGGTTCTGCCCCCGCACCAGCTCGGCCGTCATCGCCTTCGTCCCCCTGCGTCGCGTGTGTCGGGTCGTGTGCCGCGCACCGGCCCCGCCGGGGGTGCCGGTGCGCCTCCGGCGCCTAGAGGACCGGCAGGATCGCCGGCATCAGGTCCTGGAAGGTACGGCCGTTGGCCGGGTTGCCGAGCGCCGTCATCGTCCAGCCGGTGCCGGTGCGGTGCACCTTGGCCATGATCTGAGCGGTGTAGGCGCCGCCGCCGGCCAGCGTGTAGCGGGCGAGCTCCTGGCCGTTGGTCTCGTCGACGAGGCGGCAGAACGCGTTCTGCACCTCCTGGAACGTCTGGCCGGTGAAGGAGTTCACGGTGAAGACGATCTGGTCGATGTGGACCGGGACGCGCGAGAGGTCGACGAGGATGGCCTCGTCGTCGCCGCCCTGGCCGACACCGCCGACGAGGTTGTCACCGGTGTGGCGCACGGAACCGTCGTCGCTCACCAGGTGACGGAAGAAGACGACGTCGACGGGCTGCTTGTCGGCGAACAGGACGGCCGAGGCATCCAGGTCGATCTCGCGGGTGCGCGAGCCGAACAGGCCGCGACGGGGAGCCGCCTGCCAGCCGAGACCCATGCGCACCGCGGTCAGGCTGCCTCCGTCGTCCTTCTGCAGACTGATGGCCTGACCCTTGGTCATGTTCACGGTCACGCGCTGATTCCCCTCTCGAACTGTCCCCTGTTGCCGCGGTACCGCGGTTGTCAGAACCCTACGCAGGGGCACTGACAGTGACGTACCCAGGTCCGCACTTTGTGTCGTTCTTGCAACACATCCCGTGCGGAGTGTCAGGAGAGGCCGACCTCCCGCATCTGCCGCAGTTCCTTCTTCATCTCCGACACCTCGTCGCGCAGCCGGGCGGCGATCTTGAACTGGAGGTCTGCCGCGGCGGCCCGCATCCGCGTGGTCAGTTCCTCGATCTGCTCGGCGAGTTCCGCGGCGGGACGGTCGGTCGGGACGGTCTCGGCGGCCTTGCCCTTGGCGCCCTTGGCGTTCCTCGCGGCCTTGCCGCCGAGGGAGGGCACGGGCGCCTTGGTGCCGCCGCCGTCCTTCTTGGCCTGGCGGTAGCCCGAGCCGAGCAGCTGCTCGGTGTCGATGTCCTCGCGGGCGATCTGCGCGACGATGTCGTTGATCTTCTTGCGCAGGGGCTGAGGGTCGATGCCGTTCGCCTGGTTGTAGGCGATCTGCTTCTCCCGGCGGCGGTTGGTCTCGTCGATGGCCTTCTCCATCGCCGGGGTGATCTTGTCGGCGTACATGTGGACCTGGCCGGACACGTTGCGCGCCGCGCGGCCGATGGTCTGGATCAGGGAGGTGCCCGAGCGCAGGAAGCCCTCCTTGTCGGCGTCGAGGATCGCCACCAGGGACACCTCGGGCAGGTCGAGGCCCTCACGCAGCAGGTTGATGCCGACCAGGACGTCGTACTCGCCGGAGCGCAGTTCCCGCAGCAGCTCCACGCGGCGCAGCGTGTCGACGTCGCTGTGCAGGTAGCGCACCTGGATGCCGAGCTCCAGGAAGTAGTCGGTGAGGTCCTCGGCCATCTTCTTGGTGAGCGTGGTGACCAGGACCCGTTCGTCCTTCTCCACGCGGGTGCGGATCTCGTGCACCAGGTCGTCGATCTGGCCCTCGGTGGGCTTGACGACCACCTCGGGGTCGACGAGGCCGGTGGGGCGGATGATCTGCTCCACGAAGCCGTCGGAGCGGGAGAGTTCGTACTGTCCGGGGGTGGCCGACAGGTAGACGGTCTGGCCGACGCGCTCCTGGAACTCCTCCCACTTCAGCGGGCGGTTGTCCAGGGCGGAAGGGAGGCGGAAGCCGTGGTCGACGAGGGTGCGCTTGCGGGAGGCGTCGCCCTCGTACATGGCGCCGATCTGCGGGACGGTGACGTGCGACTCGTCGATGACGAGGAGGAAGTCGTCGGGGAAGTAGTCCAGCAGGGTGTTCGGCGGGGAGCCGGGAGAGCGGCCGTCGAAGTGCATCGAGTAGTTCTCCACGCCGGAGCAGGAGCCGATCTGGCGGAGCATCTCGATGTCGTAGGTGGTGCGCATCCGCAGCCGCTGGGCCTCCAGCAGCTTGCCCTGCTTCTCCAGGTCGCTCAGGCGCTCGCCGAGTTCCTTCTCGATGTCGTTGACCGCGCGCTCCAGCCGCTCGGGGCCGGCGACGTAGTGGGAGGCGGGGAAGACGTACAGCTGCCGGTCGTCGCTGATGATCTCGCCGGTGAGCGGGTGGAGCGTGGACAGCGCCTCGATCTCGTCACCGAACATCTCGATGCGGACGGCGAGTTCCTCGTAGACCGGGAAGATCTCGATGGTGTCGCCGCGCACCCGGAAGGTGCCGCGGGCGAAGGCCATGTCGTTGCGCGTGTACTGGATGTCGACGAAGCGGCGCAGCAGCTCGTCCCGGTCGACCTCGTCGCCGACGCGGAGCTGGACCATGCGGTCCACGTACTCCTGCGGCGTGCCCAGGCCGTAGATGCAGGAGACGGAGGCGACCACCACGACGTCGCGGCGGGTGAGCAGGGAGTTGGTCGCCGAGTGGCGCAGCCGCTCGACCTCCTCGTTGATCGAGGAGTCCTTCTCGATGTAGGTGTCCGACTGCGGGACGTACGCCTCGGGCTGGTAGTAGTCGTAGTACGAGACGAAGTACTCGACGGCGTTGTTCGGCAGCAGCTCGCGGAACTCGTTGGCGAGCTGGGCGGCCAGGGTCTTGTTCGGCGCCATGACCAGGGTGGGGCGCTGGAGCTTCTCGATCATCCACGCGGTGGTGGCGGACTTGCCGGTGCCGGTGGCGCCGAGGAGGACGACGTCCTTCTCGCCTGCTTCGATGCGCCGGGCGAGGTCGGCGATGGCCGTCGGCTGGTCGCCGCTGGGCTGGAAGGGGCTGACGACCTCGAAGGGCGCCACCGTGCGTTCGATCTGGGAAACGGGCCGCATGCCATCAACGGTACGACCCGCCACTGACAACGGGTGCGGATCAGTGGCGCTGCGGGGCCCGGGGGCGGCGCTCCACGGGACCGCGGTGGCGCAGCCGGGAGCGCGACGGGCGGTGGGCCGGGGAGTGGGCGGGGATGCCGGGCCGGCGCTCGGCGGGGGGTCGGCGGGGCCCGCCGGTGATCACCAGTGGGTCGACGGCCACGACGACGCCGGCGAGGACGAGGAAGGCGAGCGGGCCGATCATCAGGGGGCCGAGCAGGGCGGCGGCGGATTCGCCCTCGGCGGGGACGGCCGAGCCGTGGACGTGCACGTCGAGCGCGGCCATGCCGGTGTAGTGCATCCCGGTGACGGCGAGCCCCATGACGAGGCTCGCGCCCACGCTCCACAGGAAGCCCCGCACCTGCCCGGCCGCCCACAGGGCGGCGCTGGCCGCGGCCATGGCGATGACCACGGAGGCGGCGACCACGAGGGTGTCGTACTCCAGCCGCCCGTCGAGGCTCATGCCGGCCATGCCGAGGTAGTGCATCGAGGCGATGCCGAGGCCGGTGACGGTGCCGCCGGTGAACAGGGCCGTGCCGGTGGGGCCCCGGTAGCCGACGATGAAGATCCCGGTGCCCACCATGACGATGCCGACGGCGAGGCTGGCGAAGGTCAGGGCCCGGTCGTAGTGGATGGGGGTGCCTTCTATGGCGAAGCCCATCATGCCGATGAAGTGCATCGTCCATATGCCGGAGCCGATGACCACGGAGCCCAGGGCGAGCCAGGCGGGGCGCCAGGGCCGGGGCGCCGTCATGGACCGGGTGGTGCAGCGCAGGCCCAGAGCGCCGCCGAGGCATGCCATGAGAAAGGCCACCAGCGGTGTGACCAGGCCGTAGCTGAATCCGTCGACCGTGCCTTGCATGCGCGGCTGTCCTTCCCGCCCTGTACGTCCCGCGGTGTCCCGGTGTGAGCCCCCCTCCCCGGACCGCGAGGGCGGCCCGGGTGACGCAGAGAGTATGACCCCCACCGGAATGGTCGAACGACCTACCGGCAAAGAATCACGCCCTTGCCCCAGGTGTGTGGCAACAGTGTGCGGAGTTCGGGCAAGTCCGTTCAATTTGTGGTCATCCTGTGCCCGCCTCGCCTTGACCGTCTGCTGTCAGAGTTGAGCTGACCGTGATCGTTCGACGCGAGGAGTACGCATGCACGCACGCGCTGTCGCAGCATCGGCCACCGCGCTCCTGGGAACGGCCGCCCTGCTGCTCCCGCTCCCGCCCGCGCGGGCCGCCGCCGCCACCGGACCGCACCCCGCGGTCGTCGCCCACCGGGGCGCTTCCGCGTACGCGCCCGAGAACACGCTCGCGGCCGTCGACAGGGCCGCCGCCCTGGACGTCGAGTGGGTGGAGAACGACGTCCAGCGGACCAGGGACGGTGCGCTCGTCGTCCTGCACGACGACAGCCTGCAGCGCACCACCGACGTCGAGGAGGTCTTCCCCGACCGGTCGCCGTGGAAGGTGAAGGACTTCACCGCCGCGGAGATAGCCCGGCTCGACGCGGGCAGCTGGTTCGGGCCCGCGTACGCGGGCACGCGCGTACCGACGCTCGAGCAGTTCCTGGAGCGCGTGGAGCACCACGACCAGAAGCTGCTGCTGGAGCTGAAGAACCCGCAGCTCTATCCGGGCATCGAGGGCGAGACGCTGAAGGTCCTCGCCAACGAGGGGTGGCTCGACGCCGGGCACGTGGGCGGCCGGCTGGTCGTGCAGAGCTTCAGCGCGGACAGCGTGCGCATGGTCCACGCCCTGAAGCCTGCGGTGAAGACCGGGTTCCTCGGGACGCCGCCCGTGGCGGACCTGTCCTCGTACGCGGCCTTCACCGACCAGATCAACCCCTCGCACGGTTCCCTCTGCGCCCCCTACGTCGCCGCCGTGCACGGCTTCCGGGGGCCGCACGGCGCGCGGATGGAGGTGCACACCTGGACCGTGAACGACGCGGCCGCGGCCCGGCGGGTCGCCGGGTTCGGAGTGGACGGCATCATCACCAACACGCCGGACGTGGTGCGGGACGCGGTGGGCGGCTGAGCGTCCGCCCGGGTCACCGGGCGGACGCCCCGGACTGTCGGTGGCGGGTCGTACGCTGAGGCGCATGGACAGCCATGGGCAGGACGGACAGCCGGTCGTGTGGACCGTCGTGGCCACCCGTATCGGCCCGCTGCTGCTGGCCGCGACCCGCGCGGGCCTGGTCAACGTCGTCTTCCACGCCACCGACGAGGTGCGCGACCGCGCGCTGGGGCGGCTGGCGTCCCGGCTCGGCGGCGAACCGGCCGAGCTGGGCACGGCGGCGGCGCAGGAGGACGGATCCGCGCTGCTGACCGAGGCGGTGCGCCAGGTGGAGGCGTACCTCGCGGGTGAGCGGCGGTTCTTCGAGCTGCCGCTGGACTGGTCCCTGATATCGGGCTTCAACCGCGAGGTGCTGCGCGAACTGGCGGACGGCGTGCCGTTCGGCACGGTCGTCGGGTACGGCGACCTGGCCGGACGGGTGGGTCAGCCGGGCGGCGCCCAGGCGGTGGGAACGGCCATGGGCGCCAATCCCCTGCCGGTGGTCGTGCCCTGTCACCGGGTCGTGGAGCGGGACGGCGGCATCGGTGGCTTCGGGGGCGGGCTGGAGACCAAGCGACGGCTGCTCGCCCTGGAAGGCGTGCTGCCCGAGCCGCTGTTCTGACGGCTCGGGCGGCATCGTGGGGCCTCGCGGCCGGTCAGTCGTAGTGCCGTGCCTCGAAGACGTTTCCGTCCGGGTCGCGGAAGTAGAAGCTGCGCCGTGCGAGGCCCCGCGCCCCGAAGGAGTCGTGGGAGAGGTCCGTCACCGGTACGGACTGCTCCAGCAGACGGCTGCGGAGGGCGTCGAAGGCGTCGGCCGGCAGGGACAGGCAGACGTGGTTGACGGGGTGGCCGGAGCTCTCGGCGGCGCCCGGGAGCATCGTCATGCGTGCGGCCATGGTCAGCGGCATGAGGTCGAGGATGGTCTCCTCGTTGACCCGCACCGAGGGGAAGGGGGCCTCACCCGCGGAGTAGTCGGGGAGCCTGACGGGCTCCAGCCCCACGGCCTTCTCGTAGAAGCCGGCGGCGGCGATGGGATCACGCACCCACAGCACGATGTGGTCGAGTCGAGTCGTGTGGTCCGTCATGGCTGCCAGCCTCCGCGACCCGTGCCGCGACACGCAAGGGGTTTGTTGCCGGGCGTGGCTCGCCAGAGATGAGAGGGAGGCGGCAGACAGGAGGCAGGCGCGTGGTGCTGATGGTGTCCGGAGAGGTACGGGAGGCGGTCGTCGCGGGCCGGCCGGTGGTGGCGCTGGAGTCGACGATCATCGCGCACGGGCTGCCCCGGCCGCGCAATCTCCGGGTGGCGCTGGAGCTGGAGGCCGCGGTACGGGAGGAGGGCGCGGTCCCGGCGACGATCGCCGTGCTGGACGGGCGTCCCCTGGTGGGTCTGGACAAGGAGCAGTTGGAGCGGGTGGCGAACGAGGACGGCATCCGCAAGCTGGGCCACCGTGATCTGCCGCTGGCGGTGGCGGCCGGGGCGAGCGGGGCGACCACGGTGTCGGCCACGGCGCTGCTGGCGGAGCTGGCGGGCATTCGGGTGTTCGCCACCGGGGGGCTCGGCGGGGTGCACCGGGAGTGGACGGTGACGCAGGACGAGTCGGCCGACCTGGGGCTGCTGGCGCGTACCCGGACCACCGTGGTGTGCGCGGGGGTGAAGTCGATCCTGGACGTACCCGCGACGTTGCAGCGGTTGGAGACCCTGGGAGTGGCGGTCGCCGGGTACGGCACGGACCGCTTTCCCGGCTTCTACCTGTCCGACTCGGGGCATCCCGTGGACTGGCGGCTTGACTCGCCGGGGGAGGTGGCGCGGGCGATGCGTGCGCAGGACGCGCTCGGCGGGCCGGCGTCGGCGCTGATCGTGGCCAATCCGGTTCCCGAGGAAGAGCAGCTGGATCCCGGGGTGCACGCGCGGGTGCTCGACGAGGCGCTGCGCGCGTGCGAGGCGGAGGGGATCACGGGCCAGGCTGTCACCCCGTTCCTGCTCGGCCATCTGGTCCGCGGCACCGGCGGTGCCTCCCTCGCGGCGAATCTGGCGGCGGTGCGCGGCAATGTGCGGCTGGCGGCGCGGGTCGCGACGGCCTGGGCCGCCGGGGAGTAACGGCGGGGTGAGGGGCGCGGTGCGGGGTGGGGCGCTGCTGGTCGCCGGTGATGTGATCACCGATGTGGTGGCCCGGCACCGGGGGCCGCTCGCGCCGGGGACGGACACGGCGGCGGCGATCCGTACGGTACCGGGGGGTGCGGGCGCCAATGTGGCCTGCTGGGCGGCGCGCCGGGCCGGCGCGGAGGTGCGGTTGCTGGGGCGGGTGGGCGCGGACGCGGCGGCCTGGCACGAGAGGGAGCTGACCGCCTGTGGGGTCCGTCCGCTGCTGGTGGTGGACGAGTCGGCGCCGACCGGGACGGTGATCTGCCTGGTGGACGAGGGTGCGGCGGCCGAGCGGACCTTCCTCACCGACAGCGGGGCGTCGCTGCGGCTGGATCCGGGTGACTGGTCGGACTCGTTGCTGGACGGGGTGTCACGGCTGCACCTGTCGGGTTATCTGCTGTTCTCCGACTCGGGCCGGGCGTTCGTCGAGGTGGCGTCGAAGGCGGCGCGGGCGCGGGGGGTGCCGGTGAGCCTGGATCCGGCGTCGGCCGGCTTCCTCGGCACGCTGGGTGCCGGCCGGTTCCTGGCGCTGGTCGCGGGGGTGGACGTGCTGCTGCCCAGTCGTGACGAGGCGTGTCTGCTGACGGGGGTGCCGGATCCGGTGGACGCGGCGGCGCGGCTGAGCCGCCATGTGCCGCTGGTGGTGGCCAAGCAGGGAGCGCGGGGGGCGCTGCTCGCCCGGTCCGGTGAGGTGTACGCCCGGGTCCCGGCCGTACCGGTGACGGCCCTGGACACCACCGGCGCCGGGGACGCCTTCACCGGCGCGTTCCTCGCGGCCCTGCTCGCGGGCGCGGAGCCGGTACAGGCGGCGAGGGAGGGCTGCGGGGCGGGCGCGCAGGCGGTGGGGCGCACCGGGGGCCGTCCGCCCGCGCCCGCCTGACGGGCGGCCGTCGTCTCCAGCGGGAACTGCCGTTGCCCGCGGGGGGACGCGGCGGACGGGCCGTTGTCCACAGGCGGGAACGCGGCGAACCGGCCGTTGTCCACAGGCCCGCACGCGTTTCGTCCGGGACGGGCAGACTGGCGGTGCGCGCAGCGAGAAGGGGACGGCACGGGCGAGTCACGGAAGGGGGGCCACATGCCGATCGCACCGACAGTCAGCGGGTGAGCCGGCTTACCGCGACGACACCGGTGAGCGGGTCAGCTCTTGGCGGACCGGGCGTAGACGGTGCCGGTCCAGGTGGCCATCTGATCCTCCGTCAGGTGGCGGGCGAGGTCCGCTTCGCTGATCATGCCGACGAGGCGTTTGTCGTCGATGACGGGGAGCCGGCGGATCTGGTGGGTCTGCATCTCCTGCAGGACATCGTCGATGTCGGCGTCCGCGGCGATCCAGCGCGGGGTGCCCTTGGCCATCTCGCCGGCGGTGACCTGGGCGGGATCGTGGCCCATGGCGACGCAGCCGACGACGATGTCGCGGTCGGTGAGGATGCCGCAGAGCCGCTCGTTCTCGTCGCTGATGGGCAGGGCGCCGACGTTGAGTTCACGCATCAACTGGGCTGCGCGGTCGAGGGTTTCGTGAGCGGGGATCCACTGGGCGCCACGGTGCATGATGTCTCCGGCTGTGGTCATGGAGTACCTCCCGGTGCCGGACGGCCGGCGCGGCGCCGGTCGCACCGCGAGTCCCGGCGCCTTTCATTCTCGTCGCGTCGCCCGTGGACGGCACCCGGGGAGCGGTGCGCCCCGGGCACGGCGCGGGCGGGGTGGCCGGCGGTCTCCCCCACCGGTGTCAGCCGCGCCAGGCGGGATGACGGGGGTCGTCGGCCCGCACCAGGACGTCGGCCGTGCCGGCCGGGTCGGTCTCCTGCTCGTAGCGGGCGAACGCGGGGAGGGTCCAGTGGTCCGCGTCGGGGGTGCGGCGGCGCAGGGCGCCCGGGGAGAGGAGGACGTGGACGCTCAGGTCGAAGGGGAACCAGTGGCGCAGGAGGAGGGGCCCGTGCAGCAGCAGCACACCGCCGGGCGGGAGCGGGACGTAGGGGCTGCGGGTGGCCCGGTCGGTGCGGGGGTCCCACAGGTCGGGCAGGACCCGTCCGCTGCCGCCCGGTTCGAGGGGGCCGAACACCTCGCGCCACAGGGCCCCGGTGTCGTACCAGCCGTTGTAGTACGACTCCGTGTCCTGGTGTCCGTATTCGAGCCGGACGGAGGCGGGGCGCAGGAAGCCTTCGGTGCCCACGGTCAGGGAGGGACGGCCGCGTATCCGCAGCGCGTCGGCGATCCGTGCGGCGAGGTCGCCCGGGCGGGCGGCCGGGGCGCCGTCGAGGGCGATCCGGGGCCAGGGTCCGCCGTCGGCCGTCCTCAGTTCCAGCAGCCGGTCGGCGAGGAGGTCGCCGAGCCGCTCCCAGGTGATCGGTTCGAGTCGCACACGGCCATGATGCGCCTGCCCGGGGCACGGAACGCGGCGCGGGCCCGGTCGGGGGTCCGGGGGCTGGACGCTCGCGCATGTGCCGGCGCGGCTCGGCCATGGCGGGGTGGGGCGCGGGTCGCCTTCACTGGTGGTGACGGGCCGGACGGGACGGGTGCCGGCCGGGGAGCGGGGTGAGGACATGATCGACGGGCCGTACGACGTGCTGACGATGCTGGGTGTGCTCGGGACGGGGCTGACGGCGGGGGTCTTCTGTGCCTTCTCGACGTTCGTGATGAGAGGGCTCGCGGCGCTGCCGCCCGCGCAGGGTGCGGCGGCGATGCGGGCGGTGAACGCGGCGGCGGTGCGGCCGCCCTTCATGCTGGTGTTCCTGGGCTCGACGCTGCTGTGCGCCGTGCTCACGGTGGTGACGTTCGTGCTGTGGCCGCGGGAGGGGGCGGTCGAGCTGCTGGTGGGCGGTGCGCTGTTCCTGGTGGGGTCGTTCGGCGTGACCGCGGCCGCGAACGTGCCGCGCAACGACGCGCTGGCCCGGCTGGAACCGGGGAGCCCGGAGGCGGCCGCGTACTGGCCGGGCCACGTACGCGACTGGACGAGGTGGAACCACGTGCGCACGGTCGCCTCGGCGGGGGCGGCGCTGGCGTACGTGCTGGCCCTCACCGGGTGAGGGGGTCGCTGCGTGGCGCTGCCGTCGGACGTATCGTGGCCGGGAGAGCGCCGCCCGGCGACGCACGGCCTGTCACCCGCGCACGCAGAGGAACACGGCCATGGCCGATCCCAAGGGTTTTTTGACCACGCCCCGTGAGGAGTGGCCGCGCCGGCCGGTGGCGGAGCGGGTCCGCGACTGGGACGAGGTGTGCGTCCCCGGTGCGCTGCTGCCGATCATCGGCGCGCAGGCCGACCGGTGCATGGACTGCGGGGTCCCGTTCTGTCACGACGCCTGTCCGCTGGGCAATCTCATCCCGGAGTGGAACGAGCTGGTGTCGCGGGAGGACTGGCGGGCGGCGGCGGAGCGGCTGCACGCCACCAACAACTTCCCCGAGTTCACCGGTCGGTTGTGTCCGGCGCCGTGCGAGACGGGTTGTGTGCTCGCCATCAATCAGCCGGCGGTCACCATCAAGAACGTCGAGTGTGCGGTCGCCGACCGGGCGTGGGAGGAGGGTTTCGCGCCGCCGGCCCCGCCGGACCGGCTCTCGGGCCGGACGGTCGCGGTCATCGGTTCGGGCCCCACCGGGCTGGCGGCGGCCCAGCAGCTGACCCGGGCCGGGCACACGGTGGCGGTGTACGAGCGGGACGACCGGCTGGGCGGGCTGATGCGGTACGGCATCCCCTCCTTCAAGATGGAGAAGCGGCATCTGGAGCGGCGTCTCGCGCAGATGCGGGCGGAGGGGACGAAGTTCCGTACGTCCACAGCGGTCGGGCGGGACGTGGACGCGGCGCAGTTGCGGGCGCGGTACGACGCGGTGGTGGTGGCCACGGGGGCGACCGCGTGGCGCGAACTTCCCGTGCCGGGGCGGGAACTGGCGGGGATTCACCAGGCGATGGAGTACCTGCCGCTGGCCAATCGGGTGTGCGAGGGGGACCTGGAGTCGTCGCCGTTGTCCGCGGCGGACCGGCACGTCGTCGTCGTGGGGGGTGGTGACACGGGGTCGGACTGTGTGGGGACGGCGGTGCGGGAGGGGGCGGCGTCGGTGACGCAGCTCGACATCTACGCGCGGCCCGGGGCGGCGCGGGACGAGGAGGCGGAGCCGTGGCCCACGTATCCGAAGGTGTACCGGGTGTCCGCGTCGCACGAGGAGGCGGGGGCGTTGCGGAGGGCGCCGGGGGTGAAGGCCGAGGAGCATGGCCGGGTGTTCGCGGCGTCGACGGTGCGGTTCGTCGGGGACGGGGAGGGGCGGGTGTCTTCGCTGGAGGTGGTGGAGGTCGACTCCGGCCGGCGGGCCGTGGCGGGGACGGAGCGGTCGATGCGGGCGGACTTCGTGCTGCTGGCGCTGGGGTTCTCCGGGCCGGATCGCGGGGACGGGCTGATCGCGGGGCTGGGGCTGGCGCTGGAGCCGCGGGGCACGATCTCCCGGGGCGCGGATTTCGGCACGGCCGTGCCGGGGGTGTTCGCGGCGGGGGACGCGGCTCGGGGGCAGTCGTTGATCGTGTGGGCGATCGCGGAGGGGCGGGCCGTGGCGGCGGCGGTGGACGGCTACCTGACCGGGAGGGGTTCGCGGCTGCCGGCGCCGATCGGCCCGTACGACCGTCCGATGACAGCGTGACAGGCGCCGGCGCAGGGGCCGCCGGACGGGCCGGGGGCGGGTGAGACCCCCCGGCCGGCAGGTGCCGTCGCGCCCCTCCCCCGTCGCTCCCGTCACGGCGCCTGTGGCGTCACGGCTTGCGCGCCACCGCTCCGTAGCCCGGGATGACGCCGTCCGACTGCCCCGGGACGGGGTCGCCCAGCTCCGGGTGCCACTCATGGGGGATGGCGATCCCCGGCGGGACGAGGTCGAGGCCGTCGAAGAAGCGGCTGAACTCCTCACGCGAGCGCAGGGCCAGCGTCACTCCCGCGGCCTTCAGCTTCGCCGTGGCCGCTGCCGACTCCTCCGGCGTGAAGTCGGCCGTGGCGTGGGTGAGGACCAGGTGGCTTCCCGGGGGAAGCGGGGCCAGCAGCCGGCGGACGAGGTCGTGCGCGCCGTCCTCGTCGGGGACGAAGTGGAGCAGCGCGACGAGGGACAGCGCGATCGGCTCGTCGAAGTCGAGGACCTTCCGCGCGCCCTCCAGGATGGCGTCCGGGTCACGGGCGTCCGCCTGGAGGTAGTGCGTCGCCCCCTCGTCCGTGCCCCGCAGCAGCGCCGCCGCGTGGGCCAGGACGATGGGGTCGTTGTCGCAGTAGACGACGCGGGCGCCGGGGACGACCGCCTGGGCCACCTGGTGCAGGTTGGGCTCGGTGGGGATGCCGGTGCCGATGTCGAGGAACTGCCGTACCCCCCGCCCGGCCAGCCAGCGCGTGGCCCGCTGCATGAACGCGCGGTTCACGCGGGCCATCACCGGCACCCGGGGGTCCAGGGCCAGCATCTGCCGGCCCATGGCCTCGTCGACGGGGTAGTTGTCCTTGCCTCCGAGATACCAGTCGTACATGCGAGCGGGGTGCGGCCTGCTGGTGTCGATCTCCACGGGGTGCTGCCCGGTCATGACGGACTCCGTAAGTCTCTGCAACTGTTAGTGATCAAGTCGGTGCCAAGTCGGAATCAGAGGGGGAAGAGAGCAAACGGGGTCAGGACAGCAGGAAGTCCGCCTCTCCGGCCTTCGCTCCTTGGATGAAGGCCGTCATCTCGGCGGAGGTGTAGATCAGCGCGGGTCCGTCGGGGTCGGTGGACTGGCGTACGGCGATGCGGCCGTCGTCGAGCTTCATCGCCTCCAGGCAGTTTCCTCCGTTGCCGCCGCTCCACGGCTTGTGCCAGCCCTCGCTGCCCAGTTCCCTCGCGGGCATGCCGTTGTAGATCCGCTCGGTGCGCAGCAGCGGCTGGGGCGGGGACGTGCGGGACTCCATGAGTTCCATTTACAGCTCCTTGCGGAGATCCCGGAGGATCTCCTTCGTGCGATGTGCCGTAGCGGCCTGCGCCGCCATGCGGTCCATGACCTCGAGGTGGGTCGCCACCTCGGTACGCGCGTCCAGGTAGACCGCGCCGGTCAGGTACTCGCTGTAGACCATGTCCGGCAGTTCGGGCATGGCGAATCGGAACAGCACGAACGGCCCGTACGTACCGGGGTGCGGCCCGCCGGCGAAGGTCGCGACCTGCAGTGTCACATGGGGCAGCTTCGTGGCCTCGAGCAACTTGTCGATCTGCGCACGCATCACCTCCGGGCCGCCGATCCGGCGGCGGAGCACGGTCTCGTCCATCACGACCCACAGCCGGGGCGCGTCCTTACGGGTGAGCAGTTCCTGCCGTTGCATGCGCAGGTCGACGTGGCGCTCGATGTCCTCGGGCCGGGTCTGCCCTATGGCACCGGAGCGCAGCACGCCGCGCGCGTAGTCCTCGGTCTGGAGCACTCCGGGGACGAAATGGGGTTCGTAGCTGCGAATGAGGGAGGCGGCGCCCTCCAGGCTGACGTACATCGAGAACCAGCCGGGGAGGATGTCGTGGAAGCGCTGCCACCAGCCGGGGCGGTTCGCGTCCTCGGCCAGTTGCACGAAGGCGTCGGCCTCGTCGTCGCAGACGCCGTAGGCCTTGAGCAGAAGCTGGAGGTAGGGGATCTTGAGCGCGACCTCGGCCATCTCCATGCGGCGCACGGTGGCGGGGGCCACCCGGAGGACGCGGGCGGCGTCCTCGCGCTTCAGTCCCGCGCGTTCCCGCAGGTCCAGCAGTCGCCGGCCGAGGACGACCTGGCCCACCGTCGGCGCGGACCGGGGTTCACTCACACTCCACCTCCCTCGAACGCATGCTGACAGCCCGGCGGCGCCACTCGAAGATCCATTCGAAGAATCATTCAACCGCATGTGCGTTCGAACGCGTCTTCGGCGATCCCAACTGGCGCCGCGCGAGGTGCTGTTGCGAGCAGTGTGCCACGGCCGTCCAGACCGTCACACGGCACTCTGCATTTTTCAGAGTGGCACTTGCCAAGTGTTCATGGCGGGGCGATAGTGGCAAGCGTGATTCCGTCCGCGCCCTTAGGAACAGACGCCGCCGCAGGTTCCGTCGGTCTCGGCGCCGCCTCGGCACCCGCCCCTTCGGGGACCGCTGCCGAGCGCCGGTTCCGGTTCGAGCTGGCCGCCCATCCGGGTTCCCCGGCTCAGGCCAGACGCCTGACGAGGGCGCGGCTGACGGGCTGGTCGGTCTGCGAGGACACGTGCGACACGGCGGAACTGGTCGTCTCCGAACTCGTCACCAACGCCATCGTGCACACGGCGAGCAGCCACGTCGTCTGCGAGCTGCACGACGGCGGCGACCTGGTGCGCATAGCCGTGCGGGACGAGGGCTGCGCTCCGGACAGGCCGCGGGCGGACACCCGGCGGCAGCCGGACGACGAGCACGGCAGGGGACTGCTCCTCATCGACGCCGTGTGTCAGTCCTGGGGTGCCCACGAGCAGGGTCCCGGCCTGCTGGTGTGGGCGGATCTGCCCCGCAAGGCGGACGCCCCGCGCGATCCGGCCGAGCCCCGCAACGACCTGGGCTGGGGCGCCCGCCCGAAGCCCGGCCCGGCCGGCGGCTCGGACGACGGTCACGACCGGGACCACGATGGCGACCCCGGCGATTCCGGCACCGACGAGACAGCCCGGCTGCGGCCGACGTCCCCCCGGAACGGAGGAGCTGCGTGACAGGCGCTCCCGGCACCGGCACGCTGCTGAGCCTGGACTCGCTGGTCCGCCTCCAGCGCGTGCGCCGGCCCGGCGCCGTCTCCCGGCGCCTGCCCGTCCCGGACGGTATGACGGCCCCGATGGGCTGCGACGCCGTGGCGGTCCCCGCCCGGCTGGGGCCGCTGGTGCTGCCCAGGCTGCCCCGGGTCGGGTGCGTCTACGCCGACGAGGCGCGCTGGTGGTGGCTGGTCCCGTCCGACTCGGACTACGCCCTGGAGTGGCCCGCTCCCGCGCACTACGCGACCGGCGCGGTCCTGCCCGACACCGGGGCCCCCGGCCTGCCCGGTCTGATCCACCGCCCGGACGGCACGCTCCCCTACACCCCGCCGATACCGCTGTATCTGGCCGTCTGCCGCCTCACGGGCACCACGCCCACCTGGTCCCGCCCGGTCATCGCGTAACACCGCGTCACCCCGCACGGGCGGCCGCTCGTGGCGTTCAGGCCATCGCATCTCCGCCGCCGTCGCCGCGGACGATCACCAGGAACATGTCGGTCGCGAGGTCCATGACAACCTCGGCGGGCAGTCCCTCAAGGCGCCGCGCGTGCGCGAACTCCTCCGCCGGCCATGAGCCGCGCGGTCCACCTGCGGGAAAGCGTTCGAGCACCGTTCGCCCGTTCACCCTGCCACCTCCATGTTGCGCTGTACTCGTAGAGTTAAACGCCAACCATGGGGCGAACGCCTCGCCCGGTGACGGTACTGAGACGTAGTTGACACCTGTTCACCGCCAAGTGTGAGCGGGCTCTCGCCCGCGCGGAGCAATCGGTGACACTGCGTGACGCCCTTCGCACATGTCGCGAGCGCCCGCCTGGCGTACCTCCGGGCCCGGTGCCCGCGGTTCGCCTGCAGGCGTGCCGTGCCTCCGCGACCGCCCCCTGCCGCCGCCGTTCCTCCACGCCCGGCACCTCCCGTGCGTGCTCGCCGCCGAACACCCCGCGCAGTCACCGCGTACGCGACCAACCAGCCTCGCGGGCCGGACGTCACGGATCACCCCGTCCAGACACCGCGCCGGCGGCGTACAGCGACCGACGGAACTCCCCGGCCACCCGGGCGTCCTGCCCCGCGCCCGCACGCCCGGAGGTCCGGTGACCTCGCCCGCCACTGCTGACGGGCGATATTGGGCTATTGGAAGTAAATATGATGCTCCGCGCGCCCGATCACCGTGTTCGACCTACGCTGCCGTGAGGGGGAGGAAAGGCCCGAGCCATTCCTGCCGAGGAGAGCCGATGGCTGAACGTATTGCAGCAGCACCACGTCGCCGTGGATACAAAGAAGGCATTGGCGGCGACATGCTCGCCGAATTCCTGGGAACATTCGTCCTGATTCTCCTGGGCGTCGGGTCGGTGGCGGTAGCCGTCGTGGGCCTGCCCGGGTCGGGACGGCAGTTCGTGGAATTCGGGCCGGCCAACTGGCTCATCATCGCCTGGGGCTGGGGCCTCGCCGTCGTCTTCGGTGTCTACGTCGCCGGCGGCATCAGCGGAGCCCACCTCAACCCCGCGGTGACGCTGGCCTTCGCCGTGCGCAGGGACTTCCCCTGGCGGAAGATCCTGCCGTACTGGCTGGCCCAGGTCGTGGGCGCCTTCGTCGCCGCCGCGCTCGTCTACGCCTGCTACCGGTGGGCCATCGACGCGGCCAACACCAAGGCGGAACTCCCACGGGACGAGTCACTGGCGACCTATTCCATCTTCGCCACCTTCCCCGCGGAATACTTCGGTGATTCCTGGTGGGGTCCGCTGCTCGACCAGATCGTGGGTACGGGAATTCTCCTCCTGCTGATCTGCGCGCTCATCGACATGCGCAACGTGGCACCGCTGTCGAATCTCCACCCGTTCCTCATCGGCCTGGTGGTCGTCGCGATCGGGCTCACGTTCGGCACCAATGCCGGATATGCCATCAATCCGGCGCGCGATTTCGGCCCCCGTTTGTTCACCTACTTCGAGGGATGGGGCGACATCGCCCTGCCGGGAACGTTCGGGTGGTTCAGCGGCTACTGGTGGATCCCCATCGTCGGCCCGCTCATCGGCGGGGTCGCCGGTGTCCTCGTCTACGACCTGATCATCAAGCCGGTGATCAACGCCAGGGCGGGCGAGCAGGAGGAAGGCCCCGCCACCGAGGAACCGTAGATCCCCAGGCCCTGTCGTCACACCAGGAGAGGTGGCAGCGATGCCAGAATTCGTCGGCGCGGTGGACCAGGGAACCACCAGCACCCGCTTCATGATCTTCGACCACTCCGGCAACGAGGTGGCCAGGCACCAGCTCGAACACCAGCAGATCCTGCCGCGCTCCGGCTGGGTGGAGCACGACCCGGTGGAGATCTGGGAACGCACCAACACGGTGATCCAGAACGCCCTGCGGGACGGCAATCTGTCGGCGAGCGACCTGCGGGCCATCGGCATCACCAACCAGCGCGAGACGACGGTGGTCTGGGACCCCCGCAGCGGCCGCCCGTACTACAACGCCATCGTCTGGCAGGACACCCGCACCGACCGCATCGCCTCCGCCCTCGAACGCGACGGGCACGGCGACGTCATCCGCCACAAGGCCGGTCTGCCGCCGGCCACCTACTTCTCCGGCGGCAAGATCAAGTGGCTGCTGGAGAACGTGGACGGACTGCGCGAGGCCGCCGAGGCGGGCCACGCCCTGTTCGGCAACACCGACGCCTGGGTGCTGTGGAACCTCACCGGCGGACCCAACGGCGGTGTGCACGCCACGGACGTCACCAACGCCAGCCGCACCATGCTGATGAACCTCGAGACCCTCGACTGGGACGACGAACTGCTCGGCATCTTCGGCATCCCCCGATCGATGCTCCCGGCCATCCACCCCTCGTCCGACCCCGAGGCGTACGGCACCGCCCGCACCTCGCGGCCGCTGAGCGCCGCCGTCCCCATCACCGGCGTCCTCGGCGACCAGCACGCGGCGACCGTCGGCCAGGTCTGCTTCTCCCCCGGCGAGGCGAAGAACACCTACGGCACGGGCAACTTCCTGGTACTGAACACCGGCGAGGAGCTGGTGCGGTCCCGCAGCGGACTGCTGACGACGGTGGCGTACCAGTTCGCGGGCAGCCCCGCTGTCTACGCGTTGGAGGGCTCCATCGCCGTCACCGGTGCGGCCGTGCAGTGGCTGCGCGACCAGCTCAAGATCATCGGCACTGCCCCTGACAGTGAGCAGCTGGCGCGTTCGGTGGAGGACAACGGCGGTATGTACTTCGTACCGGCGTTCTCCGGTCTGTTCGCCCCCTACTGGCGCTCCGACGCCCGTGGCGCCATCGTCGGACTGTCCCGGTACAACACCGGCGGTCACATCGCGCGGGCCACACTGGAGGCCATCTGCTACCAGAGCCGCGACGTGGTCGAGGCGATGGAGAAGGACTCCGGGGTGCACCTGGACGTGCTCAAGGTCGACGGCGGCGTCACCGCCAACGACCTGTGCATGCAGATCCAGGCCGATGTGCTGGGGGTGCCGGTCAGCCGTCCCGTGGTCGCCGAGACCACCGCGCTCGGCGCCGCGTACGCCGCCGGGCTCGCGGTGGGCTTCTGGTCCGACACCGACGAGCTGCGCACGCACTGGCAGGAGTCGAAGCGCTGGGAGCCGCAGTGGGACGAGGAGCGGCGCCAGGAGGGCTACCAGGACTGGAAGCGGGCGGTGGAACGCACGCTGGACTGGGTGCGGGTGAGCGACGACTGACGGGTGAGGGTGGCCGTCCGGGGTGGGTGCGGCCGCTGCCGGTCAGCGGTCGGCGATGTCCTCGCGGAGGCCGTCGGAGAACTCCCACCACGACAGCGGCAGCCAGTCGCCGTTCACGAACCCGTCGACCGTAGCGCCGCGACCACGGACGGTCACGGTCGTGCCCACCGGGTAGGTCGTGCCGGACAGCCCGGGCACGGGGACAAGCAGGGTTCCCAGCCGCTGTGCCGCCATGTCGACCCCTTCCGTTGTCGTCGGACGATATGTAAGGCGACATTACCGGCTTGCCCCTCGGGACAGACCGGACAACCATGAGAAATAGGTCACGCGGAGCATCGGGGGAGGCGCGGCACCGGACACGCACGCCACCGAGTGGAGGTCTGAACCATGAAGGCCGTCGTGTACAAGGGACCGTTCGAGGTTGCGGTCGAAGAAGTCGACAACCCCACCATCCAGCATCCGAACGACGTGATCGTACGGGTCACCTCCACCGCGATCTGCGGTTCCGATCTGCACATGTACGAGGGCCGCACCGCCGCCGAGCCCGGCATCACCTTCGGTCACGAGAACATGGGCACGATCGCGGAGGTCGGCCCGGGCGTCACCTCGCTCAAGGAGGGCGACCGGGTGGTCATGCCCTTCAACGTCGCCTGCGGGTTCTGCACCAACTGCGTGGAGGGGTTCACCGGTTACTGTCTGACCGTCAACCCCGGCTTCCCCGGCGGTGCCTACGGCTACGTCGCCATGGGACCGTGGAAGGGCGGCCAGGCGGAGTACCTGCGCGTCCCCTACGCCGACTTCAACTGCCTGAAACTGCCGGAGGGGACGGAGCACGAGAAGGACTTCATCCTGCTCGCCGACATCTTCCCCACGGGCTACCACGGCTGTGAACTCGCCCAGGTGCGGCCCGGCGAGAGCGTCACGGTGTACGGCGCGGGCCCGGTCGGTCTGATGGCCGCCTACTCGGCGCTGCTGCGCGGCGCGAAGAAGGTGTTCGTCGTGGACCGGGTCCCCGAACGGCTGCAGAAGGCCGAGGAGATCGGCGCGGTGCCCATCAACTTCGCCGAGGGCGACCCGGTGGAGCAGATCCACGCGCAGACCGAGGGCATGGGCACCGACAAGGGCGTCGACGCCGTCGGCTACCAGGCATCGGCGGGCGGCAAGGAAACGGACCGGGAGGAGCCGGCGACCGTGCTGAACTCGCTGGTCCGCACCGTCCGGGCCACCGGCATGCTCGGCATCCCCGGGCTCTACGTCCCCTCCGACCCCGGTGCCCCCGACGAGCAGTCCAAGCAGGGCATGCTCCTCGTGGCGATCGGCAAGCTCTTCGAGAAGGGCCTGAAGCTGGGCACGGGCCAGTGCAACGTGAAGCGCTACAACCGGCAGCTGCGCGACATGATCATCGAGGGGCGGGCGAAGCCCAGCTTCGTGGTCTCCCACGAACTGCCCCTGGACGAGGCGCCGTCGGCCTACGACAAGTTCGACAAGCGTATCGAGGGCTACACCAAGGTGATCCTGCACCCGTAGCCGACGGCGGCGGGCGGGCCCCTGGAAAGTAATTCGGATGCGGGGGCGGGCCGAGCGGTGGAACGGTGGACGGCATCGGCCGTCCACCGTTCCCGTGCCCCCGCCAGGAGCCGTCGTGATCCAGCGCGTCACCGTGCCCTCCCTGTTCCCGCCGCCCGTCTACTCCCACGTCTCCGTCGTCGAGGCGGGCACCCGGCTGGCGTTCCTCGCCGGGTCGGTCCCGCTGGACGCGGACGGCGAGCTGGTCGGCGAGGGGGACCCGGTGCGGCAGGCCGGGCAGGTCCTCACCAACCTCGGGGAACAGCTGCGGGCGGTGGGCAGCGACCTGGAGCACGTCGTCGCGACGGACGTGTACGTCGTGAGCGCGGAGCCCGCCGTGCTCACCGCCGTGTGGGACGTCGTCCAGGCGTCCGGGCTGAGCGCGGGACCCCACTCGTCGACCCTGATCGGCGTGGCCTGCCTCGGATACACCGGCCAGCTCGTCGAGATCACGGCGACGGCGGTCGTCCCCGGCCCCGGTCCGGCCGCCGCGTGACGGCCGGCGGGCCCCCTGTGGTCCTGCGCCGGGCGCGCGCCGCCGACGCCGGGGCCGCGGCAGGTGTCTGGCTGCGCTCCTTCGCCGCCGCGCTGCCGGACGTGGTCCGGCCCCGCTCCGACGACGAGGTGCGGGACTACTTCCGGCACGTGCTGGTGCCGCTGCGGGAGACGTGGGTGGCGGAGGCGGCGGGCGAGGGCGTCGTCGGCGTGCTGGTGCTGGAGGGGGAGGAGCTGGATCAGCTCTACCTGGAACCCGGGTGGCGCGGGCGCGGACTCGGCGACCGGTTCGTGCGCCTGGCCAAGGAACGCAGCCCCACCGGCTTGTCCCTGTGGACGTTCCAGGTCAACACGCCCGCGCACCGCTTCTACGAACGGCACGGTTTCACGGCCGTGGAGCGCACGGACGGCTCCGGCAACGAGGAGCGGGATCCGGACGTGCGGTACCGGTGGCGGCCGTGAGACCTCAGTCGCGGCGGCGGGCGTAGCGGTCCGTCGCCGCCACCAGGGCGTCGTCCCCGGTCGCGCCGGCATCGTGGCCGCCCTCGTCGACGATCACCAGCTCGCTGCCCGGCCAGGCGTGGTGGAGCCGCCAGACGATGCCGAGGAGGTTCCCGAGGTCGAGGCTGCCCTGGACGAGGGTGCCGGGGATACCCTTCAGCAGGTGGGCGTCGCGCAGGACGACGCCTTGGTCGTTGTCCCGTCCCTCGCCTTCGTCGAGGAAGTGGCCGTTGCCCCAGTAGTGGGTGACGGTACGGGCGAAGCCCAGGCGGAACACCGGGTCCCGGAAGCGTTCGACCGAGCCCGGCGGGGCGGGGATCGTCGCCGTCTCCCAGTCGGTCCAGGCCAGCGCGGCCCGCTCCCTGACCTCCGGGTCGGGTGACTCCAGCAGCCTGTTGTACGCGGCGGCCAGGTTGCCGTCGCGCTCGCCGGCGGGCAGCCCGGCGAGGAAACGTGCGTGGGCCTCGGGGAAGATCGAGCCGAGTCCCCTGGTCAGCAGGGCCACTTCGTCGTTCGAACCGGTGGCCACTCCCGTCAGGACGAGCTCGGACACGACCCCGGGGTGGGTCTGCGCGTACCGCAGTCCGAGGACCGAGCCCCACGACACGCCCCACACCAGCCACCGCTCGATGCCCAGGTGGGCACGGAGCCGCTCCAGGTCCGCCATGAGGTGGGCGGTCGTGTTCACGCTCATGTCGGTGGTGGGATCGCTCGCCGGGGGCAGCGACCGCCCGGCGCCGCGCTGGTCGAGCAGGACGATGCGGTAGGCGGCCGGGTCGAAGTAGCGCCTGAGGTTGGGGCCGGCCGAGGAGCCCGGGCCGCCGTGCAGCACCAGCGCGGGCTTGCCGTGCGGGTTCCCGCTGGTCTCCCAGTAGACGCGGTTGCCATCACCGACGTCGAGCATGCCGTGGTCGTACGGTTCGGTCTCCGGGTATCTGCCCATCGGCGCAGGCTATCGGTGCCGGCCGGGGCCGTTCATCCCCTTTTCGCGGTGCCCAGTCCCGCCGCGTCGGCCGCCGCGCGCAGGACGTCCCTGAGCATCTCAGGGGTGAGCCGGCCGGTGAAGGTGTTGCGCTGGCTGACGTGGAAGCAGCCGAAGAGGTGCAGCCCGGGGCCGTCGGCCGCGTCCAGGGTGGTGCGGGCGCCGTGCGCGAAGGCGGGCCGGGGCCGGGGCACGGTCCAGCCCGCCTCGGCGAACGCGGGCAGCGCAGCCTGCCAGCCGTAGGCGCCGAGGACGAGCGCCGCCCGGAGCGTCGGCCGCAGCAGGTGCAGTTCCCGCACCAGCCAGGGGCGGCACGCGTCCCGCTCCTCGGGGGTGGGCTTGTTCGCGGGCGGGGCGCAGTGCACCGGCGAGGTGACGCGCACCCCGTACAGCTCCAGTCCGTCGTCGGCGTGCGTGGCCGTCGGCCGGGAGGCGAGCCCCACGTCGTGGAGCGCCCGGTACAGCACGTCCCCGGAACGGTCCCCGGTGAACATCCGGCCCGTGCGGTTCCCCCCGTGTGCCGCGGGGGCGAGGCCGACGATCAGCAGCCGGGCGTCCGGCGGCCCGAACCCGGGCACGGGCCTGCCCCAGTACGTCCAGTCCGCGAACGCCGCCCGTTTGGTACGGGCGACCTCCTCACGCCAGGCGACCAGCCGCGGGCAGGCACGACAGCCGGCGATGCGCCGGTCGAGGCGGGAGAGGGCGCTCGGGTCCATGCCTCCACGGTAGGTGCCGGGGAGGAGACGGCGGTGGGCGGCCCGCACGGTGGTGCGCCTGGCGTGAGGGCGAGCCCCGGCGCGGTGTTTCCAGACCGAGCGGACGCTGTTGCCGGCCGGGAAGGGCAGGCGCGTGAGCGCCCGTACCCGCGGCCCGCTGCTCCTCGCCGAGCGCAGGGCACACCGACGCCCTCCCTTCCCGGCGTTGCCCGACGCCGGGAAGGGACGTGTTAGCGTTGGCGGAGCAGGGACGATCGGGTCAACTGCGAGACCAGGAAGGGGAGGTGAGTTGATGTCTGCCGTGAAGGCCGCTGCCGTGTGCAGCGCACGCCGGACCATCCTCACGTCCCGGGCCCCGGTCTGACCTGACGTTCACCCCCGCCCAAGCCCGATGGCTCACGGGGGCGGAGCTTCGCGCTCGACGGGGCCCCTGTTCAAGGGTCTCCACGTTGTCTTCATCTCCTTTCCACCAGACTCAGCCGTACTCCCTGACGGACTACGGCTGGGACGAGGCGTGCGAGCACGCCTTCGCGCCCCATCGCGATGCCGGCCTGATCCCGGCCCGCATCGTGCGAGCCGAACGCGGCTCGTGTGAAGCAGTCACCGACGCCGGAATCCTCCGTGCGGAGATCCCCGGTGGCGCCGATCGGAAGAATCCGCTGTCGCCACCGTGCACGGGCGACTGGGCCGCCCTGCGTCCCGCCACCATTAGTCACGGACCAGTGCTGCACGCGGTACTGGAGCGACGCACCGCCCTGGTGCGATCCACCGCTTCGCGTACCTCCCGAGGCCAGGTCCTGGCCGCCAACATCGACACGGTCGCGGTGACGGTGTCGCTGGCCACCCCGCTGAAGCACGGCAGGACCGAACGCATGCTCGCCCTCGCCTGGGAGAGCGGCGCCCAGCCGGTCGTGGTGCTCACCAAGGCCGACCGGTGTGCCGACGCGCAACTGGCCGCAGCCGAGGTGTCCGAGGTGGCACCAGGCGCGGATGTGCTGGTCACCAGCGCCGTGACCGGGCTGGGCCTGGACACCCTGAGGGCCGTCCTGAACGGCACCATCGTGCTGCTGGGCCCCTCCGGCGCGGGTAAGTCCACTGTGGGCAACCAGCTGCTGGGCGAGGAGCGGCTGGCGACCGCCGCTGTGCGCGACGTGGACGGCAAGGGGCGGCACACCACCGCATGGCGGGAGCTGACTCCGCTGCCCGGCGGCGGGGTCTTGCTGGACACCCCCGGTCTGCGCGCGATCGGCCTGCACGACGCCCAGGACGGGCTGGAGCAGACCTTCACCGAGATCGAACACCTCGCACAGGACTGCCGTTTCACGGACTGCGCACATGTGAGCGAACCCGGCTGCGCGGTGCTGGCTGCCGTCGAGGCAGGCGAGATTCCCCAGCGCCGTCTGGACAGCTACCGCCAACTGCTGAGGGAAAACGCCTACGCGGCCTCCCGCACCGACGCTCGGCTGCGCACCGACCGCGAGGCCGCCAGGAAGGACATCACGCGGCACCTGCGTGCGACCTACCAGTTCCGGGAGCGCCAGCTGTGAACGACACCGACACACCCGGCCACGCTCCTGGCACCGACCCGGTGACGGAGGCGTTCTTCGCCCTGCACCAGGATCTGCCCCGGCAGGGCCCCGGCTCGGACGCCACCACACGGCGCCTGCTGGAGACGGCCGGGCCACTGCCCGAGTGCCCGCGGGTGCTGGACGCGGGCTGCGGCCCCGGCCGCTCCACCCTGCTGCTGGCGGAGGAGGCCGGCGCGCAGGTGACCGCGGTCGACCTGCACCAGCCCTTCCTGGACGGCCTCGCCGCCGAGGCGGCCCGCCGGGGCCTGGGCGACCAGGTGACGACCGTCAACTGCTCGATGGACCGGCTGTCCGTCCCCGATCACAGCTTCGACGTGATCTGGGCCGAGGGGTCCGTATACACCATCGGCTTCGACGTCGCCCTGCGCGCCTGGCGTCGCCTGCTCGCCCCGGGCGGCGTCCTCGTCGTCACCGAAATCGAGTGGACCGTGCCCAACCCCGCTGCCCCGGCGCTCGCCTACTGGGACGCGGCCTACCCACTGCGCACCCGCGCCGCGAACACCGACGCCGCGCAGGCCGCCGGCTATCGCCTCCGCGCGCACTGGCCGCTGCCGGAAAGCGACTGGTGGGACGAGTACTACACGCCGCTCACCCAGCGCCTGGCCCGAGCTGACCCGCAGCAGCCCGGCATGCCGGAAGCCCTGGCCGCACACCGGACGGAGATCGGCATGCGGCGCGAACACGGCAGCGACTACGACTACGCCGCCTACATCCTCCGCCCCCACGACACCACTGAGGACGAAACCATGACCACCTGGACCGCCCGTCCCGAAACCGCCGACGACATCCCCGCCGTCCGGGACATCCTCCTCGCGGCCTTCCCCACCGCCGCCGAGGCCGACATCGTCGACGCCCTGCGCACCGACCCGAAGGCGTGGATCGACGGCCTGTCGATGGTCAGCGCAGCCCCCGACAGCACCCCGGTCGGCTACGCGCTGCTCACCCGCTGCCACGTCGACGGTCAACCTGCCCTGGCCCTGGCCCCGTGCGCGGTACTGCCCTCAGCCCAGCGCACCGGTGCGGGCTCCGCGGCCATCCGCACCGCCTTGGCCGCCGCCCGGGCCGCGGGAGAGAACCTCGTTGTCGTCCTGGGCCACGCCGACTACTACCCTCGGTTCGGCTTCACGCCGGCCTCCCGCTTCGGCATCCGAGCCCCCTTCGACGTACCTGACGAGGCCATGATGGCCATGGCTCTGGACGACACTCGCCCGGTCCCGGCGGGCACCATCCAGTACCCCGTCGCGTTCGGCGTCTGACCGCACCTGTGGCGCCCCGGGGCTTGTTCCCCGGGGCACCACAGCCTTCCCGGGCCGCGCATGTTCGGATGACCTGGGAGGAGGCGACGGCTGTCGGACGGCGGTCACACCGGAGCCGGGGTCGCTTCCTCCTGCGGACTGCGCGGCCGGGGCAGCACACTCGTGCCGCGCAGTTCCCAGTCCAGCGCGCGGCGAGCGGGCTAAGGTCGGGACCATGGGTACCGAGGGTGCGGAGCACGACAGGTCGGCCGGGGCGGGCACTCCTGGTCCGGGTGAGGCGGCGGCCGTGCCCGCCGACCCCGAGATCGCCGCCGCGGTGGCGGCCGCCGAGGCGGCCGGTCCGCCGAGCGGGGAATCCGTGCGGATCGACAGCTGGATCTGGTCGGTGCGGCTGGTCAAGACGCGGTCCCTGGGCGCCGCCGCCTGCCGGGGCGGGCACGTCCGGGTGAACGGCGAGCGGGTGAAGCCCTCGCACTCCGTCCGTGTCGGTGACGAGGTGCGGCTGCGGGCCGAGACCCGGGAGCGGATCGTCGTCGTCAAGCGGCTGATCCGCAAGCGGGTGGGTGCCCCGGTCGCAGTCCAGTGCTACCTCGACAACTCACCGCCGCCCCCGCCCCGCGACGCCGTCGCCCCGGCCGGCATCCGCGACCGGGGCACCGGCCGCCCGACCAAGCGCGACCGCCGGGAGATGGAGCGCCTGCGTGGTCTGGGCGGACCGGGCGTGCCAGGACTCGCCGAACCCGGTCAGCTGGGCGCCGCACCCGCCGAACCGGGCGGCGGCGGCCGGACCACGGGCCGGCGTACGGCGGGCGGACCGGGTGCCAAGACCGGGCGCTCGTCCCGCCGCGCAGGCCCCGGCGGCTCCCGACGGGGCTGACCCGGCGGTCCCCGACAGCCCCGGCCGCAGGAGGGCCAGGGAACCGGCGGCTCGACAGGACATGATGCGACGGCGAGGACGGCACGGCGGAGGCAGCCCGGGCCCCGGCCGGTACCGCCCTCCGCGCCTCAGCTGCGGCCGTGCGGCAGGCGCAGCAGGTCCGCGTTGTGGTGGCGGCGGGTCCAGGCGATCAGGACGAGCGGCACGAGCAGGATGACCGGTGTCGCCGCGTTCTCACCCTCGAACACCGTGAGTTGCGTGACGAACGCGCCCACCATCAGCGCGGCCAGGCCCGTCGCCGCCGCCGACTGGAGTACGGGCACCAACAGGCCGACCGCTCCCGCGAGTTCGAGCACGCCGATGGCGTACATGCCCGGGGCGCCCCAGCCCATCTCGGCGAACGGTCCGGCCGCCGAGGAGTGCGCGATCAGCTTGGGCAGCGCGCTCGCGGTCGCGAAGAACAGCGCGAGCAGCACCTGCACTCCGCGCAGCGCGACACGGGCACGCCGTCCGCGGGCGGTCGCCGGCCCGGTGACGACGGTCGGGGCGGAAGCGGTGGTCTCGGACATGAGGTCTCCTGTGAGGTGCGGTCCCGTGCTGTCACAGAGGAAGACCGTCCCTCACGCGTGAACTCATCGCTGTCCGGCGGGTGTTCTCACCGCCCTCACCCACATCCCGTCGGCCGTCAGATACCGGTCGACTCCCAGGCCCTCCTCCCCCAGCGCCTCCTCGAACTGTGCCGTGGTCAGGGGACGGGAGCGGAACGTCTGCGTCCAGACCGCGTCCGGGAACACGTACTCCGCGTGCACCGAGTCGACCCCGTCACCGACCGGTTCCACCGACACGATCCGTACGGTGAAGCCCGCCGGATCGACCCGCTCGCGCGGCACATCGGTGTGGTAGTCCGTCCCCTCCCGCTGGATCAGCACGCACCCTCCCTCCGCCAGGTGCCGCAGGCAGGTGCGCAGCATGCCCCGCCGCACCTCGACGTCCCCCGCGTGCACCAGGAAGGACGCGAGCAGCACTACGTCGAACGTCTCCCCGACGTCGAGGTCCTCTATGGGGCCGCATATCGTCCGCGCCCCGCGCACGCGCTCCAGCATCTCCGCCGACTCGTCGACCGCCGTGACGTCGAAACCCCGCTGCAGCAGCGCGTGCGTCACCCGCCCCACTCCGCTGCCCAGCTCCAGTACCCGCGCCCCCGGCGGCACCGCGGCGGCGATGATGTCCGGCTCGTCCCCGACGGGCAGCCGCGCGTACAGCTCCACCGCGCAGCCGTCCGGGGTGATCGCCCCGGGCCCCGTCCCCTCGTACCCCTCACGCATTCTCAGCTCCATGTCCGTCCAACGGCCCGCCTCCGCAGGTTCGTTCCAGTCCGCCGCGGGTTCACTCGTACGTGTGAGCGATGGCTGGTTCCGGGAACCCGCGGGGAAAGGCAGACGGAGGTCGCGGGCGGAAGCGGCGGTGAGGACGATGCGTACGGGTAGTGAGCCGGTGACCGCACGCAGTGCTCTGCGGATGCGGTTCTGGCTCAGTGTGTGGGGTGAGGTCTGGACGGTCGCCGGGACGGTGGCCTTCGCCCTCGCGGGACACCCCGGCTGGGCGGTGGCCTGCGGGGCGCTGTGGCTGCTCGTCACGGTCGACCTGGTACTCGTCGTCCGGCACATCCGTCAGGGTCCGCGCTACCAGCCGGGACGCGACGTCCCTCCGTACGAGCCGCCGGTCGGGCGGCCGTAGCGCGGGGGCATGCCGCCGTCACGCCTCGAAGCGGGCCGCCTTCAGGTACTCCGGACTGGGGTCCAGGGCGGCCGCGAGCCGGAAGTGGCGCTTGGCCGGATGGGGGCGGTTCTGCCGCTGATAGGTGCGGGCGAGCGCGAAGTGGGCGTAGGCATTGTCCGGTTCGCGCTCCAGGACGAGGGAGAATTCCAGCTCGGCGGGGCGCAGCTGGGCCGCCGCGAAGAAGGCACGGGCCCGCAGCAGGCGCGCGGCGGTGTTCTCGGGGTGGACGTCGATCACGCCGTCCAGCAGCTTCACCGCGCCCCGCGGATCCCGTGAGGCGAGCAGCTGCTCGGCGGCACGGAAGTCGATGACATGCGTCTCCGGCGTACGTCCGGTCGAACCACTGGTCTCGGGCACGGCGGCATCCTTCCCTCACTGACCGGGTTCAACGCCTCGCCCGGGTGCCTCTATTCCGGCTGCTCCGGCGGCTGCGGCTGTGCCGAGGGATCCGGCTGTGCAGGGTGGGACGCCCGCGCCCGGCGGACCAGCTCGGACCACACGTCCTCGACGCGTCGTGCGAGCTCGTCGAGCGGGACGTCGTTGTCGATGACGATGTCGGCGATGGCGCGGCGCTGTTCGCGGGTCGCCTGGGCGGCCATCCGCGCGCGTGCGTCCTCCTCGCTCATGCCGCGCCGGCCCACGAGCCGCTCGAGCTGGGTCGCGGGGCTCGCGTCGACGACGATCACCAGGTCGTAGAGGGGCGCGAGGCCGTTCTCCGTGAGCAGGGGGACGTCGTGCACGACGACGGCGTCCTCGGCGGCGGCCTCCTCCAGCTCGCGGGAGCGGGCACCGACGAGCGGGTGGACGATGGAGTTGAGCACGGCCAGCTCGTCCGCGTCGGCGAAGACGATCGAGCCGAGCCTGGGCCGGTCGAGGCTGCCGTCGGCGGCCAAGACACCCTCGCCGAAAGCGTCCACCACCGCGGCGAGACCGGGTGTCCCCGGTTCGACGACCTCGCGTGCGATGCGGTCCGCGTCGATGAGCACGGCCCCGCACTCGACGAGCAGCCGCGACACCTCACTCTTGCCGGCGCCGATACCGCCGGTCAGGCCCACTGTCAGCATGGACAGCAGCCTAGGTCCAGGGCCCGGGCCGGGGTGCGCCGGGCCCGGGGGATGTCAGCCCTCGCCCTCCCGCTCCGCGAGGAAGCGTTCGAACTCGCGGCCGATCTCGTCCGCCGACGGGATCTCCGCGGGCTCCGCGAGCATGTTGCCCCGGGTCTCGGCACCGGCGGCGGCGTCGTACTGGTGCTCGAGTCCCTGGACGAGGGCGGTCAGTTCCTCGTCGCCCTCGCGGATCTGGCGGTCGATCTCGGTCTGGGTACGGTGGGCGTCGGTGCGCAGCGAGTGCGCGACGCCGGGCAGGACGAGTCCGGTGGCGGCCGTGATGGTTTCCAGGGCGGTCAGTGCCGCGTCCGGGTACGTGGAACGGGCGATGTAGTGCGGCACGTGGGTGGCGATGCCCAAAACGTCGTGGCCGGCCTGCATGAGCCGGTACTCGACGAGGGCCTCGGCGCTGCCGGGCACCTGTGCCTCGTCGAAGACGCTGCTGGTCACCGGGACGAGGTCGGTGCGGTTGCCGTGCGGGGTGATGCCGACGGGGCGGGTGTGCGGGACGCCCATGGGGATGCCGTGGAAGTTCACCGACAGGCGGACGCCCAGGCGTTCCACGATCTGCCGGACGGCCGCGGCGAAGCGCTCCCACTCGACGTCCGGCTCGGGCCCGGACAGCAGCAGGAAGGGCGCACCGGTGGCGTCCTGGACGAGGCGCACCTCGATGGCGGGCACCTCGTAGTCGCTCCAGCGGTCGCGGGTGAAGGTCAGCAGGGGGCGCCGGGCCCGGTAGTCGATGAGCCGGTCGTGGTCGAAGCGGGCGACGAGCTGGTGGGGCAGCGAGTCCAGGAGCCGCTCGACGATCTGGTCCCCGGTCTCTCCGGCGTCGATGTATCCGTCGAAGTGGTAGAGCATGACTAGTCCGGCCGACTCCTGGGCCAGCGCCATGTCGACGACGCCGAGCCCCTTCGGCTCCCATGCGTACAAATCCTGCGGATCAAGCACAGTGACCGCTCCTCCTCGTGTCCCTACGGCACAACGTGCCCGGCGGCACGGGCATTCCCGAGCGACGCGGTTCCCTCCGGGGGTTCGGCGGATCGGCTGCGGGCCGGTGGGGGCCGGTCGCGCGGTTCCCCGCGCCCCTGGCGAGGGTGGCGGATCGGCCGCGGGCCGGTAGGGGCCGGTCGCGCAGTTCCCCGCGCCCCTGGCGGGGGTTGGTGCGCAGGTCCTTTCGGACCTCGGGGGTTGGTGCGCAGGTCCTGTGGGACCTCGGGGTTGGTGGGCTGGTTCTCGTGGGTCTTGGGCAGCACTGAGGGGCCGTACCCGGGTGGGTACGGCCCCTCAGTCAACGGCTAGGCGTCAGCGGGGAGCGTTCAGCTCTGGCCGCCCGCCAGCTTCTCGCGCAGGGCCGCGAGAGCCTCGTCCGAGGCGAGCGCGCCGGACTGGTCGCCACCCTCGGAGGAGTACGAACCGCCACCGGACGCGGCCGGAGCGGCGGCTTCGCCACCCTCGGCAGCGGCCTTCTCGTCCGCCTCGCGGGACTTGATGACCTGCGCCTGGTGCTGCTCGAAGCGGGACTGCGCCTCGGCGTACTGGGTCTCCCACGCCTCCCGCTGGGTCTCGTAGCCCTCGAGCCAGTCGTTGGTCTCGGGGTCGAAGCCCTCGGGGTAGATGTAGTTGCCCTGGTCGTCGTAGGACGCGGCCATGCCGTACAGGGTCGGGTCGAACTCGACCGCCGACGGGTCGGCACCGAAGGCCTCGTTGGCCTGCTTCAGCGAAAGGCTGATGCGACGGCGCTCGAGGTCGATGTCGATGACCTTGACGAAGATCTCGTCGTTGACCTGGACGACCTGCTCCGGGATCTCCACGTGGCGCTCGGCCAGCTCGGAGATGTGGACCAGACCCTCGATGCCCTCGTCCACACGGACGAACGCACCGAACGGCACCAGCTTCGTGACCTTGCCGGGCACGACCTGGCCGATCTGGTGGGTGCGGGCGAACTGCTGCCACGGGTCTTCCTGGGTCGCCTTCAGCGACAGGGAGACACGCTCGCGGTCCATGTCGACGTCGAGGACCTCGACGGTGACTTCCTGGCCGACCTCGACAACCTCGGACGGGTGGTCGATGTGCTTCCAGGACAGCTCGGAGACGTGGACCAGACCGTCGACGCCACCCAGGTCCACGAAGGCACCGAAGTTGACGATCGAGGAGACGACGCCGGAACGGACCTGACCCTTCTGGAGGGTGGTGAGGAACGTCTGGCGGACCTCGGACTGGGTCTGCTCCAGCCAGGCACGGCGGGACAGGACCACGTTGTTGCGGTTCTTGTCCAGCTCGATGATCTTCGCCTCGAGCTCCTTGCCCACGTAGGGCTGGAGGTCGCGGACACGGCGCATCTCCACCAGGGAGGCCGGGAGGAAGCCGCGGAGGCCGATGTCGAGGATGAGACCACCCTTGACGACCTCGATGACGGTACCGGTGACGATGCCGTCCTCTTCCTTGATCTTCTCGATGGTGCCCCAGGCACGCTCGTACTGGGCGCGCTTCTTCGAGAGGATCAGGCGGCCTTCCTTGTCCTCCTTCTGGAGGACAAGGGCCTCGATCTCGTCACCGACGGCGACGACCTCGTTGGGGTCGACGTCGTGCTTGATCGAGAGCTCGCGGCTCGGGATGACACCTTCGGTCTTGTAACCGATGTCGAGCAGGACCTCGTCCCGGTCGACCTTCACGATGACGCCGTCGACGATGTCGCCGTCGTTGAAGTACTTGATCGTCTCGTCGATCGCGGCGAGGAATGCTTCCTCGTTACCGATGTCGTTGACCGCTACCTGCGGGGTGGTGGCGGTGGTCTCGGTGCTGCTCGTCATGTGGGAAAGGGCTCCGGTACGGACATTGAAGTCGTAGGTACTGCTACGCCGGAGCCCGTTTCGCTCTGCCGAAGCCGGACAGCCAAGGAAGCGCTCCACCAGAAACTGGCGACGGCGCCTCGAGAACCGAGGGGACATACAACAGATGCGAGCGCAGCCTGCTACGTCTGAGGCGCGCAAGCTCGCAGCGCAACTTGTAGCATACGGGGGCAGCCGGGCAGGGTCAATGCGCGAAGCCGCCCACCCGGGGCGGATCGCCGCATAACCGGCACAAGTCCCGTCCTCCGAGGCCACGCAGGGGCTGGGAAGCCGCTTCCGCGACACACCGGAGTCCGGCTGGACGGAAGAGTACGACGAGGGAGCCGATCATCCAAGAGTCCGTAGCGCCCGAACCGGAGGCGACCCGGCGGGAGGCCGGTGTCGCGGAGAGCTCACACGCCAGTCGTGGCTGGTGGGACCGGAACGCGGACGAGTACCAGACCGAGCACGGGACGTTCCTCGGCGACGACCGCTTCGTGTGGGGTCCCGAGGGTCTGGACGAGGTGGAGGCGGAGCTGCTCGGCCCGCCGGAGGAGCTGAAGGGACGCGACGTCCTAGAGCTGGGCGCCGGCGCCGCGCAGTGCTCGCGCTGGCTGGCCGCTCAGGGGGCGCGTCCGGTGGCGCTGGACATCTCGCACCGCCAGTTGCAGCACGCGCTGCGGATCGGCGGGCCGTTCCCGCTGGTGTGCGCCGACGCGGTCGCGCTGCCGTTCGCTGACGGCTCCTTCGACCTGGCCTGCTCGGCGTACGGGGCGCTGCCCTTCGTCGCCGATCCGCGGCTGGTGCTGCGCGAGGTGCGCCGGGTGCTGCGGCCGGGCGGCCGGCTGGTGTTCTCGGTGACGCACCCGATCCGCTGGGCCTTCCCCGACGAGCCGGGTCCCGAGGGGCTGAGCGTGTCGGCGTCGTACTTCGACCGCACGCCGTACGTGGAGCAGGACGAGGACGGCCGCGCGGTGTACGTCGAGCACCACAGGACGATCGGGGACCGGGTGCGGGACGTCGTCGCCTCGGGGTTCCGGCTGGTGGATCTGGTGGAACCGGAGTGGCCGACCTGGAACACCTCCGAGTGGGGCGGCTGGTCCCCGCTGCGCGGGAACCTGATCCCGGGCACGGCGATCTTCGTGTGCGTACGGGACTGAGTGCGTGGTCCGTCACGACGTCCTGGACGTCCTGCCCGTACGCGAGGCCCTGCCCGGTCTGACCGGGGCGCTCAACGCGCACGGCACGGCGGTGCTGGTGGCGCCGCCCGGAACCGGTAAGACGACGCTGGTGCCGCTGGCGCTGGCGGGGCTGCTCGGGACCGGGCCCGCGCGGCGGGTGGTGGTCGCCGAGCCGCGGCGGATCGCCGCCCGCGCGGCGGCCCGGCGGATGGCCTGGCTGCTGGGCGAGCGGGTCGGCGGGTCGGTCGGTTTCACCGTGCGCGGGGAACGGGCGGTGGGCCGGGACACGCGCGTGGAGGTCGTCACGACCGGTGTGCTGCTGCAGCGCCTCCAGCGCGACCAGGAGCTGGGCGGGGTGGACGTGGTGGTGCTCGACGAGTGCCACGAGCGGCACCTGGACGCGGACACGGCGGCGGCGTTCCTGTGGGACGTGCGCGAGACGCTCCGCCCGGAGCTGCGGCTGGTGGCCGCGTCGGCGACGACGGACGCGGAGGGCTGGGCCCGGCTGCTGGGCGGTGCGCCGGTGGTCGAGGCGCACGGTGCGGCGCACCCGGTGGAGGTCGTCTGGGCGCCTCCCGCGGGTGTGGTGCGGCCGGCGCACGGGATGCGGGTCGATCCGGCGCTGCTGACGCACGTGGCGTCGGTGGTGCGGCGGGCGCTGGCCGAGCGGGACGGGGACGTCCTGGTGTTCCTGCCGGGGGTCGGTGAGATCACCCGGGTGGCCGGGCAGCTGGGCTGCCCGGACGGGGTCGAGGTGCTCCAGGTGCACGGGCGGGCGCCGGCGGCCGTGCAGGACGCGGTGCTGACCGGCGGGGACCGGCGCCGTGTGGTGCTGGCGACGGCGGTGGCGGAGTCGTCTCTGACCGTGCCCGGGGTGCGGGTGGTCGTCGACTCGGGTCTCGCGCGCGAGCCGCGGGTCGATCACGCGCGGGGACTGAGCGCGCTGACGACGGTCCGGGCCTCGCGGGCTTCGGGGCGGCAGCGGGCGGGGCGTGCCGGGCGTGAGGCGCCGGGCGCGGTGTACCGCTGCTGGGCGGAGGCGGAGGACGCGCGGCTGCCGCGGTTCCCCTCCCCCGAGATCAAGGTGGCCGACCTGACGGCGTTCGCGCTCCAGGCGGCCTGCTGGGGCGATCCGGACGCCTCGGGGCTGGCGCTGCTGGACGCCCCGCCGACGGGTGCGATGGCGGCGGCCCGGTCCACGCTGACGGCGATCGGCGCGGTGGACGCGGAGGGCCGTGCGACGGCGCGCGGTGCGCGGTTGTCACGGCTGGGGCTCCATCCCCGGCTGGGGCGTGCCCTGCTGGACGCGGCGCCGGTGGTGGGTCCGGGACTCGCCGCCGAGGTGGTCGCCCTGATCGGTGAGGAACCGCCGCGCGCGTACGGGGACGACCTGGCGGGCGCCCTGCGCGCCGCGCGCCACGGGGGTGACGCGTACGCCGCCCGCTGGCGCACGGAGGTCCGCCGCCTGCGGGGGCTCGTGCCCGCGGACGCCGGAGGAGTCGGTACGGCCGGAGGAGTCGGTACGGCCGGAGGAGTCGGTACGGCCGGTGGGGCCCCTGGGGCCGGGGACGCGCCCGCGCAGGGGCCGGTGGGCTCCGTGCGGGTGTCCGGCGGTGGTCCGCTCGCCGCGGGTGACGGTGGGGAGGACGCGCGGGTGGGGCTGGTGGCGGCGCTCGCGTTTCCCGAGCGGGTGGCCCGCGTGGACGGCGGTTCGTACCTGATGGCGGGCGGGACCCGGGCCGAGCCGGGGTCCGGGTCCCGGTTGCGGGGTGCGGAGTGGGTCGCCGTGGCCGCGGCCGACCGCCCGGTGGGCCGCGGGCACGCGCGCATGGGGCTCGGGGCGGTCGTCGACGAGGGGATCGCACGGTACGCGGCCGGCGCGCTGCTGGAGCGCCGCGAGGAGGTCCGCTGGGACGGCGGGGACGTCGTCGCGCGGGAGGTCGAGCGGCTGGGGGCGGTGGAGCTGACCGTACGGCCGCACACCGGCGCCGACCCGTCCCTCGTGCGCGACGCGCTGCTGGACGGGCTGCGGCAGGAGGGGTTCGGGCTGTTGCGCTGGCCGGCCGGGGCCCTGGTACTGCGGCAGCGGCTGGCCTTCCTGCACGGCAGGCTCGGCGCACCGTGGCCCGACGTGTCCGACGGGGCACTGCACGCGCGCGTGGCGGAGTGGCTGGAGCCGGAGCTGGGCCGCGCCCGCCGTCGGGCCGACCTCGCGCGGATCGACGCCGGGCAGGCGCTGGGGCGGCTGCTGCCGTGGGCCTCCGGTGAGGCGGCGCGCCTCGACGAGCTCGCGCCCGAGCGGATCACCGTGCCCTCCGGGTCCGCGGTCCGGGTCGACTACTCCGACCCGGAGCGGCCGATGCTCGCCGTGAAGCTGCAGGAGATGTTCGGGCTGCAGGAGTCGCCCCGGGTGGCCGGGGTGCCGCTGCTGGTGCACCTGCTGTCCCCGGCCGGGCGCCCCGCCGCCGTGACCGCCGACCTCGCCTCCTTCTGGCGCGACGGCTACAAGGGCGTACGGGCCGAGCTGCGCGGCCGCTATCCCAAGCACCCGTGGCCCGAGGACCCGGCCGCCGCCGAACCGACGCGGCACACGAGCGCACGGCTCAGGCGCTGAGCCGTGCGCCGGCGCACCCTCAGGCGGCGGTGCCGGTCGACGGGGTCGGGGACGGGGTCCCGGTTCCGGCGTCGGCGCCGGCGCCGGTCCCGGTTTCGGTCCCGGTCCCGGTCCCGGTTTCGGCGGCCGCCACGGTCAGTTCGACCGTGAGGGTCGCTCCGCCCGCGGTGGTGACGCGGAGCAGGAACGTGCCGGTGGTGTCGTCCGCGTACAGCCGCGGCAGCTTCAGCAGACCGTCCGCGTCGGTCGTGAGGCCCTTCAGCGTGCGGACCGTCCTTCCGTCGGCGTCCTTGAAGTAGGGGCCCTTGTCGTTCTCCGCCAGGTCGTCGGCGGACGTGACGAGCGTGGCGGTGGCGGCGACCTTGCCGGCGGCGGCACCGCCGTAGGTGGCCTTCAGCTCGACCTGCCCGGCGAACTCGCCGCCCGGGGTGCAGGTGAGCGCCGCGTCGCCGGTGCGGACCAGGGTGTCGGCGGCGCGTTCGGTGACGTTCGCCTTGTAGGTGACGCCCGGGATGTCGCGGCCCACCACGACGGCGCGGACGGCGAACGCGCCGGTCTTCTCACCGGCCCGGAGCGCGGGCGCCACGGCGACGCCCGAGGCGTTGGTGACCACGGTGGCCACGCTCTCGCCGCTGGTGAACGTGGTGTCGGTGTCGCCGTGGATGGTGAAGCGGATCCGCACCTTGGCCACCGCCTCGCCGGCGTCCGTCTCCGCTCGGGCGGCGACCCGCTTGTCGAAGGTGTCGCCCGCCATCGCGGTGAGCGTCGCGGTGCCCGCGGCCTCCAGGTGGTCCACCGTGTCGGTGGGGGTCGGCGGGGTGGTGGCCGGCGGCGGGGTGGTCGGGCTGCCACTGCCGGGGACGGTCGGCTTCGGGCTCGGGGCGGCGCCGCCCGGCTTGCCGGGCGCCGGGGTGGTGGGCCTGGGGGTCGGCTTGGGCGCCGGCGGGGTGGCCGGGATCGGCGGGGAGGGCCGCGGCGTCGTCCCGTTGTCGCTGCGGTCCCCGGGCAGCGCGCCGGAACCGTCCGGGATCTCGTGGGTGCCCTTGCGGTAGTACTCCAGCCACGACAGGACGGTGTTCAGGTAGTCCGTCGAGTTGTTGTAGCTGAGGATCGCCTTCCTCAGGTCGCGCCGGTCGGAGAGGTCCCAGTCGAAGCGGCACAGGTAGTGGCCGGCGGAGAGGGCGGCGTCGTAGATGTTGTTGGGGTCCTTGCGGCCGTCCCCGTTGCCGTCGCGGCCCGCCCACTTCCAGGTGGACGGGATGAACTGCATGGGGCCGACGGCCTGGTCGTAGGTGCTGTTGCCGTCGTGGGCGCCGCCGTCGGTGTCCTTGATGAGGGCGAAGCCGTTGCCGTCGAGCTGGGGGCCGAGTATGGGCGAGAGGGTGGTGCCGTCGGCGTCGACGCGTCCGCCGCGGGCCTGGCCGGACTCCACCTTGCCGATGGCGGCGAGGAGTTGCCAGGGCAGGTTGCAGCCGGGCTTGCTCTCACGCAGCGCCGCCTCGGCCTGCTTGTAGGCGTCGAGGACGGTCGCCGGTATGCCGGCCTCGGCCGCTGCCGGGTCGACCCTTCCGGTGCCGCTGCCCGGGGAGGGGTTGGGGCTGTTGAGGGGCGGCAGGTCCGTGTAGTACGGCGAGTTGCCGGTCGCGCCGGCGCCGTCGGCGCTCTCCTCGGGCGAGGGTGCGGCGTCGGAGGTGGTCTCCCGGCCGTGGCCGTCGACCGTGACGCCGGGAGCCTGGGACGCGGACAGGGCCGCCACCGCCGCCGCGGCCACGGCGGTGGTCGCTGCTCCCTTGCACAGCCTCCTGCCGAATTGCGCCGCCATAGAGTGAACCCCTCCCGTGGACGCTGTGGCGCCCGTCGACGTGTGTGCCGTGTCCGCCCTGGTGTGACGTTCTTCCCCGCCCCGCCGGTTGCCCTGTGCGGTCATCCGGCACGGCGATCCTCGCGACCCTACGACAACTTCCTTTGCACGGACACCCGTTCATGACCGATATTCACCGGTTGGCCACGTTTCCCCTGCGGCGGGGTCCGGGGCGGGCCTCCCGCATACTGGGGCCTTGCGATGAACACCACCCCAGGGGAGCCGAGTTGCCGTTCACGCTGAGCCATGCGGCGGCGGTCCTGCCGGCCGTGCGCACCGACGGCGGCGGCCGGGCCACCCTGGTCCCCTCCGTGCTGGTCGCGGGCAGCTTCGCTCCCGACATGACCTATTACGCGGCGAGTGTCCTGTCGGGGGCGATGGAGTTCGGCGATGTGACGCACGCCGCCTGGGGTGTGTTCACGGTCGATGTGCTCATCGCGTGGGCACTGGTGGGGCTGTGGCTGCTGGTGCGCGAGCCGCTGGTGGCGCTGTTGCCGCGGGCGCGGCAGGGGCGGGTGGCGGCCCTGGTGCGCTGCGGGGCGCCGCATGCGCGCGTCCGTCCCCCGCTGGTGGCGCGCTGGTACGCCTCGGCGGTGCTGGGGGCGTCGACGCACGTGGTGTGGGACGCGTTCACGCATCTCGACCGGTGGGGCATGCGGGTGTTCCCCGTACTGGGGGAGGAGATCGCGGGGTCGCCGCTGTACTGGTACCTGCAGTACGGCGGTTCGGCGGTGGCGGCGGTCGTGATCGCGCTGTTCGTGGCACGGGCGCTGCGCCGGACCGGGTCGCGGCAGGCCCAGGATGCGGAGGAGGCGGCGGGGGCCGCGGGCGGGCCGGTGGGGGTGCCGCTGCTCTCCGGTGCCGACCGGTGGGCGGCCGTGGCGCTGCTCGGCGGGTGTGCGGTGGCGGGGGCGGTGCAGCGGGCCTCGCGGTGGTGGGCCTACTGGGGGTCGACCGCGAAGCCCTGGGAACTGATCCCCGCGGTGTGCTTCGGCGCGGGCGCGGGGCTGGCCCTCGCGCTCCCCTTGTACGCGCTGGCCGTCAGGGTGTGGCGTCCGGCCACCCGGGCCACGGCGGAGCGGGAAGGGCCCGGCGCGCGGCGGCCGGACCGTACTGCCGCGCGCTGAGGGTTTCGCTCGCGGCGACGAACACGGTGACGGTACGGACGGGGCGGGGCCGGGGCAGCCGGCTCACCGCGAGGGTGAGATGGGCGCGGACCAGTTCGGCCCACAGCCGCCAGGGTGGCTGCTCGCCGGTGGTGGTGCGGTGGTCTCCCCGGCGGCCGAGGACCGCGGTGGCGTTGCGGAGCGCGGTCGCGAGGGTGGTGGGGATGCGGGCGGTGCTCGCGGCGGCAGCGAAGACCGGAACCGGCGGAAACGCCCTGAGGGTGGTTCCGCCGGCGTCGGCCCGCGGGGGTGCCGCTGTGCGGTGAAGCATGCGTATACCCATGCGTCGCATCCTGTCGGCCGGCCGGCCCGACGGCGTGTCCGCGGGGTCCACGCGAGTGAAACCCCCTCCGGGGACCCAGCGAGCTGGCTGCTGCCGGTTCCCCTCCGGCCGTCCCGGCACACCGCCGCCTCGCCGGACCACACGGGCCGGCACCGGTCGCGCCCGGCCGGTCGGGCGCTGCGACGCCCCCACCAGGGCCAGTCGGCGGGCCGGCCGGGCACCACCGGACCGCGCCGTCGCACCTGGCCGCCGTCGCGGCGGGAAGAGACCACCCGGTGCGGCAGTGACCCGTACGCCCGAGGCGCTCGGGCCACCGGCGCCCGCCCACGAGCGCCGAGGCGCCGGCAAGCGCTGGGGCGGCCCGGCGACGCCGGAGCGCGCCGCCGTGCCGGGTCGCCCTCGTGGCGGGGGACGGCGCGGGGTGCCGTCGGGCGGTGGTTCAGTGGGCCGCGGATTCCCAGTCGGGACCCGCGCCCACGGAGACGCCCAGGGGGACGCGGAGCTGCACGGCGGAGGCCATCTCCGTGCGGACCAGCTCCTCCACCGCGGCGCGCTCGCCGGGGGCGAGTTCCAGGACGATCTCGTCGTGGACCTGGAGGAGCATGCGGGAGCGCAGGTCCGCCGCGCGCAGGGCGCGGTCCACGTTCAGCATGGCGATCTTGACGATGTCCGCCGCCGTGCCCTGGATCGGCGCGTTGAGCGCCATGCGCTCGGCCGCCTCGCGGCGCTGGCGGTTGTCGCTGTTGAGGTCGGGCAGGTAGCGGCGGCGGCCGAACAGCGTCGCCGTGTAGCCCGTCGCCCTCGCCTCGTCGACGACCCGGCGCAGGTAGTCCCGTACACCGCCGAACCGCTCGAAGTACGCGTCCATCAGGGCGCGGGCCTCCGCGGCCTCGATGTTCAGCTGCTGGGACAGGCCGAACGCCGACAGCCCGTACGCCAGGCCGTACGACATCGCCTTGATCTTGCGGCGCATCTCCGCGTCCACCGCGGACTGCTCCACGGAGAACACCTGTGCCGCCGCCGTGGTGTGCAGGTCCTCGCCCGAGGTGAACGCCTCGATCAGGCCCGCGTCCTCGGAGAGGTGGGCCATCACGCGCAGTTCGATCTGGCTGTAGTCGGCGGTGAGCAGCGACTCGAAGCCCTCACCGACGACGAACCCGCGGCGGATGGCGCGGCCCTCGTCCGTGCGGACCGGGATGTTCTGCAGGTTGGGGTCCGTGGAGGACAGCCGGCCCGTCGCGGCGACGGTCTGGTTGAACGTCGTGTGGATGCGGCCGTCCGCGGCGATCGTCTTGATCAGGCCCTCGACGGTGACACGCAGCTTCGCCTGCTCACGGTGACGGAGCATGATCACCGGCAGTTCGTTGTCCGTCTGGCCCGCCAGCCAGGCCAGCGCGTCGGCGTCGGTGGTGTAGCCGGTCTTCGTCTTCTTGGTCTTCGGCAGCGCCAGCTCACCGAAGAGGACCTCCTGGAGCTGCTTGGGCGAGCCCAGGTTGAACTCGTGCCCCGCCGCCGCGTGGGCCTCCTTCACCGCCTGCTGCACGGCGCCCGCGAACATCTGCTCCATGGCCTGCAGGTGCTCCCGGTCGGCCGCGATGCCGTGCCGCTCCATGCGGGCGAGCAGCGCGGACGTGGGCAGCTCCATGTCGCGGAGCAGGTCCGCGGCGCCCACCTCCTCCAGACGGCCCTCGAAGGCCGCGCCCAGGTCGAGGATGGCGCGGGCCTGCACCATGAGCGCCTCGGCCTCCGCACCGTCGTCCGCGCCGAAGGCGAGCTGCCCGTCGGGCGCGGTGGCGGGCGCCAGCTCGCGGTGCAGGTACTCCAGGGACAGGGCGTCCAGGTCGAAGGAGCGGCGGCCCGGCTTCACCAGGTAGGCGGCGAGGGCGGTGTCCATGGTGACGCCCTCGATGGTCCAGCCATGCTCGGCGAAGACGCGCATCGCGCCCTTGGCGTTGTGGAACACCTTGGGGCGCTCCGCGTCGGCGAGCCACGCGGTGAACGCCCGCTCGTCGGCCTCGTCCAGCTCGGCCGGGTCGAACCAGGCGGCCGGCCCGTCGGCCGCGGCCAGGGCGACCTCGGCGACGGAGCCGGTGCCCAGGCCCCAGGTGCCGACGGTGGCGACACCGAGGACGCGGCCGGTGCCGTGCTCCGCGAGCCAGCCGGTCAGCTCGCCCGTGCCGAGCACGGTGCCGTCCAGCTCCACTCCCTCGGCGACGACAGGGGTGGTCTCGGCCTCGGCCGCGCCCGGGTCGACGGCGAACAGCCGCTCGCGCAGCGAGGGGTTCCTGATCTCCAGGGTGTCCAGGATCATCGCCACGGCCTTGCGGTCGTAGGCGGTCCGCTCCAGGTCGGGGACGGTCCTGGGCAGCTCGACGCCGCGCTCCAGCTCGGTCAGCCTGCGGTTGAGCTTGACGGACTCCAGGTGGTCGCGCAGATTCTGCCCGGCCTTGCCCTTGACCTCGTCGACCCGCTCGACCAGCTCGGCGAAGGAACCGAACTGGTTGATCCACTTCGCGGCGGTCTTCTCGCCGACGCCGGGGATGCCGGGCAGGTTGTCGGACGGGTCGCCGCGCAGTGCGGCGAAGTCCGGGTACTGGGCGGGCGTCAGGCCGTACTTCTCGACGACCTTCTCCGGGGTGAACCGGGTCAGCTCGGAGACGCCCTTCGTGGGGTAGAGCACGGTGGTGTGCTCGGAGACCAGCTGGAAGGAGTCGCGGTCTCCGGTGACGATCAGCACCTCGAAGCCCGCGGCCTCGGCCTGGGTGGCGAGGGTGGCGATGACGTCGTCGGCCTCGAAGCCCTCGACGGCGAAGCGCTGCGCGTTCATCGCGTCGAGCAGCTCGCCGATCAGCTCGACCTGGCCCTTGAACTCGTCGGGGGTCTTGGAGCGGTTCGCCTTGTACTCGGTGAACTCCTCGGAGCGCCACGTCTTGCGGGAGACGTCGAAGGCGACGGCGAAGTGGGTGGGCTCCTCGTCACGGAGGGTGTTGGCCAGCATCGACGCGAAGCCGTAGATCGCGTTGGTCGGCTGGCCCGTCGCGGTGGTGAAGTTCTCCGCGGGCAGCGCGAAGAACGCGCGGTACGCGAGTGAGTGCCCGTCCATGAGCATGAGGCGGGGACGGGAGCCGCCGGGGGTCTGGTCGCTCTTCTTCGATGCTGTCTCTGCCACGAGTCCGATCCTGCCATGTGTCACTGACAGCCGGTCCCGGCCGCGTGGGATGCCGGGCGTTCGCCCCTTCCTCCTCCCCGGGGTGCGCGGCGATCCCCCCTGTTCCCCTCCCCCGGGGTGCGCCCCGGTCCCCCCGTGCCGGGGCGGGCTCCCGGGGATGTGCCGCGTGGCAGGATCGGAGGCGTACCTCACACGTGTGCGTGGACAGGAGTGCGCGATGGCAACGAAGCCGCCCAAGGGCGATCCGGTTCAGGACGCGCCGCAGGTCGCCGGGCCGCAACGGGCGGCGGCCGGGCTCCCCGCGATCGGCCACACCCTGCGCATGGCCCACCAGCAGATGGGGGTGAGGCGCACGGCGCTGACGCTGCTCGGCGTGAACCAGAAGGACGGCTTCGACTGCCCGGGCTGCGCCTGGCCGGAGCCGGAGCACCGGCACAAGGCGGAGTTCTGCGAGAACGGGGCGAAGGCCGTGGCCGAGGAGGCCACCCTGCGCCGGGTCACCCCCGAGTTCTTCGCCGCGCACCCGGTCGCGGACCTGGCCGGCCGCAGCGGTTACTGGCTGGGGCAGCAGGGCCGGCTGACGCACCCCATGTACCTCCCCGAGGGCGGGACGCACTACGAGCCGGTGACCTGGGAGCGGGCGTTCGACATCGTCGGCGAGGAGATCGGCGCCCTCGGTTCCCCGGACGAGGCCGTCTTCTACACCTCCGGGCGCACCAGCAACGAGGCCGCCTTCCTCTACCAGCTGTTCGCCCGTGAGCTCGGCACCAACAACCTGCCGGACTGCTCCAACATGTGCCACGAGTCGTCGGGCTCGGCCCTGTCGGAGACGCTCGGCGTCGGCAAGGGCAGCGTGCTGCTGGAGGACCTGTACCAGGCCGACCTGATCATCGTCGCGGGGCAGAACCCGGGCACCAACCACCCGCGCATGCTGACCGCCCTGGAGAAGGCCAAGGCGAACGGCGCGCGGATCGTCAGCGTCAACCCGCTGCCCGAGGCGGGCCTGGAGCGCTTCAAGAACCCGCAGACCGCCAGGGGACTCGCCACCGGCACGGCCCTGACCGACCTGTTCCTGCAGATCCGCATCGGCGGCGACCAGGCCCTCTTCCGCCTCCTCAACAGGCTGATCCTGGACACGCCGGGCGCGGTGGACGAGGCGTTCGTACGCGAACACACGCACGGGTACGAGGAGTTCGCCGCGGCCGCACGGGCCGCCGACTGGGACGACACGCTCGCCGCGACGGGTCTGACGCGCGGGGACATCGAGGAGTGCCTGCGGATGGTGCTCGCGTCCGAGCGGGTCATCGTGTGCTGGGCGATGGGCCTGACCCAGCACAAGCACTCCGTGCCCATGATCCGGGAGATCGTCAACTTCCTCCTGCTGCGCGGCAACATCGGCCGCCCGGGCGCGGGCGTGTGCCCGGTGCGGGGGCACTCCAACGTGCAGGGCGACCGCACCATGGGCATCTTCGAGCGGCCCGCGCCGGCGTTCCTGGACGCCCTGGAGAAGGAGTTCGGCTTCGCGCCGCCGCGCCGGCACGGCTACGACGTCGTACGGGCCATCCGCGCGCTGCGTGACGGCCACGCGAAGGTCTTCTTCGCCATGGGCGGCAACTTCGTCTCCGCCTCCCCCGACACGGAGGTCACCGAGGCGGCCATGCGGCGGGCCCGGCTGACGGTGCACGTGTCGACCAAGCTGAACCGCTCGCACACCGTCACGGGCGCGCGTGCGCTGATCCTGCCGACGCTGGGCCGTACCGAACGCGATGTGCAGGCCGGCGGTGAGCAGTTCGTGACGGTCGAGGACTCGATGGGCATGGTGCACGCCTCACGGGGGCGTCTGGAACCGGCGAGCGCGCACCTGCTGTCCGAGCCGGCCATCGTGTGCCGGCTGGCCCGCCGGGTCCTCGGCGAGCGCAGCACGGTGCCGTGGGAGGAGTTCGAGCGGGACTACGCGGCGGTCCGGGACCGCATCGCGCGGGTGATCCCCGGCTTCGAGGACTTCAACGCGCGGGTGGCGCGCCCCGGAGGCTTCGCGCTCCCCCACGCCCCCCGCGACGAGCGGCGCTTCCCCACGGCCACCGGCAAGGCCAACTTCACCGCCGCGCCGGTGGAGCACCCGGAGCTGCCGGAGGGCCGGCTGCTGCTGCAGACGCTGCGCTCGCACGACCAGTACAACACCACGATCTACGGCCTCGACGACCGCTACCGGGGCATCAGGAACGGCCGCCGGGTGGTGCTGGTGAATCCGGAGGACGCGCGGGAGCTGCGGCTGGTGGACGGCGCCTACGTCGATCTGGTCGGCGAGTGGAAGGACGGCGTGGAGCGCAGGGCGCCCGGTTTCCGTGTCGTGCACTACCCGACCGCGCGGGGCTGCGCGGCGGCGTACTACCCGGAGACGAACGTCCTCGTGCCGCTGGACGCCACCGCGGACACCAGCAACACCCCGGCCAGCAAGTCCGTGGTAGTGCGTCTGGAACAATCGGCGACCGACTGAGCGTTTGCTTAGCAGAGCCGTACCGACGCACGACGAGACGAATGGAGCCCGGGCCATGGGAGAGCAGCAGCAGGTGAAGTTCCCGCAGGAAGTCATCGACGAGTACGCCGCGCTCGGTGTGGACCTTCCGGCGCTGTTCTCGGCGGGCCATCTGGGCACGCGGATGGGCGTGCAGATCCTGGAGGCCTCCGCGGAGCGGGTGGTGGGCACGATGCCGGTGGAGGGCAACACCCAGCCGTACGGGCTGCTGCACGGCGGGGCGTCGGCGGTGCTGGCCGAGACGCTGGGGTCGGTGGGCTCGATGCTGCACGGCGGCAGCTCCCAGATCGCGGTCGGCGTCGACCTCAACTGCACGCACCACCGGGGCGTCCGCTCCGGTCTGGTCACCGGCGTGGCCACGCCCGTGCACCGCGGGCGGTCGACGGCGACGTACGAGATCGTCATCACCGACGAGGCGGACAAGCGGGTGTGCACGGCGCGGCTGACCTGTCTGCTGCGGGACGTGAACCCGGGGGACGCGGAGCGGGTGGCGGGCTGACCGCCGCCGCGGCGCGTCGGCGGCGCGCCTGACCGACGTCGCCACGCGAGAGGCGCACGCCCGCACCCGCAGCACAACTCCGCCCGCCCGCACCGCCATTGCCTCAGGCGGTGCGGGCGTCCTAGGTTCGGGGCATGCGACGGGGAGGCACCTCTCGGGCAGGGGCGGGGACACCGGCGGGGGCGATCGCCGCGGCCCTCGTGGCCGTGTGGGTGGCGGCCGGATGCGGGGCGGCGGATTCCGGCCATGCGCGGGAGGCGCCCCCGCCGGCCGGCCGCTCCGCCTCACCGTCACCCCGGGTGACGTCCGACGAGGACCTGTGCACCCGGATCGTCGGTCACTGGTCGCGCGAGGTGCTCGACGGACGCGGCTACGGCGACTACCAGTCCATGGGCCTGTCCGGGGGCCAGTACGACATCCTGCGCGAGGTGGTCGACGCCGCCCGGGCCGCCCGGCGCCAAGGGGCGGCGGACGTCGGGAAGCTGATCGACCGTGAGGCGCGCGAGGGCTGCGTCGCCTGGTATCGCGCCGGCGGGCCCGGCGAGGGGCCCTGGCAGTGAGCGGGGTGGGGCCCGTCGAGCCGGGCGAGGGCACGCACGCCCAGGACGCCCCGTCCGCGCCCCGGCCCCGACGCGGCGCTCCCGCACGGTACTTGGAACAGCACCGCAGGGCCGTGGCCCGCACGTCCCTCGCCGTCGCCGTCCTCGTGGGCGGCGGCTCCCTCTACGTCACCCGGCCCCGAGGCGAGCCGCCGCCGGACCCTCCGTACCCCACCCAGGTGACCGCCGTCGAGTACCTGTATCCGCAGGCCACGGACGTCAACACGGCCCCGCGGAGCTTCAGTTTCGCCGTGGAGGTCACCACGGAATCCGGCCCTCCGGTCACCGTCGTCAGGATTTCCCAGCCGTACGCGGGCCTGTCCGTGATCTCCAGCCCGCGCACTCCATTCCGGACGAAAACGGGATCACCCCGCAAGATCACCCTCACCATGAGGGTGACCGAATGCGGAAAAGTGCCGCGGAATGCCGGACTCCCTTTCCTGGATGTAACGCTGCGTAATGCGCGCGCAATACAGGCACACAGCTTCATCCTCGGACCCCAGTACGCGCAGGACCTCTCCCGGGCCCTACAGGTAGCCTGCAGCAACGATTCCGGGTAATCACCAAAACCGCTGATACACCTGAACCAACCCCTCCGGGTCCTGCGGTTTCTCACCATCCGGACAGAACAAAACGGCGAGAATTCCGCCCTTCCCCCCACTCAGTACCGCTCTGCAATACGTCGTGTCATAACAAGAGCGTCACAGCCTTGGCCAGAGTCTCCTCCGCATTCCCCACCCGCGCTTAGAGTCACGGCCAGTCACCGCGCCGCCCGATTCTCATGTCGGCCCAGCGCTCGACTCGGCCGCCTCCACCGGGAGGCGGCTGTCAGGGGAAAGGACTGGATCGTGCGTCAACGTTCGTTCATCGCCATCACCGCCGCCCTGGCGGCGGGTGCACTCACCCTCACCGCCTGCGGCTCACGCGACGACGACGGCGGCGGCAGCTCGGACTCCGGCAACGGTGGCACCACCGTGGTCATCGGCGTCGACGCGCCACTGACCGGCGACCTGTCCGCGCTGGGCCTCGGCATCAAGAACTCCGTGGACCTCGCGGCCAAGACCGCCAACAAGGAAAAGTACGTCGAGGGCGTCACCTTCAAGATCGAAGCCCTCGACGACCAGGGCCAGGCCTCCGTCGGCCAGCAGAACGCCACCAAGCTCGTCGCCAACGACGACGTCCTCGGTGTCGTCGGCCCGCTGAACTCCTCCGTCGGCGAGTCCATGCAGAAGGTCTTCGACACCGCCAAGCTCGTCGAGGTCTCACCCGCCAACACCAACCCCGCCCTGACCCAGGGCGTGAAGTGGCAGACCGAGAAGGTCCGCCCGTACAAGTCCTACTTCCGCACCGCGACCACGGACGCCATCCAGGGCCCGTTCGCCGCGCAGTACGTCTTCAACGACGCCAAGAAGAAGAAGGTCTTCGTCATCGACGACAAGAAGACCTACGGCGCCGGCCTGGCCGCCACCTTCACCGAGGAGTTCAAGAAGCTCGGCGGCGAGGTCGTCGGCACCGAGCACATCAACCCGGAGAGCAAGGACTTCAACGCCGTCGCGACCAAGGTCAAGAACTCCGGCGCCGACGTCGTCTACTACGGCGGCGAGTACCCGCAGGCCGGCCCGCTCAGCAAGCAGATCAAGGAAGCCGGCGCCAAGATCCCGCTCGTCGGCGGCGACGGCATCTACAGCGCCGACTTCATCAAGCTCTCCGGCGCCGCCGGCACCGGCGACCTGGCCACCTCCGTCGGCGCACCCGTCGAGGAGCTCCCCTCCGCCAAGGAGTTCGTCGCCAACTACAAGGCCGCCGGATACAAGGAGGCCTTCGAGGCCTACGGCGGCTACTCCTACGACTCCGCCTGGGCGATCATCGAGGCCGTCAAGAAGGTCGTCGACGACAACGACGGCAAGCTCCCCGACGACGCCCGCGCCAAGGTCGTCGACGCCATGCAGAACGTCTCCTTCGACGGTGTGACCGGCAAGGTCTCCTTCGACGAGTTCGGCGACGCCACCAACAAGCAGCTCACCGTGTACTCCGTCAAGGACGGCAACTGGGCCACCGTGAAGTCCGGCACCTTCACCGGCTGACCGCCGCCCGCACCACTTTCACGAGCCGCGCGGGGCGCTGTTCCACTGGCGCCCCGCGCGGACTCGCATCCGGCCCCATCCGTCGAACATTCCGAAAGTCTCGGAGGACATGCGGTGAACGAACTGCCGCAGCAGCTGGTCAACGGCCTGCTACTGGGATCCATGTACGGCCTGGTCGCCATCGGCTACACAATGGTCTATGGCATCGTCCAGCTCATCAACTTCGCCCACGGCGAGATCTTCATGGTCGGCGCCTTCGGCGCCATCACCGTCCATCTGTACCTCTTGCCCGACGGCACCTCCATCTGGGTCGCGCTCCCCCTGATGCTCCTCGGCGCCGTGATCGTCTCGGTCCTGGTCGCCATCGGAGCGGAACGGTTCGCCTACCGCCCCCTGCGCGGCGCGCCCCGCCTGGCACCGCTCATCACCGCCATCGGCCTCTCCCTCGCACTCCAGCAGGCCGTCTGGGCCTTCTACCCCGAGGCGAAGTCCAAGCTGGCCTTCCCGCAGATCGAGGGCGGCCCCTTCACCATCGGCGGCGCCACCATCCAGACCGGCGACATCTTCCTCCTCATCGCCGCCCCCATCAGCATGGCCTTCCTCGCCTACTTCGTGATGCGCACCCGCACCGGACGCGGCATGCAGGCCACCGCGCAGGACCCGGACACCGCCAAGCTCATGGGTGTCAACACCGACCGCATCATCGTGATCGCCTTCGCCCTCGGCGCCGTCTTCGCCGCCGTCGGAGGCGTCGCCAGCGGTCTCAAGTACGGCCAGATCGACTTCAAGATGGGCTTCATCCTCGGCCTCAAGGCCTTCACCGCGGCCGTCCTCGGCGGCATCGGCAACATCTACGGAGCCATGATCGGCGGCCTGGTCCTCGGCGTCGTGGAAACCCTCGCCACCGCCTACATCGCCGACATCCCCGGCCTGCACCAGTTCGGCAGCCAGTCCTGGGCCGAGGTCTGGGCCTTCATCCTCCTCATCCTCGTACTGCTGTTCCGGCCACAGGGCCTGCTCGGCGAACGCGTTGCGGACAGGGCGTGACACCGATGACCACAGACACCACCGCTTCGACCACCGTGGCCGCTCCCACCAAGAGCACCCCCACCGGCCTCATCGGCATCCCCCCGCACCTCGGCCGCGCCCTCGCCACCGGCGGCAGCGCCCTCGCCGTCATCTCCACCTTCCTCGCCTGGACCTGGACCGACGCGTTCCCCGGCGACCTCACCTTCTACGGCTACCCCGGCGGACTCCAGGTCCTCGTCCTCGTCGGCGGCCTCCTCGCCACCCTGTTCGGCCTCGCCTCCTACGGCGTCAAGGGACTGCGCTGGCTCACCCCCGCCGGCGCCGACGCCGCCGTCAAGTACGCCGCACTCGGCACCTTCGCCACCGCCTGGTACACCGTCCTCGCCATCAGCTTCCAGCTCGGCGGCATCGTCAACCTCGAGCCCGGCGGCTACCTCGCCGCCGCCGCCACACTCACAGCCCTCCTCGGCGCCCTCGCCCTCCCCTTCGACCGGCCCGAACCCGACCCCATCGACCCCGACGAAACGGGCTGGGAACAGTTCAAGCACGACGCCGGCCACACCTGGGCCACCCTCCGCGCGGCCTTCGCCTCCGACAGCCCGCGCCCCGTGCGCACCCTGCCGTCCTACGTCGAGATCCTGATCATCGTCGGCATCCTGGCGCTCGGCCTGGTCGTCTTCACCTACGGCATCGGCACCGAGTACGACGAACTCTTCGTCGGCTTCCTGATCACCGCCGGCTTCGGCTTCAGCGCCCTCAACCGCTCCGGCCTGATCGCCCACGCCTCCCAGATCACCGCACGCCACACCAACATCACCGTCTGCGGCGCCTTCATCGCGGCAGCCTGCTTCCCCTTCACCCAGACCGACGACCAGTACGCCACCCTCGGCGTCTACATCCTCATCTTCGCCACCGTCGCCCTCGGCCTGAACATCGTCGTCGGACTCGCCGGCCTGCTCGACCTCGGCTACGTCGCCTTCCTCGGCGTCGGCGCCTACGCGGCAGCCCTCGTCTCCGGCTCCCCCAGCTCACCCTTCGGCGTCCACTTCCCCTTCTGGGCCGCCGTACTCGTCGGCGCCCTCGCCTCACTGATCTTCGGCGTGCTCATCGGCGCCCCGACCCTGCGGCTGCGCGGCGACTACCTCGCCATCGTCACCCTCGGCTTCGGCGAGATCTTCCGCATCGCCGTCAACAACACCGACGGCACCTCCGGACCCGACCTCACCAACGGCTCCAACGGCATCGCCTCCATCCCGGACCTCAACATCCTCGGCTTCGACTTCGGGATCCAGCACGACATCGCCGGCTTCACCATCGGCCGCTTCGCCAACTACTTCTTCCTGATGCTGCTCATCACCGCCGTCGTCGTCCTCGTCTTCCGACGCAGCGGCGACTCCCGCATCGGGCGCGCCTGGGTCGCCATCCGCGAGGACGAGACCGCCGCCCTCGCCATGGGCATCAACGGCTTCCGGGTCAAGCTCATCGCCTTCGCCGTCGGCGCGACCCTCGCCGGACTCGCCGGCACCGTCCAGGCACACGTCACCTACACCGTGACCCCCGAGCAGTACCTGTTCGCCGGCACCACCCCGCCCAACTCCGCCTTCCTCCTCGCCGCGGTCGTCCTCGGCGGCATGGGCACCATCGCCGGACCCCTCATCGGAGCAGCGCTGCTCTTCCTCATCCCCAACAAGCTCCAGTTCCTCGGCGACTTCCAGCTCCTGGCCTTCGGTCTCGCACTCGTCCTGCTGATGCGATTCCGTCCCGAGGGGCTCATCCCCAACCGGCGCCGCCAGCTGGAGTTCCACGAAGAGGCCGACGCGCCCACAGTCCTGAGCAAGACAGGGGCCTGACCACCATGACCACCGACACCACCACCAAGGACACCACCCCGGGCGCACCCGCCCCCGGTGCCACCGTCCTCGACGCACGCGGCGTCACCATGCGCTTCGGCGGCCTCACCGCCGTCCGCGACGTCGACCTCACCGTCCGCAGCGGCGAGATCGTCGGCCTCATCGGCCCCAACGGCGCCGGCAAGACCACCTTCTTCAACTGCCTCACCGGTCTCTACATCCCCACCGAGGGCGAAGTCCGCTACAAGGACAAGGTGCTGCCGCCCAAACCCTTCAAGGTCACCGCCGCCGGCATCGCCCGCACCTTCCAGAACATCCGGCTCTTCTCCAACATGACCGTCCTGGAGAACGTCCTCGTCGGCCGCCACACCCGCACCAGGGAAGGCTTCTGGTCGGCCGTCCTGCGCGGACCCGGATTCCACAAGGCCGAAGCCGCCTCCCGCACCCGCGCCATGGAACTCCTCCAGTTCGTCGGCCTCGCCGACAAGGCAGACCACCTCTCACGCAACCTCCCCTACGGCGAACAGCGCAAACTGGAGATCGCCCGCGCCCTCGCCAGCGACCCCGGCCTGCTCCTCCTCGACGAGCCCACCGCCGGCATGAACCCCCAGGAGACCCGCGCGGCCGAGGAACTCATCTTCGCCATCCGCGACCAGGGCACCGCCGTCCTCGTCATCGAGCACGACATGCGGTTCATCTTCAACCTCTGCGACCGCGTCGCCGTCCTCGTCCAGGGCCAGAAACTGATCGAGGGCGACCCCGCCACCGTCCAGGGCGACGAACGCGTCATCGCCGCCTACATCGGTGAGCCCATGGAGAACGACCCCGGCGCCGCCGAAGCCGCCGAAGTCGAGGCCGCCGAAGCCGCGGCCGAAGCCGCAGCCGAGGCAGAGACCGCCACGGACGCCGCGCCCGGCAAGGAGAACGACCGATGACCGCACTCCTCGAAGTCGAGGACCTCAAAGTCGCCTACGGCAAGATCCAAGCCGTCAAGGGCATCTCGTTCAGCGTCGAAGCGGGCGAAGTGGTCACCCTCATCGGCACCAACGGCGCCGGGAAGACCACCACGCTGCGCACGCTCTCCGGACTCCTCAAGCCCGTCGGCGGCCAGATCAAATTCAACGGCAAGTCGCTCAAGAAGACCCCCGCCCACAAGATCGTCTCCCTCGGGCTCGCCCACTCCCCCGAGGGGCGGCACATCTTCCCGCGCATGACCATCGAGGACAACCTCCGTCTCGGTGCCTTCCTGCGCAACGACAAACCGGGCATCGAGAAGGACATCCAGCGCGCCTACGACCTCTTCCCCATCCTCGGGGAACGCCGCAAGCAGGCCGCGGGAACCCTCTCCGGCGGTGAACAGCAGATGCTCGCCATGGGCAGGGCCCTCATGTCCCAGCCCCAGCTCCTCATGCTCGACGAGCCCTCCATGGGACTGTCGCCGATCATGATGCAGAAGATCATGACGACCATCGCCGAACTGAAGGCCCAGGGCACCACCATCCTGCTCGTCGAGCAGAACGCCCAGGCCGCCCTGTCCCTGGCCGACCACGGCCACGTCATGGAGGTCGGCAACATCGTCCTCTCCGGCAGCGGACGGGACCTGCTCCACGACGAGTCGGTCCGCAAGGCCTACCTCGGCGAGGACTGAGAAACCCGCACACGGCCGGGGCCCGCACCCCCCCTCGCGAGGGGGGGTGCGGGCCCCGGCCGTACGCCGTCCTAGCCCTTGGCCGCCTTCTTCTCCTCGGCGTCGTCGATGACCGCCTGCGCCACCTGCTGCATCGACATCCGGCGGTCCATCGACGTCTTCTGGATCCACCGGAACGCGGCCGGCTCGCTCAGCCCGTACTGCGTCTGCAGCACCGACTTCGCCCGGTCCACCAGCTTGCGCGTCTCCAGCCGCAGACTCAGGTCCGCGACCTCACGCTCCAGCTCCTTCAGCTCCGTGAACCGCGACACCGCCATCTCGATCGCCGGCACCACGTCACTCTTGCTGAACGGCTTCACCAGGTACGCCATCGCACCCGCGTCCCTCGCCCGCTCCACCAGGTCACGCTGGGAGAACGCGGTCAGCATCAGCACCGGGGCGATGCTCTCCTCGGCGATCTTCTCCGCCGCGGAGATGCCGTCGAGCTTCGGCATCTTCACGTCGAGAATCACCAGGTCGGGGCGGTGCTCGCGCGCCAACTCCACCGCCCGCTCACCGTCGCCCGCCTCACCGACGACCGTGTAGCCCTCCTCCTCCAGCATCTCTTTGAGATCGAGCCGGATCAGGGCCTCGTCCTCGGCGATGACGACGCGGGTCGTCATCGGAGGCACGTGCGACTTGTCGTCATCGGGCACGTCTACGGGCTGGGGCGACTCGGGGGCGCTCACGTGGGCTCCTTGGTGCGGGGCAGAACTCTGCTGACAAGAGCCTACCTAGCTGCGGTAAAGTAGGGGCGCGAGGGGTCACACCACCCCTTCGTTTCTAAGGCCCCAGTACTCCAACTGGTTAGAGAGGCCGCTCTCAAACAGCGGACAGTGTGGGTTCGAATCCCACCTGGGGCACTTTTCCTTGGATCGCAAGGTGACCCAAAAAGCGGATGTCCACCTTCTGGTGAACATCCGCTTTTTGCCGCGCACCCTCCCGGTCGGCGCCCCAGAGTGACCGTATGCACGACATGGGCACGCGCGAACGAGCACTGGCGCTGGTGGCACAGGGGCGGAGTCTGAACGCCGTCAGCAAGGAGATGGGTGTCTCCAGGTACGCCATCCGCTCCTGGCAGACGCGCATCGAGCCACTCAACCCCGCAGGTATGCCCTGCCCTCGCTGTCAGGACACCCCCCGAACTCCCGACGCCCCTGCCGCGTACGCCCGCCTCCTCGGTCTCTACCTCGGCGACGGCTGCATCAGCGCCCATCGCAGAGGCGTGTACGTCATGCGCATCGTCCTGGACAACGCATGGCCGGGCATCATCGACGAGTGTGAGGCGGCCCTGCGCGCCGTCCGCCCGGACAACAGCGTGTTCCGCGTGCGGAAACAGGGCTGTGTAGCGGTCACCGGCACCAGCAGGCACTGGCCCTGCCTCTTCCCCCAGCACGGGCCGGGCATGAAGCACACCCGCACCATCGCACTCGAGCCGTGGCAGCAGACCATCGTCGACGAGCATCCCTGGGAACTCATCCGCGGACTCGTGCATTCGGACGGCTGCCGGATCATCAACTGGACGACCCGCATGATCGCCGGTGAGCGCAAGCGCTACGAGTACCCCCGGTACTTCTTCACCAACAAGTCCGACGACATCAGGAAGCTCTTCACGGACACCCTGGACAGGGTCGGTGTCGAGTGGACGGTGCTGACGCGTCGCGGCGTCCCCGTCGACATCTCCGTCGCCCGCAAGGCCTCCGTGGCCCTGATGGACCTCCATGTGGGCCCCAAGTACTGACCCCGGGGCCCGGCGCGGTCATGTCGGGCTGTCGTCCTCGCCGATGTGGTGGACGCGGACGAGGTTCGTGGAGCCCGGGACGCCCGGCGGGGAGCCGGCCGTGATGACGACCGTGTCGCCCACCTTGCAGCGGGCGTAGCCGATGAGCAGTTCGTCGACCTGGTCGACCATCGCGTCCGTGGTGTTCGCATGGGGGCCGAGGAAGGTCTCCACGCCCCAGGTGAGGCTGAGTTGGGAGCGGGTGGCCGGGTCGGGGGTGAAGGCGAGGACCGGGATCGGGGAGCGGTAGCGGGAGAGGCGGCGGGCGGTGTCGCCGGACTGGGTGAAGGCGACCAGGAACTTGGCGCCGAGGAAGTCGCCCATCTCGGCCGCCGCGCGGGCGACCGCGCCGCCCTGGGTGCGGGGCTTGTTGCGTTCGGTGAGGGGTGGCAGGCCCTTGGCGAGGATGTCCTCTTCGGCCGCTTCGACGATGCGTGCCATGGTGCGGACGGTGTCGATGGCGTGTTTGCCGACGCTGGTCTCGCCGGAGAGCATGACGGCGTCGGTGCCGTCGATGACGGCGTTGGCGACGTCGGAGGCCTCGGCGCGGGTGGGGCGGGCGTTGTCGATCATGGAGTCGAGCATCTGGGTGGCGACGATGACCGGTTTGGCGTTGCGTTTGGCGAGTTTGATCGCGCGTTTCTGGACGATGGGTACCTGTTCGAGGGGCATTTCGACGCCGAGGTCTCCGCGGGCGACCATGATGCCGTCGAAGGCGGCCACGATGTCGTCGATGTTCTCGACGGCCTGGGGTTTCTCGACCTTGGCGATGACGGGGAGGCGGCGGCCTTCTTCGTCCATGATGCGGTGGACGTCCTTGATGTCGCGTCCGCTGCGGACGAAGGAGAGGGCGATGACGTCGAAGCCGGTGTGCAGGGCCCAGCGGAGGTCGTCCTCGTCCTTCTTGGAGAGGGCGGGGACGGAGACGGCGACGCCGGGGAGGTTGAGGCCCTTGTGGTCGGAGACCATGCCGCCCTTGATGACGGTGGTGTGCACGCGGGGGCCGTCGACGGCGGTGACTTCGAGGGTGACCTTGCCGTCGTCGACGAGGATGCGTTCTTTGGTGGTGACGTCGTCGGCGAGGCCGGCGTAGGTGGTGCCGCAGCCGTGGCGGTCGCCTTCGGCGCCTTCTTCGACGGTGATGGTGAAGGTGTCGCCGCGTTCGAGGAGTACGGGTCCTTCGGTGAAGCGGCCGAGGCGGATCTTCGGGCCTTGGAGGTCGGCGAGGAGGCCGACGCTGCGGCCGGTTTCGTCGGCGGCCTTTCGCACCCGGTGGTAGCGGTTCTCGTGCTCGGCGTGCTCGCCGTGGCTGAGGTTGAACCGTGCCACGTCCATTCCGGCGTCGACCAGGGCTTTGATCTGGTCGTACGAGTCGGTGGCGGGTCCCAGGGTGCAGACGATTTTCGCTCGGCGCATGTGTTGACCCTAGGGCTTACCGGCGGGTAGCGATCTGGTGGCGCGTGACGACTCAACGGCCGGTCGATGAAGGGTTATTGACAAGTATTGAATTGTGCACGGGCCTGCTCCGATGAGCAGGCGGGTGCCGGTTCCGGGCGCGAGGTGACGATCCGGGTCCTGTCGAGCCTGTACGTGTACGACAGCACGCTGCTGGCGATGCCGATGACGGGGGCCGAGGTCCGGGCGTATCCGGAGTACTCGGCGGGGCATTTCGTGCGGACGGCGGCCGGTGCGCCCCTCGACGGAGCGAAGCCGTCGAACGTGGGCGGCCGTCCGGACTGCATCTACGACTACGTGTCGGGGCTTCGGTACGAGATCGACGTCGCCCGTCCGGCCGGGTCGCGGATCCGGAACCTCATGTACGGGGGTGCCGCGCTCGGTGACGCGCAGCAGTTCGTGGTCGTGGTGAACACGGAGCGGGGTGTGCTGGACCCGGCGGACTTCGCGTCGGTGGACCGGAGGCTGACGCGGGTCGGCACGCCGGTGTTCCGAGCGGTGTCCGTCGTCGGGGGTGACTCTCAGGTCCCGTCCGCCAGTGGGGTGAGCCGTGCGGCTTGCCGGGCGGGCGGGACCTGTCGTGTCCGGGGCTGGAGTCCGAAGGTGGTGAAGGCGGTGCGGGCGGGGAGGGGGTAGACGGGCCGGCGGGTGACGTGGTTGAGGATCGTGGCGCTGCGCCAGGCGGCCAGGCCCAGGTCGGGGGTGCCTACGCCGTGGGTGTGGAGTTCGGCGTTCTGGACGTAGACGCTGCCGGTGATGGCGCGGTCGAGGCCGAGGCGGAAGTGCGCGTCGATGCGGGGCCGTCCGGAGTGGTCGCGGCGCAGGTGCGGTTCGAGGGGGCCGAGGAGGCTGTCGAGGGGGCGTGGGCGGTGGCCGGTGGCGAGGACGACGGCGTCGGTGGTCAGGCGGGCGCTGGTCTGCTGGTGGGTGTGTTCGAGGTGGAGTTCGATGCGGGCGCGGTCGGTGCGGCGGGCGGCGCGGACGTGGACGGCGGGGGTGAGGACGGTGTCGGGCCAGCCGCCGTCCAGGGTGCGCCGGTAGAGCTCGTCGTGGATGGCGGCGAGGGTGGCGGCGTCGACGCCCTTGTGGAGCTGCCATTGGGCGGGGACGAGCCGGTCGCGGACGGGTTCGGGGAGGGCGTGGAAGTAGCGGGTGTGGTCGGGGGTGAAGTGTTCGAGGCCGAGTTTGGAGTACTCCATGGGCGCGAAGGCGGCGGTGCGGCCGATCCAGTGCAGCCGCTCGCGGCCGGCGGGCCGCCGGCGCAGCAGGTCGAGGTAGATCTCGGCGCCGGACTGTCCGGTGCCGATGACGGTGATGTGGTCCGCGGTGAGGAGGGTGTCGCGGTGGGTGAGGTAGTCCTCGGCGTGGACGACGGGGAGGCCGGGGGTGTCGGCGAGGGGGCGCAGGGGTTCGGGCGTGAAGGGTTCGGTGCCGATGCCGAGGACGATGTTGCGGGCGTGGAGGCGGCCGGTGGCGGTGGCGCGCCCGTCGGCGTCGAGCCGGGTGTACTCGGCTTCGAAGAGGGCCCGTCGGGCGTTCCAGCGGACGGTGTCGATGTGGTGGCCGAAGCGGAGTGAGGGGAGGTGGTCGGCGACCCAGCGGCAGTAGGTGTCGTACTCGGTGCGGCGGATGTGGAAGTGCTCGGCGAAGTAGAAGGGGTAGAGGCGTTCGCGGGCTCTGAGGTGGTTGAGGAAGGTCCAGGGGCTGGTGGGGTCGGCGAGGGTGACGAGGTCGGCGAGGAAGGGGACCTGGACGGTGACGTCGTCGAGGAGCAGGCCGGGGTGCCAGCTGAAGTGGGGGCGCCGGTCGTAGAAGGCGGTGCGCAGGGCGGGGATGGGGTCGGCGAGGGCGGCGAGGGAGAGGTTGAGGGGGCCGATGCCGATGCCGAGGAGGTCGCAGGGGGTGGTGGGGGTCGTCATCGGGGTCCTTCCGTGTGGGCCCGGTGGACGAGGGTGAGGAGGTCCGCCAGGTCGTCGGTGCTGGTGGTGGGGTTGAGGAGGGTGGCTTTCAGCCAGAGCCGGCCGTCTGCTCGGGCGCGGCCGAGGACGGCGCGGCCGGTGGTGAGGAGGTGTCGGCGCAGGTGGGCGACGGCGGTGTCGTCGGTGTGGGCGGGCCGGAAGAGGACGGTGCTGATGGCGGGCTTGTCGTGGAGGTCGAAGCGGGGGTCGTCGTCGAGGAGGCGGGCGAGTTCCTGGGCGAGGGCGCAGACCTGGTCGACGAGGGTGCCGAGTCCGGTGCGGCCGAGGGTTTTGAGGGTGACGGCGATCTTGAGGATGTCGGGGCGGCGGGTGGTGCGCAGGGAGCGTCCGAGGAGGTCGGGGAGTCCGGCTGCGGTGTCGTCGTCGGCGTTGAGGTAGTCGGTGGGGTGGTGCAGGGCGGTGAGGTCGCCGGCGTCGCGGACGGTGAGGAGTCCGGCGGGGACGGGCTGCCAGCCGAGTTTGTGGAGGTCGAGGGTGAGGGTGTGGGCGGCTTGGAGGCCGGCGAGGCGGTGCCGGTGGAGGTCGCTGAAGAGGAGGCTTCCGCCGTAGGCGGCGTCGATGTGGAGGCGGGCGCCGTGGGCGGCGCAGCGGGCCGCGATCTCGGGCAGGGGGTCGATGAGTCCGGCGTCGGTGGTGCCCGCGGTGGCGGCGACGAGGTGGGGTCCGGGCAGGTGGGTGAGGGCGTCGTCGAGGGCGGCGGGGTCGAGGGTGCCGGCGGGGGCGGGGATCTCGACGGGGTCGGGCAGGCCGAGGAGCCAGGCGGCGCGGGGCAGTGAGTGGTGGGCTCCGGCGGCGTGCACGAGGCGCACGGTGGGGCCGTGGGTTTCGCGGGCGAGGAGGAGGGCGAGTTGGTTGGCCTCGGTGCCGCCGGTGGTGACGAGGCCGTCGGTGTGGCCGGCCTCGTGGGCGAGGGTGCGGGTGAGGAGGGTTTCGAGTGTGGAGGCGGCCGGGGCCTGGTCCCAGGAGTCGAGGGAGGGGTTGAGGACGCTGGCGGCGAGGTCGGCGGCGGCCGCGACGGCGAGCGGGGGGCAGTGCAGGTGGGCGGTGCACCAGGGGTGGGCGGGGTCGGCGGCGCCTTCGGCGAGGACGCGGACGAGGGTGTGCAGGGCGCCGGGGTCGCCCTCCTGGGGCAGGATGTCGCCGACGGTGTCCTGGACGGTGGCGGTGACCGCGTCGGGTCCGCCGGCGGGCAGTGGCCCTCCGCGCGCCTGTCCGCCCTGGTGCAGGGCGTCGAGGACGGTGTCGAGCAATGGCCTGAGGTGGTCGGGGCCTCGGGGGCCCGAGGCGAGGGGCGGCGGCGTGCTCATGGCTGTCCTCCGGGGCGGTGCGCGGGAGGGCACCAGCTTGTACGGGGAGGGGGTGCCGCGCCCGGAAAGCCCGGGGATCAGACCCAAAAGGGGGTACGTCCCTTTTAGTGAGGTACGTAGGGGGCGCCTCCGGGTGGATCGGAGGCGCCCCCCACGGGTGTCGTGTGCGCTAGGCCTGCTGGACGCGCAGGGCGCGGGCGAGGTCGTCGAGCTGGTCGGCGAGCTTGCGGCGCAGGGCGGGCGTGGGGTCGGCCTTGCGCAGGCATTTCTCGCCGAGCTTGAGGGCCTCGGCGTCGACGGCGTGGGCGGGGAAGGCCCAGCGTCCGGCGGCTTCGGCGATGGCGGGTCCGCGGCGGGCGGCGAGGGCGACGGCCTCCTTGTAGTAGCGGGCCACGTAGGGGCGTACGAGGTCGGCCTGTTCGGGCTGCCAGAAGCCCCGGGCGGTGGCGGTGAACAGGTAGTTGGACAGGTCGTCGGAGCCGAACAGGGCGTCCCAGGCGCGGGCTTTGGCGTCCGGGTCGGGCAGGGCGGCCCGGCAGCGGGCGGCGCCCTCCTGGCCGGTGGCGCTGGGGTCGCGGTCGAGTTCGGCGGCGATGGCCCTCTCGTCGACGGCGCCGAGCACGGCGAGGCGGGCCAGGACCCGCCAGCGCAGCTCGGGGTCGAGTTCGGGGCCGCCGGGGACGGTGCCGTCGGCGAGCCAGGCGGCGATCGGCTCGGGGTGGGCGGCGACGTCGATGTAGTGGCGGACGGCGATGAGCCGCAGTCCGGGGTGGTCGCCGTCCTCGGTGCGGCGGATGAGGTCGCGGCACAGGCCGGTGAGGGTGGAGAGGGCGGCGGGTCGCCGGCCGGGGGTGAGGTAGCGGTCGGCGACGTGGACGCAGGCGAAGGCGAGGACGCCCTGGACGAGGGCGAGGTCGGTCTCCTCGGGCAGGTGGGCGGCGGCGGTCGCCAGGTAGTCGGCGGGGGCGAGTTCGCCGTCGCGGACCATGTCGCGCAGAGCGTTCCACACGACGGCGCGGGTGAGCGCGTCGGGGATGCCGGACAGGCCGCGCAGGACGGTTTCCAGGGAGGTCTCGTCGAGGCGGATCTTGGCGTAGGTGAGGTCCAGGTCGTTGGGGACGACGAGGGCCGGGCGGGTGCCGGTGCGCGGCTCGGGCGCGACGGCCTGGGGGACGTCGGTCTCGTAGCGCTCCCGCAGCAGGAGGCTGCGGCCGTCGTGCAGGTCGCGGTCGTAGACGCCGACGGTGACGCGGTGGGGGCGGTCGCCGTCGCGGCCGAGGGCGAGGGTCCACTGGCCGGGGCGGGAGTCGACGGACGCGGTGAGGGTGTCGACGCCGGTGGTGCGCAGCCACGCGTCGGCCCAGGCGTGGACGTCGCGTTCGGTGGCGGCGGCGAGGGAGTCGATGAAGTCGGCGAGGGTGGCGTTGGCGAACCGGTGCCGCTGGAAGTGGATGTTGATGCCGGCGAGGAAGTCCTTCTCGCCGAGCCAGGCGACGAGCTGGCGCAGGGCGGAGGCGCCCTTGGCGTAGGAGATGCCGTCGAAGTTGAGCAGGGCGGAGGCGGTGTCGGGGACGTTGCCGGGGGCGACGGGGTGGGTGGAGGGCCGCTGGTCGGCGTCGTAGCCCCAGGCCTTGCGGGAGACGCCGAAGTCGGTCCAGGTGTCGGTGCCCCTCCATCGGGGGGGCTGTCCTCCGGGCCCTGCGGGCGCGACCTCGTTGAGGGTCTGGTAGCCCATGTACTCGGCGAAGGACTCGTTCAGCCAGATGTCGTCCCACCACTTGAGGGTGACGAGGTCGCCGAACCACATGTGGGCCATCTCGTGGGCGACGACCATGGCGCGGGTCTGGCGCTCGGTGTCGGTGACGGCGGAGCGGAAGACGAACTCGTCGCGGAAGGTGACCAGTCCGGGGTTCTCCATGGCGCCCGCGTTGAACTCCGGGACGAAGGCCTGGTCGTAGGAGTCGAAGGGGTAGGGCTCCTCGAACTTCTCGTGGTAGCGGTCGAAGCAGGCGCGGGTGATGTCGAGGAGTTCGTCGGCGTCGGCGTCGAGGTAGGGGGCGAGGGAGCGGCGGCAGTGGATGCCGAAGGGCAGTCCGTGGTGTTCGGTGCGCACGGAGTGCCAGGGCCCGGCGGCGACGGCGACGAGGTAGGTGGAGATCAGCGGGGTGGGGGCGGCCCGCCACACGCCCTGGCCGGTGTGCTCGGTGACGCCGTTGGCGAGGACGCTCCAGCCTTCGGGCGCGGTGACGGTGAGGTCGAAGACGGCTTTCAGGTCGGGCTGGTCGAAGGCGGCGAAGACCCGCTGCACGTCGTCGAGGAAGAGCTGTGTGTAGACGTAGGTCTCCCCGTCGGTGGGGTCGGTGAAGCGGTGCATGCCCTCCCCGGTGCGGGAGTAGCGCATGGCGGCCTCGACGCGCAGTTCGTGTTCGCCGGCGGTGAGGTTCTTCAGGGGCAGCCGGTTGCCGTCCAGGGTGCCGGGGTCGAGGGGCTGTCCGTCGAGGGTGACGGAGCGCAGCTCGGCGGGCTTGATCTCGACGAACGTGTCCGCGTCCGCGCGGGCGTCGAACCTGATCAGGGTGCGGGAGTCGAACGTCTCGTCGCCGGCGGTCAGATCGAGGTCGATCGTGTAGCGGTGGACGTCGAGGAGCTGTGCTCGGTTCTGCGCTTCGTCGCGCGTCAGTACGGACATGCGGGCCATGCTGCCTGATGGCGTGGCCCGGGCACAGGGGCGGATCGGGTTCGCGGCCTATGTCCGGTCTCGTTCGAGCTCCCCGGTCTGCGCCCCCGTGGGCTGTCCGGGCGCGGCGTGCGCGTGCGGGTGGGGCAGGGCGGGGCGGGCGGGGGCGGGGGTGCGTTCGTCGAGCCGGGCGCGCAGGGCGCGGATCTCGGCCTCCAGGGCGAGCCGGCGCTGATGGGCGTCGTAGAGGTGGCGGATCTTGGTGCGCAGCGCCCATGGGTCGACGGGTTTGGTGACGAGGTCGGCGACGCCGAGGCCGTAGGCGGCGGCGCCGAGCTGCCGGTCGCGGGCGAAGCCGGTGAGCAGGACGACGGGGATGTGCTGGGTCTGTTGCAGGCGGCGCATGTAGCGCACGACGTCCAGGCCGCCGGTGCCCGGCATGTGGACGTCGAGGAGCAGCAGGCCGACGTTTCCGCGCAGGAGCTGTTTGAGGGCCTCGTCGCCGCTGGTGGCCCGGCCCAGCAGGTGACCCAGCGGGGCCAGGGCGCTCTCCAGGGCGTAGAAGGTGTCCTCGTGGTCGTCGACGATGAGGATCCGGGCGTTGGGCGGCATGGGGTGCGTCCCTCCTCGTAAGGGACCGGATGGCTGTCCGGCGCTGGCGGACGGTGGCCGTCAGCCGACAAGGAGTGCACAGCGCAGCATGCTCCGCGGGAGCCGTCCTGTCACTCCCCGGCGGAGGAGGTGGTGGCCGGTTTCGCCGAGGGCGTGGTGTCGGCGGTGCCGTCGGCGATGCGCTCGTGGTGCCGGATCACCTCCCCGATGATGAAGTTGAGGAACTTCTCCGCGAAGGCGGGGTCGAGTCTGGCGTCCTCGGCGAGGGCGCGCAGCCGGGCGATCTGGCGGGCCTCGCGGCCGGGGTCGGCGGGCGGCAGCCGGTGCTCGGCCTTGAGGCGGCCCACCTGCTGGGTGCACTTGAAGCGTTCGGCGAGCATGTGGACGACGGCGGCGTCGATGTTGTCGATGCTGTCGCGCAGCCGGGTGAGTTCCTCGCGGACGGCGGGGTCGGCGTCACCGCTGGCGGTGTTGCTGGTGGTCATGGTGCGTCAGCCTACGGGGCGGGCGGAGGCGGGGCGGCGGCGTCCGGGGGCGGGACCGTACAGTGGAACGGGGTTCCAGGCGCGCGGGGGTGCGACGTGGCGAACGGCGGACCGGTGGAGCACGGCTATCCGCATCTGGAGACGGTGCGGGAGGCGGTCACGGCGCTGTACCGGCGGCTGACGTACGACACGGTACGGGCGTTCCCGGTGAGTGTGGCGCCCGCCGACGTGGCGTTCTGCGACACGGACGACCTGCACCTGGGGGCGCAGCGGGTGGCCCGCGAGATGGTGCGGCACTACCGGCTGCCGGACGCGCGGCTGATCGTCGGGTTCCGTGAGATGACGCATGCGGCGAACGTGGAGCTGGCGGCGGGTCCGGAGTACTTCGTCGAGCTGAACGACCGGTTCCGCACGCACCGGCGGGACATCGGGGCGGCCCTGGCGCACGAGGTGGCGCACGTGTACCTGCACCGGCTGGGGCTGTCGTTCCCGGGGACGCGGGACAACGAGATCCTGACGGACACGACGGCGACGTATCTGGGCGCGGGGTGGCTGCTGCTGGACGCGTTCCGGGAGGACGGGGCGTCGTCGCAGAAGCTGGGGTACCTCACGCCGGAGGAGTTCGGGTACGTGCTGGCGAAGCGGTCGCTGGCGTTCGGGGAGGACCCGTCGGTGTGGTTCACCAGCGCGCAGGCGTACACGGCGTACGGGGCGGGGATGGCGCTGGCGCGGCGGGACGGGGAGCAGCCGCCGTTGCGTTCCGCGGGGTGGGCGGGGCGCAGGCGTTACGCGCGGGACCGGCGGCACGCTCAGGACCGTTCCGCGGGGGCCGGGGCCGGGCGCGAGGTGTCGTATCGCTTCACGGCGGGCGGTGGGGGCCCTCTGCGGGTGTCGTTCCCGTGTCCCACCTGCCACCAGCGGATCAGGGTTCCGGTGAAGGGGCGCGTGCGGGCGCGGTGCGGGCTGTGCCGGACGGTGCTGGAGTGCGACACGTAGGCGTCCGCCGGGGCGGGGCGTGGTGGCTGGTCGCGCCCGGGCGGGCCGGGCCGTGCACCGCCTGGGTCCGGTGCCCCTGCGGGGCGCTACGGCTCGGGCACGATTCCCTGTGCTCGTGCCGCCGTCAGCCACTCGGCGAACTCGCCCACCAGGCGGTCGTACAGGTCGGCGTCCGTGACCGCGCCAGGGTTCTCGCCCGCGTGGAAGAAGCCCGCGTTGTCCACGACGCGTTTCGCCGGGACGGCGAGGTCGTCGAGTCTCCGGAGGTAGTCGAACTGCTTGCTGTGCGGGTCGCCGAAGCCGATGAACTGCCAGAAGAGCGGCAGGCGGGCGGCCTTGCACAGGTACTTCTCCGCGGCGAGCCTGTTGACGGGTCCGCCGTCGGTCTGGAAGACGACGAGGGCGGGGTCGGTGGAGCCGCTGTCCAGGTAGTGGTCGATGACCGCGTCCATCGCCAGGTGGTAGCTGGTGCGGCCCATGTGCCCCAGCCCGGCCACGATCCGTTCGACGCGGCCCCGGTGGTCGGCGAGGGTGATGTCGGTGACGGCGTCGACGTCCGTGGAGAAGAGGACGAGCGGGACCGTGCCGTCGTCGTCGAGGTGGGCCGACAGGCCGAGCACCCGGTCGGCGAGCGCCTGCACGCTGCCGTCCTTGTAGTACGGCCTCATCGAGCCGGAGTAGTCGACCACCAGGTAGACGGCGGCGCGCAGGCCGTCCATGCCGTGCTCGGTGAGCGAGATGCCGGCGGTCTTGTAGAGGCTGACCAGCGCGGGCGCGGTCCGCTCGATCTCGGTCGGGCCGATCGCGGCCATCCGGCTCCCCCCTCGGTCACGGAACTGGCCCCGACAGTACGGCACTCCCACCCCGCCCCTCACCCCGTGCACCGGCGTTCGCTATTTTGTTCGCCGCCGTCATCACCGGCTCTTTTCCCCTTCCGTCCCTCCCGAGGAGCCGGCCCGTGGATTCCGAGTCCACCGTCACCACCTGCTACCGCCATCCGAAGGTGGAGTGCCACGTCCGCTGCACCCGCTGCGAGCGGTACATCTGCCCGGACTGCATGCGGGAGGCCGCCGTGGGCCACCAGTGCCCCGAGTGCGTGAAGGAGGGCGCCCGGTCGATGCGGCAGGCCCGCACCCTGGTGGGCGGCCGGGTCTCCGCGGTGCCCGTGGTGACGTACGTGCTGATCGCCGTGAACCTCCTGGCGTATCTGGTGGAGGTGCTGCGGCCGGAGATCGTGGAACGGTTCGCGATGGTGGGGGCGGGACTGATCGGGCCGGACGGCGAGCACTACCTGTGGATGGATCCGTACCCCGCGGGCTTCACCCCGGAGGGGGTCGCGGCCGGTGAGTGGTACCGGCTGCTGACCGGTGCCTTCCTGCATCTGCCGCCCACCGGGGGCACGTTCGGCGTCCTCCACGTCGTGATGAACATGGTGGCGCTGTGGAACCTGGGCCGGCTCGTCGAGCCGATGCTCGGCCGTGTCCACTACCTCGCCCTGTACCTGCTGTCCGCGCTGGGCGGTTCGGTGCTGGTGCTGGTGATCGCGCCCGGGGACGCCGTGGTGGGCGCCTCCGGTGCGATCTTCGGCGTGGGGGCCGCGTACTACGTGATGGCGCGGCGTGTGGGCGCCGCCATGGGCCCGGTCAACCGGTTCCTGGGCGGGCTGCTGCTGTGGCTGGTGATCTCCGCGGTGTTCACGTCCTGGGAGGGGCACCTGGGCGGGCTGCTGGCCGGCGGCGTGGTGGCGCTGGTCTTCGCCCACACGCCCCGGGGCAGGCACCGGGTGCTGGTCCAGGCGGCGGCCTGTGCCGCGCTGCTGGCGCTGCTGGCCGTGCTGGCCCTGGGGAAGGCCGCGACGCTGGGAAGCGGGGCGGTCTGACCCCGTCCCTTCCGTACGCTTGGGTCATGAGACGCGCCCTGCTCACGGTCCTGTCCGCCGTCGCGCTCGCGGTGGCGGCCTGCTCGTCCGCACCGTCCGACGGGAAGGAAGCGGCGGGTCTGACCAGTCCCGCCAAGAAGGAACTCGCGCAGCAGATCGTCGCGACCGCCGAGAACGGCACGCTCGACTGGCGCAGCGCCTACGGCTACATCGAGGACATAGGCGACGGCCAGGGCTACACCGCGGGCATCATCGGTTTCTGCACCGGTACGCACGACCTGCTGACCCTGGTCGAGAAGTACACCGAGGAGCACCCGGGCAACGGCCTGGCCCGCTACCTGCCGGCGCTGCGCGCGGTGGACGGCACGGACTCGCACGAGGGCCTGGACCCGGGGTTCACGGCGGCCTGGAAGGCGGAGGCCGAGCGGCCGGAGTTCCGGGCCGCGCAGGACGCCGAGCGGGACACGGAGTACTTCGGCCCGGCGGTGCGGCGGGCCGAGCGGGACGGACTGTCGGCGCTGGGCCAGTTCATCTACTACGACGCGATGGTCTACCACGGCCCCGGTGACGGTGCCACGAGCTTCGGCGGCATCCGCGCGGCCGCGGTGAAGCGGGCGGACACCCCGGCCGGGGGCGGTGACGAGGAGACGTACCTCGCCGCGTTCCTGGACGTCCGCCGCAAAGCCATGAACGCGCTGCACCCCTCCCACGACACCGGCCGCGTCACCGTCCAGCGCCACTTCCTCGACGAGGGGAACCTGGACCTCGAGACCCCGCTGGAGTGGGAGATGTACGGGACGCCCTACACGGTGGCGTGAGCCCGGGAGATGCGGCGGCGCCTGCCCTGTTGTCCGGTCGGGGACGGGCGGGCAGGCGCCACCTGTGTTCCGTACGCCTTTGTACGTAACGTTCTTGACGTGCCGTCAGACCATCAGCGCGCGGTCCGTCGGACGGATCGGGGCCGGCAGCTCGCTCGCCCCCGTGAGGAAGCGGTCGCAGCCTTGGGCGGCGGAGCGGCCCTCGGCGATCGCCCACACGATGAGCGACTGACCGCGGCCGGCGTCACCGGCGACGAACACGCCGGGCACGTTGGTCTGGAAGTCGGCGTCGCGGGCGATGTTACCCCGCTCGTCGAGGTCCAGGCCGAACTGGTCGACCATGCCGTTGTCCCGGTCGGTTCCGGTGAAGCCCATGGCGAGGGTGACCAGCTGGGCGGGGATCTTCCGCTCGGTGCCCGGCTTCGGGGTCGGCCTGCCGTCGGCGAACTCCACCTCGGTCAGGTGCAGCCACTGGACGTTGCCGTCCTCGTCGCCCTCGAAGTGGGTGGTGGAGACGGAGTAGACCCGCTCACCGCCCTCCTCGTGGGCGGACGTGACCTTGTAGAGCATGGGGAAGGTCGGCCAGGGCTGGGAGACCGGGTTCCGCTCCTCGCCCGGGCGGGGCATGATCTCCAGCTGGGTGACGGACGCGGCGCCCTGACGGTGGGCGGTGCCCACGCAGTCGGCGCCGGTGTCACCGCCGCCGATGACGACGACGTGCTTGCCCTCGGCGGAGATCGGCGGGGCGACGTAGTCGCCCTCCTGCACCTTGTTGGCCAGCGGCAGGTACTCCATGGCCTGGTGGATGCCGTTGAGTTCGCGGCCGGGCACCGGCAGGTCGCGCGCGGTCGTCGCGCCCACGGCGAGGACCACGGCGTCGTACCGCTTGCGCAGCGCGGTGGCCGGCATGTCGCGGCCGATCTCGATGCCGGTGCGGAACTTGGTGCCCTCCGCGCGCATCTGCTCGATACGGCGGTTGATGTGCCGCTTCTCCATCTTGAACTCGGGGATGCCGTAACGGAGCAGGCCGCCGATGCGGTCGGCGCGCTCGTACACGGCGACCGTGTGGCCGGCCCGGGTCAGCTGCTGGGCGGCGGCCAAGCCCGCGGGGCCGGAGCCGACGACCGCGACGGTCTTCCCCGACAGGCGCTCGGGGATCTGCGGGGCGACGTCACCGGTCTCCCACGCCTTGTCGATGATCGAGACCTCGACGTTCTTGATGGTGACCGGCGGCTGGTTGATGCCCAGCACGCACGCCGACTCGCACGGAGCGGGGCACAGGCGGCCGGTGAACTCCGGGAAGTTGTTGGTGGCGTGCAGCCGCTCGGAGGCGGCGCCCCAGTCCTCACGGTAGGCGTAGTCGTTCCACTCGGGGATGAGGTTCCCGAGCGGGCAGCCGTTGTGACAGAAGGGGATGCCGCAGTCCATGCAGCGGCTGGCCTGCTTGCTGATGATCGGCAGCAGGGAGCCGGGGACGTAGACCTCGTTCCAGTCCTTCGTGCGTTCCTCGACCGGCCGGGACCTGGCGACCTCACGGCCGTGGTTCAAAAAGCCCTTCGGATCAGCCATGGGTCGCCGCCTCCATCATCTTCTCGGTGATCTCGGTCTCGGAGAGACCGGCTCGCTCGGCGGCGTCCTTGGCGGCGAGCACTGACTTGTACGTACTGGGGATGATCTTGCTGAAGCGCTGGACGGCGGTGTCCCACTCGGCGAGCAGCTTCTCGGCGACGGTGGAGCCCGTCTCCTCCCGGTGCCGGCGGACCACGTCGTGCAGCCACTGCCGGTCGGCGTCGTCCAGCGGCTGGACGGCCTCCAGGTTGCCGGCGTTGACGTTGTCCCGGTCCAGGTCGATGACGTACGCGATGCCGCCGGACATGCCGGCCGCGAAGTTGCGCCCGGTCTCGCCGAGGACGACCGCGTGGCCGCCGGTCATGTACTCGCAGCCGTGGTCGCCCACACCCTCGGAGACGACCAGCGCGCCGGAGTTGCGGACGCAGAACCGCTCGCCCGTGCGGCCGCGCAGGAACAGCTCGCCGCCGGTCGCGCCGTAGGCGATCGTGTTGCCCGCGATGGTGGAGTACTCGGCGAGGTGGTCGGCGCCGCGGTCCGGGCGGACCACGATCCGGCCGCCGGACAGGCCCTTGCCGACGTAGTCGTTGGCGTCGCCCTCCAGGCGCAGCGTGACGCCGCGCGGGACGAAGGCGCCGAAGGACTGGCCGGCGGAGCCGGTGAAGGTGATGTCGATGGTGTCGTCGGGCAGGCCCGCCCCGCCGAACTTCTTCGTCACCTCGTGGCCGAGCATGGTGCCGACCGTGCGGTTGATGTTGCGGATGGCGACCCGGGCGCGCACCGGCTGGGCGTCCTCGGCACCGGACGCGGACAGCGCGTCGGCGGCGAGCTTGATCAGCTCGTTGTCGAGGGCCTTCTCCAGGCCGTGGTCCTGGGTGACGGCCTGGTGGCGGACGGCGCCCTCGGGCAGGTCGGGCACGTGGAACAGCGGCTCCAGCTCCAGGCCCTGCGCCTTCCAGTGGTTCACCGCCCGGGTCACGTCGAGGACCTCGGCGTGGCCGACGGCCTCCTCGATGGAGCGGAAGCCCAGCTCGGCGAGGAGTTCGCGGACCTCTTCGGCGATGAAGCGGAAGAAGTTCACGACGTACTCGGCCTTGCCGGAGTAGCGGTCACGCAGCACCGGGTTCTGGGTGGCGATGCCGACCGGGCAGGTGTCCAGGTGGCAGACGCGCATCATGACGCAGCCGGAGACGACCAGCGGGGCGGTGGCGAAGCCGAACTCCTCGGCGCCGAGCAGGGCGGCGATGACCACGTCACGGCCGGTCTTGAGCTGGCCGTCGGTCTGCACGACGATCCGGTCGCGCAGCCCGTTGAGCAGCAGGGTCTGCTGGGTCTCGGCGAGACCGAGCTCCCAGGGGCCGCCCGCGTGCTTCAGCGAGGTGAGCGGGGAGGCGCCGGTGCCGCCGTCGTGGCCGGAGATCAGCACGACGTCCGCGTGGGCCTTCGACACACCCGCGGCGACGGTGCCGACGCCGACCTCGGAGACCAGCTTGACGTGAACGCGGGCCTCGGGGTTGGCGTTCTTCAGGTCGTGGATGAGCTGGGCGAGGTCCTCGATGGAGTAGATGTCGTGGTGCGGCGGCGGGGAGATGAGGCCCACGCCGGGGGTGCTGTGGCGGGTCTTGGCGACCCACGGGTAGACCTTGTGGCCGGGCAGCTGGCCGCCCTCGCCGGGCTTGGCGCCCTGGGCCATCTTGATCTGGATGTCGTCGGCGTTGACCAGGTACTCGGAGGTCACGCCGAAGCGGCCGGAGGCGACCTGCTTGATGGCGGAGCGGCGGGCCGGGTCGTACAGGCGCTCGGGGTCCTCGCCGCCCTCACCGGTGTTGGACTTGCCGCCCAGCTGGTTCATGGCGATGGCGAGGGTCTCGTGCGCCTCCTGGGAGATGGAGCCGTACGACATGGCGCCGGTGGAGAACCGCTTGACGATCTCGGAGACCGGCTCGACCTCGTCGACCGGGATCGGTCCCCGGCCGGACTTGAAGCCGAAGAGTCCGCGCAGCGTCATCAGCCGCTCGGACTGCTCGTTGACGCGGTCGGTGTACTTCTTGAAGATGTCGTAGCGGCCGGAGCGCGTGGAGTGCTGGAGGCGGAAGACCGTCTCCGGGTCGAACAGGTGCGGCTCGCCCTCGCGGCGCCACTGGTACTCGCCGCCGATCTCCAGCGCGCGGTGCGCGGGGGCGATGCCGGAGGCCGGGTAGGCCTTGGCGTGGCGGGCGGCGACCTCCTTGGCGATCACGTCGATGCCGACGCCGCCGATCTTGGAGGCGGTGCCGTTGAAGTACTTCTCCACGAAGTCCTCGGCGAGGCCGACGGCCTCGAAGACCTGCGCGCCCCGGTAGGAGGCGACCGTGGAGATGCCCATCTTGGACATGACCTTCAGGACGCCCTTGCCGAGCGCGTGGATCAGGTTGCGGATGGCCTGCTCGGGCTCCATGCCGGGCAGGAAGGTGCCCGCGCGGACCAGGTCCTCGACGGACTCCATCGCCAGGTAGGGGTTGACGGCGGCGGCGCCGTACCCGATGAGCAGGGCCACGTGGTGGACCTCGCGGACGTCACCGGCCTCGACCAGCAGGCCCACCTGGGTGCGCTGCTTGGTGCGGATGAGGTGGTGGTGGACGGCCGCGGTGAGCAGCAGCGACGGGATCGGCGCGTGCTCGGCGTCGGAGTGCCGGTCGGACAGGACGATGAGGCGGGCGCCGTTCTCGATGGCGGCGTCGGCCTCGACGCAGATCGCCTCGATGCGTTCCGCGAGGGCGTCGCCGCCGCCGGAGACCCGGTACAGGCCGGAGAGGGTCGCGGCCTTGAAGCCGGGCATGTCGCCGTCGGCGTTGATGTGGATGAGCTTGGCCAGCTCGTCGTTGTCGATCACCGGGAAGGGCAGCGTGACGCTGCGGCACGCGGCGGCGGTCGGGTCGAGCAGGTTGCCCTGCGGGCCCAGCGAGGAGAGCAGGGAGGTGACCAGTTCCTCGCGGATCGCGTCCAGCGGCGGGTTGGTGACCTGGGCGAACAGCTGGGTGAAGTAGTCGAAGAGCAGCCGCGGGCGCTCGCTGAGGGCGGCGATCGGCGAGTCGGTGCCCATCGAGCCGATCGGCTCGGCGCCGGCCTTGGCCATCGGCGCGAGGAGGACGCGCAGCTCCTCCTCGGTGTAGCCGAAGGTCTGCTGGCGGCGGGTGACCGAGGCGTGGGTGTGCACGATGTGCTCGCGCTCGGGCAGGTCGGACAGCTCGATCTCGCCGGCCTCGAGCCACTCCGCGTACGGGCGCTCGGCGGCGAGGGCGGCCTTGATCTCGTCGTCCTCGATGATGCGGTGCTCGGCGGTGTCGACGAGGAACATGCGGCCGGGCTGGAGGCGGCCCTTGCGGACGACCTTCGCCGGGTCGATGTCGAGCACGCCGACCTCGGAGCCGAGGACGACGAGGCCGTCGTCGGTGACCCAGTAGCGGCCGGGGCGCAGGCCGTTGCGGTCGAGGACGGCGCCGACCTGGGTGCCGTCGGTGAAGGTGACGCAGGCGGGTCCGTCCCAGGGCTCCATCATCGTGGAGTGGTACTGGTAGAAGGCGCGCCGGGCCGGGTCCATGGAGTCGTGGTTCTCCCACGCCTCCGGGATCATCATCAGCACGGAGTGCGGCAGGGAGCGGCCGCCCAGGTGCAGCAGCTCCAGCACCTCGTCGAACGAGGCGGAGTCCGAGGCGTCGGGGGTGCAGACGGGGAAGATCCGCTCCAGGTCCTTCCCGCCGCGCCCGTCGCCGGCGGAGCCGAACAGGTCGGAGGCGAGCTGGGACTCGCGGGCGCGCATCCAGTTGCGGTTGCCCTTGACGGTGTTGATCTCACCGTTGTGCGCGACGAACCGGTAGGGGTGCGCGAGCGGCCACGACGGGAAGGTGTTCGTGGAGAACCGGGAGTGCACCAGGGCGATCGCGGAGCCGAAGCGGCGGTCGGACAGGTCGGGGAAGAACGGCTCGAGCTGGCCGGTGGTCAGCATGCCCTTGTAGACGATCGTCCGGGCGGACAGCGACGGGAAGTAGACGCCCGCCTCCCGCTCGGCACGCTTGCGCAGCACGAACGCCCTGCGGTCGAGCTCGATGCCCCGGCTGTCGCCGGCGCTGACGAAGATCTGCTTGAAGACGGGCATCGTGGAGCGGGCGGTGGCGCCGAGCAGCTGGGGCGCGACCGGCACCTCGCGCCAGCCGAGGACGGTGAGGCCCTCGTCGGCGGCGATCGCGTCGATCCGGGCGACGGCGTCGTCGGTCCCGGCCTCCGGCAGGAAGGCGATACCGACGGCGTAGCCGCCGGCCTCCGGCAGTTCGAATCCGGCCACCTCGCGGAAGAAGGCGTCCGGCACCTGGGAGAGGATCCCCGCGCCGTCGCCGGAGTCCGGCTCGGAGCCGGTGGCGCCGCGGTGCTCGAGGTTGCGCAGGACGGTGAGTGCCTGCTCGACCAGGGTGTGGGACGCCTCGCCGGTGAGGGTGGCGACGAAACCGACGCCGCAGGCGTCGTGCTCGTCGCGGGGGTCGTACAGGCCCTGCGCTGCAGGGCGAGCATCCATGAACGACCAGTTCGGGCGGTCGTTCGGAGAATGCTGGGACGGCTGGCGCGGCGTACGCATCGGCTCTCCCGTCGTCGTCATGTGGCATGTGCAGTGCCGAGGGACGACGTTGGCCCTCTGCGTGGGAAGCAAAAGCTGGTGCAGGTTACATGATGCAACGGTTCTCGGAAACCGGGATTTTACGTTCCACCATGCGGGCACCGCCCGGGTGCGGCGGGGGTTCCGCGTCCGGCGGCGCGAGCCGTGAGGACCGGGCCGGACAGATCGGTGTCCGTCGGTCGGTGGCGGGAAAGGGCGCCTTCGCCCGCCCCACGGAGCGCGATGTCGGCCCCTTTGCCCACAGCGCTTACGGCTCATGCCCAGTGGTCATGCCACCGAAACCAGCCGGTTACGGCTACTTATGCGGTCCTCCGCATAAGCACGTGGGGGGTCATCCTACGGCCGTTCCGAACAGTGCGCCCAGGGCGTAGGTCACACCGGCCGCCGCGCCACCGAGCGCCAGCTGCCGCAGACCGCTGTACCACCAGCTGCGTGCCGTCACCTTGGCCACCACCGCGCCGCACAGGAAGAGGCCGAGCATCGCCAGCAGCACGGCGGGCCACAGACTGCTCGCGCCGAGCAGGTACGGCAGGACGGGCAGCAGGGCACCCAGGGCGAAGGAGCCGAAGCTGGAGACGGCGGCCACGGTGGGCGAGGGGAGGTCGCCGGGGTCGATGCCGAGTTCCTCGCGGGCGTGGATCTCCAGGGCCTGCTCGGGGTCCTTCGACAGCTGGCGGGCGACCTCGCGGGCCAGCTGGGGTTCGACACCGCGGGCCTGGTAGAGGGCGGCGAGCTCGGCTTCCTCGTCCTTCGGGTGCTTGCGCAGCTCGCGCCGCTCGACGTCCAGTTCGGCCTCGACCAGCTCGCGCTGGGAGGCGACGGAGGTGTACTCGCCGGCGGCCATGGAGAAGGCGCCGGCGGCCAGTCCCGCGAGGCCGGTGAGGACGATGGTCTGCTGGCTGACCGCACCGCCGGCGACACCGGTCATCAGGGCGAGGTTGGAGACCAGTCCGTCCATCGCGCCGAACACCGCGGGGCGCAGCCACCCGCCGTTCACGTCCCGGTGCGTGTGGTTGTCGCGGTGCGCCTCGTGCAGCGCCGCCTCGGTGTCGATGATGGCCATTCCTGTGCCCCCAGAGCCTCTACTTTGGACAAGTTCCATTCTTTGATCATTGCCAATCTACGCCGCTCCATTCCTGCCCGCCAGCAAGGAAAGGCTGGGCTAACCTGCGGCTTTGCGCTTTCTGCTCGTTTGCGTGTATGGGCGCACGGATGTCGACCGGGTGAACCGAGCCGACCGAGGCTGCGCCGGACAGCGCACCGGGGACAGTTCCGCAAAGGGCTCGGCGCCCTTCTCGGGGCGCGCCTGAGAGGAGAGCCGCGTATGGCATCGACCGCCCGCATCCCCTCGCTCCCGGCGCCCGGGGACGCCCTCGCGCGCCGTGAACGGGCGCGCGGCGCGCTGCTCGGCCTGGCCGTCGGTGATGCGCTGGGCGCCCCGGCCGAGAACATGAAGCCCTCCGAGATCCGGGCGAAGTGGGGTCGCATCACGGGCTACGTGAGCGAGCGCCCGGCGGGCACGGACGACACCGAGTACGCCATCTTCTCCGGCCTGCTGCTGGCCCGGCACGGCTCCGCCCTCACCCCGGCGCACGTCGAGGCGGCCTGGCACGAATGGATCGCGGACCGCGCCGAGGGCCCCTTCCGCGGGGCCGGGTTCAGCGAACGCGGCACGCTGGAGAACCTGCGCCGGGGGCTGGCGGCGCCCATCTCCGCCCAGCACCGGCACGCCTGGAGCGACGGACTGGCGATGCGGGCGGCACCGCACGGGGTGTTCGCCGCGGGCCGTCCCGACGAGGCGGCCCGGCTGGCGGCGGTCGACGGCTCGGTCAGCCACGACGGCGAGGGCATCTACGGCGGCCAGGCGGTCGCGGCGGGCGTGGCGGCGGCGATGGCGGGGGCGCCGGTGGTCGCGGTGGTCGCCTCGGCCCTGGCGGTGGTGCCGGAGGACTCCTGGACCGCCCGCTCCCTGCGCCGCGCCGTGACCGCGGCCCACCTCGGCGAACGCGCGGTCCGCGCGGCGGTGGTGATCGGCGGCTACCCGTGGACCGACCTGGCCCCCGAGGCGGTCGCCCTCGCCTTCGGCGCGTACGCGGCGGCCGACGGGGACTTCGAGCAGGCGGTGCTGACGGCCGTCAACATGGGCCGCGACGCCGACACGACGGCGGCGGTGGCGGGGGCGCTGGCCGGAGCGACCCAGGGCGTCGACGCCGTCCCGGCCCGCTGGGCGGCGGCCATCACCCCGGCCCGGGGCACCTGCCTGCCGGCCATGGCCGGCCACCACGTCCTGACCATCGCGGACCTCCTGACCCCGGAGACCCCCTCATGACCACACCGACCACCACCCCCGGAGCCCCCCTCACACCCGCCGACGGCGAGACACCCCCACACACCCCGCCCCCACCCGCCGACGGCGCTACCCCCCTGCCCACCCCACCAGGCGCACCCGCCGACGGCGATCAGGCCCCTCAGGCGTCACCCGCACCCGGCCTCGAAACCCGCACGGGCGGTGCGGGTGGACACACCCGGGCCGAAGGCGCGGCCGAGGCCGGACTCCCCGACCACCCTCCGCGGGCAAGGGGCGCGGCCGGCGCCGAACCCCGCCTCCAGCCGCCGCAGGCGAGAGTCGAAGGACTCCTCCTCGGCCTGGCCGTGGGCGACGCCGCCGGCTGGCCCGCCGCCCGTCACCGCGCGGCGCGCATGCCGGAGTGGACCAGGCGCCTCACCCGTGAACTCGACACCTTCGCCGAGCAGAACGCGACGACCACCCTCCCCGTCCCCATCGCCCTCAACCAGCCCTCCGAACCCCTCCGCCTCGGCCCCTCCGACGACGCCGAATGGGCGGCCTTCGCCGCGGAGGCCGTGCTCCGCGCCGGGGACGACACCGCCTTCGGCGACCTGAGCCGCGAACGCCGCACCCGCGCCGCCATCGACCTGACCTGGAACACCGTCGCCGGTGAGATCGCCGCCGCGGCCGGCCGCGCCCCCGAGACGGAGTCCGCCGTCCTCCCGCTGCGCGCCCGCATCTCCGTCCGCGCCGGCCTCGGCAACCTCGCCACCGGTCTGCGCCCGCCCGCCACCGGCCACGACAACCCCCACTTCTTCGACGACGCGGCCTGCGTACGCGCCTGCGTCCTGGCCGTGGCCCACCCCGGCGACCCCCGCGCCGCCGCCGACCTCGCCGAGTTCGACGCCCGCTACACCCAGGACGGCGACGGTGTGCACGGCGCCCGCGCCATGGCCGCCGCCGTCGCCCTCGCGCTGACCGGCGCGGATCCGGACGCCTGCGTGGCCGCTGCCTGCGCCGAACTGCCCGGGGACACGGAGATCGGCCGCAACGCCCGGCACGCCCTGAGGCTCGCGGCGGACGCCGACAGCGCCTTCGCCCTCGTACCGCCGCTGGAACACCAGATCGTCGACCACGTCTACAGCTACGGCGTCGCCGCCGCCGAGACCGTCCCCGTCGCCCTCGCCCTGGCCCTCGCCGCCCGCGGCAGGATCGCCGAGGCGGTCCCCGCGGCCGCCTGTCTGTCCCGGGTCGCGGACTCCGCCCCGGCGCTCGCCGGCGCCCTCACCGGCGCGCTGGGCGGCGGCGCGGCGATCCCGGCGTCGTGGCGGGACAGCTGCCGCACCCTCTCCGGCTGCGCGCTGCCCCGGCTCACCGGAACGGACCTGGTGGAACTCGCCGGACTCCTGGAAGCCGCACATCCCGTCCCGACCGGAGGGATGATTCCGGCATGACGAGCCAATCAGCACACATCGCCCACCCCGGTGGCCTGCCCCTGGACGAGCGGATCACCGGCGCCCTCGTCGGGGCGGCCGTCGGGGACGCCCTCGGCGGGCCGGTCGAGGGCTACTCCCCCGAGCAGATCACCGAGCGCCACGGCGGGCGCGTCCACGGAGTGGTGGGCCCGTGGAACGGCGACGCGTGGCGCACCGCCCGCCCCCTCGCGCCGTACCACAAGGGCGACGGCCACGTCACCGACGACACCCTGATGACCCACGCGCTGGTCCGGGTGTACGCGACGGTCCGCGACCACCTGGACGCCTACGCCGTCGCCGACCACCTGGTCCCGGACCTGATGACGAACCCGCGCTGGATCCCGGAACTGGAGGCGGAGACGATCCCGCTGCGCCGGATCTTCCTCGCCGAGAAGTGGCTCGTGGCCCGCCTCCACTACGGTCACGTCGACCCGCGTGAGGCGGGCACCGGCAACATCGTCAACTGCGGGGCCGCGATGTACATGGCCCCGGTCGGACTGGTCAACGCGGCCCACCCGGCCGCCGCCTACGCCGAGGCGGTGGACGTCGCGGGCGCCCACCAGTCGTCCTACGGCAGGGAGGCGGCCGGTGTCCTCGCGGCGGCCGTGGCGGCGGCGTGCACCCCGGGCGCGACGCCGGACTCGGTGGTCGCCGCGTGCCTGGCCCTGGCGAAGGACGGCACGCGGGAGGCGATCGAGAAGGTCTGCGACGTGGCCGCGCGGCACTCGGACTTCGAGTCGGCGCTGCGTCCGCTGCGGGAGGCGGTGGCGCCGTACGACACCGTGGGCCCCGACTACCGCTCCCCCTCACTGGGCGCCCGCCGCCCGTCCCGGCTGCACGCCATCGAGGAACTCCCCGTCGCGCTGGGCATGGTGGTGGTGGCGGGAGGCGACTTCCGGCACGCGGTGCTGGGCGCGGTGAACTACGGCCGCGACTGCGACTCCATCGCCACGATGGCCGGCGCCGTGACCGGCGCCCTCGGCTCGCCCGTCCCCGGGGAGTGGGCCAAGACGGTGGCGGAGGCCAGCCGCCTGGACCTGTGGGAACCGGCGGTCACCCTGACCGGGGTGACCCGCGAGGTCTTCGCGCGTGACGTGGACCGCCGCCGCGCCCACGAACGGGCCTTCGCGGAACTGGGAGGCCCGGGGTGCTCCGACTGACCTGGGTCCAGCCGGAGGACCTGATCGGCCACGAACTGCGCCAGGCACGGCAGGACGGCCGCGACCCCTCGGCCGTCGCCGCCCGCTGGCACGCGGCGGGCGGCCCCGAGGCCCCCCTGACCGCGGGCGCCTCCCCCACTCCGGCATCCCCCTGCCTCCGCCTCCTGGCCGGCGACCTCCTGGACGAACTGGCCGACCTGCCCAGCGCGTTGGCGGAGCACGAACCCACCGACCTGCCCGGCATCGCCTCCCGGTGCCCCGACTGGCCGTCCGCGACGGGTGTGCGCGCCCCCGCCTCCGTGACCGCCTCCCGCCTGGAAGCCGCCTGGCTCGGCCGAGCGGTCGGCTGCCTGCTGGGCAAACCGGTGGAGAAGCTGCCCCTCCCCGCCATCCGCGCCCTCGCCCGCGCCGCCGGCAACTGGCCCCTCACCACCTACTTCAGCGCCCGCGGCGTCCCCGCGGACCTCCTCACCCGCCACCCCTGGAACCGCCGCTCCGCGCCCACCTCCCTCGCCGAGAACATCGACGGCATGCCCGAGGACGACGACCTCAACTACCCGCTCCTCGGCCTGCTCCTCCTCCAGCGCCACGGCCGCGGCTTCACCACCACCGACGTGGCCCGCGTCTGGCTGGACGAACTCCCCGCCGGCCGCACCTTCACCGCCGAACGCATCGCCTACCGCAACCTCCTGAGCGGCCTGGAGCCCCCGCTGACCGCCCGTCACCACAACCCCTTCCGGGAGTGGATCGGCGCCCTCATCCGCGCGGACGTGCACGGCTGGACCAATCCCGGCGACCCGGCCGCCGCCGCCGCGCAGGCCCACCGCGACGCGACGCTCACCCACACCGCCAACGGCGTCTACGCCGCGATGTTCACGGCGGCCGTCATCGCAACCGCCGCCACCGGCGACCACGACGTCCACGCCTGCCTGCGCGGCGGCCTCGCCGTCGTCCCGCCCCGCTCCCGTCTCGCCCGAGCCGTCCGGCACGCCGTCGAACTGGCCCGGGAGCACGCACACGCCGGTTTCGACACCGTCGTCGACGTCCTGCACGCCACCCACGCCGCCACCCACCACTGGGTGCACGCCGTCCCCAACACCGCCCTGATCGCCGCCGCCCTCACCCACGCCGACGGCGACTTCACCGGCTCCGTCTGCCGCGCGGTGTCGGGCGGCTGGGACACCGACTCCAACGGCGCGGCCGCCGGCAGCATCGCCGGTCTCCTCGCCGGCGCCCCCGACGCCCTCCCCGAACGCTGGACGGCCCCGCTGAAGAACCGCCTGGCCACCTCCGTCGGCGACTTCAACGGCTCCGGCTTCGACACCCTGGCCCGACTGACCCATCTGGAGGCCTCCCGCCCATGACGCCCACCGACCCCCCACTGACCGGCCTGCGCGTCCTGGACCTCGCCACCCTCTTCGCCGGCCCCCTCGCCGCCACCCTGCTCGGCGACTTCGGCGCGGACGTCGTCAAGGTCGAGCATCCGGGGAAACCGGACCCGTCCCGCGGCCACGGCCCGTCGAAGGACGGCATCGGCCTGTGGTGGAAGATGCTCGGCCGCAACAAGCGCACCGTCACCCTCGACCTGTCCAAGCCGGGCGGCCGGGCCACCCTGCTGCGCCTGGCGGTGACCGCCGACGTCGTGATCGAGAACTTCCGCCCCGGCACCCTGGAGAAGTGGGACCTGGGCTGGCCCGAACTGTCCGCCGTCAACCCGCGCCTGGTGCTGGCCCGGGTCACCGGCTTCGGCCAGTTCGGCCCGTACGCGCACCGCCCGGGTTTCGGCACCCTCGCCGAGGCGATGAGCGGCTTCGCCGCGATCACCGGCGAACCGGACGCGCCGCCGACGCTGCCGCCGTTCGGCCTTGCGGACTCCATCGCGGGCCTGACCACGGCGTACGCGGTGATGACCGCGCTGGCCGCCCGCGACCGGACCGGAGAGGGCCAGGTCGTCGACATGGCGCTGATCGAACCGATCCTGACCGCACTCGGCCCCCAGCCGACCTGGTACGACCAGCTCGGCCACGTCCAGCCGCGCACCGGCAACCGTTCCCAGAACAACGCCCCGCGCGGCACCTACCTCACCGCCGACGGCACCTGGGTCGCCGTGTCCACCTCGGCCCAGTCGATCGCCGAGCGGGTGATGGTGCTGGTGGGCCGCCCCGACCTGATCGACGAGCCCTGGTTCGCCAGCGGGGAGGAGCGGGCCCGGCACGCGGACGTCCTCGACGAGGCGGTCGGCGGCTGGATCGCCCGCCACACCCGCACCGACGTCCTGGCCGCCTTCGAGAAGGCGGAGGCCGCCGTCGCCCCCGTCCAGGACGTACGGGACGTCATGACCGACCCCCAGTACCAGGCCCTGGACACCATCACCACGGTCGACGACCCCGAGCTGGGGCCGCTGCGCATGCAGAACGTCCTCTTCCGGCTCTCCTCCACCCCCGGGTCGATCCGCTGGGCGGGCCGCCCGCACGGCGCCGACACCGAGGCGGTCCTCACCGAGCTGGGCCTCACCCCGGCCGACCTCGCGGAGCTGCGCGCGGAGGGCGCCCTGTGACGGGCTTCCCGCTGACCTGGCTGTACGCGCCCGGCGACCGTCCCTCCGTGGTGGCCAAGGCGCTCACCTCGGGGGCCGACGTGGTGGTGATCGACCTGGAGGACGCGGTCGCCCCCGACCGCAAGGCCTACGCCCGGTCGGCCACCGCGGAGCTGCTGCGCGACCCCCAGCCGGTCCCGGTCCACGTCCGCGTCAACGCCCCGTCCGGCCCCTGGGGCCGCGCCGACCTCGCGGCCGTCGCACCCGCCCCCGGCCTGTCCGGTCTGCGGCTGCCCAAGGTGTCGTCCCCCTCCGACGTCCAACGCGTCGCACGCCGGGTCGTCTCGGCGCGCGGGGGCGTGCCGCCCCTGTACGCCCTCCTGGAGACGGCCCTGGCCATCGAGCGGGCCCACGCGGTCGCCACCGCCCACCCGTCACTGCGCGGGATCGCCATCGGGGAGGCGGACCTACGCGCCGACCTGGGCGTACGCGACGACTCGGGCCTCGACTGGTCCCGCTCCCGGGTGGTCGTCGCCGCACGGGCGGCGGGCCTGCCCCCGCCCACCCAGTCCGTCCACCCGGACACCCGCGACCCGGACGGTCTCCTGGCCTCCTGCCTCCGGGGCCGCGCCCTGGGCTTCCTGGGCCGCGCCGCCATCCACCCCCGCCAGCTCCCGACCATCAGACAGGCCTACCTCCCCACGGCCGAGGAGATCGGACAAGCCGAAACCGTGCTCGAGGCGGCAGCCATGACCGGGGGCGCCCAGGCCCTCCCCGACGGCACCTTCATCGACGCCGCCGTGGTAGCGGCAGCCCACCGCACCCTGACCCTGGCCCACACCTCCTGACCTACCACACGCGCCGAGGGCGCCCGGAAAACCCGGGCGCCCTCGGTGCGGTACAACCAGGCGGTCAGCTCTTCTTCACCGGCCCGGCCGCCCCGTCCTTCGACTCCTCGGAGTCCCCCGAGCCCTCAGCATCCTTCGCGGACTCGGACTCGGACTCTGAGCCCTTCGCGGACTCGGAGTCGGCGTCGGCCCCGTCGGAACCCCCGGACTCACCGGCCTTCTCACCGCCGGAGGCACCGGCACCCGGCTCCACGACGTCCTCCCGCCCCGGCCGCTTCCGCGCCGACAGCACGATGTACAGCACCGCCAGCAGGAACACCAGGATCGACGTCCAGTTGTTCAGCCGCAGCCCCAGGATCTCGTGCGCCTCGTCGACCCGCATGTACTCGATCCAGAACCGCCCCGCGCAGTACGCGGCGACGTACAGCGCGAACGCCCGCCCGTGCCCGAGCTTGAAGCGCCGGTCGGCCCAGATCACGAGCAGCGCCACACCGATGCACCACAGCGACTCGTACAGGAACGTCGGGTGGTACGTACCCGGGACGCGTCCGTCGGAGGAGGAGGTGATCTCCACCGCCCAGGGCAGGTCGGTGGCCCGCCCGTACAGCTCCTGGTTGAACCAGTTGCCCCAGCGGCCGATCGCCTGTGCGAAGGCGATGCCCGGCGCCACGGCGTCGGCGTAGGCGGGCAGCGCGATGCCCCGGCGGCGGCAGCCGATCCAGGCGCCCAGCGCACCGAAGGCGATCGCGCCCCAGATGCCGAGGCCGCCCTCCCAGATCTTGAAGGCGTCCACCCAGTCACGGCCCTCGCTGAAGTACAGCTGGTAGTCCGTGATCACGTGGTAGAGCCGGCCGCCGATCAGGCCGAAGGGCACCGCCCAGACAGCGATGTCGGCAACCGTGCCGGCCCGCCCGCCCCGGGCGACCCAGCGCCTGTTGCCGAGCCAGACGGCAACGAAGACGCCGATGATGATGCAGAACGCGTAGCCGCGCAGCGGAACGGGGCCGAGGTACAGCACCCCGCTCGACGGGCTGGGAATGTAGGCAAGTTCCATGGCAAGGTCGACGCTACCGTGCCGGACCGGCCACGCGGCGGGCGGCCCGGCAACGGCTCCATAACAGGAACCCTGTCGTTCCCCGGGGGATCGGCCCTAGCCCTTGTTGGCCTCCTCCACCATCTGCTTCAGCCGCTCCGGGGTCATCGAGTTGTCCTGGTAGATGTTCTTCCCGTCGAGGAGCACGGTGGGGGTGCCGCTGAAGCCGCCCTTCTGGAACGCCTCGTTGGACTTCGCGACCCAGCTGTTGTGCGTGCCGTCTTCGACGCACGCGCGGAAGGCGGGGGTGTCGAGGCCGTCGACCTTGCCGGCCAGGTCGATCAGCTCCTCCTTGTCGGCGAAGGTGTCGTCACGCTCCAGCGGCTGGTTCCGGAACAGCACGTCGTGGTACGCGGTGAACTTCCCGGCGTCCTGGGCGCAGGCCGCGGCATTGGCAGAGTCACGGGAGCCGGTGCCGCCCAGGGCGCCGTCGATCAGCGTGACCAGGTGGTACTCCACCTTCAGCCGGCCGGCGTCGGTCAGCTCGTGGATGGTGGGGCTGTAGACCTCCTCGAAGGACTTGCAGGCCGGGCAGCGGAAGTCCTCCCACACCGTGAGCGTCGCCTTGGCGTCCGGATCGCCGACCGGGATGACGGTGCCGTCCTCGCCGAGGGCGCCCGAGGGGGCCACGACCGGGCCCGACGCTTCGCTCTCGCTGTCGTCCCCCCCGGAGTTGGCGGCGATGACGCCGATCACCGCCGCGAGCCCCAGGACGCAGACCACGCTCGCGCCCACGATCAGGGCACGGCGCCGCTTCTCCGCCGCCTTCTGCTTCTCGCGCTCGACCGCCAGCCGCTCCCGGGCGGTGCGCTTTCCCTCACGGTTCTTCTCGCTCACACCCCGCAGAACGAACCGGGGAGGCGCTCAGCGCCTCCCCGGTCCCAGGTCCACCCGTACGAGGGACCCGTATGACTACCTGCGTGGTCCGAGCCCGGTCACGCCTGTCCGCGTACGCCCCGGGCGAGTTCGCCGGCGAGCGCGCGGACGGCCTCGACGCCGGCCGCGTCGTCGGGGGCGTCCAGCATCCGCTTGACGAAGGCCGAGCCCACGATCACCCCGTCGGCGAAGCGGGCGACCTCGGCCGCCTGGGCGGGGTTGGAGACGCCCAGGCCGACGCAGACCGGGATGTCGGTGGTGGCGCGGGTGCGCCGCACCAGTTCCTCGGCCTGCGCGCCGACCGACGCGCGGGTGCCGGTGACACCCATCAGGGAAGCGGCGTAGACGAAGCCGCTGCCGGCCGCGGTGATCTCGGCGAGCCGCTCGTCCCTGCTGCTGGGCGCGACCACGAAGACCGTGGCGAGCCCGTGCTTCTCCGCGTGCTCCCGCCACAGCCCCGACTCCTGCACGGGCAGGTCGGGCAGGATGCAGCCGGCGCCGCCCGCCTCGGCGAGCTCGGCGGTGAACCGCTCGACGCCGTAGCGGTCGATGGGGTTCCAGTAGGTCATGACGAGGATCGGCTTGCCGGTGGCGGCGTGCGCCTCGCGGACCGTGCGCAGCACGTCCGCGATCCGCACGCCGCCGCGCAGGGCGATGTCGTCGGCGGTCTGGATGACCGGGCCGTCCAGGACGGGGTCGCTGTGCGGCAGGCCCACCTCGACGATGTCGGCACCGCCCTCCAGGGCGGCCTTGACCGCCTCGATGCCGCCGTCCACGGTGGGGAACCCGGCCGGGAGGTAGGCGATGAGGGCGGAGCGGCCCTCGGCCTTCGCCGCGGCGAGGGTGTCGTTCAGCAGTCGCACGGTGCCGCTCACTTGGCGTCCCCCTCGATCTCGGCGGTGCCGGCCTCGTCGGCGGCGACCTCGGCGTCGGTGTCGTACAGCCCGAAGTAGCGGGCGGCGGTGTCCATGTCCTTGTCGCCGCGGCCGGACAGGTTGACGACGATCAGCCCGTCCGGGCCCAGTTCCCTGCCGACCTCCAGGGCGCCGGCGAGGGCGTGGGCGGACTCGATGGCCGGGATGATGCCCTCGGTGCGCGACAGCAGGCGCAGGGCCTGCATGGCGGCGTCGTCGGTCACCGCGCGGTACTCGCCGCGGCCGCTGTCCTTGAGGTAGGAGTGCTCGGGTCCGATGCCCGGGTAGTCGAGGCCGGCGGAGATGGAGTACGGCTCGGTGATCTGGCCCTCGTCGTCCTGGAGGACGTAGGAGCGGGAGCCGTGCAGGATGCCGGGCTCGCCGGCGCTGAGGGTGGCCGCGTGCTCGCCGGTCTCGATGCCGTGCCCGGCCGGCTCGCAGCCGATGAGGCGCACGCCGGCGTCCGGGATGAAGGCGTGGAAGAGACCGATGGCGTTGGAGCCGCCGCCGACGCAGGCGATGGCGGCGTCGGGCAGCCGTGCGGCGCGCTCCAGGATCTGGCGGCGTGCCTCCACGCCGATGACGCGGTGGAAGTCGCGGACCATCGCGGGGAAGGGGTGCGGTCCCGCGACGGTGCCGAACAGGTAGTGGGTGCGGTCGACGTTGGCGACCCAGTCGCGGAACGCCTCGTTGATGGCGTCCTTCAGGGTGCGGCTGCCGGACTTCACGGCGATGACCTCGGCGCCGAGCATGCGCATCCGGGCCACGTTCAGCGCCTGGCGCCGGGTGTCGATCTCGCCCATGTAGATGGTGCAGTCGAGGCCGAAGAGGGCGCAGGCGGTGGCGGTGGCCACGCCGTGCTGGCCGGCGCCGGTCTCGGCGATGACGCGGGTCTTGCCCATGCGCCGGGTGAGCAGGGCCTGGCCGAGCACGTTGTTGATCTTGTGCGAGCCGGTGTGGTTCAGGTCCTCGCGCTTGAGGAAGATCCGGGCGCCGCCCGCCTCCGCGGCGAACCGGGGGACCTCGGTGAGCGCGCTCGGGCGGCCGGTGTAGTGGGCGAGCAGGTCGTCGAGTTCACGGGCGAACTCGGGGTCGGCCTTGGCCTTGTCGTACTCGACGGCCACCTCGTCGACCGCCGCGACGAGGGCCTCGGGGATGAACTTGCCGCCGAAGGCGCCGAAGTAGCCCTCGGCGCTCGGAACCTGGCCTTCCGGGTCAGGGATGAAGAAGGTGCTGGGCATGCGTGGACCTCACGGTGAGTGTGTGTCGGGCACTGTTCGCCGTGGGGGCGGGGTTGTCGGTCGGCCTCAGGCCGTAGGTGGCTGGTCGCGCTCACACGACGGAGCCGGGTGTTCCGGTACAGCCCCGCGCCCCTGTGGGGCGCGCTGCCATCGCCGCCCGTTCACCTGTCCCGGTTCGTCACCGATGACGTAGCGGACCCTGCGGCCGTGCACCCTGCGGGCGGGGGCACGGCAGCCACGGGGCCGGCAGCCACGAGCGAGGCGGGAGAGCGTCATCGGGGTCAGCCTACCGGCGGTTCAGCCGCGGCCGTGGCGGAGGGCCGGGTGCTCGCCCGCCGCCACCAGGTCGGAGACGGCCGTCCGGGGGTCCTTGCCGGTGACCAGGGACTCGCCGACCAGGACGGCGTCGGCGCCCGCGTTGGCGTAGGCGATGAGGTCGTGCGGGCCGCGGACGCCGGACTCGGCGACCCTGACCAGGTGGGCGGGGATCTCGGGGGCGACCCGTTCGAAGGTGCCGCGGTCGACCTCGAGGGTCTTGAGGTTGCGCGCGTTGACACCGATGACCTTGGCGCCGGCGTCGACGGCGCGCTCCACCTCGTCCTCGTCGTGGACCTCGACGAGCGGGGTGAGCCCGATGGACTCGGCGCGCTCGATCAGCGACTCCAGGGCCGCCTGGTCGAGGGCCGCCACGATCAGCAGCGCCAGGTCGGCGCCGTAGGCGCGGGCCTCCCAGAGCTGGTACGAGGTGACGATGAAGTCCTTGCGGAGCACGGGGATGTCCACGCGCGCCCGGACGGCCTCCAGGTCGGCCAGGGAGCCGCCGAAGCGGCGCTCCTCGGTGAGCACGGAGATGACGGCGGCGCCGCCCGCCTCGTAGTCGGCGGCCAGTCCCGCCGGGTCGGCGATCGCGGCCAGCGCGCCCTTGGACGGGCTGGAGCGCTTGACCTCGCAGATCACCTTGACGCCGTCGCCGCGCAGGGCCGCCACGCCGTCCTTGGCCGCCGGGGCCTTCGCCGCGCGCTCCTTGAGCTCGTCGAGGCTGACGCGCGCCTGCCGCTCCGCGAGGTCGGCACGGACTCCGTCGATGATCTCGTCGAGCACACTCACGCGAGCGGCCCCCTTCCTTGCGGTCGGTCTTCGATGGACACTGCGATGGTATCCGGAGCAGGGCGTATGCCTCGCATCCGGCCGCCCCGCGGTCCACTAGCTGGACATTCGCCCGCTGGTCAAGGATGCAGCCAGCCGCCGAAGGGCAGGTTCCGGACAATCGTGAAGACCAGCAGCAACGCTCCCAGGGACCACAGGAGCACCGGGGGCGGGTCGATCCTCAGGGGCGGGCCGCCGCGCACGGCGCGGACCACCCAGACGGTCCACAGCACGGCGAAGCACGCGTAGGCGAGCACCGCGAGGGCGTTGGCCTGCAGCGCGGCCGGCAGGTCGCCGTGGGCGACGGCGTGCGCGCTGCGCAGTCCGCCGCAGCCGGGGCAGTACAGGCCGGTGAGGTGCAGCAGCGGGCAGACGGGATAGTGGCCGGGCTCGTTGGGGTCGACGGCGGCGACGTAGACGAAGGCTCCGGCGACCGCGGCGAGGATCGCGGCGGGGACGGCCGGCCGGGCCGCCCGGCCGCCGCGGGGTGTGCTGGGGCTGGGGGCGTTCACGTGGTGCATTGTGCCCCGCATGCGGGTCAGGGGCGGTTCGGGCTCCGCCGTGCGGGCCGCGCCGCCCCTGCCCCCGGGTGCCGGGCGGTGCTCAGCCGCGGGCGCCGGCCGGGGCCTCTTCGCCGGTGGTCCGGTGCACGGGGTGGACGCTCTTCGGCTGGCCCATGCCCATCGAGCGCATGATGGCGCCGACGACACCGCCGAGGAGGACGACACCCATGCTCGCCCAGAAGCCCACGGGCTGGTCCATCACCATGAACGCGCCCGCGGCGCAGAAACCGATGAAGGCGATGATGACACCGGTCCAGGCGGCCGGGGTGTGACCGTGGTTGCTGCCCGCCATTGCATGCTCCTCGTTGCTGTGTACGTGTCTGAGCAGGGCGCTCAGCATCATTGTCCCGCACCCGGCCGTCCCGGGTGATCGGGGGTACCGGACGGGTGAGGGACCGCCCGCGGGGGCGCGTCAGGCCCCCGTCGGGTCCTCACCGCGGTCGAGCGCCTTCCAGAGGTCCTCCGGACGGTCCGGATCGACCCGCGCCGCCTGCTTCCGGCGCGGCCGCGCCGCCGCCCCGTCCCGCTCGTAGCGCCCGGACATCGCCGGCCACAGCCGTCCGTACCGCAGCGCCAGCAGCCCCGCCACCAGCAGCAGCGCGCCGCCCACCGCGGCGACGTACGGCCACGCCGTGTGGCTGAGGGCCTGAACCGTCGCCGACGTGTCCCCGGACGCCTTGGCCGCCTGCTCGTCCAGCGCCGCGCGGTCGGACGCCCCGAGCAGCGCCGCCGCGATCGTGCCCGCCCCGGAGAGGGCGAGCAGCGCGGCGACCGCGAGGCGGCCGGCCCGGCGGACGGCGAACACGGCGACGAGCGCGGCCAGTCCCACGACGGCCAGGGCGGCCGGGACGCCGGTGACGTCACTGCCCCGGGCGGTCAGGGGAAAGGGGCCGCCGGCCACCGTGACGGTGCCCTCCGACCACTGCTGCCGGGAGGCGAGCAGCGCCACGGCCGCGCCCAGGGCGCCGGACAGCAGGGCGACGGCGAGGGTGAGGCGGCCGGTCCTGGCGGAGCCGGCGGCCTCGGAACGTGGGGTGGGTACGGCAGTCACGCCCTCCACTATCGCCTGAACCCCGGGCGAACCGACAGCCGGGGTTCGTCCCGCGCGCCTCAGGACCGCCCCAGCCGGTTCGCCGTGTGCACCGCGCGCAGCACCGCCGCCGCCTTGTTGCGGCACTCGGTGTCCTCGGCGACCGGATCGGAGTCGGCGACGATTCCGGCCCCGGCCTGGACGTAGGCGGTGCCGTCCCGCAGCAGGGCGGTGCGGATGGCGATGGCCGTGTCGGAGTCCCCGGCGAAGTCGAGGTAGCCGACGCAGCCGCCGTACAGTCCGCGCCGGGACGGTTCGAGTGCGTCGATGATCTGCATGGCGCGGGGCTTGGGCGCGCCGGAGAGCGTGCCGGCCGGGAAGCAGGCGGTGAGCACGTCGAAGGCGGTGCGGTCGCCGGTGACCCGGCCGGTGACCGTGGAGACGATGTGCATGACGTGCGAGTAGCGCTCGATGGACATGAAGTCGACGACCTCGACGGAGCCCGGCTCGCAGACCCGTCCGAGGTCGTTGCGGCCCAGGTCGACGAGCATGAGGTGCTCGGCGCGCTCCTTGGGGTCGGCGAGGAGTTCGTCGGCGAGGGCCTGGTCCTCCTGCGGGGTGGTGCCGCGGTGCCGGGTGCCGGCGATGGGGTGGACCATGGCCTGCCCGTCCTCGACCTTCACCAGGGCCTCGGGGGACGAACCGGCGACGTCGAAGCCGTCGAAGCGGAACAGGTACATGTACGGGGACGGGTTGGTGGCGCGCAGTACCCGGTAGACGTCGAGGGCAGTCGCCGTGCACGGCGTCTCGAACCGCTGGGAGGGGACGACCTGGAAGGCCTCCCCGGCGCGGATGCGTTCCTTGACGTCCTCCACGGCCGCCCGGAAGTCGGGTCCGCCCCACCGCGCGGTGTACTCGGGCAGTTCGGACGGGGGCAGGACGGCCGGGGGCTGCGCCACCGGGCGGGTGAGGTCTGCCTCCATGGCGTCGAGGCGGGCCACGGCGTCGGCGTACGCCTCGTCGACGCCGGTCTCCAGGTCGTTGTGGTTGATCGCGTTGGCGATCAGCCAGACGGAGCCCTCCCAGTGGTCCATGACGGCGAGGTCGCTGGTGAGCAGCATGGTCAGCTCGGGGAGCCGGAGGTCGTCCCGCTCGCCGGGGCCGATCCTCTCCAGGCGGCGCACGATGTCGTAGCCCAGGTAGCCGACCATGCCGCCGGTGAAGGGCGGCAGACCGAGGTCGTGGGTGAGGTCGCGCGGGGTGTGCAGGGCCTGGAGGGTGGCGCGCAGGGCGCCGAGCGGGTCGCCGTCGACGGGCACGCCGACGGGCGGGGTGCCTTCCCAGTGGGCCTGTCCGTCGCGTTCGGTGAGGGTGGCGGCGCTGCGGACGCCGACGAACGAGTAGCGGGACCACGACCTGCCGTTCTCCGCGGACTCCAGCAGGAAGGTGCCGGGGCGTTCACCGGCGAGCTTGCGGTAGAGCGCGACCGGGGTGTCGCCGTCGGCGAGGAGCTTGCGGGTGACCGGGACGACCCGGCGGTCGGTGGCGAGCTTGCGGAACGTCTCGAGGTCCATGCCGGCCGACCCTACTGACCGGCGGCGGGGGCGTCCGCCACCAGCACGTCGGCGTCGAAGCAGGTGCGCGCCCCGGTGTGGCAGGCGGCGCCGACCTGGTCGACCTTGACCAGCACGGTGTCGGCGTCGCAGTCCAGCGCGACCGTTTTCACCCACTGGAAGTGGCCGGAGGTGTCGCCCTTGACCCAGTACTCCTGGCGGCTGCGCGACCAGTAGGTGCAGCGGCCGGTGGTGAGCGTGCGGTGCAGTGCCTCGTCGTCCATCCAGCCCAGCATCAGCACCTCTCCGGTGTCGTACTGCTGGGCGATGGCGGGCAGGAGGCCGTCGGGGCTGCGCTTGAGCCGCGCGGCGATCTCCGGGTCGAGGCGGCTGGAGGGAGCACTGTGGCGCGCGGCGCCTCCGTGAGGGGTGGCGGCCGGGCGACGGGCGGGCGTGCTGGTCATGCGGACCATTGTGCCGCGCGGGCCGGGTGCGCCCGCGCGCTCGTCCACCGGTTGGGCACAGGGGGTGGCCGGGTGACGGGTGGGCGGACTTCGCGGCCGGTCGTAGGCTGGCTTGCATGTCGACCCATGCGAAGCGTGAACGACTCCTGCTGGCCGATCTGCTGGAGACCACGGGGCCCGAGGCCCCCACCCTGTGCGAGGGCTGGACGACCCGGGACCTCGCCGCGCATGTCGTGGTGCGCGAGCGCCGCCCCGACGCGGCGGGCGGCATGCTGGTCAAGCAGCTCGCGTCGCGTCTGGAGCGGGTGACGGCGGAGTTCACCGCCAAGCCCTACGAGGAGCTGATCCAGCTCATCCGGACCGGTCCCCCGCGTTTCTCGCCCTTCTCTCTCAAGCAGGTCGACGAGCTGTCGAACATCGTCGAGTTCTACGTCCATACCGAGGACGTCCGCCGGGCCCAGCCCGAGTGGACGCCGCGCGAACTGGATCCCGTGTTCCAGGACGCCCTGTGGTCGCGGCTCGAACGCTCCGCGCGGCTGATGGGGCGCGGGGTTCCGACGGGTCTGGTGCTGCGCCGTCCGGACGGCCAGACTGCGGTGGCCCGTCGCGGCACGCCCGTGGTCACGGTGACCGGGGAGCCGTCCGAGCTGGTGCTGTTCGCCTACGGCCGGCAAAGCGCGGCCAAGGTCGGACTGGACGGCGACGAGGACGCGATCGTGAGGCTGCGGGAGACCAAACAGCTCGGCATCTGATCCGGACCCGAAAGGCGCAGCTCGTGATCAAAGTGGCCATGACCAGTGTGTACGTCGACGACGTGGCGAAGGCCCACGCCTTCTACACCGATGTCCTCGGCTTCGAGACGCGTACCCGCATGGACCTCGGCGACGGGACGCTGTTCGTCACCGTGGGCGCCCGCGAGGGCGCCCAGCGGGACCTGGAGCTCCTGCTGGAGCCGGGTCGGGGTCCCATCGCCGAGCCGTACCGCAGGGCCGTGCGGGAGGCGGGGCTGCCGGCGATCGTGTTCTCGGTGGACGACCTCCGCGCGGAGTACGAGCGGCTGCGCGGGGAGGGCGTCCACTTCGTCCAGGACCCGCGGGAGCAGGGCCCGGTGGTCGCCGCGGTGCTGGACGACACGGTCGGCAACCTGATCCGGCTCGCGCAGCCGGCGGGCTGAGCCTCAGCGCACCGGGTGACCGGCGTCCCGCAGCGTGTCCTTGACCTGGCCGATGCGCAGGTCGCCGAAGTGGAAGACGGAGGCGGCCAGGACGGCGTCGGCGCCCGCCTCGACGGCGGGCGGGAAGTCGCCGAGCTTCCCGGCGCCGCCGGAGGCGATCACCGGCACGGTGACGTGCCCCCGGACGGCGGCGATCATCTCCAGGTCGTAGCCGTCCTTGGTGCCGTCGGCGTCCATGGAGTTCAGCAGGATCTCGCCCGCGCCGAGTTCGGCGGCGCGGTGCGCCCACTCCACGGCGTCGATGCCGGTGCCCCGGCGGCCGCCGTGCGTGGTGACCTCGAAGGACCCGGACTCCGTGCGCCGGGCGTCGACGGACAGCACCAGGACCTGCCGGCCGAAGCGCTCGGCGATCTCGCGGATGAGGTCGGGCCGGGCGATGGCCGCGGTGTTGACGCCGACCTTGTCGGCGCCCGCGCGCAGCAGCCTGTCCACGTCCTCGGTGGTGCGGACACCACCGCCCACCGTCAGCGGGATGAACACCTGCTCGGCGGTGCGGCGCACCACGTCGTAGGTCGTCTCGCGGTTGCCGGACGATGCGGTGATGTCGAGGAACGTCAACTCGTCGGCGCCCTCGGCGTCGTACACCTTGGCCATCTCGACGGGGTCGCCCGCGTCGCGCAGGTTCTGGAAGTTGACACCCTTGACGACCCGGCCGTTGTCCACGTCCAGGCAGGGGATGACTCGGACCGCCAGGGTCATGAATCCACGGCTCCTCTGCATGCTTCGAGTTCCACTGAGACCAGTACGCGCGAGTCGGCGAAGCCCTCGACCACCAGCAGGGTGGTGACCGGGCGCACCGCGTCGAACAGCTCCTTGTGCGCGCGCCCGGCCGCGTCGACGTCCCGCGCGTGGGCGAGGTGGATGCGGGTGCGGATCACGGACCCGGTGCCGAGCCCGAACTCACCGATCGCCTCCAGCGCGTGGGTGAAGGCGGCCTTGGCCTGCTCGTACGGGTCGCCCTCCCCGTACAGCACCTCGCCCCGGAACGCGGTCGTGCCGCCCACCAGGACGCGGTCGCCCGCCGCCACGGCGCGAGCGGAGCCGAGGGTCTCCTCCCAGGGGTCACCGCTCTGCACGCGCCGTACGGCATCGTTCGTCATCGGGCCGTGTCCTTCTTCACGACGTGGCCTCCAGGGCCTCTTCCAGGGTGAACGCCTTGGCGTACAGGGCCTTGCCGACGATGGAGCCCTCGACGCCCAGCGGGACGAGCTCGGCGATGGCCCGCAGGTCGTCCAGGGAGGAGACGCCGCCGGAGGCGACGACCGGGCGGTCGGTGGCGGCGCAGACGTTCCTCAGCAGCTCCAGGTTGGGGCCCTGGAGGGTGCCGTCCTTGGCGATGTCGGTGACGACGTAGCGGGAGCAGCCCTCCTTGTTGAGGCGGTCCAGCGTCTCGTAGAGGTCACCGCCGTCGCGGGTCCAGCCGCGGCCGCGCAGGGTGGTGCCGCGCACGTCGAGGCCGACGGCGATCTTGTCGCCGTGCTCGGCGATGACCTTGGCGACCCACTCGGGGGTCTCCAGGGCGGCGGTACCGAGGTTGACGCGGGTGCAGCCGGTGGCGAGGGCGGCGGCGAGGGTGTCGTCGTCGCGGATGCCGCCGGACAGCTCCACCTTGATGTCCATGGCCCCGGCGACCTCGGCGATCAGCGCGCGGTTGTCGCCGGTGCCGAAGGCGGCGTCGAGGTCGACCAGGTGCAGCCACTCGGCGCCGGAGCGCTGCCAGGCGAGCGCGGCCTCCAGGGGGGAGCCGTAGGACGTTTCGGTCCCGGACTCGCCGTGCACGAGGCGGACGGCCTGGCCGTCGCGGACGTCGACGGCGGGGAGGAGTTCGAGCTTGGCCATGTCTCTACAGGGTTCCGATCCAGTTGGTGAGGAGCTGGGCACCGGCGTCGCCGGACTTCTCGGGGTGGAACTGCGTCGCCCACAGGGCGCCGTTCTCGACGGCGGCGACGAAGGGCTTGCCGTGGGTGGACCAGGTGACCAGCGGGGCGCGCATCGCCGGGTTCGTCGTCTGAAGGGTCCAGTCGTGGACGGCGTAGGAGTGCACGAAGTAGTAGCGGGCGTCCGCGTCGAGGCCGGCGAACAGCTCGGAGCCGGCCGGGGCGTCCACGGTGTTCCAGCCCATGTGGGGCACGACCTCGGCCTGGAGCGGCTCGACGGAGCCGGGCCACTCGTCGAGGCCCTCGCTCTCCACGCCGTGCTCGATGCCGCGGGCGAAGAGGATCTGCATGCCGACGCAGATGCCCATGACCGGGCGGCCGCCGGAGAGCCGGCGGTCGACGATCCAGTCGCCGCGGGCCTCCTTGAGGCCCTTCATGCAGGCGGCGAAGGCGCCGACGCCGGGCACCAGCAGGCCGTCGGCGTTCATGGCCGTGTCGAAGTCACGGGTGATCTCGACGTCGGCTCCCGCGCGGGCGAGGGCACGCTCGGCGGAACGGATGTTGCCGAAGCCGTAGTCGAAGACCACGACCTTCTTGGCGGTGCTCAAGGGCTCACACCTCCAGGTACAGAAGGCCCGTGCCGATGCACAGCACGGCGCCGATCGAGAGCAGCACGACGAGGCTCGTGGGCATCTTCTGCTTGACGAAGGAGATGATCCCGCCGACGAAGAACAGGCCGACGACGATCAGGACGGTGGACAGACCGTTCATGCTCTACAGGGCGCCCTTCGTGGAGGGCAGGATGCCGGCCGCGCGCGGGTCGCGCTCGGACGCGTAGCGCAGGGCGCGGGCGAGGGCCTTGAACTGGCACTCCACGATGTGGTGCGCGTTGCGGCCGTAGGGCACGTGCACGTGCAGGGCGACCTGGGCCTGGGCGACGAAGGACTCCAGGATGTGCCGGGTCATCGTGGTGTCGTACTCGCCGATCATCGGCGCCATCTTCTCGGGCTCGGTGTGCACGAGGTAGGGGCGGCCGGACAGGTCGACGGTGACCTGGGCGAGGGACTCGTCCAGCGGGACCGTGCAGTTGCCGAAGCGGTAGATGCCCACCTTGTCGCCGAGCGCCTGCTTGAAGGCGGCGCCGAGGGCGAGGGCGGTGTCCTCGATGGTGTGGTGGGAGTCGATGTGCAGGTCGCCCTCGGTCTTCACGGTCAGGTCGAACAGACCGTGCCGGCCGATCTGGTCCAGCATGTGGTCGTAGAAGCCGACCCCGGTGGAGATCTCGGTCTTCCCGGTGCCGTCGAGGTCGATCTCGACGAGGACGGACGTTTCCTTGGTGGTGCGTTCCACGCGTCCAACGCGGCTCATGCGCTCTGCTCCTTCTTGATCTCACGTACCGCGTCGAGGAACGCGTCGTTCTCGGCCGGGGTGCCCGCGGTGACCCGCAGCCATCCCGGTACGCCGTTGTCCCGGACCAACACGCCCCGGTCGAGGATCTCGCGCCACGCGGCGTGGGAGTCCTCGAACCTGCCGAACTGGACGAAGTTGGCGTCGGACTCGGTGACGTCGTAGCCGGTCGCGCGCAGTTCGGCGACCAGCCGGTCGCGCTCGGTCTTCAGCTGCTCGACGTAACCCAGCAGCGTGTCGGTGTGTTCCAGGGCGGCCAGCGCGGTCGCCTGGGTGATCGCCGACAGGTGGTACGGCAGCCGCACCAGCTGGACGGCATCGACGACGGCCGGGTGCGCGGCCAGGTAGCCGAGGCGCAGGCCCGCCGCGCCGAACGCCTTCGACATGGTGCGGGAGATCACCAGGTTCGGGCGCGAGTCGAGCAGCGGGAGCAGCGAGCCGCCGTGGCTGAACTCGACGTATGCCTCGTCCACGACCACCATCGACGGCCCCGCCGCCTGGGCGGCCTCGTACAGCGCGACGACGGCGGACGCGGGGACCGCGTTACCGGTGGGGTTGTTGGGGGTGGTGACGAAGACGACGTCGGGCCGGTGCTCGGCGATCGCCTTCTCGGCGGCGGCGAGGTCGATGGTGAAGTCCTCGTTGCGGGGCCCGGAGATCCAGCCGGTGCCGGTGCCGCGCGAGATGAGGCCGTGCATCGAGTACGACGGCTCGAAACCGATCGCGCTGCGGCCCGGCCCGCCGAAGGTCTGCAGCAGCTGCTGGATGACCTCGTTGGAGCCGTTGGCCGCCCAGACGTTCTCGGCGCCCACCGGGTGGCCGGCGGTCCTCGTCAGGTAGGCGGCCAGCGCGGTGCGCAGTTCGACCGCGTCCCGGTCCGGGTAGCGGTTGAGGTGCCGGGCGGCCTCGCGGACCCGCTCGGTGATCCGCTCGACCAGCGGCTCGGGCAGCGGGTAGGGGTTCTCGTTGGTGTTCAGCCGTACGGGGACGTCCAGCTGGGGCGCGCCGTAGGGGGACTTGCCGCGCAGCTCGTCCCGTACGGGGAGGTCGTCGATTCCGAAACTCACTTGTTCTCAGGCACCTTCCAGCCGAACCTCGCCTTGATCGCCGCGCCGTGCGCGGGCAGGTCCTCCGCCTCCGCCAGCGTCACCACGTGGTGCGCGACCTCGGCCAGCGCGTCCTCGGTGTAGTCGACGATGTGGATGCCGCGCAGGAAGGACTGCACGGACAGCCCCGAGGAGTGGCAGGCGCAACCGCCGGTGGGCAGCACGTGGTTGGAGCCGGCGGCGTAGTCGCCGAGGGAGACCGGGGCCCAGGGGCCGACGAAGATCGCGCCCGCGTTGCGCACCCGGTCGGCGACCGCGGCGGCGTCGGCGGTCTGGATCTCCAGGTGCTCGGCGCCGTAGGCGTCGACGACGCGCAGACCCTCCTCGACGCCGTCGACCAGGACGATCGCGGACTGGCGGCCGGACAGGGCCGGGACGATCCGCTCCTCGGTGTGCTTGCTGGCCTCGACCTGCGGCTTCAGTTCCCTCTCCACCGCGTCCGCGAGCTCCGCGGAGTCGGTGACGAGGACGGCGGCGGCCAGCGGGTCGTGCTCGGCCTGGCTGATCAGGTCGGAGGCCACGTGCACCGGGTCGGCCGTGGAGTCCGCGAGGATCGCGATCTCGGTGGGGCCGGCCTCGGCGTCGATGCCGATCTTCCCGGTGAAGTAGCGCTTGGCGGCGGCGACCCAGATGTTGCCGGGGCCCGTCACCAGGTTCGCGGGCGGGCAGGACTCCGTCCCGTGGGCGAACATGGCGACGGCGGTGGCGCCGCCCGCCGCGTAGACCTCGTCGACGCCGAGCAGGGCGCAGGCGGCGAGGATCGTGGGGTGCGGAAGTCCGCCGAAGTCGGCCTGGGCCGGGGAGGCGAGCGCGAGGGACGGGACGCCGGCCTCCTGGGCGGGCACCACGTTCATGATCACGGAGGAGGGGTAGACGGCCCGGCCGCCCGGCGCGTACAGCCCCACGCGGTCGACCGGCACCCACTTCTCCGTGACCGTGCCGCCTGGCACGACCTGGGTGGTGTGCGTGGTGCGGCGCTGCTCGCGGTGGACGAGCCGGGCGCGCCGGATGGACTCCTCCAGGGCCGCGCGCACGGCCGGGTCGAGCTCCTCCAGGGCGCGGGTGAGCGCCTCGGCCGGGACCCGTACCCGGTCCAGCTTCACGCCGTCGAAGCGCTCGGCGTAGTCGATCAGCGCCGCGTCGCCCCGATGATGCACGTCCTCGCAGATGGGCCGCACCTTGTCCAGGGCGGCCGCGACGTCGAAGTCGGCTCGGGGCAGCAGGTCGCGCAGGGCGGCACCCTCGGGGAGGGCGTCACCGCGCAGATCGATTCGTGAGATCACGTGCTCAATTGTCTCAGACCCCGGCCGTGGGCCGTCCGCCCGTTCCAGTGGCTGATACGGACCCCTCACGGTGACGGTCCGCGCACATTTTCGAGATCCCCTTCACTTTCCGTGTTCAGCGGGTCACCGTACCGGGCATCACCGGTTGTACGAAGGGACGAACCGACGGGTAGGTGAGGAGGAGGGGAGGTCCGTGACCCACGGGACGCGACCGGGCGGCGCGGAGCCGCCGGAGGACCTGACCGCCGCGGAGGCCGGCATGTGGCAGGCCTTCCGCAACGGCAGCGTGTACGACCTGAGCAGCGGCGACACGGTGGCCGACGATCCGCACGGCGGGCATCCGTGGGGTCCGGAGCGCACCGTCCGGGCGCGGGTGGTGTGCTGGCTGCTCCTGGACGGCCCGCCCGCGCTGGCGGGCCGGGTGTCGTCGCTGAAGCTCGTCGGGGTGCGGATCAGCGGCGTGCTCGACCTGGCCGGGGGCACGGTGGCGCCCTACTGGGAGCTGCGCGGCTGCCGCTTCGAGCGGGAGGTGCTGCTGCCGGAGAGCCGCTTCACGACCCTGCGGATGGTCGACTGCGCCGTGCCCCGTCTGGAGGCGGCCCGGCTGCACACCGAGGGCGACCTGCACCTGCCGCGCTGCCGGTTCCTGGGCGGCATCCGGCTGACCGACGCGCGGATCGGTACGGATCTGCTGCTCAACCAGGCGGTCGTGCACCGGGACCGCAACGGCCGCTCGATCGCCGCGGACGGGATGAGCGTCGGGCAGGACTTCCAGGCGGAGATGCTGGAGTCGCACGGCGAGCTGAGCCTGCGCAGCGCGACGATCGGCGTGTCGCTGAGCCTGCGGGGCGCGCGGCTGGGCAACTCGCAGACCCGGCTCGCGCTGAACGCGCCGCAGCTCACCGTCGAGCGCACGCTGTACCTGACCCCGGCGGGCGTCGGTGCCCAGGCGCGCAGCGGGATGACGCCGGCCCGCGGGACGAGGATCCAGCGGTTCGAGTGCCGGGGCGGGGTGCGGCTGGACGACGGGCGGTTCGGGGACGCGGTCGACTGCGAGGGGGCCCGGTTCGTCCTCACCGACGAGCAGGAGCTGTCGCTGCGCCGGGTGCAGACGCCGGAGCTGCGCTTCCTCGGCGAGCGGCCGGCGCGCGGCCGGGTGGTGCTGTCGGGGGCGCGGGTGGTGAACCTGGTGGACCGGGCGGACAGCTGGCCGGGCCCCGGCCGGCTGCACATGGGCGGCTTCACCTACGAGAACCTGGTACCGCGCGGTCCGTTCCCGCTGGGGCTGCGGCTGCGCTGGGTGGACGCGGCGAGCGCCGAGTACAACCCGGAGCCGTACGAGCGGCTGGCCGCCGTGCTGCGGGAGGGCGGGGAGGACGAGGACGCCCGGGAGGTGCTGCTCGCCAAGCAGCGCCGGCGCCGCGAGAGCCTGCCGCTCGCGGCCAAGCTGTGGGGGTACGCGCAGGACTGGACCGTCGCCTACGGGTACCGTCCGGGCCGGGCGGCGGTGTGGATGGCGGTGCTGTGGGCGGCCGGTTCGCTGGCCTTCGCGAACTCCCACCACCCGCCGCTGAAGAGCGGTGAGCATCCGGCCTGGAACCCCGCCCTGTTCGCGCTGGACCTGCTGCTGCCGGTGATCGATCTGGGGCAGGTGGGCTTCTGGCAGCTGCGCGGCGGCTGGCAGTGGCTGTCGGCCGCGTTCATCCTGCTCGGATGGATCCTGGCGACCACGGTGGCGGCGGGTGCGACCCGGACGCTGCGGCGCACATAGTCCGCCCGCGCGCGACCCGCGGGGCGGGTGAAGCAGCCGTGGTCCGGTGTTTCCTGAGGGATGGGCTCCCTGAGGGACCGTCTGCTTTTTACCGGGGCTTGACCGGCCCGCGTACAACTTTCCGTGACTTCCGTGTGCGCTCTGGCGCCGCTGTGACCTGCGGTCTTTCAATGGTCGACACCATGGCTCTGCTGCACGCGTTCACCCGTACGTCCCGGGCGCGAGGAAAGTCGACGGGCGCCGCCTCCCCCGTCCCCCTCGTCCTGCCCGGTGACGACGAGGTGCTGCTCGACGCGCCGGACGACGTCCTCGGCCCGGCGCTGGTCGGCGCGGCGGGCGGCAACCACGGGCCCGCCGCGGAGCTGCTCGCGGCCACCCGGCGCACGGGCGCCTGGGACCACCGCGACCGGTACGTACGGGGCCTGGCCGCGTTCGCCCGCGCGCGCCCCGGATGGCTGGACACCTGGCGCGCGCTCGCCCCGCTCGACCCGGACGCCGCCGTCGTGGACGCCCAGCGGGCGGTGGACCGCGCCTGGGACGCACCGGCGCGCGGTGAGCTGCTGCGCGAGGTGAGCCCGCTGATCACGGCCGCCGCCCGGGCGGACCACCGCGACCCGGTGCCCTGGCGGCTGGCCCTGGACCACGCACGGGGCACGCGGGCCGGCCACACCTACGTCGAGGAGCTGTGGGCCGCGGCCGTGCGGCGCGCCCCGCACCACCACGGGTGCCATGTGGCGGCCCTGCGCTATCTGGCGTCCTCCTGGCACGGCTCGCACCGGGAGTGCCTCGACTTCGCCGACCGGGCCGCCCAGGACGCGCCGGAGGCCTCGCTCACGCAGGCGCTGCCGCTGCGGGCGGCCTTCGGCTACCTGACCGACGGCTGCGGTCCCGAGGTGCCGCGCGCACGGCTGGAGGCCGCGGCCGACCGCGCCGTCGCGTTGTCCGCGCGGCTGCCCGCGGGCCAGTCCTGGCCGGCCGAGCTGCGCAACCTGCTGACGTACGTCCTGGTCCGGCTGGAGCGCTGGCCGGACGCCCTGGAGCAGCTGCGGCTGACCGGCCCGTACGCCACGTCGTTCCCCTGGGACCGGGACGCGGAGGACCCGCTGGGCCGGTTCCTGGAGGTGCGCCGGGCCGTGGGCGCCGCGGTCGCGTCCGGTGTCCGGGGGCCCGGTTCCGGCGGGTCCGTCCCGGTCCCCGGCCGTGCGGACCGCGGGCGGGGCGGACGACTCCGCTCCGGCGCCCATTAGGCTTTTGCCCTGTGACCACCGTCCGGCTTCCGCTCTTCCCCCTGAACACGGTGCTGTTCCCGGGGCTCGTGCTCCCGCTCAACGTCTTCGAGGAGCGCTACCGCGCCATGATGCGCGAGCTGCTGAAGACGCCGGAGGACGAGCCACGCCGGTTCGCCGTCGTGGCGATCCGCGACGGCCACGAGGTGGCGCGGACCGCCCCCGGGATGCCCGATCCGACGGCCGAGCCCGAGCGGGGCCCGGCGGCGGGCTTCGGCAGCGATCCGCTGCGCGCCTTCCACAAGGTGGGCTGTGTGGCCGACGCGGCGACGGTCCGGGAGCGGGCCGACGGCACCTTCGAGGTGCTGGCGACCGGGACGACCCGGGTGCGGCTGCTGTCGGTCGACGCCTCGGGGCCGTTCCTGACGGCCGAACTGGAACCGCTGGAGGAGGAACCCGGCGACGAGCCGGGAGCGCTGGCGGAGGGGGTGCTGCGGTCGTTCCGCCAGTACCAGAAGCGCCTCGCGGGGGCACGGGAGCGGTCGCTGGCGACCGGCGCGGACCTGCCGGACGAGCCGGGCGTGGTCTCCTACCTGGTCGCCGCGGCGATGATGCTGGACACGCCGACGCGGCAGCGCCTGCTCCAGGCGCCGGACACCGCGTCGCGGCTGCGGGACGAACTGAAACTCCTTCGCACCGAGACGGCGATCATCCGTAATCTGCCCTCGTTGCCCGCGTCGGAGCTGACGCGCGGCCCGATGAGTCTCAACTGACGTACGACTGTCCGGGGTGACGGCCGCAATGGCGAAGAAGTCCAGGAAGCAGCAGCCGGGGGGAACGCCCGCGACGGTGGCGCTCACGGCGGCCGGGGTGCCGTTCACGGTGCACTCCTACGACCACGATCCGTCCCATCCCTCCTACGGCGAGGAGGCCGCCGAGGCGATGGGCGTCGCACCGGAGCGGGTGTTCAAGACACTGGTGGCGGACGTCGACGGGACGCTGACGGTGGCGGTGGTGCCGGTGGCGGGCCAACTCGACCTGAAGGCGCTCGCGTCGGCGGTCGGCGGCAAGCGGGCGGCGATGGCCGACCCGGCCCTGGCGGAACGCACCACCGGATACGTGCGGGGCGGGATCTCACCGCTGGGCCAGCGCAGGAGGCTGCCGACGGTCCTGGACGCGTCGGCCACGCGGCACGGGACGATCTGCGTCTCGGCCGGGCGGCGCGGCCTGGAGGTCGAACTCTCCCCGGCCGACCTGACCGACCTGACCTCCGCCGTCCTGGCCCCCATCGGACGCGTCTGACGGCTCGGCGCGCGTGCCTGCCCCCGGCCGGGGACGCCCGCGCCTCCCCGGCCGGGGGCAGGCACACGCCGTGCCGAACCCGTCCTCGCGCGGGGCACACCCGGCTTTGGCCACGACCGGTCGCGCGACTCGCCGCGCGCGGGAACAGCCGGACACCGCCCACGCCGCCGCCCCGCCCGACCCGCGGCACGCGCCCTCCGGCAGCACCCGTGCCGCCGGGGCGTAGGGGGAATTCCCCTGCTCGAACGAAGCCGGGAGCGGAGAGGGCCCGCGGGACACCCCCCGCAGATGCGCAGCCTCCGACGAGGGCCCCTGGCGACGCCCTGGGCGGCACTCCCCCGAGCAGTCGCGATGCCCCGCACACCCGGGCGCCGGGCCGCCACAGGGCGACCGCCGCGGCCACGCCCCCGGGCCGGCCCCGGAACTAGGCCCCGGTTCCCGGCACGTGCGGATCCGGCGGGAGGTCCTCCGGGTCCCGCGGTCCGAACAGGCTCGTCAGCCCCAGGTGCAGCACCAGCCCCGCGAACGGCCACGCCAGCAGCGCGCCCTTCGCGCTCAGCTGCAACGGCGCGTCGAAGGTGACGCCCCGCCCCACGCTCCGGGCCTGCGCCATCACGTCCTCCGCCGGCCCCAGCCACACCCCGAGCCGCCAGGCCAGCACCGACCCCAGCAGCCCGCCCGCGGCGAGCGCCACCACCAGGGGCACACCGCCCCGCCGCCGCACCAGGAACACGACGAGCGCGCTCACCGCGCCGAACCCCAGCGCGAGCAGCGTGAACGTCCCGTCCACCCCGATGCCCTGCTCGCCCTCGGAGTCCTTGAGGTAGACGGCCCAGTTGCCGCCGGCCACCTCGCCCACCAGCGGCACGCGCGGTGCCAGCCACCACCACAGCACTCCGAGCAGCAGCCCGCCGAGCGCCACCGCCACCAGGGTCACCGCGGCCTCCCGCAGTTCCTGCTTCATCCCGGGTCCGTCCTGGTCGTCCCACCAGCCGTGCCGGGGATACCCGGACTTCCCGGCGTGCCCGTCCGAGGTCTCCGCGGCCGGGTCGGACGGCGGCTGCCACGGGTCCCGGGCGGAATGCTCGTGCGGGGGCGGTGGAGGTGTCAGGGGAGCGCTCACCCTGCCATCGTGCCAGGCCCGGCCGTGCGGCGCGTCACCGGACGGCTGCCCTGCGGTACGCCCAGGTCGCCACGGCCAGCGAGAGCATCCCGACGGCCCCGCACACGGCGAGGTCACCGAGCACGAGGGCCCAGTCGGGGTGCGGCGCGAACGTCCGCGCGAACGCCTCGACGCCGTACGTCGACGGCAGCAGGTCGCGGGCCAGGCGCACCGCCTCGGGCATCCGCTCCGGCGGCAGCACGCCCAGCAGCAGCGCGGCGGACATGCCGAGCTGGCCGAGGAGCGTGGCCAGTTCCGGCCGGGGCGCCAGCAGGCCGAGCGCCGCTCCGAGCCCGGCCAGCGCGGCGCCCGCGAGGGGGATCACCGCGATCAGGATCCACAGGTGCGCCAGCGGCAGCCCGAACAGCGCGCAGCCGAAGACGGCGGTCACGACGGTGCCCGGCACGGTGAACGAGGCGTACGCGCCGGCCGCGCCCAGCACCACCGCCGCCGGCGGCACCGGCAGGGTCGCGTAGTGGTCGAGTCCGCCGCCGGCCCGCAGCTGGCCGAAGTACTGGGCGAGGAGGTTCAGCGCGACGAACGCGACGACCAGCACCGCCGAGCCGGCGACCACGGCCCGAGCCTCACCGCCGCCGTCCACGACCCCGCGCATCAGGATCATGATGCCGACCGACTGGAAGGTCGCCACGAACAGCAGCGGGATCCGCGCGACCCGGGCCCGGGACAGCTGCGCCCGGTACACGGCCGCCAGCGACGGCCACAGCCGTGCCCGGGGGCCGAGTTCGGCCGTTTCCGGCGCGGCCGCCTCCGCGGTCAGGGCACCGCCCGGCAGGACATCGGCGGGTACGGCACTCACGTCGTGCTGCTCTCCTTCGCTCGGAGCTTCACCCGGATGCGCGCGGGCACCCGCCCCGTTCCGTACGGATGACACGGCCCGTGTGCTCACGCCTTCACCAGACCCTGTCGTACGGCACCGCCGAGCGCGAGGTAGACGTCCTCCAGGCTGGGCGTGGCCAGCGTGAAGTCGTCCAGGGCCGCGAAGGCGGCACCGCCGGTGACGGTGGCGACGACCGTACGGGCCTCCTCCGGCGCCAGCCGCAGGGTCCAGCGGCGGCCGGACGCGACGACGCGGTCGCGCAGCGCGGCGACCTCGGGCACGTGCAGCGGCGCGGCCTCGCGCCACACCAGGTCGACCCGGACCTCTCCGGCGACCTGCTCCTTGAGCCCGGACGGGGTGTCGCAGGCGATGACCCGGCCGCGGTCGAGCACCGCGACCCGGTCGAGGACGGTCTCGGCCTCGATGACGTTGTGGGTGACCAGCAGGACGGTCGCGCCGTGCTCGGCGCGGCGCCGGTCGACGGCCGACCACACCGCGCGCCGGGCCACCGGGTCCATGCCGGTGGTGGGCTCGTCGAGCACCAGCAGCGGCCGCCACCCCACCAGCGCGGCGGCGAAGCAGGCGAGTCTGCGCTGGCCTCCGGAGAGCTTGCGCAGCGGGCGCCCGGCGAGCGGGGCGAGCCCCAGTTCGTCCAGGACGTCGTCCCGTTCCGCCCGCGCCCGGCGTGCGTCGAGGCCGCGCAGCCGGCCGGTGGTCTCGGCGGCGAGGGACACGGTGAGGTCGTCGAGGGCGGTGGACTCCTGGCCCAGGTAGGCGAGGATGCGCGAGGCCCGCTCGGGGTGGCGCACGATGTCGTGGCCGAGGATCCCGACGCTGCCGCGGTCGGGCCGCATCAGTCCGGTCAGCTGGCGCACGAGGGTGGACTTGCCGGCGCCGTTCGGCCCGAGCAGGCCGAAGATCTCACCGCGCCGGATGTCGAGCGCCACGTCGTCGGTGGCCCGGACCTCGGGCGTCGCGGGAACACCGCGCCGGCCGCGCACCGCCGGGTAGGTCTTGGTCAGTCCGCGCACCACGCACACGACATCACCGCCGTGCCGGGAGCCCTGTGCCGCGCGCGTATTCACAAGGGACGAGCCTACGGGGTCGGGAAGCCCGGCCCGTCCTCGGGGCGCCCTTGCGCGGCGCCCGCCGGGAGGGGACGCACCGGACGCACCGGACACGCCGGCCGCGACCCGTGGACTGCGGGGAATCATCCGGTCGCACACCGTGTTCACCGGTCGTCCCGCCCGAACGGTCTTCGAGGAGCCGACATGACCGACGAACCCGCCGTCCGCGAGCTGCGGCTGGTGGTCACCGCCGACGACTACGACGCCGCGCTGCGCTTCTACCGCGACGTCCTGGGACTGCCCGAGCGCGCGGCGTTCTCCTCACCCGGCGGCAGGGTCACCATCCTCGAGGCGGGCCGGGCCACCCTGGAACTGACCGATCCGCACCACGCCGCCTTCATCGACGAGGTCGAGGTCGGGCGCCGGGTGGCCGGTCATGTCCGGGTCGCCTTCCAGGTCGACGACTCCGCCGCCACCACGGCGAAGCTGGCCGCCGCCGGAGCCGAGGTGGTCGCCGAACCGACCCGCACCCCCTGGAACTCCCTGAACGCGCGCCTGGAGGCACCGGGCGCACTCCAGCTGACCCTCTTCACCGAGCTCGGCGACCAGGGCTGACCGGGGCGCGCCGCTCACTCCCCGGCGGGAGCCCGTTCCGTGCCCGTGCGCAGGTCGAGTTCCCGCCAGAAGCCCGCCCGGATGGCGTAGCGGTCGCGCTCGTCGATCTGGTCGTCCTTGTGGGCGAGGAGGCCGAAGCGGGCCGCGTAGCGCAGCAGCTCCCCGTCGACCCGGTGCGGGATGCGGGGGTACATGCCGGACAGTTTCTGGATGTGGCTCTGGTCGCCGAGCCGCTCCACCCAGCGCCGGGCGAAGACCTGCCCCACCTCGAAGGGGTCACCACCGACGGTGGTGATGTCCTCCTCGCGGTCGGCCCAGCGCTGCTCCGCCGTGGTCAGCTGGGCCAGCGTCGGCATGGAGGCGGCCTCGGGCGGCTCGGCGGCGGGCCGGTCGACCCAGCCCTTGTCGGAGGACCACCGCAGTGTCGCGGAGGACGGCTGCTGGGGCTGCTGGGCGCCCGGGCCGCGCAGGGCCGCCAGGTCCTTCGGGGTGGGGACGCCCTTCGCCGTGGACGTCCGCTCCGCGGTGCCGTTGTGCGCGGAGGCCGGGTGCCGCGGCTCCTGCGCGGTGCGTTCGGCGAGCGCGGAGTCCGGCAGCGGGGCGGAGAGGATCGCGGCGATCTCGGGGCGCGGCACGGGCGGCGGCGCGCACACCCCGGCGAGCTCCTTGGCCCGTACGGCCCGGGTGATCCACGCCCGGTCCAGCACCCGGCGTTCGTCGGCCTCGGCGACCAGGTCCTCGGACTGGTTGTAGTCGCCGTCGGCGGCCTGCACCGCCCACAGGTGGACGGCGACGCCGTGTTCCTTCGCGGCCATCATGCCGGGCAGCAGATCGCCGTCGCCGGTGACCAGCACGATGTCGGAACAGGCGCGATTGCGGGCGAGTTCGGTCAGTTCGGCGTGCATCGCCGCGTCGACGCCCTTCTGCGCCCAGCGCCCGTCGCTGCGGGTGAGCGCGCCGAGCCGGACGGTGACCCGGGGCATCACGCGCAGGCGGCGGTGCTCGGGCTGCGGGACGCGGTCGGGGGCGCCGTCGAACCAGTAGATGCGCAGCAGCGGCTGACGCGTGTCGTTCTCGGCGCGGTCGCGCAGTCCCTGGATGAGGGCCGCGTGGTCCACGGTGATGCGGGACCGCGACGGTTCCCCGGCGAGGAGACTGGCGGCGGCCCCCAGCAGATACCCGGCGTCCACCAGGACGATGCAGCGGTCCACGCGGTCCACCCTCTTTCCGGGAGGTTTGCTTCGGGCTTGCTTCGAGTCTGCCCGACCTCGCCGGGGTTAACGGCCCGAACTCGATCTTCGGCGTGGCGTTTCCCCCCTTCCTTCCCCGACCACCCCGGTCACCCACGGTAATTGTCCGACATGCGCGGGTTATCGGGCTGTGTGAATCTGAATCCGGCCCTGGCCCCTAGTCCCCCACAGGAGGCAACCACCATGGCCAAGAACAAGAACCGTGACCGTAAGCAGTCCCAGGCCGAGCCCGCCCGCCGCGCGGCGCAGCCGTCCGCGATGGAGACGCCCGACGAGCAGCGCACCACGCAGGTCGTGCCGGGCGAGGTCGGCCCGGGCAAGGGCCGGCAGAAGCGCTTCGGCCACAACTGACATCCGTGTGACGGGCCGTTGCGGTCCGGGCAGATGACGAGGGGCGCACCCACCTCAGGGTGCGCCCCTCGATCGTTCGGGGGCGGCGGCCCACGGCCGCCGCGACGGGCCCTAACCCGCGAGGCAGGCCGGTCCGAGCAGGACCTTCAGGTCGCCGAACAGGGCCGGGTCGGGCTTGACGCGGTGCCGGTCCAGGCGCAGCACCGTCGTCTTCGTCGGCCCCTGGAGCTTGATCCGCACCTCGCTGTCGCCCTTGTGGTGCGTGAGGATCTCACCGAGCCGGCTGACCATCGGCGGGGTCACGCGGGTGGCCGGGATGGTGAGCACCACGGGTGCGTTGGCACCCGCGTGGGACAGGTCGGGGATCATCAGCTCCATCGCGACCAGGCGCGGCACGTCCTCCCGCTTGTCGAGGCGCCCCTTGACGAACACCACGGCGTCCTCGACGAGCTGGGTCGAGACGAGCTGGTACGTCGCGGGGAAGAACATGCACTCCAGGGAGCCGGCGAGGTCCTCCACGGTGGCGATCGCCCAGGCGTTGCCCTGCTTGGTCATCTTGCGCTGGAGGCCCGAGATGATGCCGCCGATGGTGACCACCGCGCCGTCGCCGAAGTCTCCGCCGGTGAGCTGGGAGATGCCCGCGTCGGCCTTGTCGGACAGCACGTGCTCCAGACCGAACAGCGGGTGGTCGGAGACGTAGAGACCGAGCATCTCCCGCTCCTGCGCGAGCAGGTAGGTCTTGTCCCACTCGTCGTCGGTGAAGGTGACGTCGAGGCCGAAGCCCGGCTCGCTGGTCTCCTCCTCGCCCATGCCGCCGAAGAGGTCGAACTGCCCCTCGGCCTCCTTGCGCTTGACCGCGACCACGTTGTCGATCATCGGCTCGTACTGGGCGGTGAGGCCCTTGCGGGTGTGGCCCATGGAGTCGAAGGCGCCCGCCTTGATCAGCGACTCGGTGGTGCGCTTGTTGCAGACGACCGCCTCGACCTTGTCGAGGTAGTCCGGGAAGGAGGCGTACTTCCCCTTCGCCTTGCGGGACTTGATGATCGACTCGACGACGTTGGTGCCGACGTTGCGCACCGCCGACAGGCCGAAGAGGATCACGTCGTCGCCCTGGGCGGCGAAGTTCGACTCGGACTCGTTGACGTTGGGCGGGAGCACCTTGATGCCCATGCGGCGGCACTCGTTGAGGTAGACCGCCGACTTGTCCTTGTCGTCCTTGACGGAGGTGAGGAGCGCGGCCATGTACTCGGCCGGGTAGTTGGCCTTGAGGTAGCCGGTCCAGTACGACACCAGCCCGTACGCGGCGGAGTGGGCCTTGTTGAAGGCGTAGCCGGCGAAGGGGACCAGCACGTCCCACAGCGCCTGGATCGCCTCGTCGCTGTAGCCGTTCTTGCGGGCGCCCTCCTGGAAGAGGACGAAGTTCTTCGCCAGCTCGTCGGGCTTCTTCTTGCCCATCACGCGGCGGAGGATGTCGGCCTCGCCGAGCGAGTAGCCCGCGATGATCTGGGCGGCCTTCTGCACCTGCTCCTGGTAGACGATCAGGCCGTAGGTGACCGACAGCACCTCCTGGAGCGGCTCCTCCAGTTCCTTGTGGATCGGGGTGATCTCCTGGCGGCCGTTCTTGCGCTCCGCGTAGTTGATGTGCGAGTTCATGCCCATCGGGCCCGGCCGGTAGAGGGCCGAGACGGCGGAGATGTCCTCGAAGTTGTCGGGCTGCATCTGGCGGAGCAGCGAGCGCATCGGGCCGCCGTCGAACTGGAAGACGCCGAGGGTGTCGCCGCGGCAGAGCAGTTCGAAGGTCTTGGGGTCGTCCAGCGGGAGGGAGAGCATCTCCAGGTCGATGCCCTTGTTGGCCTTCACCATCTTGATGGCGTCGTCCATGATCGTGAGGTTGCGCAGGCCCAGGAAGTCCATCTTCAGCAGGCCCAGCGACTCGCACTGGGGGTAGTCCCACTGCGTGATGGTCACGCCGTCGGTGTGCCGCACCCAGATCGGGGCGTGGTCGACGATGGGTTCGCTGGACATGATCACGCCGGCCGCGTGCACGCCCATCTGCCGCACGAGGCCCTCGACGCCCTTGGCGGTGTCGATGACCTTCTTCACGTCCGGCTCGTTCTCGTACATCGCCCGGATCTCGCCGGCCTCGTTGTACCGCGGGTGCGAGGGGTTGGTGATGCCGTCGAGGTCGATGCCCTTGCCGAGGACGTCGGCGGGCATGGCCTTGGTGAGCCGGTCGCCCATGGCGTACGGGTAGCCCAGCACGCGCGCGGAGTCCTTGATGGCGTTCTTCGCCTTGATCTTGCCGTAGGTGCCGATCATGGCGACCTTGTCGGCGCCGTACTTCTCCGTCACGTACCGGATCACCTCGACGCGCCGGCGCTCGTCGAAGTCGATGTCGACGTCGGGCATGGAGACGCGCTCGGGGTTGAGGAACCGCTCGAAGATCAGGCCGTGCGGGATCGGGTCGAGGTCGGTGATGCCCATCGCGTACGCCACGATCGAACCGGCCGCGGAGCCTCGGCCGGGGCCGACGGCGATGCCCTGGTTCTTGGCCCACATGATGAAGTCGGCCACCACGAGGAAGTAGCCCGGGAACCCCATCTGGATGATGACGTCCATCTCGTACTCGGCCTGCTTCTGGCGGTCCTCGGGGATGCCGCCGGGGAAGCGGCGGGCCATGCCCCGGCGGACCTCCTCCTGGAACCAGGTGACCTCGGTGTAGCCCTCCGGGATGTCGAACTTCGGCATCAGGTCGCGCTTGACGAACATGCCCGTGGTGTCGACCATCTCGGCGATCAGCCGGGTGTTGGCGCAGCCCTGCTGCCAGGCGTCCGAGGAGTCGATGGCGTACATCTCGTCGGTGGACTTGAGGTAGTAGCCGGTGCCGTCGAAGCGGAAGCGGTCGGGGTCGGAGAGGTTCTTGCCGGTCTGGATGCACAGCAGCGCGTCGTGGGCGGTCGCCTCGTGCGCGTAGGTGTAGTGCGAGTCGTTGGTGACCAGCGGGGGGATGCCGAGCTTCCTGCCGATCTCCAGCAGTCCGTCGCGGACCCGGTGCTCGATGTCGATGCCGTGGTCCATCAGCTCCAGGAAGTACCGGTCCTTGCCGAAGATGTCCTGGTAGTCGGCGGCGGCCTTGAGTGCCTCGTCGAAGTGGCCGAGGCGCAGCCGGGTCTGGACCTCGCCGGAGGGGCAGCCGGTGGAGGCCACGATGCCCTCGGACCACTGGGAGATGGTCTCCTTGTCCATCCGGGGCCACTTCTGCAGCCAGCCCTCGGCGTAGGCGTCGGAGGAGAGCCGGAAGAGATTGTGCAGGCCGGTGCTGTTCACCGCCCACATCGTCTTGTGGGTGTAACCGCCGGAGCCGGAGACGTCGTCGCGCTTCTGGTGCGGCTGGCCCCACTGGATCTTGCGCTTGTTGCGCCGGGACTCGGGGGCGACGTACGCCTCGATCCCGATGATCGGGGTGACCCCGGCCTTCTGCGCGGAGTGGAAGAAGTCGTACGCCCCGTGCAGGTTGCCGTGGTCGGACATGGCGATGTGCGACATGCCCATCTCGTTGCAGGCGTCGAACATGTCCTTCAGCCGCGCGGCACCGTCCAGCAGCGAGTACTGGGTGTGGACGTGCAGGTGCGTGAACGGCGGCTTCGACACGGTGCGGCCTCCAAAGGTGAACGCTGTGGCGCGGAGCGCCTCGCTGCGGGGGTGACGGGAGGGCTCACGGCGACGGGTGGGCGGACAGTCCGGGGGACAGCGTCGAAGTCTATGCCCCGGCACCGACACCCGGCGCCCGTGGCGAGGTACCTCCGGGCGGGGCACGGGCACTCCCGTGCCCCGCCACACGTTAGGACGGGGGACGGACCAGCCGTCCCGAGACATCCCGCACCTGGAGGCACACAGCGATGTCGGTCCCGCAGCTCAACGACGAGCACCGCGGCGAGGAGATCCTCGCCGTCCTCGACACCGCGTTCGGCGAGCTCCTGGCCGCCGACCCGGCCGCCTTCCGGGTGAAGTTCCGGAAGATGGCCGCCTCGGCCTTCGCCTTCTACCGCGGGACGGCGAGCCTCTTCTACCACGACCTGGACGCGGAGAAGCGCGGCGGTCCCTATCTGGACGAGCGCACCTCCCGGGTGTGGATCCACGGCGATCTGCACGCGGAGAACTTCGGCACGTACATGGACTCCAACGGCCGCCTGGTCTTCAACGTCAACGACTTCGACGAGGCCTACGTCGGCCCCTTCACCTGGGACCTCAAGCGCTTCGCCGCCTCGGTGGCGCTGATCGGCTACGCCAAGGCGCTCAGCGACGGGCAGATCGGCGAGCTGGTCACGGTCTACGCGGCCGCCTACCGGGAGCGGATCCACGCGCTGGCCACCGGCGCGAAGAGCGACGAGGTGCCGCCGTTCACCCTGGACACCGCCCAGGGGCCGCTGCTGGACGCGCTGCGCGACGCCCGCTCGCTGACCCGCTTCGGGCTGCTGGACTCGATGACCGAGATCCGCGACTTCGAGCGCCGCTTCGCGCCCGGCGGCGGCGCGGTCGAGCTGGACGCCGCCACCCGCTACAAGGTGCTCGCCGCCTTCGACGGCTACCTGGAGACGCTGCCGGACGCCTCGCTGGCCCGTCCCGACTCCTACCGTGTGAAGGACGTCGTGGGCCGTCGCGGCATCGGCATCGGCTCGGCGGGACTGCCGTCGTACAACATCCTGCTGGAGGGGCACAGCGACGCCCTGGAGAACGACGTGGTGATCTACATCAAGCAGGCCCAGACCCCGGCGGTCTCCCGGCACATCACCGACCCGGCGATCCGCGACTACTTCCAGCACGAGGGGCACCGCACGGTGATCTCCCAGCGGGCCCTCCAGGCGCACGCCGACCCGTGGCTGGGCTGGACCGAGCTGGACGGCTCGGGGCAGCTGGTCGCCGAGGTCTCGCCGTACGCCGTGGACCTGGACTGGGGCGACATCGACGACCCGGAGGAGATCGCCCTGGTCGTCGCCGACCTCGGCCGGGCCACCGCGGCCATGCACGCGGCGGCAGACGACACCTCCGGCGAGTCCCTGGTGCCGTTCTCCACCGAGCGCGCCATCGACGCCGCGATCGCCGCCGACGAGGACTCCCTGGCCCCGCTCCTGGTGGACTTCGCCCACACCTACGGCGCCCGCGCCCGGGCCGACCACCAGACCTTCCTGGACCTGTTCCGCAACGGCAGGATTCCAGGGCTGTAACCTTCCGCACATTCACAGGGACCCTTTAGGGACCCCTTACCGGAGCACGTGACACACTCGTTCCCGCCATGGACATATCCGGAACCCAGCTCAGAGCCGTACGCGCGGCGCTGTTCACGGCAGTCGTCGTGACGCTCAGTGCCGCGTCGCACGTGCTGCTGTCCGGGGCTCCGCTGCCGTTGAACACGGTGGTCGCCGTCGCCGCCGCCGTGTTCCTCCTGGCGTACGCCCTGGCGGGCCGGGAGCGTTCCTTCGGGCGGATCGCCGCGCTGCTCATCCCGCTGGAGCTGGCCGCCGACACGGTCTTCACCACCGGCCAGCACGTCTGCTACGGCCGCATGGGCGGCCCCGTGGCGGGCCCGCTGCGCTCCGTCGGCTTCGACGTGCTGTGCGGCGACGGCACCAGCGTGGGGGCGCCGCTCGCCCAGGTCACCGGGCCCGCCGCCGAGGGCGGCGACCCGTTGGCGGCGCTGGTCTCCCAGGCCGACCCGGCCACCGCCTGGCTGCTGCTCGGCGCGCACGTCGGGGTCGGCCTGTTCGCCGCCGCCTGGCTGCGCCGGGGCGAGCGGGCGCTGGCCCAGCTGCTGAGCGCGGTCGCGGCGACCGCCTCGACGGCGGTCCGGCCGCTGCTGCTGGCGGTCGCGGCGGTGTCCGTACGCCGGACCCCGGAGATCCTCCGTCCGGCGGCCCCGGCCCAGCGCACCGCCGTCGCCCGGACCCTGCTCCTCGCGCACTCCCTGGGACGCCGCGGACCGCCGTGCTCCGCCGCCTCCGTCTGAGGCGGACCTCCGAGCACCCGCAGTCCCCCCTGTACACATCCCGCACACCCCCGTGTGCGTCCCCCGTGGAGACATCACCATGAGCAAGCGGAACAGCCAGGCAGCGAAGACGGCGGCCCGGGAGCGCCTGCGCCAGGAGCGCGAGCGCCAGGCGAAGAAGGCGAAGGCCAAACGGCAGGCCGTGGTCGCCCTGTCGGTCGTGGGCGTCCTGGCCGCGGCCGGCGGCATAGGTTACGCGGTCGTCCAGGCGAACAAGCCCGACTACTGGGAGGCCGCGGCGGACGACAAGCTCGTCAAGCCCGCCAACTCCAGTGGCGAGAACGGCACGACCGTGGTCATCGGCAAGCCCGAGGCGAAGAAGACGCTGGAGCTGTACGAGGACCCGCGCTGCCCGATCTGCGCCACGTTCGAGCAGTCGGTCGGCGAGACCATCGAGAAGGACGTCGAGGCCGGCAAGTACAAGGTCCGTTTCATCGGCGCCTCGTTCCTCGACCGCAACCTGACCGGTGAGGGCTCCAAGAACGCGCTGAGCGCCCTCGGCGCCGCCCTGAACGTCAGCCCCGAGGCGTTCCTGGCGTACAAGAGCGCGCTCTACTCGGCCGAGTTCCACCCGGAGGAGTCGGAGGACAAGTTCAAGGACGACGCGTACCTGATCAAGATAGCGAACTCCGTGGACGCCCTGAAGGGCAACAAGGAGTTCCAGGCGGCCGTGAAGGACGGCACCTACGACAAGTGGGCGCTGGAGATGTCCGACACGTTCGACGACAGCGAGGTCGAGGGCACGCCGAGCCTGATGATGGACGGCAAGAAGCTCACCGGCTCGGACGGCCAGAACACCCCGATGACCCCCGCGGACTTCACCACGGCCGTCGACAAGGCCCTCAAGGGCTGACCCTGGCCGGCTGACGGCGCACTGAAGAGCGGGCGAACTTCTTTCGGTTCGCCCGCTCTTGCGTGTACCTGTCAGTAGCCTGGTCGGCTGTGACCAGTCGACTCAGATCATCCGACAGCGCCGTCCCCGCCACCCCGGACGCCAACTCCCTCTCCCCGCGCCGCCGTACGGTCGTCAAGGCGGCCGCCGCCACCGCGGTCCTGGCCGGCCCGCTCGCCGCGGCCCTGCCCGCCCGGGCGGTCCAGCAGAGCCCCGCCTTCCTGCACGGTGTCGCCTCCGGCGATCCGCTGCCGGACGGTGTGCTGCTGTGGACCCGGGTGACGCCCGTGCCGGAGGCGATACCCGGCTCGGGGCTCGGCCCCGACACCGAGGTGAGCTGGACCGTGGCCCGGGACAAGGCGTTCACCGACGTCGTCGCGCGGGGCTCGACCCTCGCCACCGCCGCCTCCGACCACACCGTCAAGGCGGACATCCGCGGCCTGCGCCCGGCCACCGACTACTGGTTCCGCTTCTCCGCCGGCACCACCGACTCCCCCGCGGCCCGCACCCGTACCGCCCCGGCCGCCGACGCCGCGGTGACCGGTCTGCGCTTCGGGGTGGTGTCCTGCTCCAACTGGGAGGCCGGCCACTTCTCGGCGTACCGCCACCTCGCGGCCCGCGGCGACCTGGACGCCTGGCTGCACCTCGGCGACTACCTCTACGAGTACGCCGCCGGCGCGTACGGCACCCGCGGCCAGTCCGTCCGCACGCACGCGCCCGCCCACGAGATCGTCACCCTCGCCGACTACCGGCTCCGGCACGGGACGTACAAGACCGACCCGGATCTGCAGGCCCTGCACGCCACGGCGCCGGTCATCGCCATCTGGGACGACCACGAGATCGCCAACGACACCTGGTCGGGCGGCGCCGAGAACCACACCGAGGGCGCGGAGGGCACCTGGGCCACGCGCCAGGCCGCCGCCAAGCAGGCCTACTTCGAGTGGATGCCGGTGCGTCCCGCGCTGGCCGGCACCACCTACCGCCGGCTGCGCTTCGGCAGGCTCGCCGACCTGTCCCTGCTGGATCTGCGCTCCTTCCGCTCCCAGCAGGTCTCGACCGGCGACGGCGACGTCGACGACCCGGACCGCACCCTCACCGGACGCGCCCAGCTGGACTGGCTGAAGGCCGGCCTGACGGCCTCCGACACCACCTGGCGGCTGGTCGGCACCTCGGTGATGATCTCGCCGTTCGCCGTGGGGTCCCTGCCCGCGAGCGTGCTGAAGCCGCTGGCGAAACTGCTGGGCCTGCCGCAGGAGGGGCTCGCGCTCAACACCGACCAGTGGGACGGCTACACCGCGGACCGCCGTGAACTCCTCACCCACCTGCGGGCGAACGCCATCCGCAACACGGTCTTCCTCACCGGCGACATCCACATGGCGTGGGCCAACGACGTGCCCGTGAACGCCGGCACCTATCCGCTGTCGCCCTCGGCCGCCACGGAGTTCGTCGTGACCTCCGTCACCTCCGACAACCTCGACGACATCGTCAAGGTCCCCGAGGGCACCGTCACGGCGCTCGCCGCCCCGCTGATCCGGGCCGCCAACCGGCACGTCCACTGGGTCGACACCGACCGCCACGGATACGGCGTGCTGGACGTCACCGCCGAGCGGGCGCAGATGGACTACTACGTGCTGTCCAGCCGCACACGGGCGGACGCCACGGCCACCTGGGCCCGCTCCTACCGCACCCGCAGCGGTACGCAGAAGGCCGAGCGCGTGTACGACCCCGTCTGACCGGCCCGCCCGCCCGGTCAGTCCTCCAGCGCGTCGAGGAAGCCGAGAGCCACCCGCCAGGTGGCCTCGGCGGCCTCCTCGTCGTAGTCCGGCAACCCCGAGTCGGTGTAGAGGTGGCCCGCCCCCGCGTACCGGTACACCTCGACGTCGGCTCCCGCCCGGCCCATCCGCAGGTACCAGGCGGTGAGCCAGTCGTCGGTCTCGAACGGGTCCGGCTCGGCGACGTGCAACTGCACCGGCAGCTCGTCCACCGCCGCGTTCTCCGCGATGTCCGAAGTGCCGTGCAGGAGGAGCAGTCCGCGGGCCTTGTCGTCGCCGAGGGCCAGCGTCTGGGCCACCGAGGCTCCGAAGGAGAACCCCGCGTACACCAGCCCGCGCTCCGAGTAGGGCGCCGCCGCCAGCACGGCCCGCTTCAGCAGTTCGTCCTTGCCGGTCGCCTCCTTGTACGCCACGCCCTCCTCGACCGAGTCGAACGTACGGCCCTCGAACAGGTCGGGCGTCCACACCTCGTGACCGGCCGCGCGCAGCCGGCCGGCGGCCTCGGCCACCGCGGGCCTCGGTCCGTAGGCCGAGTGAAAGAGCATGATGTTCATGCCGCCCATGGTGCCAGCAGGTGTGACGGGACCGGATCGCGGCAGTACCCGCGAACGTGCGCAAGTCACATGTTCATGCCCGCTCCGAGCCGGTTAGGTTCGGGGACATGGATGACGTGCTCCGCCCACTGATCGTGGTCGGCGGCTCGGTCGTGCTCACGCTGCTGCTCGGCTGGGCCACCGATCTGCTGCTGCGCAAGGCCGACGAACGCCACCACGAGACGCCGCTGTGGGGGCTGCTGCGCCGTGCCCGCGTCCCGTACCAGCTGGTGATCTGTACGGCACTGCTCAGAGGCTCCTACGACGAGGCCCGGCTGCTGCCCGACCACGAGGTCGGCATCGGCAGGATCCTGTCGCTGGTGCTGATCGGGTCGGCCGCCTGGCTGGCGGTCCGGATCGCGCTCGCCGTCGTGGAGACCTCGTACACGCGCTACGCCAGCACCCACCGCGAGCGGGACCCCGCCCGGGTCCGCCGGGTGCGCACCCAGGTGACGCTGATCCAGCGGGTGGTGACGGCGGTCGTCGGAGTGGTGGCCGTGGCGGCGATGCTGCTGACCTTCCCCGCGATGCGCGCGGCCGGCGCCTCACTGCTGGCCTCCGCCGGAATCCTCGGCATCGTCGCCGGTGTCGCCGCCCAGTCCACCCTGGGCAACATGTTCGCCGGACTGCAGATCGCCTTCGGCGACATGGTCCGCATCGGCGACACCGTCACCGTGGACGGCGAGTGGGGCACGGTCGAGGAGATCACCCTGACCTTCCTGACCGTGCGCACCTGGGACGAGCGCCGGATCACCATGCCGGTGTCGTACTTCACGTCCAAGCCGTTCGAGAACTGGTCGCGCGGCACACCGCAGATGACGGGCGTCGTGCTGTGGCACCTCGACCACTCCGCCCCGCTGGACGCGATGCGCGACAAACTCCGCGACATCCTGCGGGAGTGCCCGGCCTGGGACGGCCGCACCTACAACCTGACCGTGACGGACAGCACCCCGAGCACCATGGAGGTGCGGGCCCTGGCGACGGCCAAGGACGCCGACGACATCTGGACGGTGCGGGTCACGGTCCGCGAGCAGATGATCCGCTGGCTGGCCGCCGAACACCCCTACGCCCTGCCCCGGGTCAACGCGGCCGACGCGGTGCTGCCGCCCCACCTCAACGGCCATCGCCCCGGGATACCGGCGGCCCGCAGGGTGCACCAGCACCAGAGGGAGTCCTGAGCGGCCCTCAGTGGCCGCGCTCGGCACCGCCGTTGACCTGGACGATCTGCGAGGTGATGTGTCCGGCGCCCGGGGAGGCGAGCCAGTGCAGGGTCGCCGCGACGTCCCCGGGCGTCCCCGCCCGCTTGTTCGACGTCTCCGCGACCAGCCGGGCCCGCCGCTCCTCGTCCATGCCGTCGCCGAAGAAGGCGGTGTCCTCGACATAGCCCGGCGCGACCACGTTGACGGTGATGCCGTGCGGGCCGAGCCGGCGGGCCAGGTCGTGCGCGTACGGGTGCAGGGACGCCTTGGCCGCCGCGTACGACACCCGCCCGGATCCCCGGTAGGCGGCGATGGAGCTGAGGAACAGCACCCGCCCGCCCGGCTCGGCGAGACGGTCCCTCAGGGCTTCGGTGAGGAGCACGGCGGTCAGCACGTTGAGCCGGAAGTTGACGGTCCATTCGCGGGCGACGGCCTCCAGCGGGTCGTCGCCGCCGACCGGGGGTTCCAGCAGACCGTTGCCGCCGGCGCTGTGGACCAGTACGTCCACCGCGCCGAGCTCCCGGCCGACGAAGCCGGCGACGCCCCGCACGGACTCCGGGTCGGCCAGGTCGGCCGCGTACGTGAGGGCGCCCGGCACGTCCGCGCGCTCCAGCACGTCACCGCGCCGGCCGAGCAGCAGCACCTGGTCCCCGTCGGCGGCGAACGCCCTCGCGGCCGCCAGTCCGATCCCGGTACCGCCCCCACTGATCACCACGTTGCGCGTCATGTCACGACCCTACGGACAACCGGCCGCCGACGGCACTCACCGCAGACTGCGCACGTCCAGATGGCGCAGTACCCGGTCCACCACCTCGGGATCGGCGCCCGCTTCGCCGCGCGCCGTCAGCACCTCGTGCCGGGCGGCACTGAGCATCTCCCCCTCGATCCGCCGCACCCGCCTCAGCCGCAGCGCCCGCTGCCGGTAGGCCTCGCGCCGCTCGTCCTCGGCGATGTCCGGGCTGATCCGCAGCCCGATGTCGAACGACCGGCGCAGCATCTGCTCGGAGAGTTCCTCCGGCAGCTCCTCGACCTGTTCGATCTCCCGCAGCCTGCGCTTGGCGGCCTTCGCCGCCCGGAGGGCCAGGCGCCGCTCGAACTCCCTCTCGTGTTCGGTGTCGCCCCGTACGCCCAGCCGGTTCACCAGCCACGTCAGGCTCAGTCCCTGCACCAGCAGCGTCGCCAGCACCACGCCGAACGCGATGAAGACGATCTCGCCCCGCGCGGGGAATGCCTGGCCGCCCTCGGTCTCCAGCGGAACGGCCAGGGCCAGCGCGACGGAGGCGACCCCGCGCATCCCCGACCACCACATCACCACGGTCTCGCGCCAGCTCACCGGGATGTCCTCACCGACGTCCCGCGACGTGTGCAGCCGCTTCGTCAGCCAGGTGGCCGGCAGCAGCCACGCCAGCCGCACGAGGACAACCACGCCGACGACCGCTCCCGCCCAGGTGAGCAGCTCGCCCCAGTGGCCGGCCGCGGTGTCGACCGCGTTGTGCAGTTCCAGGCCGACCAGCCCGAACGCGACACCGGTGGCCAGGGTGTCCACGATGTCCCAGAAGGTGTGCCCGGCGAGCCGGGCCATGACGTCGTCGGCGTCGGTGGCGTACTCCGCCAGGAACAGCGCGGTGACGAGCACCCCGAGGACTCCCGAGCCGTGCAGTTCCTCGGCCAGGACGTAGGAGGCGAACGGGACGAGCAGGGTCAGGGCCACCTGGAGGGTCGGGTCGCCGAGGGCGCTCATCGCCTTGTTGGTGCCCCAGCCGAGTACGAGCCCGACCGCGATCGCCACCACGGCCGACAGCACCAGGTCGAGACCGGCCCGCCAGGGCGAGAAGGTGCCGCTCACCGCGGCGGCGATCGCCACGTGGTAGAGGACGATGGCGGTGACGTCGTTGAACAGCCCTTCGCCCTCCAGGATCGACACCAGCCGGCGGGGCAGCCCCAGCTTCCCGGCGACGGCGGTCGCCGCGACCGGGTCGGGCGGCGCGACCAGCGCGCCGAGGGCGACGGCGGCGGCCAGCGGCAGCCCCGGCACGATCGCGTGCGCGACGACGGCCACGCACAGGGTGGTGACGAAGACCAGCGCCACGGCCAGCAGCAGGATCGGCCGGACGTTCGCGGCGAACTGGCGCCAGGAGGTGCGGCGCACCGCGGCGTAGAGCAGGGGCGGCAGCAGCAGCGGGAGGATCAGTTCCGGCGGGACGTCGACGTCGGGAACGAACTCCAGCAGCGCCAAGGCGATCCCGAGGACCGTCATCAGCACCGGCGCCGGCAGCCGCAGCCGCTCCCCGACGGGGACGCTCACCACCGCCCCGACCAGCAGGGCGAACAGCAGGGCCAACTGCTCCACGGTCAGCGCTCCCAGGGGGTCGACGATCGGCCGGCGGACTCCAGACTGCCACGCCGACCGCCCTCACCAGGGCGTTCGTCGTCCCGGGCTACAAGGCGCGCCGCATGGCCCGGTGCGGCATTCCGGCGTCCGGGAACTCCGGTCCGTAGGCCTCGTACCCCAGGCGCTCGTAGAAACCCAGGGCGTGGGTCTGCGCGTGCAGGTCGACGGCGGCGAGGCCCTGCTCGCGGGCCGCCTCCTCGATGGCCCGCACCAGTGCCGCGCCGACGCCCAGGCCCCGCGCCCGGCGCGTCACCGCGAGCCGGCCCAGGGAGCCGACGGCCGGGTCGCCGCCGTTCTTCGCCGCTGCGGCGGCGCCGTGCAGCAGTCGTCCGGTGCCGAGCGGGGTGCCGTCCCCGGCGACCGCCAGCACGTGCACCGCGCCGGCGTCGTGGGCGTCGTACTCGATGTCCTCGGGGACGCCCTGCTCGGCGACGAAGACGTCCTTGCGGACCGCGAAGCACGCCTCGCGGTCGGCGGGCTCCCGTGCGACCCGGACGACGTAGGGGGTGCTCACGCGTAGGTCTCCTCGCGGACCTGGTCCAGGGCCTTTTGCAGGTCCTCGGGGTAGTCGCAGGAGAACTCCGCCCACTGTCCGTCACCGGGGTGCTCGAAGCCGAGCCGCACGGCGTGCAGCCACTGGCGGGTCAGGCGCAGCCGCTTGGCGAGCGTGGGGTCGGCGCCGTAGGTCAGGTCGCCGACGCAGGGGTGCCGGTGGGCGGCCATGTGCACGCGGATCTGGTGGGTGCGCCCTGTCTCCAGCTTGACGTCGAGCAGGGACGCGGCGCGGAAGGCCTCGATGAGGTCGTAGTGGGTGACGGACGCCTTGCCGTCGGCGGTCACCGCCCACTTGTAGTCGTGCTGCGGGTGGCGGCCGATGGGGGCGTCGATGGTGCCGCTGGTGGGGTCGGGATGGCCCTGGACGAGCGTGTGGTAGCGCTTGTCGACCGTGCGCTCCTTGAACTGGCGCTTCAGTGACGTGTAGGCGCGCTCGGACTTGGCGACCACCATCAGGCCGGAGGTGCCGACGTCGAGGCGGTGCACGATGCCCTGGCGCTCGGCGGCGCCGGAGGTCGAGATGCGGTAGCCGGCGGCGGCGAGGCCGCCGATCACGGTCGGGCCGGTCCACCCCGGCGAGGGGTGCGCGGCGACTCCGACCGGCTTGACGATCACCACGACGTCGTCGTCGTCGTGCACGATCTCCATGCCCTCGACGGGCTCGGCGACGACCTGCACCGGCGCGGGGGCTCCCGGCATCTCCACCTCGAGCCACGCGCCGCCGCTGACCCGCTCGGACTTGCCGACCACCGATCCGTCGACCGTGACCTTCCCTGCCGCGGCGAGCTCGGCCGCCTTGGTGCGGGAGAAGCCGAACATGCGGGAGATGGCGGCGTCGACGCGCTCGCCCTCCAGGCCGTCGGGCACGGGCAGGGTACGGATCTCGGGAATCGTGCTCACCCGTCGAGTATGCCGGACGGCCCCGGCACTCCCGCACGGGAGGCCGGGGCCTCAGCACTTCGGGAGGCCGGGGCCTCGGTCCTTCGGAAGGCCGGGGGCTCAGTCCTTGTGGACGGTGCCGTCCGGGTCGAGGCCCCGGAACGACAGCAGCACGATCAGGATGCCGCCGCAGACGATCGCCGAGTCCGCCAGGTTGAACACCGCGAAGTGCTTGGGCGCGATGAAGTCGACGACCGCGCCCTCGAAGACGCCCGGCGAGCGGAAGATCCGGTCGGTGAGGTTGCCGAGGGCGCCGCCGAGCAGCAGGCCGAGGGCGAGCGCCCAGGGCAGGCTGTAGAGCTTGCGGGCGAGGCGGATGATCACGACGATCACGGCCGCCGCGATCACCGTGAAGATCACGGTGAAGGCCTCGCCGAAGCCGAAGGCCGCGCCCGCGTTGCGGATCGCCTCGAACCGCAGCCAGTCGCCGACGATCTCGATCGGCTCGTGGTGCTCCAGCTTGGCGACCACGATCATCTTGCTGATCAGGTCGAGGGCGTAGGCGAAGGCGGCGACGGCGAACAGCACGGCGATCCGCCGCTTGCCGCGGGGCCGCTCGGTGTCCGCCGCCGCTGCGTCGGTGCCGGACTGCTCGGCGTCCGCCGCCGTCCCGTCGGCGCCGGGCCGCCCGGTCCCGTCCCGGTCCTGCTCGTCCCGGTCGTGCCCGTCCCGGTCCGCGTCCGGGATGTCCGGCGTACCGATGATGCGCTCCGCCTCTGCCACGTGAGTCCCTCAGCCTAGGTACCTGACTGAGGACGAGGGTACGGCACGCCCCGCACGCCCGCCGATCAGTACCGGCGCTCCTGCTTCTGCTTGCACTCCACGCACAGGGTGGCCCGCGGAAAGGCCTGCATACGGGCCTTTCCGATGGGGTTGCCGCAGTTCTCGCACAGGCCGTAGGTGCCGGCGTCGAGGCGCTGGAGGGCGCGCTCGAACTGGCTGAGCATCTCGCGCGCGTTCGCGGCGAGCGCGAGTTCGTGCTCGCGGGTGATGTTCTTGGTACCGGTGTCGGCGTCGTCGTCACCCGCGCCGTCGCCGGAGTCACGCATCAGACCGGCCAGCGCCTGTTCGGAGGCGGTGATCTCCTCGCGCAGCCTCAGCACCTCGTTCATCAGCTCGGTCCGTGCCTCCTCGACCTCTTGGGTCGTCCAGGGCTCCTCGCCGGGACGCACCGCGAGCTCGCCCGGCTCCACCGCCGCGAACCGGGCCTTGGGCACGGCGGTCTTCTCCGCCGTGGCCGCCGGACCAGGGGTCTTCTTCGCACCCACTGTCGTCACTCCCGTCTGCGCCGCGGCCTCGGCCGCGCCCGCGTCATCGGCCGCGCTGTGCCCGGCCACATCCTGAGTGGACCCACTGGTCCCGGCAGCGCCCTCGCGCTCCCCCGTCCCCGCGGCGGGCGCCTTCCCGGAGACCCGCTTCCCGGCGGGCGCCGCCTTCTTCGGCACCCGGGCCGCCTTCCCGCCCGCCGTCTTCTTCGCCGGCGGCGTCCGGGGCGGCGGCTGCGCCGTCGCCGTCCGCTCGCCGGACGCCTCCGCGGCGGGCGGACGCTTCCGGGCGGTGGTCCTCCCGGCCGGCGGGGTCTTCTCCGGGGCCGGCTCCGCCTGCGCCGCACCCCGCGCGGTCTTCTTCGCCACCATGGCCGCGACCCCTTCACATAGGGTGATCTTGCGCGCGAATCGTGCTGGGACGATAAATCGACCCGGGTCCCGCGGCAACGGGGCGCACCGCCCGATTCCCCCGCCCCGCGCACGCCGCGCGGGGAGCCTGCATGCGTTGTGCCCAGCTCCCCGCCGGGTATGCCACCCGGGAGCACGTCCCGGGAGGTGAGCGGGCATACCTCGCCATTCGGGGCACACCGCCTTTCAGGCCCGGTGGAAATCCGGTCGGCCGCCGTCCGCGCCGCGCCGTACACTGGGCGGAGCGAAAAGCGTGGATGGGGACGAGTAGCGGCGTACGCAGCCCAGAGCGACCCGGGGACGGTGTGAGCCCGGGGGTGAGCGCGACGCGAAGATCACCCCGGAGCCGCCGGAGGAAAGCCGTGACCGCGGCGAGTAGAACCGGCATCGCGACCCCAATGAGGGGGCTCACCGGAGCGTGCGGCGCGCCGGGGAGCCAAGGAGGGTGGTACCGCGGGAGCGCGCCGACGGCGGCGCAGAGGATCACGACAGCTCTCGTCCCTCCGGACGGAAGGCAGCAAGTCCGCCGGAGGAAGCCCGCTGATGACATCGCCGACGTACCGCCAGGTACCCGCCCAGGTCGACCTGCCCGCCCTCGAGCACGCGGTGCTCGACTTCTGGCGCGAGCAGAAGATCTTCGCCAAGAGCCTGGAGCAGTCCGAGGGACGCCCCGAATGGGTGTTCTACGAGGGTCCGCCCACCGCCAACGGCATGCCCGGCGCCCACCACATCGAGGCCCGCGTCTTCAAGGACGTCTTCCCCCGCTTCCGCACCATGCGCGGTTATCACGTGGCCCGCAAGGCCGGCTGGGACTGCCACGGCCTGCCGGTGGAGCTGGCGGTGGAGAAGGAGCTCGGCTTCTCCGGCAAGCAGGACATCGAGGCGTACGGCATCGCCGAGTTCAACGCCCGGTGCCGCGAGTCGGTGACCCGGCACACCGACGCCTTCAGCGAGCTGACGACCCGCATGGGCTACTGGGTCGACCTCGACGACGCCTACCGGACCATGGACCCGGAGTACGTCGACTCCGTCTGGTGGTCGCTGAAGGAGATCTTCGGCAAGGGCCTGCTGGTCCAGGACCACCGGGTCGCCCCCTGGTGCCCGCGCTGCGGCACCGGCCTGTCCGACCACGAGCTGGCGCAGGGCTACGAGACGGTCGTCGACCCGTCCGTCTTCGTCCGCTTCCCCCTCACCTCCGGCCCGCTGGCCGGCGAGGCCGCCCTCCTGGTGTGGACGACCACGCCGTGGACCCTGGTGTCCAACACGGCCGTCGCCGCGCACCCCGAGGTGACCTACGTCGTCGCGACGAACGGTGAGGAGAAGCTGGTCGTCGCCGAGCCACTGCTCGCCAAGGCCCTCGGTGAGGGCTGGCAGGCCACCGGCGAGTCCTTCACCGGCGCCGAGATGGAGCGCTGGACGTACCGGCGCCCCTTCGAGCTGGTGGAGTTCCCGGAGCCGGCGCACTACGTGGTGAACGCCGAGTACGTCACCACCGAGGACGGCACGGGTCTGGTCCACCAGTCCCCCGCCTTCGGTGAGGACGACCTCAAGGTCTGCCGCTCCTACGGCCTGCCCGTGGTCAACCCCGTCCGCCCCGACGGCGCCTTCGAGGAGGACGTGCCCCTCGTCGGCGGCGTCTTCTTCAAGAAGGCCGACGAGAGGCTCACCGCGGACCTCGACGAGCGCGGCCTGCTCTTCAGGCACGTCCCCTACGAGCACAGCTACCCGCACTGCTGGCGCTGCCACACCGCGCTGCTCTACTACGCGCAGCCGTCCTGGTACATCCGCACCACGGCCGTCAAGGACGAACTGCTGCGGGAGAACGAGAACACCAACTGGTTCCCGGACACGGTCAAGCACGGCCGCTACGGCGACTGGCTGAACAACAACATCGACTGGGCGCTCTCCCGCAACCGCTACTGGGGCACCCCGCTGCCGATCTGGCGATGCGAGCAGGACCACCTCACGGTCGTCGGTTCCCGCGCGGAACTCACCGGGCTGACCGGCACCGACCAGTCGGACCTGGACCCGCACCGCCCGTACATCGACGAGGTCACCTTCGCCTGCCCGCAGGACGGCTGCGGTGCGACGGCCACCCGCGTGCCCGAGGTCATCGACGCCTGGTACGACTCGGGTTCGATGCCGTTCGCGCAGTGGGGCTACCCGTACAGGAACAAGGAGCTGTTCGAGGCCCGCTACCCGGCGCAGTTCATCTGCGAGGCCATCGACCAGACCCGCGGCTGGTTCTACACGCTGATGGCCATCGGCACGCTGGTCTTCGACAAGTCCTCCTACGAGAACGTCGTCTGCCTCGGGCACATCCTCGCCGAGGACGGCCGCAAGATGTCCAAGCACCTGGGCAACATCCTGCAGCCGATCCCGCTGATGGACCAGCACGGCGCCGACGCGGTCCGCTGGTTCATGGCGGCCGGCGGTTCCCCGTGGGCGGCCCGCAGGGTGGGCCACGGCACCATCCAGGAGGTCGTCCGCAAGACACTGCTGACGTACTGGAACACGGTCGCCTTCCAGGCCCTGTACGCCCGTACGTCGAACTGGGCGCCGAGCGCGGCCGACCCGGCCCCCGCCGACCGTCCCGTGCTCGACCGCTGGCTGCTGTCCGAACTGCACGCGCTCACCGGCCAGGTCACCGAGGCGCTGGAAGGCTACGACACCCAGCGCGCCGGCAAGCTGCTGTCCGCTTTCGTCGACGACCTGTCCAACTGGTACGTGCGCCGCTCGCGCCGCCGCTTCTGGCAGGGCGACAAGGCCGCGCTGCGCACCCTGCACGAGGTCGTGGAGACGGTCACCAAGCTGATGGCCCCGCTGACCCCGTTCATCACCGAGCGGGTCTGGCAGGACCTCGTCGTCCCGGTCACGCCGGGCGCGCCGGAGTCGGTGCACCTGTCCTCCTGGCCCGAGGCGGACCCGTCGGCGGTCGACCCGGAGCTGTCGCGGCAGATGACGCTGGTGCGCCGTCTCGTGGAGCTGGGCCGGGCCACCCGCGCGGAGTCCGGGGTGAAGACCCGCCAGCCGCTGAAGCGGGCGCTGATCGCCGCGGGCGGCTTCGACCGCCTCGACGCCGAACTGCGCGCACAGATCACCGAGGAGCTGAACGTCGAGTCGCTGGCGTCGCTGTCCGAGGTGGGCGGCTCGCTGGTGGACACCACGGCCAAGGCCAACTTCCGTGCGCTCGGCAAGCGGTTCGGCAAGCGCGTCCAGGACGTCGCCAAGGCGGTCGCGAACGCGGACGCCGCCGCGCTGTCCCTGGCGCTGCGCGAGGGCACGGCCTCGGTGGAGGTCGACGGCGAGACGGTCACCCTCGCTCCCGACGAGGTGATCGTCACGGAGACGCCCCGCGAGGGCTGGTCGGTGGCGTCCGACGCCGGCGCCACGGTCGCCCTCGACCTGGAGATCACCGAGGAACTGCGCCGCGCGGGCCTGGCCCGTGACGCGATCCGGCTGATCCAGGAGGCCCGCAAGAACAGCGGCCTCGACGTGGCGGACCGGATCGCCCTGCGCTGGACGTCGGCGGATCCGGCGACGGACGCCGCGCTGGCGGAGCACACGGGGCTGATCGCCGACGAGGTGCTGGCGACGGACTTCGCCCGGGGCGAGGCGGACGACACCTACGGCACCCCGTTCACCGACGAGGGCCTGTCCCTGACGTTCCGCCTGCGCAAGGCGTAGGGGCACCCGCCTCACGGACACGAGGCCCGGGCCGGCCAGGAACAGTCCTGGCCGGCCCGGGCCTTCGGCGTTGCGTACGCCGGACACCGCACCCAGGTCCGAACAAACGGCGCATACTCCGTGAACACGCGTAGCGAAAGGGCGGGGCCCCGGGTTGGTGAACCCGGGGCCCCGCCCTGAACGCTGCCGACTGCTACGCCGTACTCATGGCCATGGGGCCGTCAGTTGTCGTCCTCGTCGATCAGGAAGCCGCGCATCGGCGAGGGCGCCTGACCCATCGGACCGGGGCCCTGCGGGCGAACCGGCGCCATGGGCTGCGTCATCGCCGGCTGCATCTGCTGCTGGCCGCCGTACGACGGGCCGGACGGGCCGCCGGGGCCACCACCCATGCCCGGGTTGGAGCCGTAGGACGGCGCACCGGCACCGGCCGGAGCCATCGAGGGCGCCGGGGACGGCGGCAGCGACGGAGCGGCGCCGGCGGGCTGGCGCGGCGGGGCGAGCGAGTCGTCCGCCTGGGTCTCCAGCTGACGCAGCTGCGACTCCAGGTAGGACTTCAGCCGCGTGCGGTACTCGCGCTCGAAGCCGCGCAGGTCCTCGACCTTGCGCTCCAGCGTGGCGCGGGCGGACTCCAGGGAGCCCATCGCGACGCGGTGCTTCTCCTGCGCGTCCCGCTCCAGGGCGTCGGCCTTGGCACGGGCGTCACGCTCGAGGCCCTCGGCACGCGAACGCGCCTCGCCCACGATCTTGTTGGCCTCGGAACGAGCCTCCGCGATCGCCTGGTCGGCGGTCTGCTGGGCCAGCGACAGCACACGCGCGGCGCTGTCGCCGCCGGGGCCGCCCTGCTGGCCGGGAAGACCGGGAGGGCCACCCATGGGGCCGCCCATCGGGCCGCCGTGGCCCATCTGCCCCTGCATCGGGCCGCCCTGGCCCATCGGGCCGCCCTGGCCCATCGGCCCGGGACCCTGGCCCATGGGGCCGGGACCCTGCGGGCCGCCCTGTCCGCCGGGGCCGGCGGGCAGCTGAGGAGCACCGCTCGGCAGCTGGGGCGGACCACCCATGGGGCCACCCATCTGCTGCTGCGGCGGGCCCGATATGCCGGCGGGCACCGGAGCGCCGGGACCTCGCATGCCCTGCTGGGGCATGCCGGGAGGCGGACCCTGCTGTTGCTGCTGGTCCTGCTGCTCGGGAGGCTTGCGCATGTTCTGCTGGTTCTGCGCCGCGGCACGCGTGGCCGCGGCCAGTTTGGCGCGCAGGTCCTCGTTCTCGCGGAGCAGGCGCGTCAGTTCGGCTTCGACCTCGTCGAGGAAGGCATCGACCTCGTCCTCGTCATAGCCTTCTCGGAGGCGGACGGTCGTGAACTGCTTGTTCCGCACGTCCTCGGGGGTCAACGGCATCTCTTCACCTCAACGTAGTCATCGGCAGTCGGCAAGACCGTATCGTCCACAGTCACCTCGCGAGATTGCCCACGATCGAGATCAGGATGTAGACGATGATCATCAGTACGAAGAAGGACAGGTCGAGCGCCACGCCCCCGAGACGCAGCGGCGGGATGAACCGCCGCAGAAGCTTCAGCGGTGGATCGGTGACAGTGTAGGTGGCCTCCAGGACGACCACCATCGCCTTGCCGGGTTGCCACGAGCGGGCGAACTGGAACACGTAGTCCATGACCAACCGGAAGATGAGCACGATGAGGAACACCATCAGCGCGATGTAGATCACCTGCGCGAACACGCTCATGGCCTGCTTTTCCCTCTCCCCTGTGCACTGCTCTGTCCGGTCCTGCGTCTCAGCTCTGGTTGAAGAACCCGCCCTCTGCGATGCGGGCCTTGTCCTCCGCCGTGACATCGACGTTAGCAGGCGACAACAGGAACACCTTCTGCGTCACCCGCTCGATGCTGCCGTGAAGACCAAACACCAAACCGGCCGCAAAGTCGACAAGTCGCTTCGCATCCGTGTCATCCATCTCAGTGAGATTCATGATCACCGGCGTGCCCTCACGGAAGTGTTCCCCGATGGTACGGGCCTCGTTGTAGGTCCGGGGGTGAAGCGTGGTGATCCGGTAAGGCTCTCGTTCCGACACGACCTTGGGCATGATCACCGGTGCGTTCTTCTCCAGGCTTGCGCGCTCTTGTGTGATGGATGCCACGGGCGCGATCCGCGCCGGACGTGGCGATTCCGCGGGGAGCGCGGCGGCACGGGCGACCGGTTCGCGCAGCGCGGGAGGGTGTACGACTCGTACCTCTTCGTCCCTTTGGGGCTGATGTGAGCCGTGAGGCTGGTGCGACGGCTCGTGCCGCCGGTGGTCCCGCTCGGGCTCCGGGTCGAGTTCGGGTTCAAAGTCGTCGTCTGGGTCGAATCCGCGGCCGTCGTACCCATCGTCCTCCACGAGGCCGAGGTAGACCGCCATCTTGCGCATCGCGCCGGCCATGCTCCGAGTCCTCCGCTCTGTGGTGGATCCGCTGACGACCGCCAAGTGCCCGCGATCCACAAGGTCTTACGTCCGCTGTTCGGCGGAACTGACCATATTTTCTGCTGTGGTCCGACTTCTTGGCGACGTTACCCGAGCCTGGGGCGGACTCCGAGTACCGCACTGCCGACGCGCACATGTGTCGCTCCGGCGGCCACGGCCTGTTCGAGGTCCGCACTCATCCCCGCCGAGACCATGTTCGCAGCCGGATGGTCCCGGCGCAGGTCCGTCGACAAATCCATCAACCGCTCGAACGCCGCCTGTTCACGACCGGCGTACTCCCCGGTGAGCGGGGCGACGGTCATCAGCCCGGCCGGCCGCAGCCCTTCGGCCCCGGCGATCAGACCGGCCAACTCCGCGACCCCGGCGGGCGCCACGCCCCCGCGCTCACCGCGGCCGCTCGCCCCGGCGTCGAGCGCCACCTGGACCAGGCAGCCGACCTCGCGCCCGGCCCGCACCGCCTCCTTGGAGAGGGACGTCACCAGCCGGGCCCGGTCGACCGAGTGCACGAAGTCGGCATAACCGACCACCGAGCGCACCTTGTTGGTCTGAAGTTGCCCCACGAAGTGCCAGGTGAGCGGCAGGTCCGCGCACGCGGCCGCCTTGGGGGCGGCGTCCTGGTCACGGTTCTCGGCGACATGCCGCACACCGAGCTCCGCCAGGATGCGCACATCGGTGGCCGGGTAGGTCTTGGTGACCACCACGAGGGTCACCTCCTCGCGCGCGCGTCCGGCTGCGGCGCACGCGGCGGCGATCCGCTCCTCCACTTTCGCCAGGTTCGTGGCGAGTTCGCCCTTGCGCTCCGTCATGTCCCATCAGTCCAGCCACACATAGCCCGCGAGCCGCCCGGTGGTGCGGTCGCGGCGGTACGAGAAGTGATCCGCCGACTCCAGCGTGCACACCGGCGACTGCTCCCGGTCGCGGACCCCCAGCCGTTCGAGCTGGGCGTGCACCCCCGCCGCCACGTCGACCGCCGGGGTGCCCCAGCTCGTCGTGGCGTGCGCCGCCGGTTCGGCGGCGGCCACCTCGTCGCGCATCGCCTCGGGCACCTCGTAGCACCGTCCGCAGACGGCGGGTCCGGTGCGGGCGACGATCCGCGCGGGGTCGGCGCCGAGTCCGGTCATGGCCCGTACGGACGCGGGCACGATTCCGGCGGTCATGCCGGGCCGGCCCGCGTGGGCCGCCGCCACCACCCCGGCGACGGGATCGGCCAGCAGCACCGGCACGCAGTCGGCGGTGAGCACCGCGAGGGCGAGTCCGCGCCGAGCGGTGACGATCGCGTCGGTCTCCGGGACCGGGCGGTCGCCCCATGGCGCGTCGACGACGGCGGCGTCGGCCCCGTGCACCTGGTTCATCCAGACCACGCGGGCCGGGTCCACGCCGAGCGACTTGGCGGCCAGCTCACGGTTGGTGCCCACGGCGCCGGGGTCGTCGCCGACGGCTCCGCCCAGGTTGAGTGCCTCATACGGAGCGGCGCTCACCCCGCCCCACCGGTCGGTGAAGGCGAAGTGCGCGCCGCTCACGCTCTCGCGCCGTCCTATCACTTCAGGAAGTCCGGTACGTCCAGTTCCTCGGCCGCGCTGTCGTAGGTCCGCGACGGCGGGACCGGGGGCTGGACGGGCGGGATGTCGGCCACCGGCTCCGGGACGACCGGCTCCGGGTCCTCCTTCGGCGTGACACTGCCGAGCGAGCCGAAGGACGGCCGGCTCTCCGGCTGGCGGGCCGGGGCCGGCTCCTCGCGCTTGGCCGACGACGCGCCGAGCACGTTGTCCCGCTTGGCGGGCGGCTGGCCGCCGTCGAAGCCGGCGGCGATCACGGTGACCCGGACCTCGTCGCCGAGGGCGTCGTCGATCACGGCGCCGAAGATGATGTTGGCCTCGGGGTGCGCCGCCTCGCTGACCAGCTGGGCGGCCTCGTTGATCTCGAACAGACCGAGGTCGGAGCCGCCGGAGATGGACAGCAGCACGCCGCGGGCGCCGTCGATGGAGGCTTCCAGGAGCGGCGAGGAGATGGCCATCTCGGCCGCCGCCACCGCGCGGTCGTCGCCGCGGGCCGAGCCGATGCCCATGAGCGCGGAACCGGCCTCGGACATGACCGACTTGACGTCGGCGAAGTCGAGGTTGATCAGACCGGGGGTGGTGATGAGGTCGGTGATGCCCTGCACACCGGAGAGCAGCACCTGGTCCGCCGACTTGAAGGCGTCGAGGACCGACACCTGACGGTCGGAGATGGACAGCAGCCGGTCGTTCGGGATCACGATGAGGGTGTCGACCTCTTCGCGGAGCTCCGCGATGCCGTCCTCGGCCTGGTTGGCGCGGCGCCGTCCCTCGAAGGTGAACGGGCGCGTGACCACACCGATGGTGAGGGCGCCGAGCGAGCGGGCGATGTTGGCCACGACGGGTGCGCCGCCGGTGCCGGTGCCGCCGCCCTCGCCCGCCGTCACGAAGACCATGTCGGCCCCCTTGAGGACCTCCTCGATCTCCTCGCGGTGGTCCTCGGCGGCCTTGCGGCCGACGGCCGGGTTGGCTCCGGCGCCGAGTCCGCGGGTGAGTTCGCGTCCGACGTCGAGCTTGACGTCGGCGTCGCTCATCAACAGCGCCTGCGCGTCGGTGTTGATGGCGATGAACTCGACGCCCTTGAGACCGACCTCGATCATCCGGTTGATGGCATTGACACCACCGCCGCCGACACCGATGACTTTGATGACTGCGAGGTAGTTCTGCGGTGCTGCCACGTCGAAGGCCTCTCGCCTCGAGTTACGTGTCGTCATCTCGCGGGCGAGCCACGATCCGACGACTGATGCCGAATGGGACGGTCCGTATCACCGACCCGAACCCTAACGTTGAAGTTTAGGGTTACCAGTGTGTCTGTTCCCTGGAGTCTTCTGAACAGGACACTAAGTCGACAAGTGGCGCGCGTTCAACGAACACGCCGAACCTCCCGTTTTTCTTTTCACCCTATGTGATCAGCCGTAGCGCTGCCCAACCAGGGTGCTGGCCTGCACGGATACCCGTCAACTCCGCGATGACGCCGGGGCTGTGGGAACGCTGACGTCGAAGTGCCGCGCGCGCGGCTCCGCTTTCATCAGCGCACCGAGAGTACGGCCCTTCTCCGCACCCTTCTCGCTGCTTCCCCAGTCGACCGTGCGACCGTCCGCCAGCTCCAGCGAGATGTCGTCGTAGGAACGGACCTTGACGCTCCGGGTGGTCCGCGCCACGGGGCCCGGAAGGGCGCCGGCCACCCGCACCGCCGCCCGCACCAGCCGCTCCTCGCCGAACCGGCGCAGGCTCGCCGAAGCCGGACCGCTTCCCCGGATCTCCATTTTCAGCTCGGGTACACCTTTGACGGCCTTGGGAACCGTGGCGAACCGGACACCTTCGTCATCCACTTCGATGAACTTTCCTGCTTCGTGGACGAGAAGAACCGGGGTGCGTTCCGTCACTTTCAGCGTGATGTCGTGCGGCCAGGAACGGACCACATCAATCGTGTCGATTCGGGGCAACGCCTTCGCGATCCGGGCCTCGATCAACCCGGTGTCGACGGAGATCAGCTGCTCCCCGAGCGGGACGTCGGCGGCCTCGCGCACCTGGGCCGCCGTCAGGACAGCGGTTCCCGACACCGATACGCGCTCCACGCGCACCAGGTCGGACCCGTACAGCAGCCAGAACGCGCCGCTGCCGAGGAACACCAGGGCGACCACCGATGCGATGATCCGACGAAGGCGCCGCCGGGCGAACCGCCGGACGGGCGGCGGGCCGGACGACTCCCGCTTGCGTTCACCGCGCTCCGCGGTGGTCGATCCGGCCACGCTCCCTGCCCTTCCGTCATGCGCCTCTAGCGGTGGGCACGGGCGGCGATCGCCTCGTACACCATGCCGACGAGCAGATCGTCGGCGTCCCGGCGGCCGAACTCGGCGGCGGCGCGGGACATCTCGTACAGCCGGTGCGGATCGGCGAGCACCGGCAGCACGTTCTGCTGGACCCACTCGGGCGTCAGTTCCGCGTCGTCGACCAGCAGTCCGCCGCCTGCCTTGACCACCGGCTGGGCGTTGAGCCGCTGTTCGCCGTTGCCGATGGGCAGCGGGACGTAGGCGGCCGGAAGTCCGACGGCGGAGAGCTCGGCGACGGTCATCGCGCCGGCGCGGCAGAGCATCATGTCCGCGGCGGCGTACGCGAGGTCCATCCGGTCCAGGTAACTTACCGGGATGTAAGGCGGCATTCCCGGCATCTGCTGCACCTGCGGCAGTTCGTTCTTCGGGCCGACCGCGTGCAGGATCTGGATCCCGGCCTGCTGGAGCCACGGAGCGACCTGCTGCACGACCTCGTTGAGCCGGCGGGCGCCCTGCGAGCCGCCGGAGACCAGCAGCGTCGGCAGGTTGGGGTCGAGCCCGAACGCGGCGCGCGCCTGCGGACGCATCGCCGCACGGTCCAGGGTGGCCACGGAGCGGCGCAGCGGGATGCCGATGTAGCGGGAGTTGCGCAGCTTGCTGTCCGGCGTGGAGACGGCGACCTGGGCCGCGTAGCGCGAGCCGATCTTGTTGGCCAGCCCCGGGCGGGCGTTGGCCTCGTGGACCACGATCGGCACACCGAGCCGCTTGGCCGCCAGGTAGCCGGGCAGGGCCACGTAGCCGCCGAAGCCGACCACGGCGTCCGCCTTGGTGCGCTCCAGGATCTGCTCGGTCGCCTTGATGGTGCCGCGCAGCCGTCCCGGGACGGTGATCAGCTCGGGGGTGGGCTTGCGTGGCAGCGGTACGGCGGGAATCAGCGCCAGTTCGTACCCGCGCTCGGGTACGAGACGGGTCTCGAGGCCGCGTTCCGTGCCCAGGGCCGTGATGCCCACGGCCGGATCATGCCTGCGCAGGGCATCCGCGAGGGCGAGCGCGGGCTCGATATGGCCCGCGGTTCCTCCGCCGGCGAGTACGACATGCACCGAAATTCACCGCTCTCCGGACGGACGCGCCACTGGGGCGCGCCGTCGCATCGTGTTCCATCTGCGGGACCCCTGAGAGCCCCTTACCCGCTTTTTACCAAAGCGGGGTTGCCGCATCGCAAGCGCCATCCGCGCAGCGGGGTCCTCACGCGCGAACGCGATCAGCAGCCCGATGGCGAACATGGTCGGCAGCAGGGCGGACCCTCCGTAGGAGAACAGCGGGAGCGGGACACCGGCGATCGGCAGCAGGCCGAGCACCGCACCGATGTTGATCACGGCCTGGGCCGTGATCCAGGTGGTCACGCCTCCCGCGGCGTACCTCACGAAGGGGTCCTCCGTGCGTCCGGCCACGCGGATACCCGCATAGCCTAGAGCCGCGAACAGGGCGAGCACCGACAGCGTCCCCGCCAGGCCCAGTTCCTCACCGGTGATGGCGAAGATGAAGTCGGTGTGCGCTTCGGGAAGTTGGCCCCATTTCTCCACGCTCGCACCGAGTCCGGAGCCGAAGATACCGCCGGAGGCGAGGGCGTAGATGCCGTGCACGGCCTGCCAGCAGTCGACCGGGCCCGCCTGGGGCTCGGTGGCGCCGAGACAGGCCAGCCGGGCCATGCGGTTGGGGCTGGTGCGGATGAGGATCGCGCCGAGCACCGCGGCGACCGACAGCACGCCGACGAACAGCCGGGTCGGCGCCCCCGCCAGCCACAGCAGGCCGAAGAGGATCGCCGTCAGGATGATGGCCGTGCCCATGTCGCCACCGAGCATGATCAGCCCGAGCAGCATGAAAGCGGCCGGGACCAGCGGCACCAGCATGTGCTTCCACTGGGTCAGCAGCCGCTTGTCCTGCTTGCGGGCCAGCAGATCGGCACCCCACAGCACCAGGGCGAGCTTGCCGAACTCGCTGGGCTGGAGCTGGAAGGAGCCGCCGAGGGCGATCCAGTTCTGGTTGCCGTTGACCGCGACCCCTATCCCCGGCACCTGCACCAGGGCCATCAGGACGACGGCGCCCGCGAGGATCGGGTAGGCCAGCGCGCGGTGCAGCCTCACCGGCATCCGGGAGGCCGCGAACAGCAGCACCGCGCCGATGCCCGCGGCCAGCAACTGCTTGCGGAAGAAGTAGGAACCCGGCAGCGACATCTGCAGCGCCGTGATCTGGGAGGCCGAGTAGACCATCACCAGACCGAGCCCGGTGATGAGCAGACTGCCGCCCAGGATCAGGTAGTAGGCGGTCAGCGGCCGGTCCCAGGCCCTGCGGGCCCGGACGACCAGGGTGCGCAGGGGGTTCTCACGCGCCGGTCCGGGCACGACGGGCCGGCGCGCGGCCCGCCGCACCGGCGGCCGGCCGGTACGGCTACTGGGCATCACGGCCTCCCCCGTACGCCGGACAACCGGCTCTGGACGGTCCCACGCGTCCCTCCCAAGGTCGCCCGGCGCCAGGCGGGCCGGGGGTCAGGCGCCGAGCTCGCGCACCGCCTGTGCGAACGCGTCACCGCGCTGGTTGTAGTTGGCGAACATGTCCATCGAGGCGCAGGCGGGGGCCAGCAGTACCGTGTCGCCGGGCCGTGCGAGCCGTTTCGCCTCCTGGACAGCCTCGAGCATCGCCCCAGTGTCGGTCCGGTCGAGGTCGACGACGGGTACCTCCGGGGCGTGTCGCGCGAGGGCTTCGCGGATCAGGGCACGGTCCCTGCCGATCAGCACGGCACCCCGCAGCCGCTTCGCCGAGGCCGCGACCAGCTCGTCGAAGGCGGCCCCCTTGGCGAGGCCGCCGGCGATCCACACGATCGACTCGTAGGCGGCCAACGAGGCCTCGGCGGCGTGGGTGTTGGTGGCCTTGGAGTCGTCGACCCAGGCGACGCCGTCCACGTCCGCGACGTGCGCGATGCGGTGCGCGTCCGGGGTGAAGGCCCGCAGGCCGTCCCGTACGGCGCTCGCGGGCACCCCGTAGGCCCGCGCGAGGGCGGCGGCCGCGAGGGCGTTGGCGATGTTGTGCGGGGCCGGGGGCCTGACGTCGGAGACCTCGGCGAGTTCCTGTGCGTTCCTGTGCCGGTCCTCGACGAAGGCGCGGTCGACCAGGATGCCCTCCACGACGCCGAGTTGGGAGGGGCCAGGGGTGCCGAGGGTGAAACCGACCGCCCGGCAGCCCTCCTCGACGTCGGCGTCACGGACCAGGTCCTCGGTGGCCTTGTCCGCGAGGTTGTAGACGCAGGCGACGCGGTTGCCCTCGTAGACGCGGCCCTTGTCCCTCGCGTACGCCTCCATGGAGCCGTGCCAGTCGAGGTGGTCCGGGGCGAGGTTGAGCACGGCGGCGGAGTGGGCGCGCAGCGAGGGCGCCCAGTGGAGCTGGTAGCTGGACAGCTCCACGGCGAGCACGTCGTACTCCTCCTCGCCGAGCACCGCGTCGAGCAGGGAGACGCCGATGTTGCCGACGGCCGCGGTGCGCAGGCCCGCCGCCTTCAGGATGGAGGCGAGCATCTGGACGGTGGTGGTCTTGCCGTTGGTACCGGTGACCGCGAGCCAGGGGGCCGCGCCGGGCTTCCTGAGCCGCCAGGCGAGTTCGACGTCGCCCCACACCGGCACCCCGGCCGCGTCCGCCGCCGCGAAGAGCGGCTTGTCCGGCCTCCAGCCCGGGGCCGTGACGATCAGCTCGGTGCCGTCGGGCAGGTCCGCGGCGGGGCCGCTGTCGGATGCAGTGCCGTCGCCGAGGCGCACATTGACGCCGAGCGCCTCCAGTGCGGCGGCCTGCTCCCGGGCGCGTGGGTCGTCCCCGTCGTTGACGACGGTGACCTTCGCGCCGAGCCCGTGCAGCACCCTGGCCGCCGGGACTCCGGAGACGCCGAGGCCGGCGACGGTGACGTGCTTCCCCTGCCAGTCGGTCACTTGTCCGCTGCCCATCCCGCGTAGAAGAGGCCGAGTCCGACGATCACACAGATGCCCTGGATGATCCAGAAGCGGACCACCACGAGGACTTCGGACCAGCCTTTGAGTTCGAAGTGGTGCTGGAGTGGCGCCATCCGGAAGACCCGCTTACCGGTGAGCCGGAACGAGCCGACCTGGATGACCACCGACATGGTGATGAGGACGAACAGACCGCCGAGGATGGCCAGCAGCAGCTCGGTGCGGGAGCAGATCGCGAGACCCGCGAGCACGCCGCCGAGCGCCAGCGAACCGGTGTCGCCCATGAAGATCTTGGCCGGTGAGGTGTTCCACCACAGGAAGCCGAGGCAGGAACCCATCAGGGCGGAGGCGACGACCGCGAGGTCCAGCGGATCGCGCACCTCGTAGCAGGCACCCGGGTTGGTCAGCGTGTCGCCGTTGGCGCAGGACTCCTGGAACTGCCAGACGCCGATGAAGGTGTAGGCGCCGAAGACCAGGACGGAGGCGCCGGTCGCCAGGCCGTCCAGACCGTCGGTCAGGTTCACGCCGTTGGACATGGCGAGGATCATGAACAGCGCCCAGACGACGAACAGCACCGGGCCGATGGTCCAGCCGAAGTCGGTGATGAACGACAGCTTGGTGGACGCCGGCGTCTGGCCGCGGGAGTCCGCGAACTGCAGGGAGAGCACCGCGAAGGCGATGCCGACGATCAGCTGGCCGGCCATCTTCGCCTTGGCCCGCAGACCCAGCGAACGCCGCTTGACGATCTTGATGTAGTCGTCCAGGAAGCCGACCATGCCCATGCCGACCATGAGGCCGAGCACCAGCAGTCCCGAGAAGGTCGGGGGTTTGCCGGTGATCACCTTGGACAGGAAGTAGGCGGCGAGCGTCGCCAGGATGAAGGCGATGCCGCCCATCGTCGGCGTACCGCGCTTGCTGGCGTGCTCGCGCGGGCCGTCGTCGCGGATGTACTGCCCGTACCCCTTGCGGGCGAGCAGCTTGATCAGCAGCGGGGTGCCGATCAGGGTGAGGAAGAGACCAATGACTCCCGCGAACAGGATCTGATTCATCATCGGGCCGCGACCTCACCCTCGGCACCGGTCTCGAGCAGCGCCTGCGCCACCCTCTCGAGCCCGACCGAACGGGACGCCTTCACGAGTACGACATCCCCCGGGCGCAATTGGCTGCGCAACAGGTCGACCGCCGCCTGTGCGTCGGACACGTGCACCGACTCCTCACCCCACGAACCCTCGTTATATGCGCCCAGTTGCAGCCAGGCGGCTTCCCTGCCCCCGACCGCGACGAGCTTGCTGACGTTGAGCCGGACGGCGAGCCGTCCGACCGCGTCGTGCTCGGCGAGCGCCTCGTCCCCGAGCTCGGCCATCTTGCCGAGCACCGCCCACGTCCTGCGTCCCTTGCCCATGGCCGCCAGCGCGCGCAGCGCTGCCTTCATGGACTCGGGGTTCGCGTTGTAGGCGTCGTTGACGACCGTCACGCCGTCCGGGCGCTCGGTGACCTCCATCCGCCAGCGGGAGAGGGAGCCCGCCTCGGAGAGCGCACGGGCGATCTCGTCAGCGGACATGCCCAACTCGTGGGCGACGGCGGCCGCGGCGAGCGCGTTCGACACGTGATGCTCACCGTACAGGCGCATGGTCACATCGGATGCACCGGAGGGTGTGTGAAGCCTGAAGGAGGGCTGTCCGCTGTCCGTGAGTCGCACGTTCTCAGCCCGAACGTCCGCTTCGCCGGACTCCCCGAAGAGGATCACCTTTGCCTTCGTGCGGGAGGCCATGGCCCGGACGAAGGGGTCGTCCGCGTTGAGGATCGCGGCGCCCCCCTCCTCGGCCGGGGGCAGGGACTCCACCAACTCGCCCTTGGCCTGGGCGATCTGCTCCCGGCCGCCGAACTCGCCGATGTGGGCGGAGCCGACGTTCAGGACCAGGCCGACCTTCGGCGGGGTCAGACCGGTGAGGTAGCGGATGTGGCCGATTCCCCGCGCTCCCATCTCCAGCACGAGGAACTTCGTCTCCTCGGTGGCGGTGAGCGCGGTCAGCGGCAGCCCGATCTCGTTGTTCAGGGAGCCGGGGGTGAAGACGGTCGGCGCGCTGCTGCCCAGCACCTGCGCGATGAGGTCCTTGGTACTGGTCTTGCCGGCCGAGCCGGTGAGCGCGACGAGGGTGGCGCCGAGCCGGCCGACGACGTGCCGGGCGAGGGCGCCGAGCGCCGCCTGGACGTCCTCGACGACGATCGCGGGCACACCGACGGGCCGGGAGGCCAGCACCGCGGCCGCGCCCGCCTCGACGACCGCGGCCGCGTAGTCGTGTCCGTCCACGCGCTCGCCGACGAAGGCGACGAACAGGCTGCCGGGACCCGCCTCCCGCGAGTCCCGGACCACCGGCCCGGTGACCTGGACGGACGGGTCCGGTATGTCGTGCGTCTGCCCGCCGACGACTTCTGCGATCTCGGCGAGGGAGAGGGCGATCACAAGTTCATCCCTGGGTCTTCTTGATGGCTTCGCGCAGCACCTGGCGGTCGTCGAAGGGACGCACCACCCCGGCGATGTCCTGGCCCTGCTCGTGGCCCTTGCCCGCGACCAGCACGGTGTCGCCGGGCCGCGCCCGGGCCACGGCGGCGGCGATCGCGGCGGCCCGGTCCTCGAAGACCGCCACCTCACCGCGCTCGTGGGCGGGCACCGAGGCGGCGCCCTGGAGCATGGAGGCGAGGATCGCGAGGGGGTCCTCGGAGCGGGGGTTGTCGGAGGTCAGTACGGCGGTGTCGGCGAGCCGGGCGGCGGCCGCGCCCATCGGCTCCCGTTTGGTGACGTCGCGGTCGCCGCCGCAGCCGAGCACGATGTGCACCCGGCCCTCGGTGACCTTGCGCAGGGCGCGCAGCACCGATTCCACGGCGTCGGTCTTGTGGGCGTAGTCGACCACCGCGAGGTAGGGCTGTCCGGCGTCCACGCGCTCCAGCCGGCCCGGCACCCCCGGTACGGCGGCGACGCCGTCGGCGGCGGCCTGCGGGTCGAGTCCGGCGGCGGCGAGGGCGGCGATCGCGGCCAGGGTGTTGGCCACGTTGAAGGGACCCGGCAGCGGGGAGCGGGCGGTGATCCGCTCGCCCTCCGGGCCGACCACGGTGAACGTCGAGTCCAGCGGGCCGACCTCGACGTCCTCGGCGCGCCAGTCCGCGTCGGGGTGGCCCTCGGCGGAGTAGGTGACGACCGGGACACCGGCCTCCTTGACGAGGCGGCGGCCGTACTCGTCGTCCACGTTGACCACGCCGAGGCGGCTGCGGGCGGGCGTGAACAGCTGCGCCTTGGCCTGGAAGTAGTCCTCCATCCCGGAGTGGAACTCCATGTGCTCCGGGCTGAGGTTGGTGAAGACGGCGATGTCGAAGACGCAGCCGTCGACGCGGCCGAGGACCAGGGCGTGGCTGGAGACCTCCATGGCGACCGCGTCGGTGCCGCGTTCGCGCATGACGGCGAACAGTGCCTGGAGGTCGGTGGCCTCCGGGGTGGTGCGCTCGGACTTGATGCGCTCGTCGCCGATGCGCATCTCCACGGTGCCGATGAGTCCCGTGCTGCGGACGGTCCTCAGGCCTCCCTCGACCAGGTAGGCGGTGGTGGTCTTGCCGGAGGTGCCGGTGATGCCCAGCTGGAGCAGGTCGCGCCCCGGGTGCCCGTAGATGGTGGCGGCCAGTTCGCCCATCCGGGCCCGCGGGTCGTCGACCACCAGGGCCGGCAGTCCCGCGGCGGCGACGCGCTCGGCACCGGCCGGGTCGGTCAGCACGGCGACCGCGCCGAGGCCGGCGGCCTGGGTGACGAAGTCGGCGCCGTGGGCGCGGGCGCCCGGGAGGGCGGCGTACAGGTCGCCGGGGCGGACGGCGCGCGAGTCATGGGTGATGCCCGTGACCTCGGCTGCCCGCTCCGGGGCGGCGGCGCCCAGCTGACCGGCGAGTTCCGCGAGGGGTGTGGCGGAGACCCGGTCCGGGCGGGGCGGCCCCGGATATGTCACGGGGTGACCCTTCTGGGCGATGTGGGACTGATCAGCGTGTGGCACGGCGGTGAGCGTACCGGGCGCGGCCGCGGAGGGGCCAAGCGAGGTGGGAGGGGTGTGCTGGTTCCCCGGCTCGGGGGTGATCGTTGTCACGAGGTGGTTCCTGGTGGCTCGGTGCTCGGTACGGGTCAGGGTTTGAAGGTGACCGGGAGGGCGGCGGGGGCCGCGCCGGTGGGGGGCACCTGGAGGGTCTTCAGGGCGAACTCCATGACCTTCTTGTACACGGGTCCGCAGATCTGGCCGCCGAAGTAGCTGCCCTCGGTGGCGTTCTGGATGACGCAGTAGACGGTGATCCTGGGCTTGTCGGCGGGCGCGAATCCGGCGAAGGACGAGGTGTAGCCGCGGTACTTTCCGGTGGCCGGATCCACGCGGTTCGCCGTACCCGTCTTCCCCGCCACCCGGTAGCCCGGGATGCGTGCCTTGGTGCCGGTGCCCTCCTCGTCGTCCACGACCGACTCCAGCATCCGGGCGAGCGTCTTCGCCGTCTTCTCGCTGACGACCCGGGTCTCCTTGGGCTTCGGGGCGGGGGTGAAGCGTCCGTCGGCTCCCTTGGAGCCGCGTACGAGCGTGGGTTCGATCCGGACGCCGCCGTTGGCGATGGTCGAGTAGATGGAGGCGGCCTGCATGGCGTTGATGGACACGCCCTGGCCGAAAGGAATCGTGTACTGCTGCGAGGTGGACCAGGTGTCCGGCGGGGCGAGGATGCCCTTGGTCTCGCCGGGGAAGCCGAGCCCGCTGTGGCTGCCGAGGCCGAACCTGCGCAGGTAGTCGTAGAGGACCTTGTTGGCCTCAGCCTGGGTCTTGCCGAGCTGGCCGGTGGCGAGGATGGTGCCGATGTTGCTGGACTTGGCGAGCACGCCGTTGAGCGTGAGGTACCAGGTCGGGTGGTCGATGTCGTCCTTGAAGAGCCGGTCGCCGCGGTGCAGCCGGTTGGGCACGACGACGTGGGTGCCGGGGGTGGCGGCGTTCTCCTCGAGGACGGCGGCCATGGAGAGGACCTTGGCCGTGGAGCCGGGCTCGAAGGCGTCCTGCACGGCCGCGTTACCGAGTGCCTCCGGTACGGCCTCGGAGAGGTCGTTGGGGTCAAAGCCGGGCGCGTTGGCCATGGCCAGGACCTCGCCGGTGCGGGTGTCCTGGACGATGACGTAGCCGCGGTCGGCCGCGGACTCCTCCACCTGCTCGCTGATGGCGTTCTGCGCGGCCCACTGGATGTCGCGGTGGATCGTCAGCTCGATGTCGCTGCCCGGCACGGCCGGGGTTTCCGTGGCGCCGCCCGCGGTCGGCACCAGACGGCCGCCGGACTGGGCGTAGCGGATCTTGCCGTCCTGGCCGGCCAGCCGCTTGTCCAGCTGGAGCTCGATGCCGCCGCCGCCCTCCCCCTCGGCGTTCACCCAGCCCAGTATCCCGGCGGCGAGCTCGTTGTTGGGGTACACCCGCTTGCTGGTGGGCACGGAGAAGACACCGGCCAGGACGTTGACGGTGGAGTTGTCGTGCTCCGCCTTCTTGACGAGGGCGCCCTTGAGTTCCTTGATCTGGTTCCAGACCTGAGGAGTCTGGCGGCCGGCCAGTTTGACGTAGCGCAGGGCCTCGTTCTCCGGGCGCAGCTTCTTGACCAGCGCCTCCTGGTCGGTGCCCAGGATCGGGGCGAGGAGGGCCGCGGCCTGCTCGGGGCCGTCGGTGATCTCCAGCTCGTCCGGGGCGAACATGGTGGGGTCGGCGGTGATGTCGTAGGCGTCCTCGCTGGTGGCGAGGGCCACGCCGTTGCGGTCGGTGATCTCGCCGCGTTCGGCGGCCAGAACCTGGCCGACGTAGCGGTTCTGTTCGGCCTTGCCGGCGTAGGTGCTCGCGTCGACCGCCTGCACCTGGAACAGCCTCACGACGAAGGCCAGCAGGACGAGGGTGAGGGCGACGCCGATCAGGCGCAGCCGGGGGCGCGGGCTGCCCAGGCGGATGACCTTGGGCGCCCCGGGCCGGGGTCCCGCGGGTCCCCGGGCCGGGCGGGCGCCGGGCCCGGGGCGCCGGACGGCTCCCGGGCGGGCGGGCCTGGCGGGCGCGGGCACCCGGCGGCGGGGCGGTTGCCTGTCGGACACGTCCGTCACCTGCCGGGGGTCGGGGTCGATGCGGAGGAGGGCGTGGGGGCGGCCGCCGACGGGCTCGGCACCGCGGTGGGCGGCGGGACCGTCGCGGTGGCCAGCGCCTCGGGGGCGAGGACCAGGGGGGCGCGGACGGCGGAGGCGGCGCTGGGCACGCCCCTGACCTTGCCGTCGGCGTCCAGGAAGGCGGGGTCACCGCCGGGCACCATGCCGAGTTCGCGGGCGCGGCGCTGGAGGGCGTCGGGGGCGGAGTAGGCGTCGATGTCCCGCTGCAGGGCCTGTTCCTCGTCGGTGAGGTCCTTGGTCTCCCGCTGGAGGTCGTCGAGTTGGAAGGCACCCTCGCTGAGCGCCGAGTTCAGCACCAGGAGGCCGATCAGACCACCGCCGAGGAGCAGGACGACGAGGAGGACGAAGGGGGTGCGGGCCGCCTGGGCGCGGCCGGTGGGCAGGAGCCGCGCGAGCCGGGCCGCCCGCCCCCTTAGCTCGGGCCGTCCCCGCGGTTCGGGTTTCCTGCTCACTCACGCTCCCCTGGGTTCGCTCGTCCCACCGTGTGCCCGGCGCGTCACCCGCCTCACGCGCCGTCCGTGCCTCAGCCGACGTCCTCGCGGATCCGCTCGGCGCCGCGCAGGCGCGCGGGTGCCGCGCGGCGGTTCTCCGCGATCTCCTCCTCGGTGGGAAGTTCGGCACCGCGCGTGAGCAGCTTGAGCCGGGGCTGGTACTGCTCGGGGACGACCGGCAGTCCGGGCGGGGCGGTGGTGGCGGCGCCGGCCGCGAAGACCTGCTTGACGAGGCGGTCCTCCAGCGAGTGGTACGCCAGCACGGCGATCCGCCCGCCGACGTCGAGGGCCTTCACGGCCGCCGGGATCGCCCGCTCCAGCACCGACAGCTCGCCGTTGACCTCGATCCGCAGGGCCTGGAAGGTGCGCTTGGCGGGGTTGCCGCCGGTGCGCTTGGCGGCCTGCGGCAGCGCGTCACGGATCAGCTCGACCAGGCGCGCGCTGGTGGTGAACGGCTCCTTCCCGCGCTCGCGCACGACGGCGGCCACGATCCGTTTGGCCTGCTTCTCCTCGCCGTAGGCGCGCAGGATGCGGACCAGCTCGCCGGGCGGATAGGTGTTGAGGACCTCGGCGGCGCTGACCCCGGTGGTCTGGTCCATGCGCATGTCGAGCGGGGCGTCCTGGGCGTAGGCGAAGCCGCGTCCGGCCTCGTCGAGCTGCATGGAGGAGACCCCGAGGTCGAACAGGACGCCCTGGACGCGCGGGATCCCGAGGCGGTCGAGCACGTCGGGGAGCTCGTCGTAGACGGCGTGCACCAGGGTGGCCCGCTCGCCGAAGGGGGCGAGCCGTTCGCCGGACAGGCGCAGGGCTTCCCTGTCGCGGTCCAGGGCGACGAGCCGGGCCTCGGGGAACCGCTGGAGCAGGGCCTCGCTGTGGCCGCCGAGGCCGAGGGTGCAGTCGACCACCACCGATCCGGGCCGCTCCAGGGCGGGCGCCAACAGGTCCAGGCACCGCTGGAGCATCACCGGGACGTGTCGACTGTGACTCAAGGGGCCCTCTCAGATCCGGCGCGGCGTCACGCACCGCCGGGTCCCCGCCCTCCCCCGGTGGGAAGGGGCGGCCGGCGCCGGAAGGCGCGTCGGCCGAGCGGCGGCGGGAGGAGGCCGAGCCGTACGCATGCTCCACGCACGCGGGGAGATCCCCTGGTCGTGGCCGGGGCCTCCGGGGGACATCGGTGCGGCGGGCAGTCTCGTCTCCCGCCGGGCGTCACTTTAGTCCACGCCCCCGCCCGGTCAATCAACCGGCCTGCGCGTCGCGGACCGCGCGACGGGGCAGGAGACGCAGCGGGCGGATCACCCGTGGGAAGGGAGTCACACCACTCCTGTGGATTACCTCACAACAAGGATCTCTGAGGTTCTTTGTCCCGTCTCACAACGGGCCCGGCACCCTGCTGACCATTACCGTCATGAGTATGACGACTTCCGCATCGGTTCCCGCAGGCTCCGCGAACGCCGCCCCCGGCTCGGTCACCGACCGCCTGGTCGAGGCCAACGAGCAGTACGCGGCCGCCTTCACCGACCCCGGCATGGACGCCCGTCCGGTACTGCACGTGGCCGTGGTCGCCTGCATGGACGCACGCCTGGACCTCCACGACGCGCTGGGCCTCTCGCTCGGCGACTGCCACACCATCCGCAACGCGGGCGGCGTCGTCACCGACGACGTGATCCGTTCGCTGACCATCAGCCAGCGGGCGCTCGGCACCCGCAGCGTCGTCCTCATCCACCACACCAACTGCGGTCTGGAATCCCTCACCGAGGAGTTCCGGCACGACCTGGAGATGGAGGTGGGCCAGCGCCCCGCCTGGGCCGTGGAGGCCTTCCGGGACGTCGACCAGGACGTGCGCCAGTCGATGCAGCGGGTGCGCACCTCCCCGTTCCTGCTGCACACCGACGACGTGCGGGGATTCGTCTTCGACGTGAAGTCGGGGCTGCTGCGCGAGGTCGACCCCGCCTGACCTGGCCGCCCGCCCCGGAGCGGACATGAGTTCCGGAGCCGTTGCCGGTCGTAAGACCTGACATACCGCTGTCAGTTGTCCACAGGCGAGTGACACGAATCGGTAACGGCGGCAAGAATGCGGGAGGGGTGTCACGGGGAACTTTTCCCGCGTGGTGTCCGTGATTCGGGGTGGGCCGCTCCGCACAGCATGGCATCGGCCCGGACATTTGGGGTGACCCCGCTCCTTGCGGAGCGTGGGGAAAGGCCGAGGAGGGCCGGGTGACGACCTATGACGATCGAGCGAGCCTCACTGATCTGACCGCCGTGGTGGAGCGCGTGCGGAGTTCGGTGGAAGGCGTGATCGAGGGAAAGCCCGAGGTCGTACGGCTCTCGCTGACCGTGCTGCTCGCCGAGGGACATCTGCTCATCGAGGATGTCCCGGGGGTCGGCAAGACGATGCTGGCCAAGGCGCTGGCGCGGTCGATCGACTGTTCGGTGCGGCGGATCCAGTTCACGCCGGACCTGCTGCCCTCGGACATCACGGGTGTGTCCATCTGGGACCAGCAGCGCCGTGACTTCGAGTTCAAGCCGGGAGCCATCTTCGCGCAGGTGGTGATCGGCGACGAGATCAACCGCGCGTCGCCGAAGACGCAGTCCGCGCTGCTGGAGTCGATGGAGGAGCGCCAGGTCACCATCGACGGCACGACCTACGAGCTGCCCAGCCCGTTCATGGTCGTGGCGACGCAGAACCCGGTCGAGATGGAGGGCACCTACCCGCTGCCGGAGGCCCAGCGCGACCGCTTCATGGCGCGTGTCTCGGTCGGGTACCCGAGCGCGGAGGCCGAGTTGCAGATGCTGGACGTGCACGGCGGTCTCTCCCCGCTGGAGGACCTCCAGCCGGTGGCGCACGCGCACGAGATCGTGAAGCTGGTCGAGGCGGTGCGCGACGTGCACGTGTCCGAGGCGGTCCGGCGGTACACGGTGGACCTGGTCGCCGCCACGCGCACGCACCCCGACCTCAGACTCGGCGCCTCGCCGCGCGCGACGCTGCACCTGCTGCGCGCGGCGAAGGCGTCGGCGGCCCTCAGCGGCCGGGAGTACGCGCTGCCGGACGACGTGCAGGCGCTCGCCGTCGCCGTGCTCGCCCACCGGCTGCTGCCCACCGCGCAGGCCCAGCTCAACCGCCGTACCTCCGAGCAGGTGGTCCAGGAGATCCTGCAGCGCACGCCGGTGCCGGCGGCGGCCGGCCGGCAGAGCGGGTTCGGTCCGGGCCGCGGTGGCCCGGACTACGGCCAGCAGCCGCCCCGGAGGCTGTGATGACCGACCCCGGTGCGGTCCACGCCGAGGGCGACAGGGGCGACCGGAGCGGCATCAGGACCGCCCTGGCGGGGCTCACCACCCGCGGGCGGTCCTTCCTGGCCGCCGGCGTGGCCGCCGCGGTCTGCGCGTACGTGCTCGGGCAGAGCGATCTGCTGCGGGTCGGACTGCTGCTGGCGGTCCTGCCGCTGGTGTGCGCGGGGGTGCTGTACCGCACCCGCTACCGGGTCGCCGGCAGCCGCCGGCTCTCCCCGGGGCGGGTGCCCGCCGGCTCCGAGTCACGGGTGCACCTGCGGATGGACAACGTCTCCCGGCTGCCCACGGGCCTGCTGATGCTCCAGGACCGGGTGCCCTACGTGCTCGGCCCGCGTCCGCGGTTCGTGCTGGACCGGGTGGAGGCGGGCGGTCGCCGCGAGGTGTCCTACCGGGTCCGCTCCGACCTGCGCGGCCGCTACCCGCTGGGGCCGCTGCAGCTGCGGCTGTCCGACCCGTTCGGGATGTGCGAGCTGACCCGGTCCTTCTCCACGTACGACACGCTGACGGTGATCCCGCGCGTGGAGCCGCTGCCGCCGGTGCGGCTGAGCGGCGAGGCGAAGGGGTACGGCGACGGGCGGCAGCGTTCGCTGGCCCTGGCCGGCGAGGACGACGTGATCCCGCGCGGCTACCGCTACGGCGACGATCTGCGCCGGGTGCACTGGCGCTCCACCGCCCGCTACGGCGAGCTGATGGTGCGCCGCGAGGAGCAGCCGCAGCGCGCCCGGTGCACGGTGCTGCTGGACACCCGGGCCGTGGCCTACGAGGGCGCGGGACCGGACTCGGCGTTCGAGTGGGCGGTGTCCGGCGCGGCCTCGGTGCTGGTGCACATGCTGGAGCGGGGCTTCTCGGTACGGCTGCTGACCGACACCGGCACGTCGGTGCCGGGTGAGGGGTCCGACGGTTTCGCCGGGGCCGGCCAGGAGTCGGCGGACGCGGCCGGGCTGATGATGGACACCCTCGCCGTGGTGGACCACTCCGACGAGGACGGGCTGTCGCGCGCCTACGACGTGCTGCGCGGTGGCGGCGAGGGGCTGCTGGTGGCCTTCCTCGGCGACCTCGACGAGGAGCAGGCTGCGGTGCTGGCCCGGATGCGGCACCGCAGCGGCGGCGCCCTGGCGTTCGTACTGGACAGCGGGACCTGGCTGCGGGAACCGGCTGACGTGCCCGGCCCGTTGGACGGGGGCGAGGAGCGGCTGCGGATGCTGCGCGAGGCGGGCTGGACCGCCCTGGGGGTGCCGCGGGGTGCCTCCCTGGACGGGCTGTGGCGGCAGGCGGACCGGGAGCGGTCGGGCCTGGCCGCGACGAGCGGTGGGGAGGGACCGTGATCAGCGGGCGGGCGAGGCTGGCCATCTGTGCGTGGGCGGCCACACTCATGGCGGCGTGCGCCCTGCTGCCGCTGGTCGACTCGGCGACCTGGATCATCCAGTCGGCGCTGCTGCTGGGCGTGCAGTCGGGTGTGGGCGCGGCGGCCCGGCGCATACCGCTGGCACGCCCGGTGACGGTGGCGGCGCAGGTCCTCGTGACGCTGGTGCTGCTGACCCTGTTCTTCGCGCGTGAGCACGCCTTCGCCGGGCTGATACCCGGGCCGGACGCCTTCCGCTTCTTCGCCGAGCTGCTGGAGCAGGGCGGCGACGACGTCAACCGGTTCGCCATCCCGGCACCGCTGTCCGACGGCATCCGGCTGATGCTGGTGGGCGGGGTCCTGGTGATCGGCCTGCTGGTGGACACCCTCGCGGTGACCTTCCGCAGCGCGGCCCCGGCCGGGCTTCCGCTGCTCGCCCTGTACTCGGTCGCCGCGGGACTGTCCGACAACGGCATCGACTGGTTGTGGTTCCTGCTGGCGGCGGCCGGATACCTGATGCTGCTGCTCGCCGAGGGGCGTGAGCGGCTCGCCCAGTGGGGCCGGGTGTTCAGCGGCACGGCACGCGGCCCGCGCCAGGACCAGCCGGGTGCGGTCGCCCCGGTGCGCACCGGACGGCGGATCGGGGTGCTCGCGGTCGGCGTCGCCCTGGTGGTGCCGCTGGGCCTGCCCGCGATGAACGGCGGCCTGCTGGATCCCGCCGGTTCGGGCGTCGGCTCGGGCGGCGGCGGGGGCGGCACGATCTCCGCGGTGAACCCCCTGGTGTCCCTGCGCGACTCGCTGAACGTGGACGAGGACCGCCAGGTGCTGTCGGTGCGCTCCGAGATGGCGGACGTGTCGGACCTGTACCTGCGGATCGTGTCCCTGGACGACTTCGACGGCACCACGTGGAAGCCGTCGAAGCGCTCCATCACGACGGTGCCCGACAACCGCTTCCCCACCCCGCCGGGCCTCGGCCCCGACATCGGGCGCACCGAGGTCGGCACGACGATCTCGACCGCCGACTGGTACGGCCAGAGCTGGCTGCCGATGCCGTATCCGCCGAGCGGAGTGAGCATCCGCGGCAAGTGGCGCTACGAGCCGGTCGGCATGACCCTGGTCGGCGACCACGGCCAGGACACCCGTGGTCTGTCGTACGAGGTGCGCAGTCTCGACGTGCGGCCCACCGCGGAGCAGCTGGCCGCAGCGCCGGAGCCGTCGCCCGACGTGAGGCGCGAGTACACCGAGCTGCCGGACTCGCTGCCGGCCGTGGTGTCGCGGACGGCCCGTGACGTCACCGCGGGCGCGGACAGCGCTTACGACCAGGCGGTCAAGCTGCAGGAGTACTTCACGCTGAACGGCGGGTTCGAGTACGACACCCAGGTCGACGTCGGCAGCGGCTCGCGGGCCATCGCCCGCTTCCTGCGGGACAAGAAGGGGTTCTGTGTGCACTACTCCTTCGCGATGGCGTCGATGGCCCGCTCGCTGGGCATACCGGCGCGGGTCGCGGTGGGCTTCGCGCCCGGCACCCCGCAGGCGGACGGCACGGTCTCGGTCGGGCTGAGGGACGCGCACGCCTGGCCGGAGCTGTACTTCGAGGGTGTGGGCTGGACCCGCTTCGAGCCGACCCCGACCCGGGGCTCGACGCCGCCGTACACCGTGCCGGAGGCCGCGGACAGTTCGGTGCCCGATCCGGCCCGGCCGTCCCAGGCCGCGCCGGAGGAGTCGTCGGCGGCGCCCTCGCAGAGCGAGAGCTGCTCGCCGGAGCGCAGGCGGCTGGACAGGTGCGGAGTTGAGTCGTCGCAGGTGGCGCTGCCCTCGGGCGGCGACGGCCCCAAGTGGTACGCGCTGCTGCTGTGGGCGCTGGCCGGCCTCGCCGTTCTGGCGCTGCCGCTGTCGCCGGTGCTGTGGCGGCTGCGCACCCGGGCGGTGCGGCTCGGCGGGCACGGCCGGTCGGAGGCGGACGCGGCGCCGTACGTGCTGGCCCTGTGGGACGAGCTGACGGACACGGCGTGGGACTACGGCATCGCGCCGGACGAGTCGCTGACCCCGCGCGGCGCGGCCGCCCGGATCGTGCGGCTGGGCCGTCTCGACCAGGGCGCGGCCACCGCGGTGCACCGGGTCGCCGACGCGGTGGAGCAGGTTCTGTACGCGCCGCGCCCGCGGCCGGTGGCGGGTCTGGCGGACGAGGTGCGCCGGGTGATCGCGGGGCTGCGTGACACGGCCGGGCGACGGGAGCGGCTGCGCGCGGCGGTGGCGCCGCGGTCGGTGGTCCGGGTCGTCTGGGCGGTGTCGGCCCGGTGGGCGGACCTCCGCGCCCGGCTGCTGTCCCTCCGGCCGACGTGGCGCCGCCCGTCCCGTCAGCAGGGCTGAGTGTCCTGCGGGCCCGGGGGCTTTCCCTCGGGCCCGTGGGCCTCGTCGCTCGCTGCTCCGTGACGTTGTGGGGCAGTGGTGCCGCCGGGGTGGGCGAGGCCTCCCTCGTGCTGGAGCGCGGGCACCCGGCCGGCGGGGGGGCGCCACCTTCGGGTGGCCATCGACGGCCGTGTGGGGAAGCCCGGCTGCGCGGGCCGCTCGTACGACGACATGGTTCAGGGGTGACCACCTAGCAGGTGGTCACCCCTGAACCATGTCGTCGATGCGCCAGAAGGCGGACCTAGCGCCCGCCCTGCTCGTCCCGGCGTCGCTGCCACCGATCCTCGATGCGGTTCATCATGGAGCGACGCTGTCTTCCCTGACGCCCCGCCTGCGGGGCGGCACCGGTAGCGGCGCCCTGCTCGCCCGGCTTGGGGGCCTTGCGCCAGCCGGTCACCGCGAGTACCGCGCAGCCCAGCATGACGAGGAATCCCACGACACTGAGCCAGACCTGCTGGGCGACCATACCGGCCATGAGGAGCGCAATACCCACGAGGAAGCCCGCGACCGCCTGGTAGACCCGTCGCCGGGTGTACGTGCGCAGTCCGCTTCCCTCGAGCGCCGTCGCGAACTTGGGATCTTCGGCGTACAGCGCTCGCTCCATTTGCTCGAGCATGCGCTGCTCGTGCTCCGAGAGCGGCACGGAGTCCTCCTCATCGTGCAGTCGCCGGGGCGACCCGGGGGGTCCCTTCAGGATAGGCAGGGAATCGCCCCCGTGAAACCCGCCCCTCTGCGCCAATTGGCCAACCGGTACCCACCATCACGTCCCGGCCCGCTGAGGCTTCTCATTCCCCGGCGGCCGACCCGTCATGCCGGGCGGTCTCCCTCGATCATACGGCGCCCAGCCGCCATTCGGGGGGCCTGTGGCGCACTCCATGCACAGCGGGGCAGCCGGACGCGTCGCTGATCAGCGGCGCACCTCGGCAGCGGCTCAGGCCCCCGGGGCCCCGTGCGTCTCACCGAGCACATGGAGCTGGGTGGCCACGGAGTGGAACGCGGCGAGCTCGGCCGCCGCGGCCTCCAGCTTCAGCAGGGCGTCCAGGGCGCCCGGCTCCGTGTCCACGAGCACGCCGGGGACGAGGTCGGCGAAGACCCGTACGCCGTGCACGGCGCCGATCCGCAGGCCCGTGCCCTCCACCAGCGCGGTGAGCTGTTCGACGGTGAAGCGGCGCGGCACGGGGTCGCCGGCGCCCCATCGGCCGTTCGGGTCGTCGAGCGCCTGCCGGGCCTCCGTGAAGTGACCGGCGAGGGCGCGGGCGAGCACCGCACCGCCTAGGCCCGCGGCGAGGAGGCTGAGGACACCCTCGGGACGCAGCGCGGCCACCGCGTTGCGCACGCCCTCGGCGGGGTCGTCGACGTACTCCAGCACGCCGTGGCAGAGCACGGCGTCGTAGCCGCCGCGCTCGGCCACGTCGAAGAGGCCGTGGGTGTCGCCCTGGACGCCCCGTACCCGGTCGGCGACACCGTCCTCGGCCGCGCGGCGCTCCAGGGCGAACAGGGCGTTCGGGCTGGGGTCCACGACGGTCACCCGGTGGCCTAGGCGGGCGAGGGGGACGGCGAAGTTGCCGCTGCCGCCGCCGGTGTCGAGGATGTCGAGCGCCTGTCGTCCTGTCGACTCGACCCGGCGTTCCAGGGCGTCCTGGAGGACCTCCCAGACCACGGCGGTACGGAGAGCGGCGCGGGGTCGCATCGGGTCCGACACGGTAGTGACTCCTCGGCGGGGCCCCGCCGGGGTGTGCGGCGGGGCGGTCGGGCTGGGGTGCTGTGCTGTCCACCCTATGGCCTGCGGCGCGAGCGCCGGTCACCCGGCCGGAGCCCGCTCCGGGCCCGGCCGGGTGACCGTCCCCGGGCTCGTGGTGACGCGTCCCTTCCGCCCGTCCGGTCCCGTCACGGGGACTACGCTCCCAGGCCTCCTTCGCGCCCCGCGGCGGAGCCGCCTGCCGGCGGGGCCCCGCGCCTGTGGGGAGCCTCGCTGCCGCTGTCGGCCCGTGGCGGGGGCAGGACCGGCTGGAGGACCAGCATGCGTTCGACCAGGCGGAGGAACATCGTCACGTCACGTATCAGGTCGTCGGCGTCGCGGGCGCTCGCCGCGCCGCGGATGCCCGCCTCGGCCCGGGCCCGGCGCCCGGCGCCGGAGGCGAACAGGGCGCTCCACTCGGTGAGCTCGGGCGCTATCTCGGGGAGCACGTCCCAGGCGCTGCGGATCCTGGCCCGGCCCCTCGGCGACGTCTCGGGCCGGCCGCGCGCGGCGAGCACGGCGGCGGCGGTGCGCAGGGCGGCCAGGTGGGCTGTCGCGTAGCGCTCGTTCGGCGTTTCGAGGACGGTGGTCTCGTCGAGGCCGGCACGGGCCTGGGCGAGCAGGTCGAGGGCGGCGGGCGGGGCGGTGGCGCGGCGCAGCACCGGGTGGACGTCGCTCGCGGGGCCGTTCAGTGAGGGGGCAGGGCCGGATGCGCGGCGCCGACGGGCGGCGGCTGCGGACGAGTGGGCCATGACGAACCTCCTGTCGTCTTCGTGACGGCGCGCCCCGAGACGGGGTGCCGTATGTGCACATCGTGAGGTATGCCACTGACAATCCGTTCTGACCTGCGCTTTTGCCTCGCTCGGACGTTCGGGCTAGTTTTTGCACTGACCAGTCAGTTTAATGAGGTAGCCCGTTCGACAGAGGGGGGACTGTGGACGACGGATTCGCCGTCACGGCCCACGACTTCGGCCTGAAGGGCCCGAGAGGCTGGGCGTTCCGCGGTGTCTCGGCCGAGGCGGAGCCCGGATCGCTGATCGCGGTGGAGGGGCCGTCCGGTTCGGGCCGCACGTGTCTGCTGCTGGCGCTCACCGGGCGGATGCGGCCCACGGAGGGATCGGCCACCGTCGGCGGCCTGCACCTGCCCAGGCGGATGGCCGCCGTACGCCGCCGCAGCGCCCTCGCGCACGTCGCCGGGGTGAGCGACCTCGACCCGGCGTTCACCGTCGGCGAGCACCTGCGGGAACAGGCGCTGCTGCAACGCCGGTTCGGTGCCTCGTGGACCGCGATCCTGCCGCGTTCGCGCGGTGGGCACGCCCGGGAGGAGAAGGAGCGCGTGGACACCGCCCTGGCCACGGCCGGCCTGGACCCCGCGGCCCTGCCCAAGGGCCCGCGGACGGCCGTACGGGACCTGGAGCGGACGGAGATGCTGCGGCTCTCGCTCGCGCTGGCGCTGCTGGGGCGCCCCCGGCTGCTCGGGGTGGACGACACGGACCTGAAGCTCTCCCCCGCCGAACGGGAGGAGATCTGGGCCCTGTTGAGGTCCGTCGCCGACACCGGCACCACCGTGCTGGCCGTGTGCAGCGAGGCACCGGCCGACGCGGTCGTCGTCCGTACCGTGGCCGGCCCGCACGACGAGGAGAAGGAGGCGGCAGCCGATGCGCTCGCCGAGACTGGCCGCCCTTGAGCTCCGGCGCTTCGGCCGGGGCACCCTGCCGCGCGCCGCGCTGGTCGCCCTGCTGGTGCTGCCGTTGCTGTACGGCGCCCTGTACCTGTGGTCGTTCTGGGATCCGTACGGACGTCTGGACCGGATCCCGGTGGCACTCGTGAACGAGGACGAGGGGGCGAGTGCCGACGGCCGGCGGATCACCGCGGGCGACGACATCGCCCAGGGCCTGCGCGAGCGCGGCACCTTCGACTGGCACGAGGTGAGCGCGCGGGAGGCCCGGCGCGGGGTCGAGGACGGCACCTACTACCTGTCACTGACCGTGCCGGCCGACTTCAGCCGCCGCATCGCCTCCAGTTCGGGCGACTCCCCCGAGACCGGCGCCCTGCGGGTGCGGACGAACGACGCCAACAACTACATCGTCGGGCAGATCTCCCGGACGGTCTTCGGTGAGGTGCGCAGTGCCGCGTCCGCCAGGACCTCCCGCTCGTTCCTGGACAGGATCTTCGTGTCGTTCTCCGGCATCCACGGCGAGACCGTGAAGGCGGCGAAGGGCGCCGACGAGCTGAACGGCGGCATCGGGAAGGCGGAGAAGGGCTCCCAGGACCTCGCCGACGGCCTCAGCGACGCCCGCAAGGGCAGCGGCAAGCTCTCCAAGGGCCTGAAGGACCTCCACGACGGCGCGGACGACGTGGCGGCGGGCTCCAGGAAGGTCGCGGACGGGACGCGCAAGCTCGCCGACAAGGTCAACGCGGTCGACGCCGAGGTGGGACCGCTGCTGAAGGACAACGAGAAGGCCATCGGCGCCACCGCGCGGTTCGTCGCCGACTCGGCCGGCCGGCTCCGCGACGACCTCGACGCGCTGAAGGACCGGGCGCCGGCCGCCGCGAAGGAAGCCCGCGCGGCCTCCACCGCCGTGGACGGCGTCCACACAACGCGCTGCGAGGACGCCGTCCTGCCCGATCCCGCCTGCCCGGATCTGAAGAAGGCCAGGGACGCGGCGGCCACGGCGGCGGACGTCGCCGAGGAGGTCGGCTCGCTGGTCACCGGCCACCGCGCGGACTGGAAGAAGCTCGACGGGCAGCTCGCCGGCCTGGAGAAGCAGGCCGGCGAGCTCGCCGAGCGCGCCCCGCACCTCTCCGAGGACCTCGAGGACGCCGTCGAGCGCATCAACAAGCTGAACACCGGGGCCGGCAAGGTCGCGGCCGGGGCGAAGAAGCTCACCAAGGGGCTCGGCACCGCCGGGACCGGCGCCGAGAAGCTGGACAAGGGCGTCGGTGAGCTGAAGACCGGCGCGGACGACCTCGAGGACGGCCTGTACAAGCTCGTCGACGGCTCCGGCGAACTGGCCGGCGGCCTGCACGACGGCGCGGGGAAGATCCCCGACTACGACGAGCGGGACCGTGACCGGCGCACCGAGGTGATGGCCGACCCGGTACGGCTGGTCTCCAGCGACGCGCACAAGGCGCCCGACTACGGCACCGGTTTCGCCCCGTACTTCATCCCGCTGTCGCTGTGGGTGGGCGCGATGGTGGCGTACATGCTGATCGCGCCGATGAACCGGCGTGCGCTCGCGGCGGGCGCCTCGGCCTGGCGGATCGCGCTGGCGGGCTGGCTGCCCGTGGTGGCCATCGGGGTGCTGCAGACGGTGGCCCTGATGTCGGTGCTGCACTGGGCGCTCGGGCTGCAGATGGCGCGGGCGGCCGGAACGGTCGGCTTCCTGTTCCTGGTGACGGCGTGCTTCGCGGCGATCGTGCAGTGGCTGAACGCGCGCTTCGGCGCGGCCGGCCGCATCCTCGTCCTCGCCCTGCTGATGCTCCAGCTGACCTCGGCGGGCGGCACGTATCCCGTCCAGACGAGTCCGCCGTTCTTCAACGCGCTGCACCCGTTCCTGCCGATGAGCTACGTCGTCGAGGCGCTGCGGCGGCTGATCACGGGCGGTGGCCTCGGGCCGGTGTGGGGGGCCTGCGCCGTGCTGGCGGGCTTCACCGCGGGCGCCCTCGCGCTGACCGCGCTGTCGGCCCGTCGCCGCCAGGTGTGGACCCTCGACCGGCTGCACCCGGAGCTGAGCCTGTGAACGGGCGGACCGGCGCTCCTGTGACAATCAGGGCCATGGAAAGCAGCAGCACCACGCCGGGCGGCAGTGCCCGCCGCGAGGCCACCCGGCAGAAGCTCTACGAGGCGGCCGTCACCCTCATCGCCGAGCAGGGCTTCTCGGCCACCACCGTGGACGAGATCGCCGAACGGGCGGGCGTCGCGAAGGGCACCGTCTACTACAACTTCGCGAGCAAGTCGGTCCTCTTCGAGGAGCTGCTGCGGCACGGGGTCGGTCTGCTGACCGCCTCGCTGCGCCGGGCGGCGGAGACGACGGCCGCGGAGGGCGGCAGCAGGGTCGACGCGCTGGACGCGATGATCCGCGCGGGGCTGGTCTTCATCGACCGCTACCCGGCCTTCACCCAGCTGTACGTGGCCGAGCTGTGGCGCACCAACCGGGCCTGGAACTCCACCCTGCTGGTGGTGCGGCAGCAGGCCGTGGCGGTGGTCGAGGGGGTGCTGCACGAGGGCGTGGCGAACGGCGAGTTCAGCGAGGAGATCGACGTCCCGCTGACGGCGGCGGCGCTGGTGGGCATGGTGCTGGTGGCGGCGCTGGACTGGAAGTCGTTCCAGCCCGGGCGTTCCCTGGACGATGTGCACGCGGCGCTGTCCCGGCTGCTGCAGGGGCGGGTCAGCGGACGCCGCTGAGCCCGCCGCACGCGGGAGGGCGCCGGTCCCCCGGTGGCCGCGTCCCCCGCGGGCCACCGGCCGGACCGGCGCCTTCCCTTGCTCCCCCGTGCGTTCCCCCGTGAACCCCCGTTGCGGTCACCCCCGGGTTCCCCCGTGCCTCGCTCCCGCCGACGACGCCGGCGGAAGGAGCGGATCGCGGGCCCGGTCCCCGCTCCGGCGCCCCGTGCCGCCGGTTCCGGGGGCCGTGCCCCTCTCCGTGGTCCCCACTCTCTCGTCTCCGCGGGCCGGCCCCCATCCGCGTGCGTACTCAACCGGGCGGCTAGGTACGGGTACTCACCTGTGCGCACCCGGCCCCACGCCTCACCGACGCCCGCTGGTCACGCGGGCGGGGGCGCGGGTACTCGGGGAGGGGCCCCGGTGGGCTGCGGATAAAGTCCCAGGCATGGCACGGATTGCGGTGATCGGCGCCGGGATGGGCGCGATGGCGGCCGCCGCCCGGCTGGCCGTCGCGGGCCACCGGGTGACGGTGTACGAGCGGACGCGGACGTACGGCGGCGCGCTGCGGCGGGTGGAGCGGGACGGGTTCTCCTTCGACACCGGGCCGGGGGTGCTGCCCCTGCCCGCCGTCTACCGCGACCTGTTCCTGAAGACGGGCAGGGAGCCGCTGGAGAGTTGCGTCGAGCTCGTCCAGGTCGACCCGTCGGCGCACCACGTGTTCGCGGACGGGACGCGCGTGTCGCTGCCGAACGCCTCCCGCGCGGGTGTCGTCTCCGCGCTGGCGGAGACGCTCGGCCCGGACGCCGCCCGGCGCTGGGGCGACTTCCTGGTGCGGGCCCGGGAGGCCTGGGACCGTTCGCGCCGGCCGCTGCTGGAGGAGCCGCTGTGGCCCAACTGGCAGGTGCTGGCCGAGCGCGAGCCGTATCCGGCGGTTCCCCACAAGAGGCTGCTGCGCACCCGCAGGGCGGGCACGCTCGCCGAGGTCGGCGCGTGGGAGCTGCGCGATCCCCGGCTGGCCGCCCTGCTGGAGAGCCACGCCCTGGCGTTCGGGCTCGATCCCCGCGAGGCCCCGGCGAGCGCCGCGGTGCTGCCGTACATGGAGCACGCCTTCGGCATCTGGTACGTGCGCGGCGGTATGCGGGAGCTGGCGCGTGCGGTGTACGAGCGGTGCCGGTCGCGCGGGGTCGAGTTCGTCTTCGGCGCCGAGGCCCTGCGGATCGTGGAGAAGGACGGCCGGGCGGCGGGGGTGGGGCTGCGCGACGGGACGGTGGCCGGGGCGGACGTGGTGGTCGCGGGCGTGGACCACCACCGCCTGGAGCTGATGACCGGGCACCGGCTGTACGGCGAGGGTGACGTGCGGCCCGACGTCGCCGGGCGGTGGTCGCGCCCGGGACGGTTCAGCGTGCTGCTGGCCCTGCGCGGGGGGCGCGAGGCGGGTGCGCCGCACCGCACGGTCGTGCACACCACCGACCGCTCCGGCGAGCTGGACTTCCTCACCGGCGGCGCCGGCCTGCCGGCACGGCCCACGGTGAGCGTGCTGCGGCCGGACGACCCCGCCCGGCGCCCCGACGGGGAGCACGAGTCCGTGGTGGTGTCCGCCGTGGTTCCCTCGGACGAGGAGTGGGGTGCGGGCGACATCGACCGGCGGTTCGCCGACCTGGTCGTCGAGGCCGCCGCGCAGGCCGTTCCCGGTCTGCGCGAGCGGGTCCTGTGGCGTGAGGTGCGGACGCCCGGCGACGGCGACGAGGAGACCGGCGCCGCGCTCGGGGGCATCCCCGCCCCGGCACTCGCGGCGGGCGGCGGCCGGTTCCTGCATCCGGCGAACGTCACCCCGCTGCCGGGGCTGTACCGCGTCGGCGGCTGGTCGCATCCCGGCGGCGGACTGCCGCACGCCGGGATGTCGGGGGCGCTCGTCGCGGGACTGATCGTGGAGGGGCCCGACTTCCGCGGCTCCCAGTGAGGCCGCGTCAGAAGCGGTACTGCTCGTCGTACCCGTTGCCGTTGCCGTGCGTCCGGCCGTCGCCCTGGTACGGGTACTGCTGCTGCTCCGGCGGCAGTTCACCGCCGTAGGGGTCGTCGGTGCTGCGCTGCTGCGGGACCCACAGCCCGCCGGCCGGGGTCTCGCCGCCGTAGCCCGCCGCGTACGGGTCCTGGTCGTAGCCCTGCTGCTGGGCGTACTGCTGCGGGTCGGCGTAGCCGGTGTCGTAGGAGGCGTTGCCGTACGTCGTGTTGCCGATGTACGGGTCGGAGTAGGCGCCGTACTGCTGGCCGGTGGTGTCGTAGCCCTGCTGCTGGCCGTAACCGGAGTAGTCGTAGGCGTAGTTGTTCTGGTCGGCTCCCTGGGCGGTCGCCGCGTACTGGTCCTGGGACGGGGCCGCGTACCCGGTGTCGCCGCCGTAGACGCCGTAGGAGCCGGTGTCGTCGGGCATGGGCTGCGGTTCGTAGACGGCGGTGGTCTCCGCGGCCGCCATCCGGTCGGAGCGGGCGGCGGGAGTGAACACGTCGTCGCGGTCGTGGTCGTCGTCCGCCCCGTAGCCGGTGCGGTCGCGGTGGCCGTCGGCCCCGTCGCCGTCGTGGGACGCCTCCAGGTCGGAGACCTCCAGGGTCGGCTCCTGCCGCCCGCGTCCGCGGCCGCCCTTGGCGGCGGCCAGCGCCGGCGCGTTGACCGCCCAGCCGGCCGCGAACCCGCGGCGGAACGACAGCGTGACGTAGGTCTGGCCGACCGCGAACGCGGCGGCGCCCAGTCCGATGACGATCACGGACGGGATCAGCACGCCGAGTACGACGCCGAGGAAACCGGCGAAGGCGAGCAGACGCCAGCGCAGCCGCGCCTTGTACTGCAGCAGCACCTCACCGAGCAACCACAGCGCGACGATGCCGAACGCGATGTAGAGGACCGCCCAGCCCATGTACGCCCCTCTCCCAGTGGTCGTTACGCAGTGTGTCGTATGTGCGTGCGACCGGTCTAGGCCCGCGGTGGGTGGTGCAGGCCCAGGTTCTCGTAGATTTCCAGCGTCGCCGTGGAGTTGTTCAGCGTGATGAAGTGCAGTCCCGGCACTCCTTCGGCCAGCAGCCGCGCGCAGAACTCCGTGGCGAAGTCGATACCGATGGAGCGTACCGCCGCCGGATCGTCCTTGGCTGCGAGGATCCGCTCTTTGAGGTCGTCGGGGAACTCGGCATTACTGAGCTTTGGCAACCTCTCCAACATCTTCACGCTGGTCACCGGCATGACCTCGGGGATCACGGGGGTGTCGCAGCCCGCGGCGTGGACTCGGTCACGCAGCCGCAGATAGGACTCGGGACGGAAGAACATCTGGGTGATCGCGTAGTCGGCGCCGGCCCGGCACTTGTCGACGAAGTGGGCGACGTCGGTGTCCCAGTCGGCCGAGCGCGGGTGCATCTCCGGGAAGGCGGCGACGCCGACGCAGAAGTCGCCCGACTCCTTGATGAGCCGGACGAGATCGGCGGCGTAGGTGAGGCCCTGCGGGTGCGGCACCCACTCCCCCATGGGGTCGCCGGGCGGGTCGCCGCGCACCGCGAGCATGTTGCGGATCCCGGCGTCGGCGTACTGGCCGATGATGTTGCGCAGTTCGGCGACGGAGTGGTCGACCGCGGTGAGGTGGGCGACCGGGGTGAGGGTGGTGTCGGCGGCGATCTGCTCGGTCTCCCTGACCGTCCCCGCGCGGGTGGAACCGCCCGCGCCGTAGGTGACGGAGACGAAGTCCGGGGCGACCGCCTCGACCCTGCGCAGCGCGCTCCACAGGTTCCGCTCGCCCTTGGGGGTTTTCGGCGCCGAGAACTCGAAGGAGTACGTGGTCTTGCCTGCGGCGAGCATGTCCCGCACGGTGCGTGCGCGGTCAGTCCTGGTGGATGCTGTTCCGAGGGCCATACCGGCAGGTTAGCCAGGACGCGGCGGTCCCCCCACCACAACCGGAAGATTTGTCTTACTTGTCGACTTGTCGTCCATACTTTGGACAGTTCTGAGACGCGCGGTGGTCATCCGGCGTCCGGAGCCGCCTGCCGCAGCCGCCCGGCGAACCGGGCCGCCGCCGCTCCCGGGTCGTCGGCGTCGGTGATCGCCCGGACCACGACGATCCGCCGGGCGCCCGCCTCCAGGACCTCGTCGAGGTTGCCCAGGTCGATGCCGCCGATGGCGAACCAGGGACGGTCGGTGCCCAGGGCGGCGGTGTACCGGACGAGGTCCAGGCCGGGGGCGTGCCGGCCGGGCTTGGTGGGGGTGGGCCAGCAGGGGCCGGTGCAGAAGTAGTCCACGCCGGGCTGGACGGCGGCCGCGGCGGCCTCGGACTCGGTGTGGGTGGAGCGGCCGATCAGGACGTCCTCGCCCAGAACGGCGCGGGCGGCGGGGACGGGGAGGTCGCCCTGGCCGAGGTGGAGGACGTCGGCGCCGGCGGCGTGGGCGACGTCCGCGCGGTCGTTGACCGCGAGCAGCTTGCCGTGCCGGGCGCAGGCGTCGGCGAGGACGGACAGGTGCTCGAGTTCCTCGGCGGCCTCCATGCCCTTGTCCCGCAGCTGCACGATGTCGACCCCGCCGGCCAGCACCGCGTCCAGGAACTCGGGGAGGTCCCCCTGCCGCTTGCGCGCGTCGGTGCACAGGTAGACCCGGGCATCGGCGAGCCGGCCGCGTCGGGTGTCGGTCATTCGGGTGTCCCCCCAGGATGTCTCGGGCGTCGGACCGGGCGGGCCCGACGCGTCGCCGTCGGGCCTCCGGTGGAGTGCGGGCGGGGCAGGGGCACGGGCGGGCCGCCCGGCGGGCCGTCAGAGTGGCCCGCCGGGTACGGCCGGTGGCCGGCGCGCACCGGATTCCGCCGGTGCCTGTGGGCGCGTCCCACCGGGCCCGTGCGGGATCGCCGGTCGGTTGCGGATCAGACCGCGAGTGCCTGGGCCCGGCGCTTCACCTCCGTGCCGCGGTTCTCGCTCAGCGCCTGCGCGGGGGTGCCGGGCAGGGTCGGGTCGGGGGTGAAGAGCCACTCCAGCATCTCTTCGACCGTGAAGCCGTCGTCCCGCAGGAGCGTCAGGGTCCCGGTCAGGCCCTTGACCACCTTGTCCCCGTCGACGAAGGCGGCGGGCACGTGCAGTGCGCGGTTCTCACCCCGGCGTACGGCGATGAGCTGGCCCTCCCTGACCAGCTGCCGGACGCGCGTCACCTCGACGCCGAACTGCTCGGCGATGTCGGGGAGAGTGAGCCAGGCGGGGACGAGAGCATCGATCTTTGCGTCAATCTCGGTCACGGGACAAGCCTGCCACCTGCCACTGACAGTCGGAAGTCAGCCCCCCTCCACCTGGACGGACGCGTCGGCCGGACACACCGCCCCGGGGGATCACGCCGTCGCGGACTTCAGCGGACGCGCCGGGTCCGCCAGCAGCTCCGCGTCCATCGCCGTGCCCGCCTCGATCAGCCGGCGCCCCTGCGCCAGGTCCCGGGGCCGCCCCACCGCGAGCAGCGCGACCAGACGGGACGCCCGCAGCCAGCAGACGCTCCACGCCGCCCCGGCCGGGTCCCCGCGCCACACGGTGCGGTCGGCGTCCGCGTGGTGTCCCGCGTACTGGACGAACCGCCCGAACTGCTCGGACCAGAAGTACGGCACCGGATCGTACACCGCCGGTTCCCCGCCGGCCGGCCCGCCGAGGATGTTCGCGGCGACCGTGCGCGGCCCCTGGAGGGCGTTGTCCCAGTGGTGGACCAGCAGACGCCCGCCGTAGCGCCCGGACGGGAAGGACGCGCAGTCGCCGACCGCGTACACGTCCGGCACGGAGGTCGTCAGACGGCGGTCGGCGACGACCTCGCCCCGCTCCCCGAGTGCGACTCCGGAGCCCGCGAGCCAGGCCGTGGCGGGGCGGGCCCCGATGCCGACGACCACGGCGCCCGCGGGCAGCCGGGTGCCGTCGTCGAGGACCACGGCGTCCGCCTCCACGCGCTCCACCCGCGCGCGGGTGCGCAGCGTGACACCGGCCTCGGCGTACCAGGCGGTCATCGGGGCGGTCACCTCGGCGGGCAGTGCCCCGGCCAGGGGCCGCTCCGCGGCCTCGACGACGGTGACCGCGCAGCCCGCCTCCCGGGCCGCCGTGGCGAACTCCGCGCCGATCCAGCCGGCGCCCACCACCACGATGTCGTGCTGCCGCGCGAGCACCGGCCGCAGCCGTTCGGCGTCGTCCACGGTGCGCAGCAGATGCACGCCGGGGACGCCCTCGGCGCCGGGCAGCCGCACCGGTTCCGCTCCGGTGGCGATCACCAGCGCGTCGTACGGGACGGGCCCGGCCTCGGTGTCCAGTTCGTGGTCGTCGGGGCGCAGGCCCAGCACCTCGCAGCCGAGCCGCAGTTCGATGCCGAGTTCCTCGAAGTCGAGGTCGAAGGCGGAGTCCTCGGCCTTGCCGAGCAGCACCGCCTTGGACAACGGCGGCCGGTCGTAGGGCTGGTGGGGTTCCGCGCCGATCAGCGTCACGGCGCCCGTGAACCCCTGCTCGCGCAGCGCGGCCGCGGTCTGCACGCCGGCCATGCCCGCGCCCGCCACCACCACCCGCCGCGGTGCGGACCGTCCCGGTTCCTGCGTCTGCTCGCTCACCCGGTCACCTTAGACACCTGGCACGCCGCCGGTTCCCTCGATCTGCTCCACCACGCTCGTCCCGCTGCCGGACCGGGACTCCCACTCCCACTCCTCCTCCAGCCGCGCCCGCCCGTCGGGCAGGTCCACCACCGTCGAGACGCAGTGCCCCGAGGACGTCGTGCCGTCCCGCCTGAGCTGCACGTACCGGAAGTCCAGCCGGTCCCCCGCGCGGGTGCCCACCAGATGCCCGCGCACCACGTCGCCGCCCGCGTACTCGGCCCAGACCTCACCGTCCCGCTCGTGGTAGTGGAACCGGGTGCGGGTGCCGACCTGGCCGGGGGCCTGGTCGGCGACCGGGGCGAGGACGAGTCCGTCGAGCGATCGGGCCACGTGGGGGCTCCCTTACGAGCGTGCTGTTCCGAGGGCTAGGGTGGCCAACGTAGAACACTCGCGGGAGCCCGGACGCACCGGGCTGAGAGGGAGGCTGGCGGCCTCCGACCGTACGAACCTGATCCGGGTCATGCCGGCGAAGGGAGGGGCAGGACGCCCATGTCGCCCACGGGTACCCCCGACGTCCTCGTCGTCGGGGGCGGAATCATCGGTCTGGTGACCGCCTGGCGGGCCGCGCAGCGCGGGCTCGCCACGGCGGTGGTGGACCCCGAGCCGGGCGGCGGTGCCGCCCAGGTGGCCGCCGGGATGCTGGCCGCGGTCACGGAACTGCACTACGGCGAGGAGACCCTGCTGGGTCTGAACCTCGCCTCCGCCCGGCGCTACCCCGGCTTCGCCGCCGAGCTGACCGAGCTCACCGGTCACGACCTCGGCTACCGCCGCTGCGGCACGCTCGCGGTGGCCCTGGACGCCGACGACCGCGCCCACCTGCGCGAACTGCACGCCCTGCAACAGCGCTCGGGCCTGGAGTCGCAGTGGCTGTCCGGGCGGGAGTGCCGGCGCCTGGAACCGATGCTCGCGCCCGGGGTGCGCGGCGGACTGCGGGTGGACGGCGACCACCAGATCGACCCGCGGCGGCTGGCGGCCGCCCTGGTGACCGCGTGCGGGCGGTCCGGCGTGACCGTGCACCGCGCCCGGGCCGAACGGCTTCTCGTCTCGGGCGGCCGCGCGAGAGGCGTCGTCACCGCCGACGGCACCGAACGGGGCGCCGGGCGGGTGGTGCTCGCCGCGGGCAGCCTCAGCGGGCGGCTGGAGGGCGTCCCCGCGGACGTGCTGCCGCCCGTGCGGCCCGTGAAGGGGCAGGTGGTGCGGCTGACGATGCCCGACCGGACGGGTCCCTTCCTCAGCCGGACCGTGCGCGCCGTGGTGCGCGGCAGTCACGTCTACCTGGTGCCGCGCGAGAGCGGCGAGCTGGTGATCGGCGCGACCAGCGAGGAGATGGGCTGGGACACCACCGTGACCGCGGGCGGCGTGTACGAGCTGCTGCGCGACGCCCACGAGCTGGTCCCCGGCATCACCGAGCTGCCGCTGACCGAGACCCGGGCCGGACTGCGCCCCGGCTCCCCCGACAACGCGCCGCTGCTCGGCCCGACCGGGCTGGAGGGGCTGCTGCTGGCCACCGGCCACCACCGCAACGGCGTCCTGCTGACGCCGGTCACTGGCGACGCCCTGGCGGACGTCCTCACCACCGGTGAACTGCCCCCGGAAGCCCGCCCGTTCACCCCCCTGCGCTTCGGCGCCGGCGTCCTCACGGAGCAGCCCGCATGAACATCTCCGTCAACGGGGAGCCCCGGCAGTTCGCGCCCGGCACGGCTCTCGACCTCGTCGTGAGGTCCCTCACCGCGGCGCCCTCCGGGGTGGCCGCCGCCCTCAACGAAACCGTCGTCCCGCGCGCGCAGTGGCCCACCACCCCCCTCGCGGAGGGGGACCGGGTCGAGGTCCTCACCGCCGTCCAAGGAGGCTGACCATGGCCGACGATCCGTTCGTCCTCGGCGCTACGTCCTTCACGTCCCGCCTGATCATGGGTACCGGAGGGGCGCCGAGCCTCGACGTGCTGGAGCGGGCGCTGGTGGCGTCCGGGACGGAGCTGACGACCGTCGCGATGCGGCGGGTGGACGCCTCGGTGCACGGGTCCGTGCTGTCGGTGCTGGAGAGGCTGGGCATCCGGGTGCTGCCCAACACGGCGGGGTGCTTCACCGCCGGGGAGGCCGTGCTGACCGCGCGGCTCGCGCGCGAGGCGCTCGGCACGGACCTGGTGAAACTGGAGGTCATCGCCGACGAGCGGACGCTGCTGCCGGACCCGGTGGAGCTGCTGGACGCGGCGGAGACGCTGGTGGACGACGGGTTCACGGTGCTGCCGTACACCAACGACGATCCGGTGCTGGCGCGGAAGCTGGAGGACGTGGGGTGCGCGGCGGTGATGCCGCTGGGGTCGCCGATCGGGTCGGGGCTGGGCATCCGCAATCCGCACAACTTCGAGCTGATCGTGGAGCGGGCGGGGGTGCCGGTGATCCTCGACGCGGGGGCGGGAACGGCGTCCGACGCCGCGCTCGCGATGGAACTGGGGTGCGCGGGGGTGATGCTGGCGTCGGCGGTGACGCGGGCGCAGGAGCCCGTGCTGATGGCCGGCGCGATGCGGGGGGCGGTGGAGGCGGGGCGTCTGGCGCGGCGCGCCGGGAGGATCCCCCGGCGGTGGTTCGCCACGGCGTCCTCTCCCGCGGAGGGCATGGCCGTACTGGATCCGGAGCGGCCCGCCTTCTAGGCGCTGCTCGCCGGTGCCGGGCGGGCGTGGGCTTCGCCCGGCGGGGTCGCCGGGTGCCTCCCCCGCTCGCGGTTCCCCCCGGTGCGCGTCACAGGTCCGCTGCAACGGGGACGGACCGGGCGGGGGTGTCGGCGGGGCCTCGTAGACTCGCTGCGTGGACACGACCCTTCAGGACCCTCTGGTCGGGCAGGTGCTCGACGGCCGCTACCGCGTCGACGCGCGGATCGCGGTCGGCGGGATGGCCACGGTCTACCGGGCCGTGGACACCCGCCTCGACCGCATCCTCGCGCTCAAGGTGATGCACCCCTCCCTCGCCGCCGACGCCTCCTTCGTCGAGCGGTTCATCCGCGAGGCCAAGTCCGTCGCCCGGCTGGCCCACCCGAACGTGGTGCAGGTCTTCGACCAGGGCGCCGAGGGGGCGTACGTCTACCTGGCGATGGAGTACATCGCCGGCTGCACCCTGCGCGACGTGCTGCGCGAGCGCGGGGCGCTCCAGCCGCGGGCCGCGCTGGACATCCTGGAGCCGGTGCTGGCCGCGCTCGGTGCCGCACACCGGGCCGGATTCGTGCACCGGGACATGAAGCCGGAGAACGTGCTGATCGGGGACGACGGCCGGGTCAAGGTCGCCGACTTCGGACTGGTCCGCGCGGTGGACTCGGTGACGAACACCACGGGCACCGTGCTGGGCACGGTCTCCTACCTGGCCCCGGAGCAGATAGAGGACGGCGTCGCCGACCCCCGGGTGGACGTCTACGCCTGCGGCATCCTGCTGTACGAGATGCTCACCGGGGAGAAGCCGCACGACGGCGACTCCCCCGCGATCGTGCTCTACAAGCACCTGCACGACGACGTTCCGCCGCCGTCGTCCGCCGTCGCCGGGATGGCCTACGAGCTGGACGAGCTGGTCGCGTCGGCGACCGCCCGCAACCCCGAGGTGCGTCCGTACGACGCGGTGGCGCTGCTCGCGCTGGCCCGCGGGGCACGCGGCCGGCTCAGTGACGCGCAGCTCGACGCGGTGCCGCCGCAGGCGCTGTCCTCGGAGCACGACAACGCGGACGACCGCACGAGCGTCATCCCGCGCGCGCCCGTCATGCCCCGCCCGCTGCCCGTCGACGAGGACGAGGGCCCGGTGCGGCACACCAGCCGCCTCCAGTCCCCACCGCCGCTGCCGCCCCGGCGCCGGGCGGCGCTGCCGCGCGGCCCGATGGCGGTCGTGGTGGCCGTGCTGCTGGTCCTCGGGCTCGGCGCGGGCGTCTGGTACATCAACTCGGGCCAGTTCACCAAGGTCCCGCCGCTGCTGACCAAGACCGAGCAGGAGGCCCGGGACCGGCTGGCGGACGCGGGTCTGGACGTCGGGAGCGTGGAGGAGGCGTACAGCGACACGGTGGAGCGGGGCAAGGTGATCGCCACCGATCCGAAGGCCGGCGCCCGCATCCGCGGCAACGACTCGGTGTCGCTGACCGTCTCCAGGGGCCCGCGGACCGTGCGGGTGCCCGACCTCGACGGCTACCCGCTCGACAAGGCGCGCTCGCTGCTGGAGGACGAGGGCCTGAAGCCCGGCATGACGACCGAGGAGTTCAGCGGGAGCGTGGCCGCGGGTTCCGTGATCTCGACGGAGCCGGGCAAGGGCACCAAGGTCCGCGCGGACTCCGCGGTGGCGCTGACGGTGAGCAAGGGCCGCCCGGTGGACGTGCCCGACGTCGCCGGTGACGAGCCGGCGGACGCGCGCGCCGAGCTGGAGGAGGCCGGTCTGAAGGTGAAGGTCGCCGAGGAGCGGGTCAACTCCGAGCACGACGCCGGTGAGGTGGCCCGGCAGAGCCCGGCCCCCGGCCGGCAGGCCGCCGAGGGCGACACGGTGACGCTGACGCTGTCCAAGGGTCCCGAGATGATCGAGGTGCCGGACGTGGTCGGCGACAGCGTGGACGACGCCAGGGTGCGGCTGGAGGGCGCCGGTTTCCGGGTGAAGGAGGAGCGCGGACTGCTCGGCCTGTTCGGTGACACCGTCAAGGACCAGTCCGTGGACGGCGGGGACACCGCGCCCAAGGGGTCGACGATCACCATCGAGATCCGCTGACGGGAGGGACGCACGGGCGGCCCGCCCGCCCGTGTCACCCTTGACGGGTGAAGAGTCACCCGTCCGGCCCTGCCCGCAACCCGATCGGCGGCCACGTCCCCGTGGCCGGCGGCCTGCATTCCGTCGGCCTGTCCTACGCCCGTGAGCTGCGCGCCGAGACCGTGCAGGTGTTCGTCGCCAACCCGCGCGGCTGGGCCACCCCGGCCGGAAACCCCCGGCAGGACGAGGCGTTCCGCGCGGCCTGCGCCGCCGCGTCGATCCCGGCGTACGTGCACGCCCCGTACCTGATCAACTTCGGTTCCCACACCGAGGCGACCGTGGAGCGGTCGGTGGAGTCGCTGCGGCACTCCCTGCGGCGGGCCCGGGCGATCGGCGCGCTCGGCGTGGTCGTGCACACGGGCAGCGCGACCGGCGGCCGGGAGCGGGCGGTGGCGCTGAAGCAGGTACGGGAGCACATGCTGCCGCTGCTCGACGAACTCACCCACGACGACGACCCGTACCTGCTGCTGGAGTCCACCGCCGGCCAGGGCTCCTCCCTGTGCGCGCGCATCTGGGACTTCGGGCCGTACTTCGAGGCGCTGGACGCCCATCCCAAGCTCGGTGTCTGCCTGGACACCTGCCACGTCTTCGCGGCCGGACACGACCTGACCGGGCCGGACGGCATGCACCTCACGCTGGATCTGCTGGTGGGCACGGTCGGCGAGGGGCGGCTGAAGCTGATCCACGCCAACGACTCGATGGACGTGGCCGGCGCGCACAAGGACCGGCACGCCAACATCGGGGCGGGACACATCGGTGAGGATCCGTTCCGGGCGCTGATGACGCATCCGGCGACCGAGGGCGTGCCGCTGGTCATCGAGACGCCCGGCGGCAAGGAGGGGCACGCCGCGGACGTGGAGCGGCTGAAGAAGCTCCGGGACGCCTGAGCGCGGCGGCGGATCAGAGTTCGGGGCCCTCCCCGGGCTCCTCCTGGTAGGAGTAGCGCTGCTCCCGCCACGGATCGCCGACGTTGTGGTAGCCGCGCTCCTCCCAGAAGCCCCGGCGGTCGGCGGTCATGTACTCCACGCCGCGGACCCATTTGGGTCCCTTCCAGGCGTACAGATGGGGGACGATCAGCCGCAGCGGGAACCCGTGCTCGGCGGTCAGCAGCTCGCCGTCCTTGTGGGTGGCGAAGAGGGACCGCGCGGACGTGAAGTCCTCGAGCCGCAGGTTGGAGCTGAATCCGTACTCCGCCCACACCATCACATGGGTGACGTCGGGCGCGGGCGGGGCGATGTCCACGACGGTGCGCGCCGGGACGCCGCCCCACTCGGCGCCGACCATGCTGAACTTGGTGACGCAGTGCAGGTCGGCCACGACGGTGGTGTACGGCAGCGCGGTGAACTCCTCGTGGTTCCAGCAGTGCTTCCCACCGTCGGCGGTCGCGCCGAAGACCCGGAACTCCCAGCGTTCGGGCCGGAACTTGGGGACCGGTCCGTAGTGGGTGACCGGCCAGCCCTTCTGCAGCCGCTGCCCCGGCGGGAGCTCGGGATGTACCGCTCCCTCTGCTGCGCGCTCCCCCGATTCGCGTTCCGCCGGCTGACCCATGTCTCCATCCTGACAGACCGGGGGCGATGCCCCTGAACCGGGCCCGACAGGTTCGGGCAATCGGGTGCGAAACGGACTGAGTATGTACGTACTTACTAAGTCATCACTTACTGGACGATTCTCCGCGCCGGTGCAATCATGCGCCCCAACCTGCCAGTTCCCGCGCGGAAGGAGCCCATGCGATGCAGGGCGACCCCGAGGTCATCGAATTCCTGAACGAGCAGCTGACCGCCGAGCTCACGGCGATCAACCAGTACTTCCTGCATTCGAAGCTGCAGGACCACAAGGGCTGGACGAAGCTGGCCCGGTACACGCGTGCCGAGTCCTTCGACGAGATGCGGCACGCGGAGGTGCTCACCGACCGCATCCTGCTGCTCGACGGCCTGCCGAACTACCAGCGGCTGTTCCACGTCCGGGTGGGGCAGACCGTCACCGAGATGTTCCAGGCCGACCGGGAGGTCGAGCTCGAGGCGATCGACCGGCTGCGCCGCGGGGTGGAGGTCATGCGCAACAAGAACGACATCACCTCGGCCAACATCTTCGAGGCGATCCTGGCCGACGAGGAGCATCACATCGACTACCTGGACACCCAGCTGGACCTCATCGAGAAGCTGGGCGAGTCGCTCTACCTGTCCACGGTCGTCGAGCAGTCCCAGCCCGACGCGTCGGGCCCGGGCACGGGCGGCTTCTCGACGCACTGACCGCCGGGGCGTGACCGCCGGGTCTAAGCGGCTTCCGGGAGCTCCGCGGCGAGCGGCTGCCCGCCCTGGCCGACCAGCTGCCGGCGCGGGCAGGAGCCGCGGCCGAGCAGCGCCTGGATGCGGCGCACACAGCCGCCGCAGTCGGTGCCGGCCTTGCAGGCGGAGGCGATCTGCCGGGGCGTGCACGCCCCGGCCTCCGCGTGGCTCCTCACCTGTTCCTCGGTCACGCCGAAGCAGCTGCAGACGAACACGCGGGTCACCTCCCGACGGAGCACTGGGTCGAGCCGAACCGACCCTGGATCGGTGAGGCTAACCTAACCTTACCTGGCGCTCCCGGGGCGCAAAAGAGGGGTGGGACGCGATCGCATGTGATGCGCGCCCCACCCCTTCCCGCCGGGTCTCCGGCGGGTCCCGCTACTGGTCGCGGTACATCTCCGCGACGAGGAACGCCAGGTCCAGGGACTGGCTGCGGTTGAGCCGGGGGTCGCAGGCCGTCTCGTAGCGCTGGTGCAGATCGTCGACGAAGATCTCGTCGCCGCCGCCCACGCACTCGGTGACATCGTCACCCGTCAGCTCCACGTGGATGCCGCCCGGGTGGGTGCCCAGCTCCTTGTGGACCTCGAAGAAGCCCTTCACCTCGTCGAGCACGTCGTCGAAGCGGCGGGTCTTGTGGCCGGAGGCCGCCTCGAAGGTGTTGCCGTGCATCGGGTCGGTCACCCAGGCCACGGCAGCACCGGACGCGGTGACCTTCTCGACCAGCTCGGGCAGCTTGTCGCGGATCTTGTCCGCGCCCATCCGCACGATGAACGTCAGCCGGCCCGGCTCACGCTCGGGGTCGAGACGGTCGATGTACTGCAGCGCCTCCTCGGCCGTCGTGCTCGGGCCGAGCTTGATGCCGATCGGGTTGCGGATCCGGGAGGCGAACTCGATGTGCGCGTGGTCCAGCTGCCGGGTGCGCTCGCCGATCCACACCATGTGCCCGGAGACGTCGTACAGCTGACCGGTGCGGGAGTCCACCCGGGTCAGCGCGGACTCGTAGTCGAGCAGCAGCGCCTCGTGCGAGGAGAAGAACTCGACGGTCTTGAACTCCTCCGGCTCCGCGCCGCAGGCCTGCATGAAGTTCAGCGCCTGGTCGATCTCGCGGGCCAGCTGCTCGTAGCGCTGGCCGGAGGGGGACGACTTCACGAAGTCCTGGTTCCAGGCGTGCACCTGACGCAGGTCGGCGTAACCGCCGGTGGTGAAGGCACGCACCAGGTTCAGCGTGGAGGCCGACGCGTGGTACATCCGCTTCAGCCGCTCGGGGTCCGGGATCCGGGCCTCTTCGGTGAAGGCGAACCCGTTGACGGAGTCGCCCCGGTACGTGGGCAGCGTCACCCCGTCGCGGGTCTCGGTCGGCTTGGAGCGCGGCTTGGAGTACTGGCCGGCGATCCGCCCGACCTTCACCACGGGCACGGACGCCGCGTAGGTGAGCACGGCGCCCATCTGCAGGAGCGTCTTGAGCTTGTTGCGGATGTGGTCGGCGGACACGGCGTCGAAGGCCTCGGCGCAGTCGCCGCCCTGGAGGAGGAACGCCTCTCCCTTGGCGACGGACGCCATCCGGGCGCGCAGCTGGTCGCACTCGCCCGCGAAGACGAGCGGCGGATACGACTCGAGGTCCGCGATCACTGCGCGCAGAGCCTCGGTGTCGGGGTACTCGGGCTGCTGCGCCGCGGGCAGGTCTCGCCAGGTGTTGCCAGCGCTCGCGCTGGTCTTAGCGTTCACGGTCACGCAACCCACATTACGGGGTCGGATCGGTCGTCCAGCCCGACGCCCAACAAATGAGACAGGGGCCGCACGACCCGGGGATGCGCTAGGGTCGGGGCCATGTTCGCGCACTCGACCCGCACCTGGTGGTGGACCGCTCTCCCGGCGGCCCACTGACTGCGCGTACGCACAGACTTCGCGAAGGCCGCCCGAGGGGCGGCCTTCGGTGTTTTCCGGGTCGTTCCTCCGACGCTCATGACGGCTCTGCTCATGACCGAGACGAAACGAGGAACGTCCACCATGGACCTGGCACGGCTTCCCCACGACGACCGCCCCTTCGCGCTGCTGCGCCGCCGCACTCCCGGTCACGACCACGAGGTGGTCGAGCTGCTGGTCGGCCCGGTGGACACCCGTGAGCACCTGGCCGACCTCCCCGAGGAGGGCCTGGCGCTGGTCCCCTTCCGGCAGATCCGCGAGCGCGGCTTCGACGTGCGCGACGACGGCACCCCGCTGCTGGTGCTGACCCCCGAGGAGCGCCACGCGTTCCCTCTCGCCGAGGCCCTCGACCGGCTCCCCGCCCATGACGTCCGCGTCGAGGGCGGCGGCTTCGACGTCGGCGACGAGGAGTACGCGCGGATCGTCGGCCGGGTCCTCGACGAGGAGATCGGCGGGGGCGAGGGCGCCAACTTCGTGATCCGCCGGACGTACGAGGGTGAGATCCCCGGGTTCGGGCGGGCCGACGCGCTGGCGCTGTTCCGGCGCCTCCTGGAGGGCGAGCGGGGCGCGTACTGGACGTTCGTCGTCCACACCGGGGACCGGACGCTGGTCGGGGCCAGCCCGGAGGTGCACGTCAGGGCGTCCGGCGGGACGGTCGTGATGAACCCGATCAGCGGCACCTACCGCTACCCGGCCGGCGGGCCCACCCCTGAGCACCTGCTCGGTTTCCTCGCCGACGGCAAGGAGATCGAGGAGCTGTCCATGGTCGTCGACGAGGAGCTCAAGATGATGTGCACCGTCGGCGACATGGGCGGCGTGGTGGTCGGCCCCCGGCTGAAGGAGATGGCGCACCTCGCGCACACCGAGTACGAGCTGCGCGGCCGGTCCTCGCTGGACGTGCGCGAGGTGCTGCGGGAGACCCTGTTCGCGGCGACCGTCACCGGGTCGCCGGTGCAGAACGCCTGCCGGGTGATCGAACGGCACGAGGTCGGCGGGCGCGGCTACTACGCGGGCGCGCTGGCGCTGATCGGCCGGAACTCGGGGGGTGGCGGGCGGGAGGGAGCCGGCGGCGCCCAGACGCTGGACTCCCCCATCCTCATCCGGACCGCCGACATCGACGCGGCCGGGCGGCTGCGGGTGCCGGTCGGGGCCACGCTGGTGCGCGGCTCGGACCCGGCGTCCGAGGTGGCGGAGACGCACGCCAAGGCGGCCGGGGTGCTGGCGGCTCTGGGGGTGCGTCCCGGGCGTCCGCGCGAGGAGGCGGCACGGCCGCGGCTGGCCGATGATCCGCGGGTACGGGCCGCGCTGGACGGGCGCCGGTCCTCGCTGGCGCCGTTCTGGCTGCGGATGCAGGAGCGGTCGGGGGAGCTCTGCGGACACGCCCTGGTCGTCGACGGGGAGGACACCTTCACCGCGATGCTGGCCCATGTGCTGCGCGCCACCGGTCTGGAGGTGACCGTGCGCCGGTACGACGAGCCGGGTCTGCGGGAGACGGTGCTGGCGCACGAGGGCCCGCTGGTGCTGGGTCCCGGTCCGGGCGACCCGTCCGACACGGCCGACCCGAAGATGCGCTTCCTCGGCGCGCTGACCGCCGACGTCATCCGGGACAACCGCCACGGCGTCCTGGGCGTCTGCCTCGGACACGAGCTGATCGCGGCCGAGCTGGGCCTGGAGATCGTACGCAAGGACGTCCCGTACCAGGGGGCGCAGACGGAGATCGACCTGTTCGGGCGGCCGGAGACGGTCGGCTTCTACAACAGCTTCGTGGCGCACTGCGACGACGACACCGCGCGGGAGCTGGCCGCGCACGGCGTCGAGGTGAGCCGCACGGCCGGCGGTGAGGTGCACGCGCTGCGGGGCCCCGGCTTCGCCGGGCTGCAGTTCCACCCCGAGTCGGTGCTGACGCTGAACGGCGCGGCGGTGGTGCGGGAGCTGATGGGTCAGCTGCGGGGCACCAGCACGTTCTCGGAGCGGCGGCCCGCCGTGTAGTCGAGGACGTTGCGCACGGTGGTCTCGACGATCTGTCCGACGGCGTCCTCGGTGTAGTACGCCTGGTGGGAGGTCATCAGCACGTTGGGGAAGGTGACGAGGCGGGCGAGGGTGTCGTCGTCGACGGCCTCGAGGGACTTGTCGAGGAAGAACAGTCCCGCCTCCGCCTCGTACACGTCCAGGCCGACGCCGGTGAAGCGGCCCGCGCGCAGCTCGGCGACGAGGGCCGCGGTGTCGATGAGGCCGCCCCGGCTGGAGTTCACCAGGATCGCGTCGTCCCGCATCGCCTTCAGGGCGTCGGCGTCGATGAGGTGGTGGGTGGCGGGCAGCAGCGGGACGTGCAGGCTGACCAGGTCGGACTCGGCGAGGAGCTGCTCCTTGGGGACGTAGGTCATGCCGAGGTCCCGGCAGGCGGGGTTCTCGGCGACGTCCCAGCCGAGCAGCCGCATGCCGAAGCCGTGGGCGATCCGGGCGAACGCCTCGCCGATCTTTCCGGTGCCGATGACACCGGCGGTGCGGCCGTGCAGGTCGCGGCCCATCAGGCCGTCGAGCCGGAAGTCGAAGTCACGGGTGCGGGTGGAGGCGCGGACGATCCGGCGGTTGACGGCCATGGCGAGGGTCCAGGCGAACTCGGCGACCGAGTACGGCGAGTAGTACGAGACCCGGGCGACCGTCAGGCCGAGCCGCTCGGCGACCTCCAGGTCGACGTTGTTGAAGCCGGTCGAGCGCTGGGCGACCATCCGGGTGCCGCCGGCCGCGAGGTCGGAGAGCACCTCGGCGCCGAGGTCGCAGTTGACGCTGGTGGAGATGATCTCGTGGCCGGCGGCGATGGGGGCGGTGTCCGTGTTGAGGAAGACGTCCAGCCCGCGCACCGGGTGGTGGCCTTCGAAAGCCCGCTCGACCAGGGGCTTCTCGTCCGCCTGCACACCGAACGCCAGGATCTCCACGGGTTTCCTCCGGATGTCGTGCTGGTCCATTGCCGTACCGGCGCATAGTACGGGCGCTCCTCGCCCGTCCGGGGCGGGAACGGGCGGGCGAGCGGCGGGCGTGGGCGCTCTACTCGTCGTCGAGGCCGCGCTCGATGGCGTAGCGGACGAGCTCGACGCGGTTGTGCAGCTGGAGTTTGCCGAGGGTGTTCTGCACGTGGTTCTGCACGGTGCGGTGGGAGATGACGAGCCGTTCGGCGATCTGCTTGTAGCTGAGGCCCTTGGCGACCAGGCGCAGCACCTCGGTCTCGCGGTCGGTCAGCCGGGGGGCCTTGTTCTCGCCGTCGGAGGGAGCGGCGCCGGCCGGTTCGGAGGCGAGGCGGCGGTACTCGCCGAGGACCAGTCCGGCGAGCCCGGGGGTGAACACGGGGTCGCCGACGGCGGTGCGGCGCACGGCGTCCTGAAGCTCCCCGGTGGAGGCCGACTTCAGCAGGTAGCCGGTGGCGCCGGACTTCACCGCCTCCAGGACGTCGGCGTGCTCGCCGCTGGCCGAGAGCACCAGGACGCGGGCGGCGGGGTTCGCGGCGACGACCTCCTTGCAGACCTGGACGCCGGGTTTGCCGGGCAGGTTCAGGTCCAGGACGAGGACGTCGGGTGTGGCGGCCTTGGCCCGGCGGACCGCCTGGTCGCCGTCGCCGGCGGTGGCGACGACCTCGAATCCGGACTCGGAGAGGTCACGGGCGACGGCGTCGCGCCACATGGGGTGGTCGTCGACCACCATGACCTTGATCGGATCGGCCGGCTTCCCGGTGGTGTCCGTCATCGCTGCTCCGCCTTCCCCCGCGGGTCGTGTCCGTACTCCGTCTGCTTGGGCACCTTCAGTTCGACCTCCGTGCCCTGCCCCGGCACCGAGATCAGCTCGGCGCTGCCGCCGAGGTCGCGCAGCCGTCCGCGGATGGACAGGGCCACTCCGAGGCGTCCCTCCCCCTCGGCCTGGACGAGCCGTCCCTCGGGGATGCCGGGTCCGTCGTCGCGGACGGTGACGATCACCTCGTCCGGTTCGTCCTCGACGAGGATCCAGGCGCGGGCGCGTTCCCCGGCGTGCCGGCGCACGTTGTCCAGGGCGGCTCCGACGGCGGCGGCCACCTCCCGCGCGGCGGCCGGCGCGAGCGGCACCGGCGCTCCGGGTTCGGCGAGACTGACCAGGGCTCCTGCGTAGGGGGCGAGCAGGGGGCGCAGGTCGACCGGGCCGTCGTCGGCGGTGGTGTCCTCGTCCTCGTCCACGGCCCGTACGACGGCGCCCCGGGCGGTGTCCCGCGGGGAGCGGGACACGGGGACGAGGCCGCCGGAGACGAGGGTGCGCAGGGCCACCTCCTGCTCGCCGGCCATCCGCCCCAGCTCCGCGGCCTCGCCGCCGATCACCGCGCCGCGCCGCTGCACCATCGCCAGCACCTGGAGCACGCTGTCGTGGATGTCCCGGGCGAGCCGCTCGCGCTCGCGGGTCGCGGCCTCGATCTCCAGGGCGCGGGCGAGGGTGCGCTCGGAGGCGCGGGCCACCTCGACGACGTAGCCGATGGCGATGGAGGCGACCCAGACGAGGATCACGTTGTGCACGGTGTCGCGGGCGGGGGCGCCGCGTTCGATCAGGTTGGCGACGGCGACGAGGGTGGAGGCGAGGGCCGCCCAGCGCCAGCCGCCCTTGATGGCGAAGGCGAGGACCGAGCCCGCGGTCCAGATCGACGGCAGGGTCGGGCCGCCCGCGTGGACGCGCTCGGCGGCGTCGGCGACGGGGGTGAGCAGGATGCCGGTGAGCGCGAGGGTCAGGTCGGCGGTGAGGAAACGCCTGGTGCAGGCGGCCGCGCTCGCGACCCTGGGCAGGGTGGCGAGGGTCCACACCACGAGTACGGCGAAGAAGCCGGCGGCGAGCCAGGGGCGGGCGAACTCCTCGTGGGCGGCGGCGAACAGCCCGACCGCGTAGATCATGGCGAGGACCCGGTAGCCGGCCAGGGCACGCCACAGCGGCTGCTCGACCGACATGCGTACGACTCTCTCGCGCTTGGCCATGTCCCCCATGCCCCCGTCCGGCCCGGTTAGGGCCCGGACCCTCTCTCGGTCCGCTCCCGGTCGGCCTGCTCCATCGCGGCCCTCAGTTTCTCGGCCTGTTCCTTCTCCGCGCGGGCGAGGGCGGCCTTCGCGGCCTTCTCCGCTTCCTTCTCGGCCTTGGCCGCCTCCGTGAGCTGCCGCTTCATGGCGGTGGCGTACATGTCGACGTATTCCTGGCCGGAGAGCTTCATGATCTCGTACATGACCTCGTCGGTCACCGCGCGGAGGATGAAACGGTCGTGCTCCATGCCCTGGTAGCGGGTGAAGTCCAGCGGCCTGCCGATCCGGATGCCGGGCCGCATCAGCTTCGGCCTGACCTGCCCGGGGGGCTGGATCTTCTCCGTGTCGATCATGGCGACCGGGATCACGGGCGCGCCGGTGGCCAGCGCCACGCGGGCGAGACCGCCCGGCTTGCCGCGGTAGAGGCGGCCGTCGGGCGAGCGGGTGCCCTCGGGGTAGATCCCGAACAGCTCGCCGCGCTCCAGCACCTCTATGCCGCTCCTGATCGCGGCCTCACCGGCGCCGCGCGCCCCGGAGCGGTCCACGGGGAGCTGGCCCACGCCCTTGAAGAAGGCGGCCGTCATCCGGCCCTTCACCCCTGGTGTGGTGAAGTACTCGGCCTTGGCGATGAAGGTGACCTTGCGGTCCAGGACCGCGGGGAGGAAGAAGGAGTCCGAGAACGACAGGTGGTTGCTGGCCAGAATGGCCGGGCCCTCGGCGGGGATGTTCTCCAGGCCTTCCACCCAGGGCCTGAAGGCGAGCTTCAGCGGCCCTCCGATGGCGACCTTCATCGTGCCGTACAACAACCGAGTGCCTCCCGTGCGTGTTGGTCAGACCATATCCCGGGGAGCCGCCGAAGGGCCCGACGGCCCTGGTCGGTGTCAGTGCGGTCGCGTACGGTGAAGGTCCTGCAATCCGTGTGCCGCCCGTGCCCGGCCGTCGTGACGCGCCGGCACGTCCCCTCGACTCCCAGCGATCCCGACTCACCGACTCACCGACTCACCGAACAGGAGGCCGCAGGTGTCGCTCCTGCCCGGCGCCGAGCCGTTCCGCCACGAGGGCGGGGAGACCGCCGTTCTCCTCTGCCACGGCTTCACCGGTTCGCCGCAGTCGCTGCGCCCCTGGGCGGAGTATCTCGCCGAGCGCGGCCTCACCGTCTCGCTGCCGCTGCTGCCCGGGCACGGCACCCGCTGGCAGGATCTCGGGGTCACCGGCTGGCAGGACTGGTACGCCCAGGTGGACCGCGAACTGCGGCTGCTGAGCGACCGCTCCGAGCGGCTCTTCGTGGCCGGGCTGTCGATGGGCGGCGCGCTCGCGCTGCGGCTGGCGGCGCGGCACGGTGACGCGGTCAGCGGCGTGATGGTCGTCAACCCGGCGAACAAGGTGCACGGAGTGGCCGCGCACGCCCTTCCGGTGCTGCGTCACCTCGTCCCGGCGACGAAGGGCATCGCGAGTGACATCGCGAAGCCGCTGACCAGGGAACTCGGCTACGAGAAGGTGCCGCTGCACGCGGCGCACTCCCTGCGGAACTTCTTCCGGCTCGTCGACGGCGAACTGCCCGGGGTCACCCAGCCGCTGCTGCTGATGCGCAGCCCGCAGGACCATGTGGTGCCGCCCGCGGACTCGGCGCGGATCCTCGGCCGGGTGTCGTCGGCGGACGTGACGGAGATCCTGCTGGAACAGAGCTACCACGTGGCGACGTTGGACCATGACGCGGAGCGGATCTTCCGGGAGAGCGCCGCGTTCATCGGCCGACTGGCGCCCGGCGCCGTCAAGGAGCCCGGTCTCGGCAAGGAAGGGACGACCACAGGTGGCTGAGCACGACTCGGACCGTGAGGGCCGCGAGCCGGAGGAGAAGGGCGTCCCCTTCGACGAGAGAGCCGCGTGGGAGGCGATCGTCGCCGGGTACGGCGAGGAGCCGCCGGACCCGCCGGGCGCCAAGCCGTTCAAGTCCGTCGAGGACCTGGCGCTGCTGGAGGCGGAGACCAACGAGGAGGACGGCGCGGGCGAGACCAAGGCACCGCCCAGGAAGGCCGAGGAGAAACCGGCCAAGCCGCTGGGCGGCTCCGTCTCCTTCGCGCCCGGCGTCGGGGGCGGCGGCCCGCGTGACTACAGCGTGGCCGAGCCCGCCGAGGAAGACCTCGACGAGAGCGACGAGGGGCACTTCGTCCCGCCGGAGCCGCCGCCGCTGCCGGAGACCGACGTGACCTCCCGGTTCGCCTGGCTCGGGGTGCTGGGCGGCCCGCTGCTCCTGCTGCTGGCGGTGCTCCTCGGCTGGGAGATGACCTGGTGGCTGACCACCCTGTGCATCGGCGGCTTCCTGGGCGGCTTCGCCACGCTGGTGATGCGGATGCGCACGGACGAGGACGACGAGGACGACCCGGGGCGCGGCGCGGTGGTCTGACCGCCGGCTTCGGCTAGGCGGCCGGGACCCGGAGCGCGGCCAGCACGGGCAGGTGGTCCGTGGCCGCGGTCAGGTCCCGCTCGCTCACCCCGGGCTGACCGAGCGGCACCCCGCACCCCAGTACCTCGACGCCCTTGCTGACGAAGAGGGCGTCGATGCGCCGGTGGGGTTCGTCGCGGACCCAGGTGTGCTCGCCGCCCCAGGGCGCGGCGGTCCAGCAGTCGGTCAGGGACTCGCCGAGCCGCCGGAAGGTCCGCCCGTCCGGCCCCTCGTTCAGGTCCCCGCCCGCCACCACATGCTCCACGCCCATCCCGGCGAGCCGGTCGAGCAGCATGCCCCCCTGGGCGTACCGCTCGCGCCGCTCCAGGGACAGGTGACAGCTCAGCACCCCGACCCGCGCCCCGCCGAACCGTACGACGGCGGTGGCGAGTCCGCGCCGGTGCTGTCCCGGGGTGAGCGGCAGCAGCACGTCCTCGGTCCGTTCGACGGTGGCCCGCAGCGAGCACAGGAGGGCGGGCCCTGCGGCGGTGGCGCCCCCGGAGAGCATCACCAGTCCGGACTCCGACGCCAGCCGGGCGAGTTTCTTCCGCCACCGGAAGAACCGGGGCGCCTCCTGAAGCAGCACCAGATCGGGCGCACAGGCACCGATCACCCGGGCCAGGGCGTCGGTGTCGTCCCGCAGGGAGCGGATGTTGTAGCTGAGCACCCGGACAACGGCCGAACCATCGGGCTCCGTCCGGGAGTCGGGCAGCAGCGGAGTCGTCGCCATGCGATCAAGATAGTCCGACGCACACGCTGACACGGGCCGGAGTTCACACGGCCGATGAAGTCACGCCGGGTGACTCCGCAGCTGACGCGCATACGCCCCGATCACGGCCGAGCAGGGTCCGGGGGTCAGAGCTTTTTTCATGCCGGTGACACCCGAGCCGAAGCTCGCACGGACTCCGGACCCAGGTCCCCATGCCGTCAGACGGCGACCACGTGCACATCCGTGGTGGCGAGGGCCGCCAGTCCGCGAGGTCCGGACCCGTCGCACAGGCCAGGCACCCGGGACGGCCCGCCTTCGTCTCACGCATGGGCGGTTCGGACGTACGGGCCCGGGGGACGGTGCAGTCCTTCAGTAGCCCGGACAGGGCGTGCACCAGCGCCGGCCGGGGGCGCCACACCTGGGCGAGAACCGGGCCGAGCACCAGCGCCCGATGCGGGAGCGTGCGGAGCCCTTCGTGGAGAGCCACCGCCTTCGCCTTGCGGTCGGCGAGGGCGATGAGCATGCCGGTGTCGTGGACCGGTACCCGTGCACTCACGCGGCGTGGCCCGGACGACGGCCGTTCCGGTCCCGGCCGTGGGCGAGAGCGAGGGCCTCCTCGACCTCCCGGCGTTCCTGCTCCGTCAGTTGTGCGGCCGCTTCCGGGGCGGGTTCGTCCGGCAATCCGTCCGCCGCCCGCTCCGCCCGGGAGATGAGCGCGTCCACCTCGGCGAACTGCTCCTCTATGGCATCGCTCTCGGCCATCTGCCGCGTCGCGGCGTGCACCAGGTACGCCGACACATCCATACCCGCCCGCTCCGCGTGCTGCCGGATGCGTTCGGCCTCGTCCTGCCCCAAGCTGATACTGATCCGCGCCTTGGCCACACGGGCATCGCAATACGCGTATGACGGCCGTGCCAGGCAGTCGGGCGGCGCAGGCTGGGCAACCTCACCGGCACCGGCCACCGCGTCATCACCGCGGAGGAGCGGTCGGCTGACCGTCGCGGGGTACGGCTGCGCCCGCCGTCCTCCGAGGGAGTCAGGCGGGCGCAGCCGTGCGTGTGGCGGAGAGGGGTTACATGATCGGGTCCGGTTCGCGGGCGAGGTCCGCCGCGCCCACCAGGCCGGCCTTGTTGCCGAGCTGGGCGCCGAGGACGTCGGCGACCGGGCGCCAGTTGCCGCCGACCAGCCAGCGCTTGTAGGACTTGCGGATCGGGCCGAGGACCAGTTCACCCTCGTCGGAGAGGCCGCCGCCGACGATGAAGGCGGAGGGGTCGAAGAGGGAGGCGAGGTCGGCGAGGCCGGCGCCGACCCAGCGGGCCAGCTCGCGGTAGGAGTCGACGGCCACCCGGTCGCCCTGGCGGGCGGCCATGGAGACGTGCTTGCCCTCGATGCCCTCGGGGGTGCCGTCGCCGAGGGAGAGCAGCGTCTCCGCGTTCTCGGGGGTGGCGTTGGCGCGCTGCTTGGCGTAGCGGACGAGGGCGCGGCCGGAGGCGTACTGCTCCCAGCAGCCCTGCGAGCCGCAGCCGCACAGCAGACCGTCCGGCACCATGCGGATGTGGCCGAACTCGGCGGCCACGCCGAAGTGGCCGCGGCGCAGCTTGTTGCCGATGATCACGCCGCCGCCGAGGCCGGTGCCGAGCGTGATGCAGATGACGTTGCGGTGGCCCTTGCCCGCGCCGAACTTGTACTCGCCCCAGGCGGCGGCGTTGGCGTCGTTCTCCACGACCACCGGGAGACCCGCACGGGCCTCGACCTTCTCCTTGAGCGGTTCGTTGCGCCAGTGGATGTTGGGGGCGAAGTAGACCTCGGAGCGCTGGCGGTTGACGTATCCGGCCGCACCGATGCCCACGCCGACGATGTCGTGTCCGGTGCGCGCTCCTTCCACCGCGGAGGCGATGGCGTCCACGATCTCCTCGGGCGTGCCCGGGGTCGGCACCTTGTGGATCGAGAGGATGTTGCCCTCCTCGTCGACCACGCCCGCCGCGATCTTGGTGCCGCCGATATCGACGCCGATGGTGAGTCCCATGAATCCCTCAGTTCCGGTCGAGCCCCGCTACCGCCAACGGTACCCGAGGCTCTGCCCGAGAAGTCCCGGTGTCCGTACGGTGGGCGACACGGCGGGCACCAAGGGTGGTGTGCCGGGGCCGTGGGGTCAGTCCAGGTCGATGTGCTCGCCGGTCCCGGTGCCGGGGTCGTCGCCCCGGTCACGGCGCTCCTCGGCGTCACGGGGGCGGGCGTCGCGGGCCGTCCAGCGGCGCTCCTGGTCCTGGACGGCGGAGCGGTAGGCCGCGAGGAGTTCGTTGCCCGCGGCGGCGAGGTGGTCGAAGACGTCCGGGTTGCGTTCGATGACGGGTTCGACGGCGGCCTTCGCCTGCTCGACGACCTGGCGGACGACCTGCTGCGCCGCGGGTCCGGCGACCGCGCCGAGGAGCGGCGACTGCAGGCCGGAGAGCTTGTCGGCGACGGCGTCGACGAGCTTCCTCAGTTCCTCGGCTGCGGAACCGGGGGGCGGTCCGTACTGGGCACGGCGGCGGGCCTTCTCCGCCTCGAGGTCCTCGGCTGCCGCGGTCGCCCAGGCGTCGGCGTGGGATTCGGCGGGGGCCTCCCGTACGTCGTCCGCCGGCTTGTCGACGCTCTCGTCCCCGGCGTCGTCGAACGGGGGGAGCTGTTCGCTCATGACGGACTCCTTGACTGCGGGTGGCCCTATCGACGGTACCCGAACGGCCGCCGTCACTTCAGCGGGTGCGCGGCCACAGCCCCGGATCCGGCCGGAAGCGGACGCGCAGTTCGTCCTCGCGCAGGGCGGCGCCGTCCACGGTGCAGCGGCGCAGCGCAGAGGGCAGCGGGACGGTGCGGCGGAACGGCCCCGCGGTGACGACCAGTTCGTCGCCGCGCCGTATGAGGTCGAGTTCCCCGCGGCGGGCGCCCGGGAGGGGGAGGTGCCAGACGAGGACGCCGTCGTCGGCGAGCCTGTCGGTGACCGGCCAGTCGGGGGCGCCGCGGCCCGTCCCGGCCCCGGGCACGGCGAGCGCGGCGAGGTCGTCGCCGCCGCGCGGGTCGCGTCCCAGGTGGGCGACCTGGTGGACGTCGTACGTCTCGCGCCACGCGTCCAGGGTCTTGCGCTGCTGGGCGACGGGTCCGGCGAGCCAGCTGTCGGCGTCGCCCTCCGGCAGGACGCGGGTGGCGATCAGCCAGTCGGTGCGCAGGCCGCGCAGGGCGAGGCCGAGACCGGCGGTGCGGACGGCGTCGGCGCCCGCGGGGCCCGGTTCGGCGACCAGCCGTACGGCGGTGCCGCGGTCGGCGAGGACGGCTTCGACGGCGGCGAGTTGGCGGTCCAGGCGGGCCGCCGCCTCGTACAGCCACTCCGCGGGCATCGGCACACCGGCGAGGCGGCCGAGCACGGGGCGCAGCGCGCGGGCGGCCTGACGCTCGGGCGGCAGGAGGCGGCGCAGGTGGCGGCGGAGTTCCTCGGGGAGGGCGAGGAGGGCGAGGGCGCGGGGGGCGGGCGGGAGGTCGACGACCAGGAGGTCGTACGTCTCGTCCTGGAGTGCGGCGTCGCGCAGGGCGCGCAGCACGGCGAGTTCCTCGGCGCCGGGGAGGGGGCCGGTCTCCTCGGGTTCCAGGCGGGAGGCGCCGAGGAGGTCCAGGGCTGGGGCGGCGCGGTCCTGGAGGGCGGCGAGATCCTCCCGGAAGCCGGTGTCGGGGTCGACGCGGCGGGCGGTGAGGCGGGGGGCGATCTCGGTGGGCGCGGATGCGACGGGGGTGCCGAGCACCGCGCCGAGGGTGTCCGTGCGGTCGGTGCCGAGCAGGAGGGTGCGGGTGCCCTCGCGGGCCGCGGTGAGCGCGGTGGCGGCAGCGGTGGTGGTGCGGCCGCTGCCGCCGGGGCCCGTGATCAGGAGGGTGCGCATGGGGGTGAACGCTAACCGACGCCGGGCGGGGACGGGTTCCGGCCGCCGGCGCCTGCCGGGTGACTGCCCGGGACGGTCCCCAGCGTGCCGGTCCGCTCCGGCCGGTCCGCTGTGCCGGTCTACTGCGGGCCGGATTCCACGCGCTTCTTCAGGCCCGCCAGCGCACGGTCGATGATGACCTTCTCCGCCTTGCGCTTGATCATGCCGAGCATGGGGATCTTCACGTCGACGGTCAGCCGGTAGGTGACCTCGGTGGTGCCGGGGCCGGCCGGGGTGAGGACGTAGGAGCCGTCGAGGGAGCGGAGCATCTGGGACTTCACCAGGGTCCAGGAGACCTCGTGGCCGCCGGTCCAGGTGTACGCCAGGGTCTGGTCGTCCTTGATGGCGCCCGCGTCCATGACGAGACGCACCTGCTCGGCGCGGCCCTGCTCGTCGGTCTTGAGGACCTCCGCCTCCTTCACCTCGCCCGTCCAGTCGGGATAGCGGTCGAAGTCGGCGATCACCGCCATGACGTCGGCCGGTGCCGCCTCGATCGTGATGCTCGAGCTGGTGTGTTCCGCCATCTCCGTGGCTCCTCCAGATGCGGGCCGGTAGTCGTCATGCCGTGCGCCGGTCGCCCGGCGCACGCGCGTGCAGCGGAAGGCTATCGTGCACCGCACCGGCGGAACTCATCCGACCTGGGACATCCGTGCCCTCGTGGCCTCACCACTCGAGCACCCAGGGCCGTCCGGTGCTCGCGAAGTGACCCACGTTGACGCATTCGGTGGCGCCGATCCGCATGCGCCGCACCAGCGGCTGGTGCACGTGCCCGAAGAGGGAGTAGCGGGGCCGGGTGCGGCGGATGGCGTCCAGCAGGGCGCGGCTGCCCCGTTCGAAGCGGCGGGCGACGGTGTCGTAGACCAGTTCCGGCACCTCCGGCGGGATGTGCGTGCACAGCACGTCGACCTCGCCGACGGCCTCGATCTTCGCCGCGTACTCCTCGTCGTCGATCTCGTACGGCGTGCGCATGGGAGTGCGCAGCCCGCCGCCGACGAAGCCGAAGGTCCAGCCGCCGATCTCCACCCGCTGGCCGTCCAGGACGGTCGTGCCCGGACCGGCGTACTGCGGCCACAGGGGCGGCACGTCGACGTTGCCGTAGGTGGCGTACGTCGGTGTGGGGAAGGCGGGGAAGAGCTCGGCGTACTGCTTGCGCACCGCCGTCTCGATCACCGCGGCCCGGTCCGCGCCGATGCCGGCCCAGAGCCGCCGCTGGAACTCGCGCGCCTCCTCGAAGCGGCGGGCGGTGCGCAGCTCCACGACGCGGTCGGTGTTCGCGGCGCCGAACAGGTCGGGGAAGATGCCGCGCGAGTGGTCGGCGTAGTCGAGGAAGAGCACCAGGTCGCCCAGGCAGATCAGGGCGTCGGCGCCCTCTCCGGCCCGGGCGAGGTCGCGGGCGTTGCCGTGCACGTCGCTGACCACGTGGAGGCGCGTGCGCCGGTTCCCGCCGGGTGTGGATGCCATGGCGATCAAGGGTAGACGCGTGCGGCGCGCCTGAACAATGTCGGGCCTACCTGCGGTTACTGGCTCGTCGGTCCGGAGGTGGACTACTGTGCGCGATGAAACACCAACCTGTGTGACGCAGCGAACATCTGGCGGGGACCCCCTGTCCCAGAGGCCATACCGACGGGTAACGTCCGGGCAGTCCAGTCGTGCTCGGGATTTCAACTAGTGAATTCGCGAGCACCAGCCCGAGCCTTGGACCGCACCGTCGCATCGCACAACGTCGTGGCGCCGGCGCCCTAAGAGGAGCAGCAGTCTTGCGCGAGTTCAGCCTTCCGGCTTTGTACGAGGTCCCCGCGGACGGCAACCTGGCCGACATCGTCCGCCGAAACGCCGCGCAGCACCCCGACGTCGCCGTCATCGCCCGCAAGGTCGGAGGTACGTGGCAGGACGTGACGTCCACCACCTTCCTCGCCGAGGTGCGGGCGGCCGCCAAGGGCATGATCGCCGCCGGTGTGCAGCCCGGCGACCGGGTCGCCCTGATGTCCCGCACCCGCTACGAGTGGACCCTGCTGGACTTCGCGATCTGGAGCGCCGGCGCGATCACCGTGCCGGTGTACGAGACCAGCTCGCCGGAGCAGGTGGCGTGGATCCTCAGCGACTCCGGTGTCACCGCCTGTGTCGTGGAGCTCGACGCCCACGCGGCGACCGTGGAGTCGGTACGCGACCGGCTGCCCGCGCTGAAGCACCTGTGGCAGATCGAGGCCGGCGGTCTGGACGAGCTGAACCGGCTCGGGCAGGGCGTCACCGACGAGACGGTCGAGGAGCGCAGCTCGGCCGCCAAGGCCGACGACCCGGCGACCATCGTCTACACCTCCGGCACCACCGGCCGGCCCAAGGGCTGTGTGCTGACCCACCGCAGCTTCTTCGCCGAGTGCGGCAACATCGTGGAGCGGCTGCGGCCGCTGTTCCGCACCGGCGAGTGCTCGGTGCTGCTGTTCCTGCCGCTCGCGCACGTCTTCGGGCGGATGGTGCAGATCGCGCCGATGGTGGCGCCGATCAAGCTGGGTTGCGTGCCGGACATCAAGAACCTCACCGACGAGCTGGCCTCGTTCCGGCCGACGCTGATCCTCGGTGTGCCGCGGGTCTTCGAGAAGGTCTACAACTCGGCGCGGGCCAAGGCCCAGGCCGACGGCAAGGGCAAGATCTTCGACAAGGCGGCGGACACCGCCATCGCCTACAGCCGGGCACTGGACACGCCGTCCGGCCCCTCGGTCGGCCTGAGGATCAAGCACAAGGTGTTCGACCGCCTGGTCTACGGCAAGCTGCGCGCGGTGCTGGGCGGGCGCGGCGAGTACGCCATCTCCGGCGGCGCCCCGCTGGGCGAGCGGCTCGGCCACTTCTTCCGCGGTATCGGCTTCAGCGTGCTGGAGGGCTACGGACTGACCGAGTCCTGCGCGGCCACCGCGTTCAACCCGTGGGACCGGCAGAAGATCGGCACGGTCGGGCAGCCGCTGCCCGGGTCGGTCATCCGGATAGCGGACGACGGTGAGGTGCTGCTGCACGGCGAGCACCTGTTCAAGGAGTACTGGAACAACCCGGCCGCGACCGCCGAGGCGCTGGCCGACGGCTGGTTCCACACCGGGGACATCGGCACCCTGGACGAGGACGGCTATCTGCGGATCACCGGCCGGAAGAAGGAAATACTGGTGACGGCGGGCGGCAAGAACGTCGCCCCGGCGGTCATCGAGGACCGGATCCGGGCGCACGCGCTGGTCGCCGAGTGCATGGTCGTGGGCGACGGGCGGCCGTTCGTGGGCGCGCTGGTCACCATCGACGAGGAGTTCCTGGACCGCTGGTGCGCCGAGCACGGCAAGCCGGCCGGCTCGACGGCGGCGTCGCTGAGCGAGGACGCGGATCTGCTGGCCGCGATCCAGACGGCGATCGACGACGGGAACTCCGCGGTGTCCAAGGCGGAGTCGGTACGGAAGTTCCGGGTGCTGCCGGCGCAGTTCACCGAGGAGTCGGGGCACTTGACTCCGTCGCTGAAGCTGAAGCGGAACGTCGTCGCCAAGGACTACGCGCACGAGATCGAGGCGATCTACGCCAAGTAGGGGGCGCGGTCCGGGGTGCCGCCCGGGCGCCGTTCGCGGGTGCGGGTCGTATGTGGCTGGTCGCGCAGTTCCCCGCGCCCCTGGGGCGGCCCGATCCGGACGGCGCTCCAGGGCGGAGCCTCGTCACAGGAGCGTCTTCAGCCGTTCGGCCAGTAGGTCCCAGCGCCATTTCTCCTCGACCCAGGCGCGTCCCCGCTCGCCCATGCGCCGGCGGAGCTCCTCGTCGGCGAGGAGGGTGGTGAGGCGGTCGGCCGTCTGGGCCGGCTCGCCGCCCCGGACGACCCATCCGGTCTCGCCGTCGAGGACCGCGTCGGGGGCGCCGCCGGAATCGCCCGCGACGACCGGCAGGCCGGTCGCGGACGCCTCCAGGTAGACGATGCCGAGGCCCTCGACGTCCAGGCCGCCGCGCCGGGTGCGGCAGGGCATGGCGAAGACGTCGCCGGCGCCGTAGTGCGCGGGGAGTTCGGACCAGGGGACGGAGCCGGTGAAGCGGACGGACGCGGCGACGCCGGTGTCCTGGGCGAGGCGGCGCAGGTCCTTCTCGTAGGGGCCGCCGCCGACGATCAGCAGCACGGCGTCCGGTTCGGCCGCCAGGACCGCGGGCATCGCCCGGATCAGCGTGTCCTGGCCCTTGCGCGGCACCAGCCGGGAGACGCACACGACCACCGGCCGGTCGGTCAGACCGAGGCGCGCCCGCACCTCGTCACCGCCCGAGCCGGGGTGGAAGGTCTTCTCGTCGACGCCCGGCGGCAGCTGCACCATCCGCGCCGCGGCCTGCGGGGTGAGCGCCGAGGCGATCCGGGAGCGCGTGTACTCACCGAGGTAGGTGATCGTGTCCGTGGACTCCCCTATCCGGCGCAGCAGCTGCCGTGCGGCGGGCAGCTGGGCCCAGCCGGCCTCGTGGCCGTGGGTGGTGGCCACGATCCGCTCGGCGCCCGCGCGGCGCAGCGCCGGTGCCATCAGGCCGAGCGGGGCCGCCGCCCCGAACCACACCGAGGTGCACCCGTGTTCGCGCAGCAGTCCGACCGCCCGCCGGGTGGCCGCCGGGGTGGGCAGCAGCATCGTCGTACGGTCGCGTACGACGGTGAAGGGCTGCTCCGCGTCGAAGGCGGCCGTCGCCCCGACACCCTCCCGGGAACGCTTCCAGGTGGAGGCGTAGACGACGAGCCGCTCGGGGTCGAGCCGCAGCGCCATGTTGTGCAGGAACGCCTGGATGCCGCCGGGCCGGGGCGGGAAGTCGTTGGTCACGATCAAGGTCTTGTGCATCGTGGCCGACCCTATCGAACGGCGTTCTGGCCGTCCGTCACGGCGGTGCTCTGTGGCACGTACACCAGTGTCCGGGACATCATGGCCCCTCACGACGGCGCACCCGACGGGCAGGAATCACGTGAAGACGACGGCCGCACCAGGCTCACTCGCAGGGCTCCTGGTCCTCTGGGCGCTGACGAGGACGGCACTGCTGCTGTGCGTGCTGAAGGTGATCGTCTTCCCGGGACCGGACGTCACCAGCGACGTGTCGGTGATCTACCAGGGCTGGTACGACGTCCTGAGCACCGGAACGTTCCCGCGGGACGACGTGACCTGGCAGTACCCGCCCGCGGCGGCGCTGGCGATCCTCTCCCCCGGTCTGCTGCCTTTCCTGGAGTACGCCACCGCGTTCTTCGTCCTGGCCCTCGCCGCCGACCTGGTCACGCTGGCGCTGCTGCTGTACGCGGGCCGCGGTCCCGGGCGGGCGCGGCGCGGGGCCTGGGTGTGGGTGGCGGGCGTGCCGCTGCTCGGGCCGACGGTGTACGCGCGCTACGACGTGATGGTGACGGCGGTGGCGGTGGCCGCGCTGCTGGCCGGGGTCCGGCACCCCCGGCTGATGGGGGCGCTGGCGGGGTTCGGGGCGTTGCTGAAGGTGTGGCCCGCGCTGCTGCTGCTCGCGGTGCGGCGGCGGGGCGCCTGGGTGTCGGCGGGGGTGACCGCCGTGGGGGTGGCCGGGCTGTTCGCGGTGCTGATGCCGGGGGCGTTCGCGTTCCTGACGTTCCAGAAGGACCGGGGGACGGAGGTGGAGTCGCTGGGGGCGCTGGTCTTCCATGTGGCCCGGCACCACGGGTGGGAGGGCGAGGTGCTGCTCAACTACGGGTCGGTGGAGTTCCTCGGTCCGTACGTGAATTGGGTGAGCACGGGGGCGCTGCTCCTGACGGCGGCGGCGTTGGTGTGGCTGGTGGTGTGGCGGGTGCTTGCGCGTCGCTGCGAGCCCCACACGGTCGCCGACGCGGCGTTCGTGGGGGTGCTGCTGTTCACGGTCACGAGCCGGGTGATCAGTCCGCAGTACATGGTGTGGCTGGTGGGGCTCGCGGCGGTCTGTCTGTGCTTCCGGGCGAGCCGGATGGGGGTGCCGGTGGGGCTGGTGCTGGTGGCCTGTCTGGTGACGGTGCTGGAGTTCCCGGTGTGGTTCGCTCATGTGGTGGCGAGTGACGCGCTGGGGGTGTCGTTGCTGGTGGTGCGCAACGGGCTGTTGGTGGCGGCGGCGGTGGTGGGGGGTCGCAGGTTGTGGTGCGCGACGGTTTTGGGGCGGCGGGCCGTCGCCACGGTGCCGGAGCAGGTGCGCGCGGCGGAGAGGTCGGTCGCGTCCTGACCGGGCGGTGACACGGGGTGCACCGGCGTCGGTGCCGGGCGGGGGGTGTCTGCGCAGCCCGGCGCTCGAGGGGTGCCGTCGCGCCCACCCGTGCCGCCCCAGCGGCACGACTGCCCGCGGAGGCGGAGAGCTGCCCGCGGAGGCGGAGAGCGGAGGGCCCCGGACGGCGGCACGGGTGCCCGCGGAGGCGGGAAGCGGAGGGCCCCGGACGGCGGCACGGCTGCCCGCGCAGGGCGGTAGGTGCTGGAGGGTCAGGGCAGGACCTTCTGGATGTAGTCGTGCCACTGGAGGGTGAAGGCTTCCGGGGTGGTGTCGAGGACCGTGTCCAGGGCGTGCTCGACCGCGCCCTCGCGGGTCTCGTGGGCGCCCACCGTGCGGTAGAACTCGCGGAGGCGTTCCTCACCCCAGTGCTCGGCGATCAGGCGGCAGGCCAGCCAGCCGCCCTCGTAGGCGCGGGCCAGGCCGTCCGCGTCGCCGGAGAAGCCGAAGTCCTCGTCCTCCGGCAGGGCTTCGGGAACGTCCCCCTGGCTCACCGCGTAGGCGAGCTCCGGGGCTGCCTCGGCGGGGGTGCGGTCGCTGCCGCGGTAGCCGACCCAGTCGGCGAACCCCTCGGACAGCCACAGCGGCGTCGCGGCGGAGGTGTGGGCGCGGGTGGCGACGTGGGTGGTCTCGTGGGTGAGGACGACCTGCCGGCCCGGGTCGCCGAGCAGTCCGAAGGCGTCCGGGTTGACGATGACCCGGTCCGCCGGAGCGCGCCCGTCCGTGCCGGTGGCTCCGGTGGTGACCGCAGCGATCCCCCGGTAGGAGGAGGCGGGCGAACCCAGCAGGCCCGCCATGCCCTCCAGGGACCGCGGGACCAGCACGACGACGCGCCGGGGCCATTCCGGGCCCCAGGCGTCGGACACGGCGGGCACCGCGCGGTCCGCCAGCGCCGCGTACTCACGCAGCTTGCCGGCGGGCTGCCCGACGCCCAGCACGAGGCTCCGCGCGCCCCGCACGGCCTGGGCCGCGCCCTGGTCCCACAGCTGTTCGCCGGACCTGCGGGCGGGGCGGTCGGAGTCGACGGACCAGCGGCCGTCCCGGTCCCGGCTCAGGGTCAGGGAACGGGCGGTGACGACAGGGGCCCGGTCGTGTCCCTCGACGCGGTAGCGCAGGTCGGCGGAGGCGGTGGCCGAGTCGCCGGTGCGGTTCAGGGCGGTGACCCGGTACGACCAGTCCGCCAGCGGGACCGCGCGCAGATTGTCGAACCCCGCACGGTCGCCGGTACCGGCGAAGGCGGCGGCGTCACGGTCCAGGACGGCCTCGGCACGCCGGTCGAGGAGTGACTGCACCTCCGCTCGGGCGGCGTCGACGGCCGGACCGCCACCGCACGCCACCAGGGAGACGAGCAGCAGACACAGCGCCACCACCGACGCCCCCGACACCCGCCTTCGATCAGCCATCTGTCCGAGGGTACGGGCGCGCGGCCGTCCCGGTCAGACCCTGGTGACCGACGAGACCGGCATCATTCCGACCGGGTCGTAGCGCACCGGGGCACCCGGGTAGGGCGCGTGGATCACCTGGCCGTTGCCCATGTACATCCCGACGTGGCTCGCGTCGGAGCGGTAGAGGACCAGGTCACCGGGGCGTGCCTCGGAGAGCGGCACCTGCCGGCCGGCGTACCGCTGGGCCTGCGAGGTGCGCGGCAGCGCGACCCCGGCCTGGGCGTACGACCACTGGGTGAGGCCGGAGCAGTCGAAGCCGGAGGGACCGTTGGCGCCCCACACGTAGGGCCTGCCGAGGGCGGAGCGGGCGGCGGCGACGGCCGCGGCCGCACGGCTGGAGGCCGCGGCGCCGCCGGGGCCGGGCAGGTCCGCGCGTGCGGAGCGGCCGGCCCGGTCCCAGGCGGCGCGTTCACCGGCCGGGAGGGAGTCGAGCAGGCGGCGGGCCTCGGCGAGCTTGCGTTCGACGGTCCGCTTGTGGACGGCGGCGGCCTTGCGGCTCCTGTCGAGCGCGCCGAGCTTCCCGGCCGCCTCCGCACGGTCCTGGGCGAGGGAGCGCAGGGCGCCCCGCAGATGTCTCAGCTCGCCGGCCTGGTGGACGGTGATCCGGTCGAGGACGGAGGCCTTCTCGAGGTAGTCCTCCGGGTCTTCGGAGAGCAGCAGGGCGAGGGCGGGTTCCAGGCCGCCGGAGCGGTACTGGGCACCGGCGAGCGATCCCAGCGACTCCCGCATGGTGTTGACCCGCTGCTGCTTGCGGGCGATCCCGTCCTGCACGGCGGAGATCTGACGGCGCAGGGCGTCGGCCCGTTCGTCGGCCGCGTTGTACGCCTCGGTCGCCCGCTCCGCCTCCTCGTAGAGGCGGTCCACGTCGGCCGCCCGGGTGTCGTCGGGCGGGGCCGCCGCGGCCGGGGCCGCGCCGAGGGCGGTGGCCGCCGCTGACAGCAGGCCGAGGGCGACGACGGCACTCCGGTCTGATCCGGAGGACGGTGCGGTACGGCGATGGGACCCCACGGGAAGCCGCGTTCCTTCCGCTGGCGGACAGGGAAACGCGGCAGACAGTAGCGTCGGCGACGGTGCGCGGACCAAGGGCCTGTGCCCGCACACACGGTGACGCCCCGCCTGTGACCTGCGTCGGAGGCGGGGCGTGGGGCCGGGCGGCGCCGGTGCGATTCCCTCCAACGGGCGCACGGGGGGCCGTCGGGGAGGTGCTAGACGCGGACGCCGAACATGAAGGGGCCGCCGATGGTGTTCATCGACTCGTAGCGCACGACGGTGCCGGTGCGCGGGGCGTGGATGATCTGGCCGTTGCCCGCGTAGAGGCCGACGTGGTGCAGGTCGTTGAAGAAGAACACGAGGTCGCCGACCTTGAGCTGGCTGGCCGAGTAGATCCTGGTGCCCGCTCCGGTCTGCGCCTCGGAGGTGCGCGGGATGCCGACGCCGGCCTGGGCGTACGCCCAGGAGGTGAGGCCGGAGCAGTCGAAGGAGGAGGGGCCGGTGGCGCCGTAGACGTACGGGGTGCCGAGCTTGCTCTGGGCGGCGGCGAAGGCGGCGGCGGCCCGTCCGGAACCGGCCGGGACGTTGACGGAGAGGGCGTCGCGCTCGCTGGTGCGGGTGGCGCGGTTCTGCTCCTCGGCGAGCTCGGCCTTCTGCTCGGCGGTGAGGGTGTTGAGCAGCTTCTGCGCGGAGGCGAGCTTGCCCTGGACTTCCTTCTTCTTCTTGCCCAGTTCGGCGCGCGTGGAGGAGAGGTCCTTGAGCTTCTCGGACGCCTCGGAGCGCTGCTGGGAGAGTTCGCGCTGCTTCTCCTGGATCTTCTTCAGCGCGTCGACCTGCTGGGTGCTCAACTGGTCGAGGGTGGACGCCTTGTCGAGGTAGTCGTCCGGGTCGGCGGAGAGGAAGAGCTGCAGCGAGGGGTCTATGCCGCCGCTGCGGTACTGGGCGCTGGCCATCGAACCGAGGCCGTCGCGCAGCTCGTTGAGCTCCTGCTGGCCCTTGGCGACGTTGTCCTGGATCGTGGAGATCTCCTTCTGGAGCTTCTCCTGCTTCTCCTTGGCGCCGTTGTACTTCTCGGTGGCCTGCTCGGCCTGCTCGTAGAGCTTGTCGACCTTGGCCTTGACCTCGTCCTTGCTCGGCTTCTCGCTCGGGGCGGCGTTGGCGGCCTGCGAGCTCATGACGACGGCAGCTGCGGCAGCGGTGGTGAGCACGGTCACGCGTGCGCGGCTCGGCTGCTTGGGACGACGGTGGGACGCCACGGAGACGAGCTCCTTCTCGAGAGTGATCGCGCGAGCGAGGGTTCGAAGGGAGACCCTAGTGATTCTCTTGTGATCAGTTCAAATCCCCGGACGCAAAATCTCCGTCACAACGAGTTTATCGGGCCTCAACTCACCTGCAGTGATGCCCGCTTGACGCTACGTTGCGTGACGGTTCCGTCAATTCGGGCAATCAACCTTGTACGTTGCACGAGGGACGGATGCGCATCAGATACTAGGAAAGCCTTTTGAGGAGCACCGCCGAGGCGACGGGGCGTGCGCCCGCGCGGGCGACCCCGTCGGCGACCTCCCGGTCGGTGGAGACGACGATGACGGGACGCCCCGGCGGCTCCGCGCGCACCAGCTGGCGGATGAGTTCGTCGGCGGTGACGCCCGGCTTGGAGAACAGCACGCGCACACCGCGCGGCGGCGCGAGCAGGACCGGCGCGGCCAGTTCGGCGCCGTCGAAGACGCAGGTGACCTCGGCGCCGGTCTGCGCGGCGAGCTGGGCGAGCTGCCCCAGCAGGCGCAGGCGCTGCTTCTCCAGCGGCATCTGGGGATAGCCGGTCTTGGTCACGTTGTAGCCGTCGACGACGAGATGGGCCTGCGGCAGTGCCAGCAGCTGGTCGACGATGGCCGGGTCGTTCTCGGACAGCGCGCGGGCGGCGATGTCCTTCGGGGTCATGCGGCCCGGCTCCACGGCGTCCACGGTCTCGGCGGGCCGGACGGACACGGGAGGCAGCGCCAGTTCGCGCCGCAGCCCCTGGGCGGCGTCCAGCACGGTGTCCAGCAGCAGCCGCACCCGCATGTCCTCGACGCTGCGGCCCTCGCGGGCCGCCCGGCGGGCGGCCTCCAGGGCGGCCTCGGTCTCCCCCAGCCGGGCCTTGAGACGCCGGCTCTCGCTCTCGGCGGACGACACCTGGGCGCTGCCCTCGGCGCGTACGGCCTCCATCTCGCCGCGCAGCTTGCGCACGGCGGCCTCACCGCGCTTGACGTCGCTGAGGGCGGAGCGCAGCTTGCGGTGGAGCGAGTCGGTCTCCTTCTTCGCCGCTTCCAGCTCGGCGCGCAGCCGCTCGGTCTCGGACCTGGTGTGCTCGCGGGCCCGGTCGAGTTCGGTGCGCAGCCGTTCCAGCTCGGCCCGGGTCTCCTCGTCGGCGCGCTCGGCGTCGGCGCGCTGGGCCTCCTCGCCGGCGGCGGTCACCAGTTTGACCCAGCCGGCCGGGCGGAGCACATAGGCCGCGGCCGCCACGTCCAGCGGATCCGCGGCCGGGGGCGGGGAGCCCGAGTCGAGGGCGCCGGTCAGTTCCGGCTGGGCCTCTCTGAGCTTCTCCCCGATGCGCTGCCGGAACAGCGGATCGGTCTCCAGTGCCGCCGCCATGGCGTTGCCTGCGAACTTGGCGCGCCGGTTCGGAGCGAATCTGGCGTACTGCCTGAGCTGGGCGGGCAGCTCGGTGACCGTGAGTCCGCCGAAGCCGTCGGCGACGATCTGGACGACGCGGCGGCGCACGCCTTCGGGCAGCGGACGGTCGAGCATCTCGGCGGCGCCGTCCTGCGGCCCCCCGCCCGTGGTCTCCACCATCCGTCACACCCCCATGCCTGTGTGCGGCCCCGTGCGCGGGGTCGCCGTCAGCGGGACCCTCCCCCACTCTCGACTTCGCTCGAGCGGGAGGGGACCCCCTTCGCTTCAGGAGCCGGCGCCCGGCCTGTCCACCAGTTCCACCTGGTCCACGGCGTTGCACCAGCGGCACCGCACCGACTCGATCGTCTCACCGAGCACCTCCCGCTCCTCGACCCTGGGCTCTCCGGCCAGGTCCAGGTGGACGTACTCGACGACCTTCGACGAGCGGGTCACGTCGAAGCGGGTCAGGTTGCCGCAGAGGGTGCAGCGCCACCGCGTCGAGGCGGTCGGCAGAGGAACCGTCATCGTGGCTGTTCGCCTTCCTTCCAGTGTCCATGACGCACCGGGCGGGCCGACCGGTGCGTGTGGCTCGTAACCCTACGGCCTGGGGAGTCCCCGCCGCCCGCCCGTCCACGGCGGCGAGGCGGTATGCAGGGTTCCGTCCGGTTGCGTCATGCTCTGTGTCCATGATCCGCAACTGGAGCGCGTCGGCCGCCGCGGCGATCCGGGGCACGTCCGCGCCGGTGACCCACACCCTCGTCGCGCTGTGCTGCCTGGTCTTCCTGACCGGCCCCGTGGCGGGTCTCGGCCCGGCCCACGGCTCGGGGGACGAGCTGCTGGCCGCGCAGCGGGCCTACTTCCGGCGCTGGGGCGTCATCCCCGCAGACCTGTTCGAAGGGTCCCCCGGGGCCGTCCTGACCCCCGCCACGGCGCTCTTCGTGCACGGCGGCTGGGTGCATCTGCTCGGCAACATGCTGTTCCTCCACGTGTTCGGAGCGATGACGGAGGCGCGGATGGGACGGCTGCGGTTCACCGTGTGCTACGTCGGCTGCGGCTCCCTGGCACTGCTGGGGTACGCCGCCGCCAACGCGGACTCCGAGCGGGCCCTGGTCGGCGCCTCGGGGGCGATCTCGGCGGTCCTGGGCGCGTTTCTCTTCCTGTTCCCCCGGGCCCGGGTGACCAGTCTGCTGCCGTTCCTGTTCTTCCTGCCCGTGCGCCTGCCGGCGTGGGTGGTGCTGCCGTTCTGGGCGGCGCTGCAGTGGGCTGCGGCGGGACGGGCGGACGACGGGCCGGGGGTGGCCTACCTGGCGCACCTGCTGGGGTTCGCCCTGGGCTTCGGCTGCGCGTGGGTCTGCTTCGGCAGGGCGACTACAGTGAAGTCCGCCCCTGCTCCGGCCCCCGAGGGAGAGAACCAGCCGTGATCACCGCGATCGTCCTCATCAAGACCAGTGTGGACCGGATCCCCGAGATCGCGGAGCGGATCGCCGCGCTGGACAGTGTCAGCGAGGTCTTCTCCGTCACCGGCACCTACGACCTGATCGCCATGGTCCGGGTGCGCGAGCACGAGGACCTGGCGGAGGTGATCCCCGGCCGGATCAGCAAGATCCCGGGTGTGGAGGGCACCGACACGCACGTGGCGTTCCGCACGTACTCGCAGCACGACCTGGAGGCGGCGTTCGCCATCGGTCTGGACAGCTGACCCCGGCTTCGTCCCGGGCACGCCGTCCGGCCGTGACGGTCCCCGCCCCCGCCGCCCCTCCCCCGCTCCTCGGGCGCCGGAGGGGCCGCGCCCAGATGAAGAACTCCTCATCCGGGGCTCATCCGGGGCCCGCGGTGCGGTGCGCAGGATCGGACCATGGTTTTCACTCGCCGGATGGCGGCGCTCGCCGCCGTCGTGCTGATCCCGCTGGGCGTCGCCGCGACCAGTTTCGCGCTCGCCGACAGCCCCGAAAGGCCCAAGGTGCCGCCGCGGGTCGAACTGGACAGCGGCTCGCCCACGCCCACACCCACGGCCTCCTCGGCGCGGCCCGAGCCGACGCCGAGCGACGAGGTGGTCTCCCGGCCACCGGTGACCGACAGCCCCGCGGGTGGTGACGATGACGACGACCGAGGCCAGGACTCCTCGGACGACAACGGACGGGACGACGACGGACGGGACGACAACGGACCGGACGACGAGGGCTGACGGTGTCCGCCGGCGGATCTCCGCCCGGGTCCGCATCCTGCTGTGGCTGCTGTTCGTCATGACGGTCGCGTTCGCCTCCGTCGCCATGACCACCCGCTCCTTCCTGCTGCGGGACGTCGACGACCGGATCAGCGGGCTCCTCTCGCAGGAGGCGGGCGAGTTCGCCAACTTCGAGCAGCGGGGCTTCGACCCGGAGACGGGCCGGCCCTTCACCGACCCGGACCGCCTGCTGCGGGTGTTCCTGGAACGGCAGTACGCCGACCCGGACGAGGAGCTGATCGGCCTGGTGGCGCGGCGCGACGGCGGCCCGGCGCAGATCATCCAGCCGCGTGACCTGCCCGTCGCCCTGCCGCTGCACCAGGACCCCGACGCCCGGCGCCACGTCTTCGCCTCGCCCGACGCCTCCGGGGTGCTCCAGCGGCCCGAGGGGGAGATCCGCTGGGCCAAGGTGTCCGTGGCCCGGCACGGCGGCGGCACCCCCGAGGCGGCGTTCGTCGTCGCCTTCCACCCCGAGCGCGAGGTGGCGCGCGTCGACGAGGTGTTCCGGGTGCTGCTCGCCATCTCCGGGGTCGCCCTGCTGCTGACCACCGGCATCGGCTGGGCGGTCGCCGGACGGATCCTGCAGCCCGTACGGCTGGTGCGGACCGCGGCCGCGCAACTCACCGAGCAGGACCTCACCCGCCGCATCCCCGTACGCGGCCACGACGACATCGCGGCCCTCGCCGAGACGTACAACGCGATGCTGGACCGGATGGAGCGGGCCTTCGCCACCCAGCGTCGGTTCGTCGACGACGCCGGCCACGAACTGCGCACCCCGATCACCATCGTGCGCGGCCACCTGGAGCTGATGGGCGACGACCCGGCCGAACGCGAGGAGACCGTACGCCTGGTCACCGACGAACTGGACCGGATGAGCCGCATCGTGGAGGACCTGCTGCTGCTCGCCAAGGCCGAACGGCCCGACTTCGTCGCCCCGGAGCCGGTGCAGCTCGCCGAACTCACCGCCGACGTCTACGTCAAGGCCCGCACCCTGGGCGAACGCGACTGGCAGCTCACCGGCATAGCCGACCGGGAGACGGAGCTGGACCCGCAGCGCATCACCCAGGCGATGGTGCAGCTCGCGCAGAACGCGGTGCAGCACACCACCGCAGGACAGACCATCCGCATCGGCTCGCGCGCGCAGGGTGCGCGGATCGAGCTGTACGTCGCCGACTCCGGGTCCGGCGTCCGGCCCGAGGACCGGCAGCTGATCTTCGAACGCTTCCGGCGCGGCACCTCCCGGCGCGGTACGCGCGGTTCGGGCGCCGGGCTCGGCCTGTCGATCGTCAAGGCGATCGCCGAGGGCCACGGCGGCCACGTCCGCCTGGACGACACCGAGGGCGGCGGCGCCACCTTCGTACTCACCCTGGAAGAGGCACGCACGTGAACCGCATCCTGATCGTCGAGGACGAGGACCGCATCGCCTCCTTCGTGCAGAAGGGCCTGCGCGCCAACGGCTTCACCACCACCGTCGTCCCCGACGGCGAGGCCGGCTACGCGTACGCGCTGACCGGCGGTTTCGACCTGATCGTCCTGGACATCGGGCTGCCCGGCCGGGACGGTTTCACGGTGCTGCGCGAACTGCGCGAGTCGCGGGTGACGACCCCGGTGATCGTGCTGACCGCGCGGGACTCCGTACGGGACACGGTGGCCGGACTCGAGGGCGGCGCCGACGACTGGATGACCAAGCCGTTCCGCTTCGAGGAACTCCTCGCGCGGGTACGGCTGCGGCTGCGCACGGCGGCCCGCGCGCCGGAGGTGACGGTGCTGAGGTCGGGCGCGCTCGGCCTGGACCTGCGCACCCGCCGCGCCCGGGCCGGTGAGCGCACCGTCGACCTGACGGCCCGTGAGTTCGTGCTCCTCGAACTGTTCCTGAGGCATCCCGGGCAGGTGCTCTCCCGCGAACAGATCCTGTCCCACGTGTGGGGTTACGACTTCGACCCGGGCTCCAACATCGTGGACGTGTACGTCCGCGCGCTGCGCAAGAAGCTCGGCGCGGACACGGTGGAGACGGTCCGCGGGATGGGCTACCGGCTCCCCGCGTGAACACCCGTGCGACCGGGTGAAGTTCCCTTCATCTTCGGCTCATCGACGGCTCACCGCCCTCGGGGACATTCGATGACGTGACCCTGAATCCCCGTCCTGCCGCGGCGCTGTGCGTGGCCCTCTCGCTGTGCGCGCTGCTCGCGGTCCCCGGCACCTTCCCCGGCCTCGGCGGGGACGCCCGGCTCGCCCTCGCCGTGTTCGCGCTCGCGACGTGCGCGTGGGTCGGGACGCCGATCGACGACACCTACATCGCGCTGGGCGCGGGGCTCGCCCTGACGGTGACCGGGGTGATCAGCAGCGACACCCTCTTCGGGACCCTGGGCGACTCGACGGTGTGGCTGCTGATCTGCGCGTTCGTGCTGGCGGCCGCGGTCGCCCGGACCGGGCTCGCGGGGCGGGCGGCCGCCTTCCTGGTCGGCGGGGCGCGCACGGTACGGCAGTTGACGCATCTGACGACGGCAGCCCTCGTCGTCACGGCGTTCGCGGTGCCGGCCACCTCGGGCCGGGCGGCGCTCGCGCTGCCGGTCTTCCTCGCCCTCGCCAGAGCGCTCGCCGACCGCAAGCGAGTGGTCGTGATGCTGGCCCTGCTGTTCCCGACCGTGATCCTGCTGTCCGCGGTGGCAACCCTGATCGGCGCGGGAGCACACCTGATCACCGTGTCGGTGCTGTGGGAGGCCACCGGGGACCGGGTGGGCTTCACCGAATGGCTCCTGCTGGGGCTGCCGCTGGCCGTGGCCTCCTCCCATCTCGCCGCCGAGGCGGTGCTGTCGACCACCACCCGCCGCGCGGACCGGCGGGGCCCGGTGCACATCACCGCCGAGGAGATCCAGCGGCACAGCGACCGCCCGGTCACCGGTCCCTGGACGCAGGCCGAGAAGCGCTGCGCCCTGCTGCTCGCCACGGTGGTCGCCCTGTGGTGCAGCGAACCGCTGCACCGGGTGTCGCCGGCCGTGGTCGCGCTGATCGGCGCGGTCGTCGCCGCCTCCCCGGCGCTGGGCACCGTACGGCTGAAGGACGCGCTGAAGACGGTGCCGTGGTCCCTGCTGCTGTTCATGGCCGCCACCATGGCCATGGGCGTGGCACTGGCCGAGTCCGGCGCGGCCGAGTGGCTGGTCGACGGGATACCCGAGGGGATCACCCCGGTGATGTTCCTGGCGCTCGTCGTCGCGGTCAGCACCGCGGCCCACCTGGTGCTGCAGTCCCGCTCCGCACGCTCCTCCGTCCTGGTCCCGCTGGTCGTCGCGGCGGCTGTCGGCGCCGGGGTCAACCCGGTCGCCGCCGCGCTCGCGTCGACCGCCGCCGCCGGTTTCTGCCACACCCTCCCGGCCTCCGCCAAACCGGTCACGCTCTTCGCGGAGATCCCCGGCACGCCCACCTACACCCCGCGCGACCTGCTGCGGCTGTCCGCCGTGCTGGCCCCGCTCACCGCCGCCCTGGTCCTGCTGTTCGCCGTCGCGGTGTGGCCGCTGCTCGGCGTCCCCATGACCCGCTAAGGAGTTCCGTCATGCTCGACCGTGTCGTCGTAGCACCCAGCGGCTTCAAGGAGTCGCTGTCCGCCCAGGCCGCCGCCGACGCCATCGCGGCGGGCGTTCGCCGGGTCCTGCCGGACGCCGAGATCGACCGCATCCCGCTGGTGGACGGGGGTGAGGGAACGGCCGCGGCGCTCGCCTCCGCCACCGGCGGCCGGCTCGTCGCCCTGGCCGCCACGGGGCCGGTCGGTGAACCGGTCGGCACGCACTTCGCGGTGCTCGGCCCGAAGGACACGGCGGTGGTGGAGATGGCGGCCGTCGCCGGTCTCTCCCTCGTCCCCCGCGCCCGGCGCGACCCGGGCGCCACCACCACGTACGGCGTCGGGGAACTGATCCGTGCCGCGCTCGGCCAGGGTGTACGGCGGATCCTGGTCGGCTGCGGCGACTCGGGCACCTCCGACGGCGGGGCGGGCGCCCTCCAGGCGCTCGGGGCGCGACTGCTGGACGCCGACGGCTTCGAACTCGGCTCGGGTGGCGCTGAATTGGTGCGTCTGGCGCGCATCGACCCCTCCGGTCTCGATCCCCGCCTCGCGGACGTGGAACTCCTCGTCGCCTGCAACCCGTACAACGTGCTGTGCGGGGAGCGGGGCGTGGCCCGGGTGTTCGGCCCGCAGAAGGGGGCGACCCCGCGGCAGGTGGAGGAGTTGTCGGCGGGACTGGAGAACTGGGCGCGGGTGCTGACCCGGGACCTCGCCGGCACCGGCACCGACCTGCGGCTCGGCCGCGGCACGGGCGCCTCCGGCGGGCTGGGGGCCGGACTCGCCGCGCTGGGCGCGTCCCTCGTCCCCCGCTTCCCGGTCCTGCTGGACCACCTCGACCTGGACGACCGGCTGGCCCGCGCCGATCTGGTGGTCACCGCGGAGGGGGCCCTGGACCACCAGACGCCGCGCGGCAAGGTGCCGGCGGAGGTGGCGCGGCGGGCCAAGCTCTCCGGGCGGCCGGTGCTGGCCCTGGCGGGGACGCTGGGTGAGGGGGCGGGGGAGGTGCCGGGGGTGGACGCCTGTCACGGCATCCTGCCGGCGCCGATGGCTCTCGCGGAGGCGCTGGTGCGCGGCGCGGAGCTGCTGACCGATGCCTCGGAGCGTGCCCTGCGCATGATCGTCCTCGGCGCCCGCCTGCCGATGGCCCGCGCATGATCCTCGCCCCCGCCGCCCCTTCCCGTCCCGAACCTGGGGCTCCGCCCCAGACCCCGCTCCTCGAACGCCGGAGGGGCTGCATCAGCCCTTCCGGCGTTCGAGGAATGGGGGTTTGGAGGCAGCGCCCCCCGGGGGCGGATCCCGTACTAGGGCCGGGCGGCCGAGGTGTCCGGGACGCAGCGCCCGTCCACCGTCCGGTAGGACCAGCGGGCCCCGTCGCGGACCAGCTCCCGCACCGCCCGCACGAACCGCTCCACGTGCTCGTCCGGCGTACCCGCCCCGAAGCTCACCCGGATCGCGTTGTCCGCGGCCCCGCACCCGCCCTGGCCCCCCGCCTCCCCGCCGAGCAGCCGCCGCACCAGGGGATGTGCGCAGAACAGCCCGTCCCGCACCCCGATCCCGTACTCCGCGGAGAGCGCGGCGGCGAAGTGGGAACTGGTCCAGCCCTCGACGAGGAAGGACAGCACGCCGACCCGCGGGGCGTCGTCCCCGAACAGCGACAGGAACCGCACCTCGGGGACGTCCGCGAGCCCTTCCCGCACCGCACGGACCAGCGCCTCCTCCCGCGCGGCCAGGCCCTCGAAGCCGGCCTCGGTGAGCGCCTTGCAGGCGGAGGCGATGGCGTACGCGCCGATGACGTTCGGCGAGCCGGCCTCGTGGCGGGCGGCGCCCTGGTGCCACTCCACGTCCAGTCCCCCGTCCGTGCCCCGGGTGACCTTCCGGCTGGCTCCGCCGCCCGCGAGGTAGGGCTCGGCCGCCCGCAGCCAGTCGGCCCGGCCGGCCAGCACCCCGGAGCCGAAGGGGGCGTACAGCTTGTGCCCGGAGAAGGCGACCCAGTCGACGTCCAGGTCGCGCACGCTCACCGCGTGGTGCGGGGCGAGCTGCGCGGCGTCCAGCACGATCCGCGCCCCGTGCGCGTGCGCGGCGGCGGCGAGCTCCCGTACGGGCCACAGCTCACCGGTGACGTTGGAGGCGCCGGTGACACAGACCAGGGCGGGGCCGTACGGGGCGCGGTCGGCGAGGGTGCGTTCCAGGGCCGTCACGGCCCGGCGGGGGCTGTCGGGCGCGTCGAGGCAGGTGACGCGGGCACCGCGCCAGGGCAGCAGGGAGGCGTGGTGCTCGGTCTCGAAGACGAACACCTCGCAGTCGTCGGGGAGCGCGGCGGCGAGCAGGTTGAGGGAGTCGGTGGTGGACCGCGTGAAGAGCACCTGGTCGCCGGTACGGCAGTCGAGGAACTCAGCGACGGTGCGGCGGGCGTTCTCGAACAGGTCGGTGGAGAGCTGGGAGAGGTACCCGGCGCCCCGGTGGACGCTGCCGTAGTACGGCGCGTAGGCGGCCACGTCGTCCCACACCCGCTGCAGGGCGGGCGCGCTGGCGGCGTAGTCGAGGGCGGCGTAGGTGATCTCGCCGCCGGTGACGAGGGGGACGGTGACGTCGCGGCCCAGGACGGGCAGCGGGGCGGGCAGCGGAGCGCGGACGGGACGGCCGACGGCAGCGGTGGAGACGGACATGACGGAACTCCCGGTGAGGCAGGCGGAACCACCACGCGAGCGGACGGCGCTCGAGCGCGGAGGGGAAGAAGGAAGAGGGGGGTGCGGAGGCGGGGCTCGGCGGCCCTAGCGCATTCGCTTGCTCACCGGAGGCTCCTCGACGACCAGGACCCCTGGTGTACGAGGGGTCCGCGCTTGCCGTGGACCTCGCTGCCCACGGCCTGGTCCTCACCCGGGGCACCCCGCCACGGACGGAGGGTTGCCGGACAGCCGGCCGGGGCCTGATGGCTGTCACTCATGACCTGGGACAGGAAACTACGTGAAGTGATCGATGTCCCGCAACCCGTTTCCGGATCGCGGGACATCGTGCACGTCGGGGGCTAGGCGTTGCTGACGGCCACCCACCGCTCCAGGACGCGCCGGGCGGCCCCCGAGTCGATGGACTCGGCCGCCTTCTCCATCCCGGCGCGGATCTGCTCCGTGAGGGTGCCCGAGCCGGGCTCCAGGGCGACCAGCGCCGCCGCCGAGTTCAGCAGCACCGCGTCGCGCACCGGGCCTCTCTCGCCGTCCAGCACCCGGCGGGCGACCTCCGCGTTGTAGGAGGCGTCGGCGCCGCGCAGGGCTTCCACCGGCACCCGTTCGATGCCCACCTCGCGCGGGTCGAAGGTCTGCTCGTCGACCGTCCCGTCGCGGACCACCCACACCCTGGAGGTGGCGGTGGTGGTCAGCTCGTCCAGACCGTCGTCGCCGCGGAACACCAGCGAGGAGTGGCCGCGCCCGGCGAAGACCCCGGCGATGATGGGCGCCATCCGGGCGTCGGCGACCCCAACGGCCTGTGCCTTGACCCGCGCCGGGTTGGACAGCGGGCCGAGGAAGTTGAACACCGTGCGGATGCCGAGCTGGCCGCGCGCGGCCGCCACGTGGCGCAGCGCCGGGTGGAACTTCACCGCGAAGCAGAAGGTGATCCCCGCCTCCTCGGCCACCTCGGCGACCCGGCGCGGGGTGAGTTCCAGGTTGACGCCGAGCTTCTCCAGGACGTCGGAGGCGCCCGACGCGGAGGAGGCGGCCCGGTTGCCGTGCTTGACGACCTTCGCGCCGGTACCGGCGACGACGATCGAGGACATCGTGGAGATGTTCACCGTCCTGGCGCCGTCCCCGCCGGTGCCGACGATGTCGACGGTGGCGCCCGGCACGTCGATCACGTTGGCGTGGTCGTACATGGCGCGTACGCAGCCGGCGATCTCGTCGACGGTCTCGCCCTTGGCCCGCAGCGAGACCGCGAAGCCGGCGATCTGCGCGTCGGTCGCCTCACCGCGCATGATCAGGTCCATCGCCCAGGCGGTGTCGTCGGCGGAGAGGTTCCGGCCGTCCAGCAGTCCGTTCAGCACGGCGGGCCAGGAGCGGCCCGCCGCGATGTCGCCTCCAGCGGGGGTCACAGCGCTCATGGCCGCTCCTGGTGTACGTAGAAGAGTGCGGGCAACCGGTTCGGTCCCCGGACTCCCACCCTATCCAGCCCCGGGGACGGCGAAGGGCCCCCGTCCGCAGAACGGACGGGGGCCCTTCGCCGTCGTGTGGCGACTGGGGTGAGGGGGGTGGGGGGATCAGTGGTGGCCGTGGCCGCTCGTGATCTCCTTGTACTCCTCGACGGTCGGCTTGGGAATCTGGGACTCCCCGCCGTAGTAGCCCTTGCTGAGCTTGGCGCGCAGCTTCTCGCTCATCTTCACCTTGCGCCGGACGCCGTTCTCGTCGGCCTCCGGGCCGAGCTCGAGCGGCTTGTACTGCTCGTGCGCGGTGAGGGTGTGCAGCTGCTCCTGGCTGAGCGGCTCGTGGACCTCGATGAACTCGCCGTGCGGCAGGCGCTTGATGATGCCGGTCTCCCGGCCGTGCAGCACCTTCTCCTTGTCCCGGCGCTGGAGGCCGAGGCAGATCCGCTTGGTGACGATGAAGGCCACGACCGGGGCGACGAAGAAGCCGATCCGGACGAACCAGGTGATGGCGTTGATCGACAGGTTGAAGTGCGTGGCCCACAGGTCGTTGCCGCCGCCGACGAGGAGCACGAAGTACAGCGTGATCCAGGCGACGCCGAAGGCGGTGCGGGTCGGGGCGTTGCGCGGACGGTCCAGGATGTGGTGCTCGCGCTTGTCGCCGGTGACCCAGGACTCGATGAACGGGTACACCGCGATCGAGACCAGGACCAGCGGGAAAATCAGCAGCGGGATGAACACGCCCAGGACGAGCGTGTGGCCCCAGAAGTTGATCTCCCAGCCCGGCATGACACGGATCAGGCCCTCGGAGAAGCCCATGTACCAGTCCGGCTGGGCGTTCGTGGAGACCATGTCCGGCCGGTAGGGGCCGATGTTCCAGATCGGGTTGATCGTGGCGATCGCCGAGAGGGCCGCGAGCACACCGAAGACCAGGAAGAAGAAGCCTCCGGCCTTGGCCATGTAGACCGGCAGCAGCGGCATGCCGACGACGTTCTTGTTGGTCTTGCCGGGACCCGCGAACTGCGTGTGCTTGTGGTAGAAGACCAGGATCAGGTGGGCCACCACGAGGCCGAGCATGATGCCCGGCAGCAGCAGGACGTGGACCGAGAAGAACCGGGCGATGAAGTCGTCGCCGGGGAACTCGCCGCCGAAGATGAAGAACGACAGGTACGTGCCGACGATCGGCACGGACAGGACCGCGCCCTCCATGAAGCGGATACCGGTGCCGGAGAGCAGGTCGTCCGGGAGCGAGTAGCCGGTGAAACCGGTGAACATGCCGAGGACGAACAGCAGGAAGCCGAACAGCCAGTTGATCTCACGCGGCTTGCGGAACGCGCCGGTGAAGAACACGCGCATCATGTGCACGAACATGCCGGCCAGGAAGACCAGCGCGGCCCAGTGGTGGATCTGCCGGATCAGCAGACCGCCACGGACGTCGAAGCTGATGTCCAGCGTCGACTTGTAGGCCTCACTCATCAGCTGGCCCTGCATCGGGATGTAGCTGCCGTGGTACTCCACCTCGTTCATCGACGGGTGGAAGAACAGCGTCAGGTACACACCCGTGAGGATGATGATGAGGAAGCTGTAGAGGCAGATCTCACCCAGCATGAACGACCAGTGGTCGGGGAAGATCTTGCGCATGTTGGCCTTGGCCAGGGAGTAGATCCCCAGCCGGCCGTCGGCCCAGTCGGCGACGCGTTCGCCGGCCGGTGCCTTCCCGCGAGAGCGGGACTCGGGGGTCGTCGTAGTACTCATCCGCGCTCCCAGAAGGCAGGACCGACGGGCTCGTCGAAGTCGCCGAGCGCTTCGAGGTAGCCCTCGTCGTTCACGCCGATGCGCAGCTGCGGCAGGGCGTGACCGGCGGGACCGAAGATCACCTTGGCACCGTCGGAGAGGTCGAAGGTGGACTGGTGACAGGGGCACAGCGCGTGGTGCGTCTGCTGCTCGTACAGGGAGATCGGGCAACCGACGTGGGTGCAGATCTTCGAGTAGGCGAGGATCCCCTCGTGCGACCACTCCAGCGACTGCTTGTCCTTGATGTCGTCCGGCTGGATACGGACCAGCATCAGGGCAGCCTTGGCGATCTCGGTCATGAAACCGTGCTCGTGCGGGTCGAGACCCTCGGGCTGGGCGAAGGTGAGCGAGCCCACGATGATGTCGGACGGCCGCAGCGGCTCGTTCGTGTTCATGTTGACCAGCAGCTTGCCCTTGGACCACGCGGTCTCGCGCAGCTTGGTCCCGGGCAGCGGCCCGAGGTCGCGCAGCAGCACCACTCCGGAGAGCGGGAACAGGGCGAGCGCACCGAACATCGTGTTGCGGATCAGCTTCCGGCGGCCGAGCACCGACTCCTTGGCACCCTGGCGGAAGTCGTCCATGACCTTCGCCTTGACCTCCGGGGAGGCCTCGATCGGGTGACGCTCGTCGGCGATCTCGTGGTCCGACATCAGCGTGCGGGCCCAGTGGACCGCGCCGGCGCCGATGGCGAACAGGGCCACACCGAGGGTCATACCGAGCGCGAAGTTCAGCGCGCTGATGTGACCGAGCATGAAGATGTAGACGTACTGGTCGACCGGGATCGTCACGAACGAGACGATGAAGCCGACGGTGGCCAGCATCGACAGCGTGAACAGCAGGGCGACCGTGCGCTCGGACCGCTTGGCGGCCCGCTCGTCGAGGTCCTGGATCCGCGGCTCGTGCGGCGGCAGGCCCGGGTCGGCGAACGGGTTCTTCTCGTCCGCGAGCTTCACCGCACCGGCGGGGGTGTCCTGCGCTGCGGGCAGGTTCTCTTCTGGAATGTCTTGGCTACTCATGACTTCTTGGCCTTTGCGGTCCGAGCGGCGACCCAGACGGCGACCGCGATCAGCGCGCCGAGTCCGAAGACCCACGCGAACAGACCTTCCGAGACCGGTCCGAATCCGCCGAGCGCGAGGCCACCGGGGCTCTTGGACTCATCGCTGTTGACCGTGTCCAGGTACGCGATGATGTCCTTCTTGTTCTGCTCGGACAGCGTGCTGTCGGGGAAGGAGGGCATGTTCTGCGGGCCCGTGAGCATGGCCTCGTAGATGTGCTTCGGTGCGACGTCCTCGAGGTCCGGGGCGTACTTGCCGTGCGTGAGCGCGCCGCCCTTGCCGGTGAAGTTGTGGCACTGCGCGCAGTTGTTGCGGAACAGTTCACCGCCCTTGGCGATGTCGGCACCCTCGGGGCCGTACTGCTCCTCGGTGGGGATCGCCGGACCGGCGCCCAGGGAGGCGATGTACGCGGCCAGCTGGTCGATCTCGGCCTGCGAGTAGACGGCCGGCTTGTCGGGCAGCTGCGCGCCCTGCGAGGTGGCGGCCGGCATACGGCCGGTGCTCACCTGGAAGTCGACCGCGGCGGCGCCCACGCCCACCAGGCTCGGACCGTCGGAGGTGCCCTGACCGCCGGTGCCGTGGCAGCTGGCGCAGCCGACCGCGTAGAGCTTCTTGCCCTCCTCGATGGTGAGGGACTGGGCGGTTTCGTCGGCCTGCGCCTTGTCCGCGGGTGCGAACACGGCGTAGAGCCCCCCGGTGCACGCCAGGGCGAGGAGTAGGACGACGAGCGCCGCCAGCGGGTGGCGTCGTCGTGCGGAGAGCTTTTTCACGGATTACCCCGGTGTCAGGATCTTCTGCGTCGATGCTTCTGGTTGGTGCGCGGCTTCGCGCGCGCGAGGCTGTGGGCCCTGCTACTTGATCATGTAGATCGTGGCAAAGAGGCCGATCCAGACGACGTCGACGAAGTGCCAGTAATAGGACACGACGATGGCCGCTGTCGCCTGCTCGTGAGTGAACCTCCGTGCCGCGTAGGTCCGGCCCAGGACCAGCAGGAAGGCGATGAGACCGCCCAGCACATGCAGGCCGTGGAAGCCGGTGGTCAGGTAGAAGGCCGAGCCGTACGCGTCGGAGGAGAGAGACAGGCCGTAGTGCTTGACCAGCTCGGTGTACTCGAGGACCTGTCCTCCGATGAAGACCGCACCCATGATGAAGGTGACGATGAACCACATCCGGAGCTTCTTCACGTCACCGCGCTCGGCGGCGAAGACGCCGAGCTGACAGGTGAGGGAGGAGAGGACCAGGATCGTGGTGTTCGCCGCCGAGAACGGGAAGTTCAGGGAGTCGGCCTTCTCCGACCAGAAGTCGGGTCCGGTCACCGATCGCAGGGTGAAGTACATCGCGAAGAGGGCCGCGAAGAACATCAGCTCGGAACTCAGCCAGATGATGGTTCCGACGCTGGTGAGGTTCGGTCGGTTGACCGACGGGTGCGCGTGCCCGGTATCTACTGTCGTTGCTGTCGCCACGCCGACATTATGTCGGTCGCTTATCCCGCCCTCACTCCCGGGGGTGCCGTTCGGTGTGTTCCCCCGTCCTGGACTGCCCGGATGGCCCACCCGGAGCCCCGTCGGGACCCGTTCGAAGCCGTGTCCGAACCAGTGTTGACAGGCGGTCCGAGGGGGTAGCATCCGCGCCATCGGTACCCGAAGTTCCCGACAGAGCCGTGCCCTCTCTCTTACGCGTGGAGGAACAATGCAGGCGACCGCCACGGTGCTGGTCTACAGCGACGACGCCAACACCCGGGAGCAGGTGCGGCTCGCCACCGGCCGGCGGCCGGCCCCGGACGTGCCCGTAGTGGAGTTCGTGGAGTGCGCGACCCAGGCGGCCGTGCTCACGGAGCTGGACCGGGGCGGCATCGACGTGTGCGTGTTCGACGGCGAGGCCGTGCCGCTGGGGGGCATGGGGCTGTGCCGGCAGATCAAGGACGAGGTGTTCGGCTGTCCGCCGGTGCTGCTGCTGATCGCGCGGCCGCAGGACGCCTGGCTGGCGACGTGGAGCCGGGCGGAGTCCGCGGTGACGCTGCCGGTCGAGCCCGTGGAGTTCGCGTCCGCGCTGGCCGCGCTGCTGCGGCAGAAGCGGCTGCAGAGCGCCTAGTCGCTCCGTCGGTCCTGTGGTGCGGCGGCCGCGGGTCCGTCGTGGCCGGTCGCGCCCGCGCGGCGGAGCCGCATACCGGTACGGCCCCGCGCCCCTGAGGGGGTCACACAGCCGTTGGCCGCAGGCGTGCCCTCTCGCCGGAGCCCTGGGGCGTGGGGGTCGTCAGCGCGCTGCCGGCCAGCCACTTGTCCCAGTCGAGGTTCCAGTCGCCGTAGCCGTTGCCGAAGGGTTCCATCGTGTCGCCGGCCGAGTTGACGACCTCCACGATGTCGCCCTCGCGCACGGTGGCGAAGAACCACTCGGCGTTGGCGGTGTTCATGCCCACGCAGCCGTGGCTGACGTTGTCGGAGCCCTGGGAGCCGACGGACCACGGGGCGGCGTGCACGTACTCACCGCTCCACGTCACCCGGGTGGCCCACTGGACGTCCATGTCGTAGGACTCCGAGGAGCCCTCGGCGATGCCCACGGTGCTGCTGCGCATGCGTACGAGGGGTTCCTTGGCGAGGACCACCTTGACGCCGTTGCGGGTCTCGAAGCCGGGCTTGCCGGTGGTGACGGGGATCCGCTTGATCTCCTCGCCGTTCTTGTAGACCGTCAGGCGGTGCGCGGCGGCGTCGGTGAGGGCCGTGACGCGGTCTCCGGTGCGGATCGTGAGCGGCGCGGTGGTGCCGCCCCTGAGCCGGTCGCCGACCTTGATGCCGTCCAGGGTGCTGCGGACCCGGATGGTGGCGTGGGCGGGCCAGTACTCCTTCGGGCGGTAGTGGAGCTTCTTGTCGTCGACCCAGTGCCAGGACCCGGTCACGGCGGGCGTGGAGTCGACCTTGAGGGCGCGTTCCACGACGGCCCGGTGGGCCCGCTCCCTGACCGGTTCGGTCAGCTCGGCGGTGAGGGGCTGGCCGACGCCGTAGGTGCCCGCCCGGGGGCCGAAGGCGACGTCCAGGCGCTGGGCGGCGGTGGGTCTGCCGGTGGTGAAGGTGATGACCTTGCGGCCGGGGGCGCCGTCCTCGTCCTCGGTGCTCACCCGGACCGTGTACTGGGCGTCGGCGGCCAGCGGAGAGGTGCTGTGCCACCGGCTGCCGTCGGCGGCCAGTTCGCCCGCCACGTGGCGTCCTGAGGCGTCCACGGCGGTGACGTCCGTGATGCGGCCGTCGGAGTCCTCGGCGACCACTTCCAGGGGCTTGTCGGGGTCCGCGGGCTTGCCCTCGTCGACCCCGACGAAGGAGATCTGGTCCGTCGCGTCGTACGGCTCGGCGGACAGCGGGCTGCCGTCGGAGGAGCAGCCGGTGACGCCCGCGCCGACGGCGATCACCAGCAGCGCGCAGCCGGCGAGGCGGCTCCGGCCGGCGCCCGCGCCACGGGGGGACTCTGTCTGTCTCATGGCCTCACGCTAGGAAGCCGGGCCCGTGCCGGCTCACTGGACGGCCCGAACGGGTGACGCCGGAGACGAAAGCGGGGGCCCGGACGCTCCTGACGGAGTGTCCGGGCCCCGAAGTGCCGTGGCGCGTGTTACTGGGTGCGGTTCTCACCGCGGTAGTACTCGAAGACCCAGCCCCAGATGCCGAGCAGCAGCACCGGCGCCGAGAAGTACAGCAGCCACCAGCCGACGGCGACACCCAGGAAGGCCAGGGCGCCACCCGCGGCGAGGGCCAGCGGCTGCCAGCTGTGCGGGCTGAAGAACCCGACCTCGCCGGAGTCGTCCGCTACGTCCGCTTCCTTGTCGTCCTGCGCGCCCACGTCGACCCGCCGGGCGGTGAAGCCCAGGTAGAAGCCGACCATGATGCTCAGGCCGAACGCCAGGAAGAGGGCGGTGGTGCCGACCGGCTCCTTCGACCAGACGCCGTAGACACCGGCGACGATCAGGAAGAAGAGGCTCAGCCACATGAACAGGTTGCCCTGGATTCTCACTTGCCGGCCTCCTTGCCACCAGCGAGGGCCTTCTCACCGTGACCGGCGTTCTCGAGCTGGTCGAGCGCGGCGATCTCCGGGTGGTGCAGGTCGAACGCCGGGGATTCGCTGCGGATCCGCGGAAGGGTGATGAAGTTGTGGCGCGGCGGCGGGCAGGAGGTCGCCCACTCCAGGGAGCGGCCGTAGCCCCACGGGTCGTCGACACCGACCGGCTTGCCGTACTTGGCCGTCTTCCAGATGTTGTAGAAGAACGGCAGCAGCGACATGCCGAGCAGGAACGAGGCGATCGTGGACACCGTGTTGAGCGCGGTGAAACCGTCGGCCGCCAGGTAGTCCGAGTAGCGGCGCGGCATGCCCTCGACGCCCAGCCAGTGCTGGACGAGGAAGGTGCCGTGGAAGCCGACGAACAGCGTCCAGAAGGTGATCTTGCCCAGGCGCTCGTCGAGCATCTTGCCGGTGAACTTCGGCCACCAGAAGTGGAAGCCGGCGAACATCGCGAACACCACGGTGCCGAACACCACGTAGTGGAAGTGGGCCACCACGAAGTAGCTGTCGGAGACGTGGAAGTCCAGCGGAGGCGACGCCAGGATCACACCGGTCAGACCACCGAAGAGGAAGGTGATCAGGAAGCCGACGGACCACAGCATCGGTGTCTCGAAGGACAGGCTGCCCTTCCACATGGTGCCGATCCAGTTGAAGAACTTCACGCCCGTCGGCACCGCGATCAGGAAGGTCATGAAGGAGAAGAACGGCAGCAGCACACCGCCGGTGACGTACATGTGGTGCGCCCACACCGTGACCGACAGACCGGCGATCGCGATCGTCGCGGCGATCAGGCCCATGTAGCCGAAGATCGGCTTGCGGGAGAAGACCGGGACGATCTCGGAGACGATGCCGAAGAACGGCAGCGCGATGATGTACACCTCGGGGTGGCCGAAGAACCAGAAGAGGTGCTGCCACAGCAGCGCTCCGCCGTTGGCCGAGTCGAAGATGTGCGCCCCGAACTTGCGGTCCACCTCGAGGGCGAACAGCGCGGCGGCCAGCACCGGGAAGGCGAGCAGGACCAGCACGCCGGTCAGCAGCACGTTCCAGGTGAAGATCGGCATGCGGAACATCGTCATGCCCGGAGCGCGCATGCAGATGATCGTGGTGATGAAGTTGACCGAGCCGAGGATCGTGCCGAAGCCGGAGAAGGCCAGACCCATGATCCACATGTCGGCGCCGATGCCCGGCGAGCGGACCGCGTCCGACAGCGGGGAGTAGGCGAACCAGCCGAAGTTGGCAGCGCCGTCCGGGGTGAGGAAGCCACCCAGCGCGATCAGCGAGCCGAACAGGAAGAGCCAGTAGGCGAACATGTTCAGCCGGGGGAACGCCACGTCGGGCGCCCCGATCTGCAGCGGCATGATCCAGTTCGCGAAACCGGCGAAGAGGGGCGTCGCGAACATCAGCAGCATGACCGTGCCGTGCATCGTGAACGCCTGGTTGAACTGCTCGTTCGAGACGATCTGCAGTCCCGGACGGGCCAGCTCGGCGCGCATGACGAGCGCCATCACGCCACCGATGACGAAGAAGGCGAACGACGTCACCAGGTACAGCGTGCCGATCGTCTTGTGGTCGGTGGTCGTCAGCCACTTGACCACGACGCTGCCGCGGTTCTGGCGCCGGACCGGCAGCTCGTCCTCGTAGTGGGACCCGGCTGCCTCGGCACCCTGGGGTTGGTTGAGGATGCTCACAGGATGTTCGACTCCCGGTTCTTCTCAGGGCCCGTCTGTCCGATGCCGGCGGGCACGTAACCGGTCTGCCCCTTCTTCACGAGGTCCTTCAGGTGCTGCTCGTACCGCTCCTGAGAGACGACCTTCACGTTGAAGAGCATCCGGGAGTGGTCCACGCCGCAGAGCTCGGCGCACTTGCCCAGGAAGGTGCCCTCACGGCTGGGGGTCACCTCGAAGGCGTTGGTGTGCCCGGGGATGACGTCCTGCTTCATCAGGAAGGGCACCACCCAGAAGGAGTGGATGACATCACGCGAGGTCAGCACGAAGCGGACCCGCTTGCCCTCGGGCAGCCACAGGGTGGGGCCCGGGTTGTTGGTCTGCGGGTTGCGGGTGCCGGGGACACCGCAGTCGTAGACACCGCCGGCGTCGGCCGGGAAGGCGTCCTTGTAGCGGTCCGGGATCGCGTCCAGTTCCTTGGACTTCTTGGCGTCGCCCGAGGAACCGTCGACGTTCTCGACGTAGTTGAAGCACCAGCTCCACTGGAAGCCGACCACGTTGACCGTGACGTCGGGATTCTTCTCGAGCTTCAGCAGCTCGGACTCATCGCGCGCGGTGAAGAAGAAGAACACCGAGACGATGAGGAGGGGGACGACCGTGTACAGCGCCTCGATGGGCATGTTGTACCGGGTCTGCGGAGGGACCTCCACCTTGGTGCGGCTGCGCCGGTGGAAGAACACACTCCACAGGATCAGGCCCCACACCAGCGCGCCGATGGCGAGCGCGGCAGCCCAGGATCCCTGCCACAGGGAGAGGATCCGCGGAGCCTCTTCCGATGTTGGGGTGGGCATACCGAGGCGGGGGAAGTCCTCCCATGTGCAACCGGTGGCGGTCGCCAGGACCAGGCCCGCGGTCAGTGCCTGCAGCAGCTTCCGCCGCATGGGGCGCCGCGGCGAGCGGTCGGAGCCGTTGGGACTCACGTAGCGCCTTCCCGAGAGTCTCGCCCGCGCTTAACGGCTGCGGCCTGGCCTTCTCGCTGGTCGGTCGCCGCCCTGCGTCGGGCAGGGGTTTGGATGTTTATGCGGACCAAACCCTAGCCGACGCCCTCCGGGGGGTCGCGGGGAGGGGGGCCTAGTCGGTCCGCGGGTCGCTGGATTGGCGGCTGCGGGTGCGCGGGTGCTGGTCGCGCGGTTCCCCGTGCCCCCGGGGCCGGCTGCCGCACCGGAGTTCTACCGTTGCCGTATGGCCTACTTCGACGCCGCTTCCGCCGCTCCTCTCCACCCCGTCGCCCGGCAGGCCCTGATGGCCTCCCTCGACGAGGGGTGGGCGGATCCCGCACGGCTGTACCGGGAGGGACGGCGCGCCCGGATGCTGCTGGACGCGGCGCGCGAGGCCGCCGCGGAGGTGGTGGGGTGCAGGGCGGACGAGTTGGTGTTCACCCCGTCCGGGACCTCGGCGGTGCACTCCGGTGTCGCGGGCGCGCTGGCGGGGCGGCGGCGCACCGGGCCTCACCTGATCGTGTCGGCGGTCGAACACTCTTCTGTACTCCATGCGGCGGAAGTTCACCGGGCCGGTGGAGGGGCGGTCACCGAGGTGGCGGTGGAACGCACGGGGGCGGTGAGCCCGTCGGCGTACGCCGAGGCGCTGCGGCCGGACACCGCGCTGGCCTGTCTGCAGTCGGCCAACCACGAGGTGGGGACGGTGCAGCCGGTGGCCGAGGTGGCCGGGGCGTGCCGGGAGGCGGGGGTGCCGCTGCTGGTGGACGCGGCCCAGTCACTGGGCTGGGGGCCGGTGGAGGGCGACTGGTCGCTGCTCGCGGCGAGCGCGCACAAGTGGGGCGGCCCGTCGGGGGTGGGGCTGCTGGTCGTGCGCAAGGGGGTGCGGTTCGCGCCCCAGGGGCCGCGGGACGAGCGGGAGTCGGGGCGGTCGGCCGGGTTCGAGAACCTGCCGGCGATCGTGGCCGCGGCGGCGTCCCTGCGTGCGGTACGGGCGGAGGCCGCCGAGGAGGCGGTGCGGCTGCGGGAACTGACGGAGCGGATCCGGGCGCGGGTGCCGGGGCTGGTGCCGGACGCGGAGGTGGTCGGCGATCCGCGGCGGCGGCTGCCGGGGATCGTCACCTTCTCCTGCCTCTATGTCGACGGGGAGACGGTGCTGCACGAGCTGGACCGCGCCGGATTCTCGGTGTCGTCCGGGTCCTCCTGCACGAGCAGCACGCTGACGCCGAGCCATGTGCTCAGGGCGATGGGCGTGCTCAGCGAGGGCAACATCCGCGTCTCGCTGCCCGCAGGGACGCGGGAGGAGGACGTCGAGCGCTTCCTGACGGTCCTGCCGGAGGTGGTGGCGGGCGTGCGGGAGAAGCTGGGCGCGCCGGTGTCCGCGGGAGACACCGTGACACGGCGGGGCGAGGACACCGTGGTCGTGGACGCGCTGGGCCGCCGCTGTCCGATCCCGGTGATCGAGCTGGCCAAGGTGATCGGGGACGTCCCGCTGGGCGGCACGGTCCGCGTCCTGGCCGACGACGAGGCCGCCCGCCTGGACATCCCGGCCTGGTGCGACATGCGGAACCAGCAGTACCTGGGCGAGGAACCCGCCGCCGAGGGAACCGCCTACATGATCCGCCGCCTCACCTGACCCCCTCGGGGGCGCGGGGAACGGCGCGACCGGTCCCCACGCCCCCGGGTGGCTCAGCCCAGGTGCTCCCGGACCTCCTCCGCCGCCTCGTCCCCGTACGCCTTCATGAACCGCTCCATGAAGTGCCCGCGCCGCAGCTCGTACTCCTGCGTGCCCACGGTCTCGATGACCAGCGTGGCGAGCATGCAGCCCACCTGCGCCGCCCGCTCCAGCGGCACGCCCCACGCGAGTCCCGACAGGAATCCCGCCCGGAACGCGTCGCCGACACCCGTCGGGTCGGCCTTGCGCTCCTCGTCCGGGCATCCGACCTCGATCATCTCCTCGCCGGCCCGCTCGATGCGGACACCGCGCGCGCCGAGGGTGGTGACCCGGTGCCCCACCCGGTCGAGGATCTCCGCGTCGCTCCAGCCGGTCTTCGTCTCGATGAGCCCCTTCTCGTACTCGTTGGAGAAGAGGTAGGTCGCCCCCTCCAGCAGTATCCGGATCTCCTCGCCGTTCATCCGGGCGATCTGCTGGGAGAAGTCCGCGGCGAACGGGATGCCCCGCGAGCGGCACTCCTCGGTGTGCCGGAGCATGCCCTCCGGGTCGTCGGCGCCGATGGAGACCAGGTCGAGGCCGCCCACACGGTCGGCGACGGTCTTCAGCTCGATCAGCCGGGCCTCGCTCATCGCGCCCGTGTAGAAGGAGCCGATCTGGTTGTGGTCCGCGTCCGTGGTGCACACGAAGCGGGCGGTGTGCAGGGTGTCGGAGATGCGGACGGACTCGGTGTCGACGCCGTGCCGGTCCAGCCAGGCCCGGTACTCGTCGAAGTCGAAGCCGGCCGCTCCGACCAGGATCGGCCGGGTGCCGAGCTGGCCCATTCCGAAGGCGATGTTCGCGGCGACGCCACCCCGGCGTACGTCGAGGTTGTCGACCAGGAAGGACAGCGAGACCGTGTGCAGCTGGTCCGCGACGAACTGGTCGGCGAAGCGGCCGGGGAAGGTCATGAGATGGTCGGTGGCGATGGAGCCGGTGACTGCGATGCGCACGGCGTCGATTCTCCTGGGGGAGGCGGGTTGACACTTCACGCTACCGGGTGGGAGCGACCCGCAGAAGCAGTCGAAACTACCCGATAGTAGGGCTTTCTTCGTGACCTTGGTCGTGCGTACGGTGCGAACATGACGAACACCAAGATCCACGCGTCCACCCCGGTCGACCTCGAGGGCGACCTGGCGTCGCTGCGCGGCGACTGTGCCCGGATGGTTCCCCACTGGGCGGTGCCGGACCGGGCCGCCGCACGGCCGGTGTCCCCGTCCCTGATCCACGGGGTGAGCGTGCCGCCCGCGTCCGCCCGGCTGCTGGACGCGATGTCCGAGTACGGCGACTGAGCCGACGCGGGGAACCGCGCGCTCCCCCGCTGCGTCCCATCGCCGTCCCCCGTACAGGGGATGCGGGATACGACCCCTCAGCAGTCCCGGTGCGACCGGGCAGGGTCCACTGGGACAGTTGCGCAGCCGAAGGAGCGATGCGGTGAACACCGAGCGACCCGACAACGACGACGCCGAGGCGCGCGCCACCGGCAGCACGGGCGACACCGGGGGCGCTACGGGCGGCGACGGGGCGGCGGACGCCACGGAGCGGCGGGACCACTCGGCCGACCCCGCCGGGCCGGCCGCTGGCGCCCCTGCCGGGGGGCCGGAAGTGACGCGGGGCGAACCGGAGGCGGGCCCGGACGAGCCGACCCTCGCCGCGGAAACGCGCGCCCCGGAGGACGAGCCGGAGCCCGACCGCCCTGCCGAACCCCTCGCCGCGGGGACGCACGCCTCCGAGAGCGGGCCGGACTCCGGCCCGGACAGGCCTCGCGCCGCGAAGAACGAAACCCCCGAGGACGAGCCCGGGCCCGACCGCCCTGCCGAACCCCTCGCCGCGAGGACTCATGCCGCCGAGAGCGAGCCCGGGGCCGACCAGGACGAGGCCGTCGTCGGGGAGCACCGAGGCGATGGCGGGCGCTCCGGGGACGGGCCCTCCGGCGGTCCGGCGCGACGGCGTTCGCCCGTGCTGATCGCCTCCGTCGCCGCCGCCGTGCTGCTCGTCGGGGGCGGCGGTGCCTACCTGGCCACCGGTGCCGTGGGCGGCTCCGGTGACTCCGGGGCCGGTACGACGCCCGGGGCGAACGGTGACCCCACTCCCCCGCCGCTCGCCCTCGACGGCCACTCCGAGGGCGCGGGGAACGGCATCGCGCCCGGCGAGCCCAACCCCTACGGCGCCACCTACCGCGCCGACGGCACGCTCCCCGGCGGTCCCGGTTCCGCGCCGGTGTACCGCGCCGGTCAGGAGGTCACCGAGGAGCGGGTGGTCGCGCTGGCGAAGGCCCTGGGGCTCGAAGGGAAGCCGGTCGCGGAGGCCGGGGGCTGGCGGATCGGCGGCCAGGACGGCTCCGGGCCGACCCTGCGGGTGGAGCGGGAGGCGCCCGGCTCGTGGACGTTCAGCGCGCACACCCCGCGCACCGACAACTGCAAGGGCGCCACCTGCAAGCCCCCGTCCTCCGCTGACGCCTCCCCGGTGAGCGAGGCCGTCGCCAGGAAGGCCGCCGCGCCGGTGCTGAAGGCGGTGGGGCAGGACGACGCGAAGCTCGACGCGAGCCAGGTCATGGACGGCAGGCGGGTGGTGAACGCCGACCCCGAGGTGGGCGGGCTGCCGACGTACGGCTGGACGACCGGTGTGGTCGTCGGCGCGCGGGGCGAGGTGGTCGGCGGCAACGGCCGGCTCGCGGAACCGGTGAAGGGGGACACCTACCCCACGGTGAGGGCCGGGAAGGCGCTGGAGCTGATGAACGCGGCGCCGGGCGAGAGCCCGCGCGCGGGCATCGGGGGCTGCGCCACGTCCGTACCGCTGGAGGAGGACCGGCAGCAGGAGCGGTGCGAGCCGGGGGCGAAGCCGGCCGGTGAGACCGTCGCCGTCGACGGCGCGGTGTTCGGACTGGCCGCGCACTCCGTGGAGGGGCGGCCCGCGCTGGTCCCGTCGTGGCTGTTCGAGGTGCGGCCGGAGGGCGCGCGCGAGGCGTTCACGGTGACGTATCCGGCGGTCGACCCGGAGTTCCTCGCCTCCCGGTCGCAGTCCGGTGAGGCCAGTCCGGCACCCACGGCACCCGGTGACGAGCCGACCTCGGCGCCGGCGGCCCGGGAGGTCGAGGTCGAGGGCTTCACCGCCGAGGGCGAGGAGCTGACCGTGGTCTTCACGGGCGGTGTGTGCGCCGACTACGAGGTGACGGCGCGCGCGGAGGGCGGCGAGGTGACGGTTCGGGTGACCGAGACGCCCTGGCGGGACAAGGTGTGCATCATGATCGCCAAGCGGTACCAGGAGACGGTGCGCCTGGAGGCGCCGCTCGGTGACCGCGCGGTGGTGGACGCCGACGGCGATCCGGTGCCGCTGCACAAGGACGGCGCCCGGCTGCCCGCGCCGCCCGCCCGGTGACCCACGGACGCGGAACGACGAAGGCGGCGGCCCGGTGAGGGGCCGCCGCCTTCGTCACGGGCTGCCGGAAGTGGAGAGCCGGCTCAGCTGAAGGAGTCGCCGCAGGCGCAGGAGCCGGTGGCGTTCGGGTTGTCGATCGTGAAGCCCTGCTTCTCGATGGTGTCGACGAAGTCGATGGTGGCGCCGCCCAGGTACGGGGCGCTCATGCGGTCGGTGACGACCTTCACACCGTCGAAGTCCTTCAGCACGTCGCCGTCGAGCGAACGCTCGTCGAAGAAGAGCTGGTAGCGCAGGCCGGAGCAGCCGCCGGGCTGGACGGCGACGCGCAGGGCGAGGTCGTCACGGCCTTCCTGGTCGAGCAGGGCCTTGACCTTGGACGCGGCGGCGTCGGTCAGGACGATGCCGTCGGTGACGGTGGTGGTCTCGTCCGATACGGACATCTACATCTCTCCCGGGTTGTACGGAGACTGCTTGCCGACGGTTGCAACCGGCGGGACCGCGGATTCATTCCGGGCCGGGCGTCTTTCCTCGCCTTCCTCCTCATGCTCGCACACGCGGTGCGGAGCGGAAACCGGCTGCCGCGGGGCCTCACGGGAATGGATCGGCGCCCGCCGGGATTCACGTCACACGGACGCTATGGCCGTCGTCAAAGTGACGTGAACCGGTTATGATAGATAGCGTCATTTCGACGAGAAGTCGCCAGAACAGAAAGGGTGCGTGTCGTGACCACCGCCCAGACCCAGGAGCTCGACGTACAGCCGACGCCCCTCGCCCTGCTGCTCCTCGGCCGTGAGGCCGACCCGAGGAGCGAGCGCGGTGTGGAGTGTCCCGGCGACCTTCCCTCGCCGTCCGACCCGGACCTGGTGGAGCGCGCCCGCGCCGCCAAGGAGAAGCTCGGGGACAAGGTCTTCGTGCTCGGCCACCACTACCAGCGCGACGAGGTCATCCAGTTCGCGGACGTCACGGGCGACTCCTTCAAGCTGGCCCGGGACGCCGCCGCACGGCCGCAGGCGGAGTACATCGTCTTCTGCGGTGTGCACTTCATGGCCGAGTCCGCTGACATCCTCACCGGGGACGAGCAGAAGGTGGTCCTGCCCGATCTGGCGGCCGGCTGCTCCATGGCCGACATGGCCACCGCCGAGCAGGTCGCCGAGTGCTGGGACGTGCTGACCGAGGCCGGTGTGGCCGAGCAGGTCGTCCCCGTCTCGTACATGAACTCCTCCGCCGACATCAAGGCCTTCACCGGCAAGCACGGCGGCACCATCTGCACCTCCTCCAACGCCAGGCGCGCCCTGGACTGGGCCTTCGAGCAGGGCGAGAAGGTGCTGTTCCTGCCCGACCAGCACCTGGGCCGCAACACCGCGGTGCGGGACATGGGCATGTCCCTGGAGGACTGCGTCGTCTACAACCCGCACAAGCCGAACGGCGGGCTGACCGCCGACGAGCTGCGCGGCGCGAAGATGATCCTGTGGCGCGGCCACTGCTCGGTGCACGGCCGCTTCAGCCTGGACTCGGTCGACGACGTGCGCGAGCGCATACCCGGCGTGAACGTTCTGGTGCACCCCGAGTGCCGGCACGAGGTCGTGGCCGCGGCGGACTACGTCGGCTCGACCGAGTACATCATCAAGACGCTGGAGGCGGCCCCGGCCGGCTCCAAGTGGGCCATCGGCACGGAGCTGAACCTCGTACGGCGCCTGGCGAACCGTTTCGCGCCGGAGGGCAAGGAGATCGTCTTCCTCGACAAGACGGTCTGCTTCTGCTCCACCATGAACCGCATCGACCTGCCGCACCTGGTGTGGGCGCTGGAGTCGCTGGCGGAGGGCAACCTGGTCAACCGCATCGAGGTGGACAAGGAGACGGAGGCGTTCGCGAAGCTGGCCCTGGAGCGGATGCTGGCCCTGCCGTAGCCGCCGGCAGCGCAGCCGCGCACGGAGCAGGCCCTGCCCGACACCGGATGTGCCGGGCAGGGCCTGCTCCGTCGTACGGGGGGTCAGACCTTCGCGGTCTCCGGATCGCCGGCCGCCGGCTGGGCCGGGACGCCGCCCTTCTTCGCCGCCTTCTTCTTCGCGCGCCGCTCCTTGCGCAGCTCCAGCATCACGTAGAGCGTCGGCACGAGGAGCAGGGTGAGCAGCGTCGACGTGATCAGACCGCCGATCACCACCACCGCCAGCGGCTGGGCGATGAAGCCGCCCTCGCCGGTGACGCCCAGCGCCATCGGCAGCAGGGCGAAGATGGTCGCCAGGGCCGTCATGAGGATCGGCCGCAGACGGTGGCGGCCGCCCTCCAGCACGGCCTCGACGACGCCGTAGCCCTGCGCGCGGTACTGGTTGATCAGGTCGATCAGCACGATCGCGTTGGTGACCACGATGCCGATCAGCATCAGCATGCCGATCATCGCCGGGACACCCATCGGGGTGCCGGTGACCAGCAGCAGGCCGAGCGCGCCGGTCGCGGCGAACGGGATGGACACCAGCAGGATCAGCGGCTGGGCGAGCGACCGGAAGGTGCCGACCAGCAGCAGGAACACGATCGCGATCGCGGCCAGCATCGCCAGGCCCAGGTTGGCGAAGGCCTCGTCCTGGTCCTCGGTGACGCCGCCGATCTCCGCCGTCGCGCCGTCGGGCAGCGTCAGCCCGTCGATCTTCGCCTGGAGGTCCACGCCCACGGCGCCCGTGTCCTCACCGACCGGCCGGGCCGTGACGGTGGCCGAGCGCTGGCCGTCGATCCGGGTCATGGAGACCGGGCCGTCCACCACCTCGACGGTGGCGACGTCGCTCAGCTTCACCGGACCCAGCGGCAGGTTCTTCAGCTGCTCCACCGTGGTGGCCGGCTGCGCCGAGCGGATGACGACGTCGCGCTCGGTGTCGTCGAGCACCGCCTTGGCGGCCGGGGTGCCGCGCACCGCCTGGGCGACGGCCGCACCGAGTGTCTGGTCGTCGAACCCGGCCGCCGCGGCCGCGGCGTTGGCCCTGACCGAGACGCGGGGCACGCTCTGCGCCAGGTCGCTGGTGACGTCCGTGACGCCGTCCAGGGAGGCCACCGCTTCGCGCACCTGCTCCGCCGCCTCGCGCAGCACCTTCGCGTCGGCGGCCTTGACGACCACGCTCAGGTCCTGGCTGCCGAAGCCGTCACCGGCCGCGACGGTGGTGGTGCCGATGCCGTCGAGGTCCCCGAGACCCTTCTCCAGGCGGTCCCGCACGTCCTCGGAGGACGCGTCGTCCTCCAGCATCACCTGGTACGTGGCCTGGTTGGTGTCCGTACCGCCGCCGAAGGCCGCCATGAAGCCGGACGAGCCGACCGTCACCTGGTGGTCCCTGACGCCCTCGGTGTCGCCGAGCAGCTTCTCGACCTTCCGCGCCTGGGCGTCGGTCGCGGCCAGGCTGCTGCCGGGCCTCAGCTCCTGCCGGACGGTGAGGACCTGCTGCTCGCCCGGGTCGAAGAAGTTGGTCTTCAGCAGCGGCGCCATGGCGAAGGTGCCGATCAGCACGACGACCGCGATGGCCAGGCTGGCGAGCCTGCGCCGGGTGGCGAAGCGCAGCACCGAGAGGTACATGCGCTGGAGGCGGCTCCTGGCCTCCTTCTCCTCGGCGAGCCGGCGCGCCTCCTCGGCGTCCTCGGGCGTGCCCTTCGGGGGACGCAGGAACCAGTACGACAGCACCGGGACGACCGTCAGCGACACCAGCAGCGACGCCAGCAGCGCGGCGGTGACGGTGAGGCTGAAGGAGCCGAACAGCTCACCCACCATGCCGCCGACCAGGCCGATCGGCAGGAAGACGGCGACGGTGGTGAGGGTCGCGGAGGTGACCGCGCCGGCCACCTCGCGCACCGCCTTCATGATCGCCTCGTGGCGCTCCTCGCCGTAGCCGAGGTGCCGCTTGATGTTCTCCAGGACGACGATGGAGTCGTCCACGACGCGGCCGATGGCGATGGTCAGGGCGCCCAGTGTCAGCATGTTCAGCGACAGGTCGCGCGTCCACAGCACGATCAGCGCGAGGACCACGGACAGCGGGATGGACACCGCGGTGACGAGGGTGGAGCGGACCGACGCCAGGAAGACGAGGATCACCACGACGGCGAAGAGCAGACCGAGCGCGCCCTCGGTGGTCAGGCCGTCGATGGCCTGGGACACCGCCGGGCCCTGGTCGCTGACGACGGTGAGGGTGGCGCCGTCGCCCAGGTCCTCACGCATCCCGGGGAGCTCGTCCTGGACGGCCTCGGAGATGGCCACCGCGCTGCCGTCGTGGTCCATGGTGGCCATCACGGCGAGGCTGGGCCTGCCGTTGGTGCGGGTGAGGGAGTCGGCCCTGGCCTCCTCCTGCGTCACCGTGGCGACGTCGGCGAGGCGGACCGGCTTGCCCTTGCCGGGCTGACCGGTGACCATCAGGTCCTCGATCTGCTGCAGCGAGGTGAAGCCGCCGCCCACCTGGACGGTGCGGTTGGCACCGCCCTCGTCGAAGGAGCCGGCCGGCACGGTCGCGCCGCCCGCCTGGAGGGCAGCCGCGAGCGACTGCGCGGTCAGGCCGGCCCTCGTCAGCTTCGCGGTGTCCGGGGTGACCGTGACCTGGAGGTCGCGCACGCCGTCCACCAGGACCTGGCCGACTCCGTCGATGCCCTCCAGGGTGGGCACCACGGTCCGCTCCAGCTCGTCGGCGAGCGCCTGCTGGTCCTTGTCGGACGTCACGGCGAGCACCACGGTCGGGATGTCGTCCGTGGAACCGGCGACGACCTGCGGGTCGACTCCGTCCGGGAGGAGGGCACCGGCCCGGTTGACGGCCTGCTGGACGTCGGCGACGAGCTGCTGGGTGTCGTTGCCGTAGTCGAAGGACGCCATGATGACGGCGTTGCCCTCGCTCGCCGTCGAGGTGACACCGGAGATGCCGTCGACGGCCTCCAGGTTGTCCTCGATGGGTTCGACGACCTGCTTCTCGACGACATCCGGGGACGCGCCCTGGTACGGCGCGATCACGGACACCATGGGCAGTTCGATGGTGGGCAGCAGCTGCTGCTTCAGCTGGGGTATCGCGATCGCCCCGAAGACGAGCGCGATGATCGACATCAGTCCGATCAGCGCCCGTTGCGCGAGGCTGAATCTGGACAGCCAGGACATGGGCAGGGTCTCTTTTCCGTGGAGCGGCAGAAGTCCGGAGAGCGGGCACGCGCGCGAGTGGGCGCCCGCTCTACACCCTGGGCCATGGGCGGGGGCCGATCCGTAGACCCGAGGTCCCATCCCTCATCGCGGCGCCTACTCCCGCCGCAGTACGCCCCCCGGGGCTCACTCCACCCTTGGACGGACCAGCCCCGACTCGTAGGCGGTGACCACCAGCTGGGCCCGGTCGCGCGCCCCCAGCTTGGCCATGGCCCGGTTGACGTGCGTCTTCACCGTCAGCGGGCTGACCTCGAGGCGTTCGGCGATCTCGTCGTTGGAGTGGCCGCCCGCCACCTGGACGAGCACCTCGCGCTCGCGTCCGGTGAGCGACCGGAGCTTCTCGGCGCGGTCCTCGTCGCCGTCGGGGCCGGCCGGACCCGCCTGGGCGAGGAACCGGGCGATCAGGCCCTTGGTGGCCACCGGGGACAGCAGCGCCTCCCCCTCGGCGGCGATCCGGATGGCGTTCAGCATCTCCTCGGGTTCGGAGCCCTTGCCGAGGAAGCCGGAGGCGCCGGCCCGCAGCGACTGCACCACGTAGTCGTCGACCTCGAAGGTCGTCAGTATCACCACCCGCACCCCGGCCAGTTCGGGATCCGCGCTGATCATGCGGGTGGCGGCGAGCCCGTCGGTGCCGGGCATCCGGATGTCCATGAGGACGACGTCGGCGCGCTGCTCCCGGGCCAGCCGGACCGCCTGAGCGCCGTCGGACGCCTCCCCCACCACCTCCATGTCCGGCTCGGAGTCGACGAGCACGCGGAAGGCGCTGCGCAGCAGGGTCTGGTCGTCGGCGAGCAGGACGCGGATCGTCATACGGGCTCCAGCGGCACGGTGGGCACGGGCGGCGGGCGGGACGGTCAGGGACCGCCGTCCCCGGCGGCGGACGGGCGGGTCTTGACCGGAAGGATCGCATGGACGCGGAAACCGCCGCCGTAGCGGGGACCGGTGGTGAGGGTGCCGCGCAGGGCGGTGACGCGCTCGCGCATGCCGAGCAGTCCGTGCCCGCCGCCCGGGCTCGGGTGCTGCTCCTCGTCGCTGCCGTCGTCGAGGACCGTGATCTCGATGTGGGGTCCCACGCGCACGACGCTGACCTCGGCCCGCGCCTCGGTGCCGGCGTGCTTCTGCACATTGGTCAGGGCCTCCTGGACGATCCGGTAGGCGGCCAGGTCGACGGCGGCGGGCAGTTCGGTGCCCTCGTCGGTGCGGGCGACCTCCACGCGCAGTCCGGCGCTGCGGAAGGTGCCCGCGAGTTCGTCGAGGCGGTCCAGGCCGGGGGCGGGCTCGGTGGGTGCCTCGGGGTCGCCGGACTGGCGCAGCAGACCGACGGTGGCGCGCAGCTCGCCCAGCGCGCAGCGGCTGGCCTCGCGCACATGGGCGAGGGCCTCCTTGGCCTGGTCGGGGCGCTTGTCCATGACGTGGGCGGCGACTCCGGCCTGGACGTTGACCAGGGCGATGTGGTGGGCGACGACGTCGTGCAGGTCGCGGGCGATGCGCAGGCGTTCCTCGGCGACCCGGCGGCGGGCCTCCTCCTCCCGGGTGCGTTCGGCGCGTTCGGCGCGCTCGCGGATCGCCTGGACGAAGGCGCGACGGCTGCGCACGGCGTCGCCCGCGGTGGCGCCGATGCCGGTCCACGCGAAGATCGCCAGGTTCTCCTGCGCGTACCAGGGCAGGGGGCCGACCGCCATCGCGGTGCCGGTGAGGACGGTCATGGTGAGCAGGCCGACGCGCCAGGTGGTGGGGCGGTCGGTGGCGGAGGCGACGGTGTAGAGGGCGACGACGGCGCACATGACGACGGGAGCGCGGGGATCGCCGGTGACGGACTCGGCGACGGAGACACCGCCGGCGAGCGCGAGCACGGTGCGGGGGGCGCGGCGGCGGAAGGCGAGCGCGGCGGCGCCGAGGGTCATGAGGAGCAGGCTGAGCGGGTCGGGGGTGCGCAGTTCCCAGTTGACGCCTTCGGGGTCGTGCGGGTCGACGAAGGAGCCGGCGACCATGCAGACGAGGACGCCGGCCGCCAGGGCCGCGTCCAGGGCGAAGGGGTGCGCCCCGGCTCGGCACCGGGCGCGTGTCAGGGTGCTCACGGCTGTCCACGGTAGCGGGGTGCCGCCGCCCGGGAACCGTGCGCCCGGGCGGCCCAGCGGTGCCGCGTGATCGTCAGGTGCCCGGGATGAGGCCGTCGTCGCTGAGCAGGTCCCTGACCTCCTCCAGGGTCGCGTCCGGGGAGGGCAGGATCAGGTCGGAGGGCTCCAGGGTGTCGTCCGGCAGGGGCTCGCCGAGTTCGTGGACCTTGGCCAGCAGGGCCTTCAGGGTCGCGCGGAAGCCGGGACCGTCGCCGTTCTCCATCTCGGCGAGCAGTTCCTCGTCCAGCGTGTTCAGCTCGGCGAGCCGGTTCTCCGCCAGCGTCACCTGGCCCTCCCCCATGATCCGTACGATCATGTCGCCTCCTCGGCGTGGGCTACTGCTTGTCGAAGCGCGGAGTGTCCTGCGGCTGCTGCTGGGGCTGCGTCTGGCCCTGGCTGCCCTCGATGGCCTGCCGGTCGCCGCTGCCGCCGCCGGCCAGCTCCGCCTTCATGCGCTGCAGTTCCAGCTCTACATCCGTACCACCGGAGAGCCGGTCCAGCTCGGCCTGGATGTCGTCCTTGTGCATGCCGGACTGGTCGTCGAGGGCGCCGGAGGCGAGCAGTTCGTCGATCGCGCCGGCCCTCGCCTGGAGCTGGGCGGTCTTGTCCTCGGCGCGCTGGATGGCCAGGCCGACGTCGCCCATCTCCTCGGAGATGCCGGAGAAGGCCTCGCCGATCCGGGTCTGGGCCTGGGCGGCGGTGTAGGTGGCCTTGATGGTCTCCTTCTTGGTGCGGAAGGCGTCCACCTTGGCCTGGAGGCGCTGGGCCGCGAGGGTGAGCTTCTCCTCCTCGCCCTGGAGCGTGGCGTGCTGGGTCTCCAGGTCGGTCACCTGCTGCTGGAGCGCGGCACGGCGGGAGAGCGCCTCGCGCGCCAGGTCCTCGCGGCCGAGCGCGAGCGCCTTGCGGCCCTGGTCCTCCAGCTTGCCGGACTGGGACTGGAGCTGGTTGAGCTGGAGCTCCAGCCGCTTGCGGGAGGTCGCCACGTCGGCGACGCCGCGGCGGACCTTCTGAAGCAGCTCGAGCTGCTTCTGGTACGAGTAATCGAGGGTCTCGCGCGGGTCCTCGGCCCGGTCAAGGGCCTTGTTCGCCTTCGCGCGGAAGATCATCCCCATACGCTTCATGACACCGCTCATGGGCTTCGCGCGCCCCCTTCTGACGTCCAGCTCCAGCGTCTGCAACAGAACCCACAGTACGGGCCCTGCCTCCATTACCGCACTGTTCGGGGACGGATGCGCTCATCCCCAAGGACGACTGCGTACCCTCCCGATCCGGCGTAGGGAGTAGGTGGTTCCCGGGGTCGGCCGGACGGGCACGTCCCGAAGAGCCGCCTTACGTCCCCTCCTGTCCTTTTGGAGACGTCCGGTGTTGCCGGATCGTTCCCCGCGGGGCTGGGGTCCAACCCCGGGACCCCGTACCCTTGGGTTTTGTGTTCCGTAGCCGTGCCAAGGAAGAGAAGGCATCGGTCGCCGACAAGGCGACGTTGACCGACTCCAAGCAGACCCGTCACCCGGAGGCCCCGAAGGGCCGCCCCACACCCAAGCGCAGCGCGGCCCAGTCGCAGCGCCGCAGCGTGGCCAACACGTCGATGACGCGCAAGGAGGCCGCCAAGCGGCAGCGTGAGGAGCGCCGTGTCGCGCTGGAGCGTCAGCGCCAGGCGCTGGCCAGCGGCGACGAGCGCTATCTGCCCGTGCGCGACAAGGGGCCGGTGCGCCGGTTCGCCCGCGACTACGTGGACTCGCGGTTCAACATCGCGGAGTACTTCCTGCCGATGGCCGTGATCATCCTCGTGATGAGCGTGATCCAGGTGCCCCAGCTGCAGAACGCGGCGCTGCTGCTGTGGCTGGTGGTCATCGTGATGATCGTGCTCGACTCGATCGTGACCGGGTTCCGGCTGAAGAAGACCCTCGCCGGGCGCTTCCCCGACGAGAGCAGGCGCGGCGCGGTGGCCTACGCCCTGATGCGCACGCTCCAGATGCGCCGGCTGCGGCTGCCCAAGCCCCAGGTCAAGCGCGGGGAGCGGCCCTGAGCACCACGCCGTTCGCCGACGCACCCGGCCGGTTGAGCGGGCCCGGCGGTCTGCGGGACGTCGTGCGGCAGGAGTTGGTGGCCCGCCAGCTGGAGGAGCAGATAGTCGGGCGCTTCCCGGTCGGGCGGCGGCTGAGGGTGCTCGACGTGGGCATGGGCCGGGGTGCGCAGGCGCTCCGGCTGGCCCGGGCCGGTCACCACGTGACCGGGGTGGAGCACGACGCGGCGATGATCTCCGCCGCGCGGGAGGCGCTCGCGGGGCAGCCCGAGGGCATCCGGGAGCGGATGCGGATCGTCGAGGGGCGGGCCGGGGACACCGGTGTGCACTTCCTGCCGGGCAGCTTCGACGTGGTGCTGTGTCATGGCGTCCTCATGTACGTGGAGGAGCCGGACGCGCTGCTGGCGGGGGTGGCGCGGATGCTGGCACCCGGGGGGCTGCTGTCGCTGCTGGTCCGCAACGGCGACGCGCCGGCGATGCGGGCGGGGCTGTCGGGTGACTGGGCCGGGGCGCTGGCCGGCTTCCGTACGACGTCGTACGGGCTGACGAGGCTGACGTCGACGCTCGCGGGGATCGGGGCGCCGTTGCACACGTGGTACGGCGTGCGGGTCTTCACGGACACGGTGGCGGACGACGCGTGCCCGCCGGCCGACCTGGACGCGCTGCTCGCGGTCGAGGACCGGGCCGGGCGTACGGACCCCTATCGCGGGGTCGCCTCTCTGCTGCACCTGTGCGGCGTCCGGGGCTGAGGGCTGCCGCCAGGTTTCCCTCGCTCCCGCCGCCCCTTCCCGTCCCGTCCTGGGGCTGCGCCCCGGACCCCCTCGCGCAGTTCCCCGCGCCCCTTGAGGGGCGCGGGGGCAAGGACCTTTCGGGGCCACGCGCCACCGGGAGGCTTACGCCTCGTCCGGCTCCGCTTCCGCTGCCGGTTCCGTTTCCGCGTGGAGGCTCATCGGACCGTAGATCTCCGTGGTGTCCTCCAGCAGCCGCACCTGGTCGGCGCCACCCTCGGCGAGGGCCTTCCAGTTCTCCCCGATCCAGGACTCGGCGTCCCCCTGTGTGGGGAACTCCTCCGGCGGCACCGCGGGCTCGACCTGTGTCCCGTCGGCCTTCTCGAACCGCCACGTCCATGCCGCCATGTACGCCTCCCATGGGTGTGAGCACGCTGAGCACTGTCACGACAGGAGCCGGATCCTGGTCCGGCTCCTGCCCGGAAGCCTAGTCGGACGGGCAGCGGTCGTGGGGACGGGAGAAAATCGGGTCCGTGGAACTGACTCTGCTCGGCACCGGTGCCCCCGCGGGACTGCCCCGCCCCGACTGTCCCTGCGCCGCGTGCGCCTCCGCCCTCGGCACGGACGCGCGGGCGGCCACCTCGCTGCTCGTGGACGGGGCGCTGCTGCTCGACCTCACGCCGGGCGCGGCGTTCGCGGCCGCCCGCGCGGGCCGTTCGCTGAGCGGTGTGCGCCAGGTGCTGCTGTCGCATCCGCACGACGGCCCCGCCGTGGAGGTGCCGGCCGGGCTGCCGCAACCCGGCCGGGTCCCGGACGGGCGGGAGTTGGCGCTGCTGACCGGCCATCGGGTCCGGGCGGTGGCGCTGGACGCGCCCGGCACCGGGTACGCGGTGACCGGCCCGGACGGGCGGCGGCTGCTGTACCTGCCGCCGGGCGGGGCGCCTGCCGGGCTCGAGGAGCCGGCGGAGTCGTACGCGATGGTGCTGCTGGACGTGGTGGGGCGCCCGGACGCGCTGGCCCGGCTGCGGGAGGTCGGCGCGGTCGGCCCCACCACGGACGTGGTCGCGGTCCATCTGGACCACGACGTGCCGCCGGGGCGCGAGGTGCGGCGCCGGCTCGCGGCGGCCGGGGCCCGCGCGGTACCGGACGGGAGCACGCTGGAGGTCGGCGCGTACGAGGACGTGCCCGACGTGCCGCGCCGGACGCTGGTGCTGGGCGGGGCGCGGTCGGGCAAGTCGGTGGAGGCCGAACGGCGGCTGGAGTCGTTCCCCGAGGTGCTGTACGTGGCGACCGGCGGGTCGCGGGGCGGGGACACCGAGTGGGCGGTGCGGGTGTCGGCGCACCAGGAGCGGCGGCCGGGGTCCTGGCGCACCCTGGAGACCTGCGACCTGGTGCCGCTGCTGAAGGACGACGGGCCTCCGCTGCTGGTGGACTGTCTGTCGCTGTGGCTGACGGACGCGATGGACGCCGTCGGCGCGTGGGACGACGCCGAGTGGGCGGACGGCGGGGAGCGGGCGCTGCGGGAGCGGGTGCGGGCGCTGACGGAGGCGGTGCGCGGGACCCGGCGGACGGTGGTCGCCGTGTCCAACGAGGTGGGCTCGGGCATCGTGCCCGCGACCCCGTCCGGCCGCCGCTACCGCGACGAGCTGGGGCGTCTGAACGCGGCGTTCGCGCAGGAGTGCGAGCAGGTGCTGCTGGTGGTGGCGGGGCAGGCGATCGCCCTGCGCGGCTGACCCCTCCCCGGATCCCCGGCCCCGGCCATGGTCGCGGCCCCGGCCCCGGCCATGATCGCGGCCCCGGCCATGGTCGCGGCTCAGGGTTTCGGTTTCCGGCTCAGGGTTTCGGTTTCCGGGCGATGACGCGGTAGGCGTTGGCGAACGGGGTGTGGCGCAGCAGGGGGGCGAGGGCCAGGTCGGCCGCCGCGGCGGCGACCACCAGGGGGGTGCCCGCGCGGAGCAGCGCGCTGCGCAGCCGTCGCTCGAACGGGGACGACGGGACGGCGCGCCAGGGGGTGTCCGGGGCGGGCAGCGCGTGGGAGAGGGCGAGGGCGGCCAGCCCCGCCAGGTCGTGCGGGACGTGCGCGGCGCGGTGCCCGACGGTGACGAGGGTGCAGCCGCGCTCCTCGAGCGCCGCGCACAGGTTGCGCCGGGGCATCAGGTGCGGCCGGCGGGGCTGGTCGTAGGGCAGCCACCAGCGGCCGAACAGGGCGGCGAACGCGCAGCGCGGGTCGAGGGTCTCGATGAGGAGGTGACCGCCGGGGCGCAGCGCGTCGAGTGCGGCGTCCAGCTCCGCGCGGGGATCGGTGGTCCGCTCCAGGTGGTGCAGCATGCTGACGACGTCGTACCGGCCGGCCAGCCGGGCCCGGACCGCGGGGTCGGTCAGCGATCCGACGTGGGCCTCCTCGACGCGGCCGAGCGCCCGGGCCCGCTCCACGCGCGCGGTGAGGTCGGTGCCGTCGAAGGCGGTGTACGGGAAGTACTCCCGCGCGCTCCGCGGGAAGCTCGCGAGGCCGGTGCCGACGTCCAGCCAGCTCTCCGGTTCGCCGAAGGGGAGCATCGCGCGGGCGGCGGCGCGGCGGCGGTGCCGTGCGGCGTGCAGGGCGAGGACGCGTTCGGTGGCGGGGTCGCGGGGGGCGCCGCGCACGGCCCGCCGGTAGAAGGCGAGGCCCTCGGCGGTGAGGCGGGGGTTCTGGAAGGTGTGGCCGCAGTCCCGGCACGCGTCGACGGTGAACAGGCCGGGCCGGTGCCGACGCAGGTCGCCGGTTCTCAGCCGGTTGCGCAGCCGCACGGAGCCGCACCAGGGGCAGTCCCCGCGGCGCGGCTCGTGCACCCGCGCGGAGCCTTGCGGAGCGGGGATCGCGGCGTCTGGGGTGGGCGCGGACATGGGCGGCTCCCTGCGTGCGGGCGTACGGCGCGGAGGTGGGGGACGTACAGGACGGTCGGGACGGACAGGGCGGGAAGATCCTTGTCCGGCAATCCATGGCAAAACGTTACGGACGGGGAGGCCCTCCGGGGTGGAACGGCGCCGGGGCGGCGTGGTTCCGGCGCGGTCGCGCGCGCGGGGCCGGTCGGCGCGGCGTGGTGTTCGATCAGGGCCGGTACTGTTCGGCGAATGAGCTCGCTTAATCTCGACGACTTCACCGATCTGATCGAGCGTCCGGACGGCGGGGTGCGCCGTGACGCGGAGGCACGCCGGGAGCGCCAGGTCGTGCCGCCCGGATCGCTGGGCCGGTTCGACGACCTCGGTGAGTGGCTGGCGGCTGCGCAGTCCGCGGTCCCGGTGCGGCCGGTCGAACGTCCGCGGGTGGTGCTGTTCGCCGGCGACCACGGCGTCGCCGGGCTGGACGTGTCGGCGCGGGCCGCGGGCAGCGCGGTGGAGCTGGTGCGGGAGGTCCTGGACGGCGGCCGTCCGGTGTCCGTGCTGGCGCGGCGGCTGGGGGTGCCGGTTCGGGTGGTCGACATGGCCCTGGACTGCGACCCCGGGGAGCTGCCGGAGGACGTCGTGCGGCACCGGGTGCGGCGGGGCAGCGGGCGGATCGACGTCGAGGACGCGCTGACCCAGGAGGAGGCCGAGGCGGCGTTCCGCGCGGGGATGGCCGTGGCCGACGAGGAGGCCGACTCCGGTACGGACGTGGTGGTGCTCGGCGACGTGAGCGTGGGCGGCACCACGGCGGCGGGCGTGCTGGTGGCCGCGCTGTGCGGGACGGACGCGTCGGTGGTGACCGGGCGCGGCGGGCTGGCGATCGACGACCTGGCGTGGATGCGCAAGTGCGCGGCGATCCGTGACGCGCTGCGGCGGGCCCGGCCGGTACTGGGCGATCAGTTGCGGCTGCTGGCGACGGTGGGCGGGGCCGACCTGACCGCGATGACGGGGTTCCTGTTGCAGTCGGCGGTGCGCAAGACGCCGGTCGTGCTGGACGGTGTGGTGACGGCGGCGTGTGCGCTGGTGGCGCAGCGGGTGGCGTTCCGGGCGCCGGACTGGTGGCTGGCGTCGCACGCGAGCGGGGAGCCGGGGCAGGCGAAGGCGCTGGACCGGATGGCACTGGAACCGCTGCTCTCGCACGGCGTGCGGGTCGGGGAGGGCACGGGCGCCCTGCTGGCCCTCCCCCTGGTGCAGGCGGCGGCGGCACTGTCGGCGGAGCTGCCGGAACGCGAGTGACCGCGGCGGGCGGTCGTTCACCCGGTTCCCCGCGCCCTCCGGGGCGGCGGGGCGGCGGGGCGGCGGGGCGAGGAACGCTACCCGCGCTCCAGCGGACGGGGCGGATCCGGCCGGCCGCCGAGCCAGTCCTCGACGGCCCGCCGCGGTCCCGACCAGCGGCGGTCGTGCCGGTACGCCCGCAGCATCGCCTTCGCCCGGGCCCGGTGCCGCCGCCCGTAGAACCGCCGCGCCCACAAGGACCCCGGCCGGGCCAGCCGCAGCGCCCCGACGAGCGCCACGACCGGGACGATCGCGCCGAACACCGCGAGCCGCGCCTTCCCCTTGAGCAGCGCGACCAGCGCGAAGAGGAGGTTCACCCCGACGGTCGCGGCCGCACCCGCGCGGTTCTGGAGCTCGTCCTCCGAGAGGTCGTTGACGCCGAACGGGCTGAACCCCGCCAGCAGCAGCCCCACCAGCGCGGCGGTGAGGACGACCATCTCCACGCTCTTGCGCCCCGCCTCGGTCCAGTACACGTCGGCGAGGTGCAGGATCAGCGCGAACTCGTCCAGCACCAGCCCCGCGCCGATCCCGAAGATCACCGCGCTGAGCGCCGCGCCGAAGCCCTGCCCCCCGCTCGCCACCGCGCCGAACCCGCCGATCACGGCGAGGACGACCCCCGGCACCACGTGGTGGATGTGCACCGCTCCCGCCGTGACGTTCCCGAAGGGCCCCTTGCCGGCCCGGATCAGCCGCGTGATGGCCCGGGTGACCAGGAAGGTGAGGACGAAGGCGGCCAGCGCGAGAAGCAGCGGGAGCTTGCCCGGCTCGATGATGTTCCGCTCCAGCCATGATCCCATATGCGCACTTTATCCAGGGGTGCCGCGGGCGCTCCGGTGACCGGCGGGTAATCTGCGCCGGTGCCCGCTCCCGCCTCCCGCGCCGACGGCCTCCGCTTCGCCTTCGGCACTCTCACCGTGCTCCCGGTCCCGCTGACCCGCTGGGACCGGCCGGCCGCCCGCGCCGGCATGCTGTGCGCCCCCGTGGTCGGCCTGGTGGCCGGCGCCCTGGCCGCCGGAACAGGACTCCTGCTGCTCCTCCTCGGCGCGGGCCCCCCGCTCGCCGCCGTGGCGAGCGTGGCCGTACCGGCCGTCCTGACCCGGGGGCTGCACCTCGACGGGCTCGCCGACACCGCGGACGGGCTCGGCAGCGGCAAGCCCGCCGAGGACGCCCTGCGGATCATGAAGCAGTCGGACATCGGCCCGTTCGGTGTCCTGACGCTGGTGTTCGTCCTGCTGACGCAGGTGGCCGCGTTGGCCCAGGCGTACGGCCACGACGGGGCGCGGGGCGCCTTCGCCGCCGTCGTGTCGGCGGCCGTGGCGCGGCTTGCGCTCACTCTGGCCGCCCGGGGCGGTGTACCGCCCGCCCGGCCCGAAGGGCTGGGCGCGGCGGTCGCGGGAGTGGTCCCGCTGCCGGGCGCGGTGGGTGCCGCGCTCGTGGTCACCGGGCTCGCGGCGGCCGGGGGCGCGTTCCTCGGGGCCTTTGACGTCCTGCGTGCCGTGCTCGCGGTGCTGCTGGCCGTCGCCGTGGCCGAACTCCTCCTGCGCCACTGTGTCCGCCGCTTCGGCGGGGTCACCGGCGATGTGTTCGGCGGGGTCGCCGAGACGGCGGCGACGACCGCGCTCGTCGTGTTCTCACTGGGCTGAGGCCGGCCTCTCACCGGGCTGAGGCCGATGTGCCACTGGGCCCGAGAGCGGCCTCTCACCGGGCTGGGACCGGCCGGGCCACCGGGCGGGGCGCCGCCCGGTGTGTCCGCCGTGGCGTCACCGCCGGGTGAGGAGCGCGGTGATCGCCGTGCCGGCGCCGCCCGCCACCGCCGCGGCCGTCAGGGCGACGCAGCGCGCCCGGAGCTGCCGGTAGCGGCTCTCGTACTCGACGCGCAGTTCGGCCGCCCGGTCGCGGATCCGTACCAGCATGGCCCGGGAGGCGGCGATCCGGTCGGCCCGGTACACGCGCTCCACCTCTTCGCGCTGAGCGGTCGTCAGCCACGGGAGCTGCGCCGCGAACCGGTCGGCCCGGCGTCGTGCCTCCTCGACCTCGGCGGCCCACAGGAGGTGTCCCTCGAGCTGGTTGAGACCGTGGGCGCTGTCCTGACGGGGGTTCACGTCCTCCTCCGTGTTCCCGGCGTTCCCGGCCGCGCGCTCACCGCTGCTTGTCACCGGGGGCGATGGTGACGGACTCCTGGGGGTGGTTCTCGAGATCGTCCATGGCGGCGATGTCCGGGTGGTGCAGGTCGAACGCCGGGGATTCGCTGCGGATCCTGGGCAGCGTGGTGAAGTTGTGGCGCGGCGGCGGGCAGGAGGTCGCCCACTCCAGGGAGCGGCCGTAGCCCCACGGGTCGTCGACGCCGACCGGCTTGCCGTACTTGGCCGTCTTCCAGATGTTGTAGAAGAACGGCAGCAGCGACATGCCGAGCAGGAAGGTGGAGATCGTGGACACCGTGTTGAGCGCGGTGAAGCCGTCGGCCGCCAGGTAGTCCGGGTACCGGCGCGGCATGCCCTCGGCACCCAGCCAGTGCTGGACGAGGAAGGTGCCGTGGAAGCCGACGAACAGCGTCCAGAAGGTGATCTTGCCCAGGCGCTCGTCGAGCATCTTGCCGGTGAACTTCGGCCACCAGAAGTGGAATCCGGCGAACATCGCGAACACCACGGTGCCGAACACCACGTAGTGGAAGTGCGCGACGACGAAGTACGAGTCCGTGACGTGGAAGTCCAGCGGAGGCGACGCCAGGACCACACCGGTCAGACCACCGAAGAGGAAGGTCACCAGGAAGCCGATGGACCACAGCATCGGTGTCTCGAACGAGAGACTGCCCTTCCACATGGTGCCGGTCCAGTTGAAGAACTTCACACCGGTGGGAATGGCGATCAGGAAGGTCATGAAGGAGAAGAACGGCAGCAGCACACCGCCCGTGGCGTACATGTGGTGCGCCCACACCGTGACCGACAGACCGGCGATCGCGATGGTGGCGGCGATCAGGCCCATGTAGCCGAAGATCGGCTTGCGGGAGAAGACCGGGATGATCTCGGAGACGATGCCGAAGAACGGCAGCGCGATGATGTACACCTCGGGGTGGCCGAAGAACCAGAACATGTGCTGCCACAGCAGTGGTCCGCCGTTGGCCGCGTCGTAGATGTGGGCCCCGAACTTGCGGTCCGCCGCCAGCGCGAGGAGCGCGGCGGCGAGCACCGGGAAGGCGAGCAGGACCAGCACGCCGGTCAGCAGCACGTTCCAGGTGAAGATCGGCATGCGGAACATCGTCATGCCCGGAGCGCGCATGCAGACGATCGTGGTGATGAAGTTGACCGAGCCGAGGATCGTGCCGAAGCCGGACAGTGCCAGACCCATGATCCACAGGTCGCCGCCCAGGCCCGGCGAGCGGACCGAGTCCGACAGCGGGGTGTAGGCGAACCAGCCGAAGCTCGCCGCCCCCTCCGGGGTGAGGAAGCCGCTCACGGCGATCAGCGAGCCGAACAGGAAGAGCCAGTAGGAGAACATGTTCAGCCGGGGGAACGCCACGTCGGGCGCCCCGATCTGCAGCGGCATGATCCAGTTCGCGAAGCCGACGAACAGGGGCGTCGCGAACATCAGCAGCATGATCGTGCCGTGCATCGTGAACGCCTGGTTGTACTGCTCGTTCGAGATGATCTGCAGTCCCGGCCGGGCCAGCTCGGCGCGCATCACCAGCGCCAGGATGCCGCCGAACACGAAGAACGCGAAGGAGGTGCAGAGGTAGAGCGTGCCGATCGTCTTGTGGTCGGTGGTCGTCATCCACTTGATCACGACGTTGCCCGGCCGTCTGCGCCGGACCGGCAGCTCGTCCTCGTACGTCTCCTCGTCGAGCGAGACCGCTGTGCTCTTGTCCGCCACTGTGCCAGTCCTCCTACGGCTTCGGGGACAGTCCCCAGGGCAGCATGGCCGCAGGACCGGCGACCGCGCCCGAAGACGTACGCCGTGGCGTGCTTTCCACTCGGCATTCGGGTGACGTCGGCCCCGCTTCGCACGTCCGTGCGGTCGCGGTGGCGGATTGCGCGCCCACCGCACCGGTCCGGTCACCGGGTGGAAACGATCTCCCCGTATCCCTGGGAGCGGACCGGACCGGCCCGCTAGCGTGGTCGGCCGGACGGACGGGAGAACGGGGGGACGTCGATGCCGGCATTCCGGCGCGCCATGGCCTGGCTCATCGACTTCGCCCTGGTGGCGACCCTGGCCTCGGCGCTCGCGGTGCTCACCTTCAACCGCGTGTCCGCGCTGGTCACCGACGTCCCCGAGCTCGCCGCGCGCGGCGGCTTCGACCTGCTGACCTCGCGCGGTGACGTGCTCGACGCCTCCGGCGACCTCGGTGTGTCCCTGTGGGACAAGTCGGTGCTGTACGTCCAGCAGGCCTTCGGGCTGCTGGTCGTCACCACGTTCCTCTACCAGTGGGCCTGCCTCGCCCTGGCCGGGCGCACCGTCGGCAAGGGTCTGACCGGGCTGTGGATCACCCCGCGCGTGCCCGGCCGGGCGGCGCTCAGGGCGGCGGTGACCACGGCGGCCGACGTCGCCGTGTACGCCGTGGCCTGCGTGCTGCTGGTCGAGGGGGAGGTCCTGCTGTCGGTGCTGGTGTGGACGGCCGCGGTGGCGCTGTTCCTGGTCAACGCCCTGCCGGTGCTCGGCCCCGCCCGGCGGTCCCTCGCCGACCGGGTGGCGGGCACCTCGGTGACCGGTCTCGGGCTCAGCACGGCCGGCGCCACGCGTCCAGTTCGTACTTCTTGAGCAGGGAACTCAGCCGCAGGCGGCGGGAGTCGGCGCAGAAACGGGCGGTGGGCAGCTCGTACTCGACGTGGAAGACGGCCTTGTCCGCCTCGACGAACGGCGTGAGCGCGTCGCACTCGTCATACTGGGCGCACTGCTCGTTGACCGCGAAGTCGAAGTCGCCGACCAGCTCGGGGATCTGGCCGAGGTCGTTCTTCAGACCGACGGCCAGTCCGCGCTCGTGGGCGAGCCGGGCGATCAGCCGGTTGTAGCGGAGCTGGTCGGCGGCGGTGAGCGGGAAACCGGTGCGGTTGCGGTAGCCGTCCATGTTGTCCGGCTCCACCGCGTCGAACCCCTTGTCGCGGCACATGTCGAACCGCTCGGCCATGAGCGGTTCCAGGACGTCGGTCCGGCGGATGTCCAGCCAGCGCTCGCCCTCCCAGCCGTTTCCCCGGCCGATCACCGAGGCGGGGAAGTCGTCCGCGTCCGGCCGGAAGTCCTCCCAGGCGCCCGTGGACAGGTAGCAGATGACCTTGCGGCCGTCGCGGTGCAGCCGCGCCACCGTCGCGCGGGAGTGGTCGAAGCCGTCGATGTCGTACACGGGCACGTCGACGGAGGTGTCGAGCCGGCCGCTGAGCTGCCACTGCCAGGCGGTGCCGGGGCGGGGCCGCCAGCGGTCGCCGGGCGGGGACCCGGCGTCGGGCGCGGGGGCGCCGGAGCAGCCGGCCACCAGCAGGGCGAGCAGCAGGACAAGCAGGAACGGTCGTCTCACCGGGCGGTCTCCACGGGATGGCGTGATCGGTACGGACACCACCGAAGACGCTCCTCGCGGTCCGGCGGTTGTGGCGGCGGTGCCCGGAGACGGGCCCCGACGTCACCTCACGGCGAACACCTGGATGAATGAGCGAACGCACAGACGCGCGTAGGCTCGTCCCGAGTGTCCGCCGGTACCGGGAGGGGCCCCCGACGAGGCCGCACCCGGACAGCGCAACTAGGGTCGGCTGCCGGGCCCGGTCGACCCACACCTTTCGGCCACCGCAACTTCACATCGGAAGCGAGATTCCACCACCGTGACTGCTCTCACTCTCAGCACCGCCGCGGTCCCCGGCCTGCGGGTCGACGCGATCGTGATCGGTGTCGCCAAGGGCTCTGCCGCAAAGGCCTCGGGCCCGGTCGTCGCACCGGGCGCCGAGGCCGTGGACCAGGCGTTCGACGGCGGGCTCGCCGGCGTACTGGAGACTCTCGGCGCGTCCGGTGCCGAGGGCGAGGTGACGAAGCTCCCCGCTCCGTCCGGCTTCAAGGCACCGCTCGTGGTGGCGGTGGGCCTCGGCGCCCAGCCCGGGAAGGACTCCGGGTACGACGCCGAGGCGCTGCGCAAGGCGGCTGGTGTGGCCGCCCGAGCCCTCGCGGGCACCAAGAAGGCCGCCTTCGCCCTGCCCCTGACGGACGCCGCCGACGCCGGCGCGGTCGCCGAGGGCGTGCTGCTCGGCGCGTACTCCTTCGACGCCTACAAGGTCGACGGCGGCTCCGCCAGGAACGGCAAGAACGGCAAGGCCCCGCTCGGCGAGGCCGCGCTGCTCGGCGGCAAGCCCCGCGACAAGGCGTTCAAGGCCGCCGTCGAGCGGGCCACCGCCGTCGCCGAGGAGCTCAACCGCGCCCGCGACCTGATCAACACCCCGCCGAACGACCTCAACCCGGAGGCGTTCGCGGCCGTCGCCCAGGCGGCGGCCAAGGAGCACGGCATCAAGGTGCAGGTGCTCGACGAGAAGGCCCTCGCCAAGGGCGGCTACGGCGGCATCCTCGGCGTCGGCGCCGGCTCGGCGGCCGGCCCGCGCCTGGTGAAACTGTCGTACACCTCCTCCAGGGCGAAGAAGCACCTCGCCCTGGTCGGCAAGGGCATCACCTACGACTCGGGCGGCATCTCGCTGAAGCCGGCCGGTCACAACGAGACGATGAAGTGCGACATGAGCGGTGCCGCCGCGGTGTTCGCCGCGGTCGTCGTCGCCGCCCGGCTCGGCCTGGAGGTCAACGTCACCGGCTGGCTGGCGCTGGCCGAGAACATGCCGTCCGGCTCGGCCACCCGCCCCGGCGACGTGCTGCGCATGCTCAGCGGCAAGACCGTGGAGGTGCTCAACACCGACGCCGAGGGCCGGCTCGTCCTCGCCGACGCCCTGTGGGCCGCCTCGCAGGAGAAGCCGGACGCCATCGTGGACGTGGCGACCCTGACCGGCGCGATGGTGCTGGCGCTGGGCAACCGCACCTTCGGCATCATGGCGAACGACGACGCGTTCCGCTCTGCGGTGCACGAGGCCGCCGAGGAGTCCGGCGAGCCGTCCTGGCCGATGCCGCTGCCCGAGCACCTGCGCAAGGGCATGGACTCCGCCACGGCCGACATCGCCAACATGGGCGAGCGGATGGGCGGCGGCCTGGTCGCCGGCCTGTTCCTGCGCGAGTTCGTCGGCGAGGGCATCACCTGGGCCCACCTCGACATCGCCGGACCGGCCTTCAATGAGGGCGGCCCGTTCGGGTACACGCCCAAGGGCGGCACCGGCTCCGCGGTGCGCACCCTGGTGCGCCTGGCGGAGCGGGCGGCCGCCGGCGACCTGAGCTGAAGTCCGGCTGCCGGCCGGGGTCTCGCACGCGGGCCGGGTGAGGCCCCGCCGTCCACCGGCGGGTCCGTCCGCCGTGGGCCGGACGCGGACGGCGGGTGACCGGCCGCGTCCGGCGCGGGGCCGCGGCGCGGCGGTCGCGGCCGGCCCTCGGGGCGGGCCGCGCCGCCGCCTGCGGCACGGGAACGTGGGACGTGTCACACAACGGCCCGGCGTCTCGTTCAGGCGTGACAAGTGCGAGGATAGGGCTCGGCAGGACAGGGCCCACCCAAGGGCCGAGAACATTGAGCGGCCGGACACCAGCCGCCGACCGGTCACTGGAGACCGGCGTGGCGCAATGCATGGAGGACGTGACGTGGCGAACGACGCCAGCACCGTTTTCGACCTAGTGATCCTCGGCGGTGGCAGCGGTGGTTACGCCGCGGCCCTGCGCGGGGCGCAGCTGGGCCTGGACGTCGCCCTGATCGAGAAGGGCAAGGTCGGCGGTACCTGCCTGCACAACGGCTGCATCCCCACGAAGGCCCTGCTGCACGCGGGCGAGATCGCCGACCAGGCCCGCGAGAGCGAGCAGTTCGGTGTGAAGGCCACCTTCGAGGGCATCGACATGGCGGCCGTCCACAAGTACAAGGACGACGTGATCGCCGGCCTGTACAAGGGCCTGCAGGGGCTGATCGCCTCCCGCAAGGTCACCTACATCGAGGGCGAGGGCCGGCTGTCCTCGCCCACTTCCGTGGACGTCAACGGTCAGCGGGTCCAGGGCCGCCACGTCCTGCTGGCGACCGGTTCCGTGCCGAAGTCGCTGCCCGGTCTGGAGATCGACGGCAACCGCATCATCTCCTCCGACCACGCCCTGGTCCTGGACCGCGTGCCGAAGTCCGCGATCGTCCTGGGCGGCGGCGTCATCGGCGTCGAGTTCGCCTCCGCGTGGAAGTCCTTCGGGTCCGAGGTCACCGTCATCGAGGGCCTGAAGCACCTCGTCCCGGTCGAGGACGAGAACAGCTCGAAGCTGCTGGAGCGCGCGTTCCGCAAGCGCGGCATCAAGTTCAACCTGGGCACCTTCTTCGAGAAGGCCGAGTACACCCAGGACGGCGTGAAGGTCACCCTGGCGGACGGCAAGGAGTTCGAGGCCGAGGTCCTGCTCGTCGCCGTCGGCCGCGGCCCGGTCTCGCAGGGCCTGGGCTACGAGGAGGCCGGGGTCGCCATGGACCGCGGCTACGTCCTGGTCGACGAGTACATGCGCACCAACGTCCCCACGATCTCGGCCGTCGGTGACCTGGTCCCGACGCTCCAGCTCGCGCACGTCGGCTTCGCCGAGGGCATCCTGGTGGCGGAGCGCCTGGCCGGTCTGAAGACCGTCCCGATCGACTACGACGGTGTCCCGCGGGTGACGTACTGCCACCCGGAGGTCGCCTCCGTCGGCATCACCGAGGCCAAGGCCAAGGAGATCTACGGCGCAGACAAGGTCGTCGCCCTGAAGTACAACCTGGCGGGCAACGGCAAGAGCAAGATCCTGAAGACCGCGGGCGAGATCAAGCTCGTCCAGGTCAAGGACGGTGCGGTGGTCGGTGTCCACATGGTCGGCGACCGTATGGGCGAGCAGGTCGGCGAAGCCCAGCTGATCTACAACTGGGAGGCTCTGCCGGCCGAGGTGGCGCAGCTCATCCACGCCCACCCGACGCAGAACGAGGCGATGGGTGAGGCCCACCTGGCGCTGGCCGGCAAGCCCCTCCACTCCCACGACTGACGCCCTCGGTCACCGGGCGCGACGACACAGACTTCCGCACTTTTAAAGGAGCAACCGAAACCATGCCGGTTTCCGTAACCCTTCCGGCGCTCGGCGAGAGCGTCACCGAGGGCACCGTCACCCGCTGGCTGAAGGCCGAGGGCGATCGCGTCGAGGCCGACGAGCCGCTGCTCGAGGTCTCCACCGACAAGGTCGACACCGAGATCCCCGCTCCCGCCTCCGGCGTGCTGTCCTCCATCAAGGTCGCCGAGGACGAGACCGTCGAGGTCGGCGCCGAGCTGGCCCTGATCGACGACGGCTCGGGCGCCCCGGCGGCCGAGCAGGCCCCGGCCGCGGAGCAGGCCCCGGCGGCCGAGCAGGCCGCTCCGCCGGCTCCCGCCCCGGAGCCGCAGGCGCAGCCGTCCACCGAGCAGCCCGCCCCGGCTCCGGCGCCCAGCGCCGAGGCCTCGGCCGGCGGCGGTTCCGCCGAGGGCACGGACGTGGTCCTGCCCGCGCTCGGTGAGTCCGTCACCGAGGGCACCGTCACCCGCTGGCTGAAGTCGGTCGGTGACAGCGTCGAGGCCGACGAGCCGCTGCTGGAGGTGTCGACGGACAAGGTCGACACCGAGATCCCGGCGCCCGCCTCCGGCACGCTGCTGGAGATCGTGGTCGGCGAGGACGAGACGGCCGAGGTCGGCGCCAAGCTCGCCGTCATCGGTGAGGCCGGTGCCGCTCCGGCCGCCGCCCCCGCCCCGGCCGCTCCCGAGGCCTCGGCGCAGCCCGAGCCCGCCCCCGCGCAGCCCGAGCCCGCCCCCGCGCAGCCCGAGCCCGCCCCGGCTCCCGCTCCCGCCCTGGCGGCTCCGGCTCCCGCTCCGGCCCCGCAGCAGGCCGCCCCGGCCGCTCCGGCGCCCGCCCCGGCCGCTCCGGCACCGGCGCAGCAGGCCCCCGCCGCCCCGGCCCCGGCTGCCGCTCCGGCCGCCGCCCAGGCCACGGACGAGGGCGCCTACGTGACCCCGCTGGTGCGCAAGCTCGCCGCCGAGAACAGCGTCGACCTGTCCACCGTCAAGGGCACCGGCGTCGGCGGCCGTATCCGCAAGCAGGACGTCATCGCCGCCGCCGAGGCCGCCAAGGCCACCGCGGCCGCCCCGGCTCCGGCCGCCGCCGCCGCGCCCGCCGCGAAGAAGGCCCCGGCGCTCGAGGCCTCCCCGCTGCGCGGTCAGACGGTGAAGATGCCGCGGATCCGCAAGGTCATCGGCGACAACATGGTCAAGGCCCTGCACGAGCAGGCGCAGCTGTCCTCGGTGGTCGAGGTCGACGTCACCCGCCTCATGAAGCTGCGTGCCCGTGCCAAGGACGCGTTCGCGGCCCGTGAGGGCGTCAAGCTCTCCCCGATGCCGTTCTTCGTCAAGGCCGCGGCGCAGGCGCTGAAGGCGCACGCGCCGATCAACGCCAAGATCAACGAGGCCGAGGGGACCATCACCTACTTCGACACCGAGAACATCGGTATCGCGGTGGACTCCGAGAAGGGCCTGATGACCCCGGTCATCAAGAACGCCGGTGACCTCAACATCGCCGGCATCGCCAAGGCCACGGCGGAGCTGGCGGGCAAGGTCCGCGGCAACAAGATCACCCCGGACGAGCTGTCCGGCGCGACCTTCACCATCAGCAACACCGGTTCGCGCGGCGCGCTGTTCGACACGATCATCGTGCCGCCGGGCCAGGTCGCGATCCTCGGCATCGGTGCCACGGTCAAGCGTCCGGCCGTCATCGAGACCGAGGAGGGCACGGTCATCGGCGTCCGCGACATGACCTACCTGACCCTCTCCTACGACCACCGCCTGGTGGACGGCGCCGACGCGGCCCGTTACCTGACGGCGGTCAAGGCGATCCTGGAGGCCGGCGAGTTCGAGGTCGAGCTCGGCCTGTGACCCGACGGGTGATCTCCGGCCGCTGAGACGGTCCCGCGGTGCCCCCGTCCGGAAGCCCCCTGAGGGCTTTCCGGGCGGGGGCACCGGCGTATGGGGCGTGTAAGTCTCGTCTCACCTGGGCGAAAGCGCCCCTGTGCGCCCCTGCGGGGTGGGCTCACGGCCGTATTGTCTATTCGTCAAAGCCCCCCGGGGGCCCGAGGGCCCCGCTAAGGAGCCCCTCATGACCGCGCCCGTCGTCCACTCGCTGCGCGAACAGATCCGCGAGCACATCCTGGAAGGGATCATCAGCGGACGCTGGAAGCCGGGCGAGCGGATCGTGGAGCGGCGCATCGCGACCGAGCTGGAGGTCAGCCAGACGCCCGTGCGGGAGGCGCTGCGGGAGCTGGAGTCGCTGCGGCTGATCGAGTCGGCGCCGAACAAGGGCGTGCGGGTGCGGAACCTGACGGCCGCCGACCTGGAGGAGAGCTACCCCGTACGGGCCGGTCTGGAGGCGATCGCGGCGGAACTGGCGGCGGAGCGGCTGGCGGAGGACTGCTCGGCGCTGGAGCCGCACGTCGCCGCGCTGTACGAGGCGGACCGGCTGGCCGACGGGACGGGGCAGGTGCGGCACACGGTGGCGTTCCACCGGGAGCTGGTGCGGGCGGCGGGCAACTCGGTGCTGCTGCACACCTGGGAGGGGCTGGGGATCGAGGTGTTCACCGCGCTGTCGATACGGTGGCTGGGGACGGTGCAGCAGTCGTACGCGGAGGAGCACGAGGAGCTGGTCGCGGCGTTCCGGCGGCGTGATCCGCGCATCGCGGAGCTGGTCAAGGCCCATGTGCTGGGGTGCGCGCCGCGGGCGTAGCGAGAGCTGTTCACCCCCGCCGCCCCTTTCCGTCCCGTCCCCGGGGGCTCTGCCCCCGGACCCCCTTCGCGCAGTTCCCCGCGCCCCTGCTGGGGGGCGGGGAACTGCGCGATCCGCCCCCACCGGCGTGCGGCGGACATACCTCCCAAGCGCCCCGTGCTCTTCCGCGCGCACCGTGCCTCACCTGCGCAAACAGCCCGACTGAACAGTCACCCGGTGCCACCGCCGGAGGCACCCCGTGCCGACTTTCTCGGTATCGAGAGGTTTTGCCCCTCAACCCTTTGATCGATCATCGATCAGGGGGTTATTGTCGCCTGCGGACTTCCACCGAAGTCCCCGCCCTGTCCTGCCAAAGACCTAGGGCACCCCCGAACCCTTACCGATGAGGGAACCCCCTTCGACTGAGGAAGGCGGCGACATGACCGACCCCAACGCCATCCAGCCGAGCGAGCTCGACCAGCTCCCGGACCGCGACCCCGAGGAGACCGCCGAGTGGCAGGCCTCCCTGGACGCCGTCACCAAGGCGGCCGGGCCGCACCGTGCCGCATACCTGATGCGCCGCACGCTGGAGCGCGCCGAGGGCGCCGGCATCGCGCTGCCGAAGCTCCTCGAAACCGACTACGTCAACACCATCCCCACCTCCGCCGAGCCCGCCGTGGACGGCGACGAGGCGCTGGAGCAGCGCATCACCGCCTGGAACCGCTGGAACGCGGCCGCCATGGTGACCAGGGGCAGCAAGTACGGCGTCGGCGGACACATCGCCACCTTCGCCTCCGCCGCCTGGCTGTACGAGACCGGGTTCAACCACTTCTTCCGCGGCAAGGAGGGAGACGGCTCGGGCGACCAGCTCTACATCCAGGGCCACGCCTCCCCCGGCATCTACGCCCGCGCCTTCCTCGACGGCCGGATCGGCGAGCAGCAGCTCGACAACTTCCGCCGCGAGGCCGGGGGCAACGGCCTGCCGTCGTACCCGCACCCGCGCCGGCTGCCCTGGCTGTGGGAGTTCCCCACCGTGTCGATGGGCCTCGGGCCGATCTCCGCGATCTACCAGGCGCGCTTCAACCGCTACCTGACCAGCCGCGGCATCAAGGACGTCTCCGACTCCCACGTGTGGGCGTTCCTCGGCGACGGCGAGATGGACGAGCCCGAGTCGACGACCGCGCTCACCCTCGCCTCCCGCGAGCAGCTGGACAACCTGACCTTCGTCATCAACTGCAACCTGCAGCGCCTCGACGGTCCGGTCCGCGCCAACTTCAAGATCGTGCAGGAGCTGGAGGCCCAGTTCCGCGGCGCCGGCTGGAACGTCATCAAGACGCTGTGGGGCACCGCGTGGGACGAGCTGTTCCGGCTCGACACCACCGGCGCCCTGGTACGCCGCCTGCGTGAGGTACCGGACGCGCAGGTGCAGACGTACCAGACGCGCGACGCCGCCTACATCCGCGAGGACTTCTTCGGCAAGGACCCGGCGCTCGTCGAGATGGCGAAGCTGCTGAGCGACGACAAGATCCTCGAGTGCTTCCACCTCTCGCGCGGCGGCCACGAGTCCCGCAAGGTCCACGCCGCGTACAAGGCCGCGCTCGCCCACAAGGGCGCGCCGACGGTGATCCTGGCGCAGACCGTCAAGGGCCACACGCTCGGTGAGGGCTTCGCCTCCAAGAACGCCAACCACCAGATGAAGAAGCTGTCGGTGGACGAGTTCAAGGCGATGCGCGACCGGCTGGAGCTGCCGATCCCGGACGCGCGGTTCGTCGACGGCCAGGTGCCCTACGTCCACCCGGGCGCCGACTCCCCCGAGGTCCGCTACCTCCAGGAGCGCCGCGCCGCGCTCGGCGGTCCGGCCCCGGCCCGCCGCGTGCACCCGGTCGCGCCGCTGCCGCAGCCCGCCGACAAGGCCTTCGCCGCCTTCGACAAGGGCTCCGGCTCGCAGAACGTGGCCACCACCATGGCGTTCGTCCGCCTGGTCAAGGACCTGGTCCGCGACAAGGAGACCGGCAAGCGCTGGGTGCCGATCGTCCCCGACGAGGCACGCACCTTCGGCATGGAGAGCCTCTTCCCGTCCCTCGGCATCTACTCGCCGATGGGGCAGACGTACGAGCCGGTCGACCGCGACCAGCTGATGTACTACAAGGAAGCCAAGAACGGCCAGATCTTCAACGAGGGGATCACCGAGGCCGGCGCCATGGCCGAGTTCGTCGCCGCCTCCACGTCGTACTCGACGCACGGCGAGACGATGATCCCGTTCTACATCTACTACTCGATGTTCGGCTGGCAGCGCACCGGCGACCAGATGTGGCAGCTCGGCGACCAGCTCGGCCGCGGCTTCCTGGTCGGCGCCACGGCGGGCCGCACGACGCTGACGGGCGAGGGCCTCCAGCACGCCGACGGCCACTCCCCGGTCATCGCGGCGACCAACCCGGCGGCACTGACGTACGACCCGGCGTTCGCGTACGAGATCGGCGTCATCGTCAAGGAGGGTCTGCGCCGGATGTTCGGCGAGGCCAGGCCGGGCGAGGACCAGGACGTCTTCTACTACCTGACGGTCTACAACGAGCCGCTGCCGCAGCCGGCGAAGCCGTCGGCGGCCGGCGTCGACGAGGGCATCGTCAAGGGCCTGTACCGCTTCAACACGGCGGAGACGGCCGGGCTCACCCCCGCCGCCAACGCCCCGCGCATCCAGCTGCTCGGCTCCGGCACGGCGATCCACTGGGCACTGAAGGCGCAGCGCCTGCTCGCGGAGGAGTGGGGTGTGGCCGCCGACGTGTGGTCCGCCACCTCGTGGACCGAGCTGCGGCGCGACGCGCTGGAGGCCGACGAGGCGCTGCTGCGCGGCGAGGAGCGGGTGCCGTTCGTCCGGCGGGCGCTCCAGGGGGCCGAGGGCCCGGTGCTGGCCGTGTCGGACTACATGCGCCAGGTCCCGGACCAGATCGCGCAGTGGGTCGATCAGGACTACACCTCGCTGGGCGCCGACGGCTTCGGTCTGTCGGACACCCGTGAGGCGGCCCGCCGCCACTTCGGCGTCGACGCCGAGTCCATCGTCGTCGCCGCCCTGGCCCAGCTGGCCCGGCGCGGCGAGGTGAAGGCCGCGGCCGTGAAGGAAGCCCGCGAGAAGTACGGCCTGTGAGGGTCCGGTCATGCAGGAGGCCCCCGGCGCTCACCGAGCGCCGGGGGCCTCCTGCATGATGTGCTCCATGCGCGCTGCCCGGTTGATCAAGATGGTGCTGCTGCTCCAGTCCCGGCCCTCCATGACCGCCGCCGAACTGGCACGCGAGCTGGAGGTGTCGGAGCGGACCGTGACCCGGGACGCGCAGGCGCTGTCGGAGGCCGGAGTGCCGGTGTACGCGGACCGGGGACGGATCGGCGGCTACCGGCTGGTCGGCGGGTACCGGACGCGGCTGACGGGGCTGGCGCGCGGTGAGGCGGAGGCGCTGTTCCTGTCGGGGGTGCCGGGCGCGCTGCGCGAGATGGGCCTGGAGGACGCGGCCTCGGCGGCGCGGCTGAAGGTGTCGGCCGCCCTGCTGCCGTCCCTGCGGGACGCCTCCCGCACGGCGGCCCAGCGCTTCCACCTGGACGCCCCGAACTGGTTCCGCGAGCCGACGACGCCCGAGCTGCTGCCGGCCGTCGCGGACGCGGTGTGGGACGACCGGCGGATCACCGCACGCTACCGGCGCGGCGAGGACGAGGTGGAGCGGGAGCTGGAACCGTACGGGCTCGTGCTCAAGGCGGGCGTCTGGTACCTGTGCGCGCGGGTGGCGGACCGGGACGCCTTCCGGGTGTACCGCATCGACCGGTTCACGGCGGTGGAGGCGGGCGGGGAGCGCTTCGAGCGGGCGGCCGACTTCGCGCTGCCGGCCTTCTGGGAGGAGCGGGCGGAGCAGTTCGCGCGGTCGCTCCTGCGGGCGGAGGTCGTGGTGCGGCTGTCGGCGGAGGGCGCGCGCCGGCTGCCGCACGTCGTGGATCCGCCGGCGGCGCGGGAGGCGTTGGCGGGGGCGGGCGACGCCGACGAGGACGGACGGGTGACGGTGACGCTGCCGGTGGAGTCCGAAGAGGTCGCGCACACGCAGCTGACGGCACTGGGGGCGGAGGCGGAGGTGCTGGCGCCGGCGAGGCTGCGGGAGCGGTTCGCGGCGGACGCGGCGCGGCTGGCGGAGGTGTACGGGCGGCGGTGACGGGGCCGGCCCCGGGCCGGCGTTCTCCGCCCCCGCCGTCCCTGGGGGCTCCGCCCCCGGACCCCCGTTCGCGCGGTTCCCCGCGCCCCTGTACGCGCGTCCGTGCGTGCACTGCGGGTGCGTCCGCGAGACGCAGGGTCGATGCTGGAGCACGTGATGGACGAGACGGAGTTCTGGGAGCTGGTGGACAACGCCCGGGAGGACGCCGAGGGCGACCCGGAGGAACAGGCCGATCTGCTCGTGGAGCGGCTCGTCCGGCTGGATCCGGAGGCCGTCCTGGACTTCGCCCGTCACTTCGAGTCCCGCTACCACCGCGCCTACCACTGGGACCTGTGGGGCGCCGCGTGGGTGCTCCTCGACGGGGCGAGCGACGACGCCTTCGACTCCTTCCGGTGCTGGCTGATCGGTCAGGGCCGTGAGGTCTTCGAAGGGGCCCTGCACGACCCGGACGCGCTGGCCGACCTGCTGGACGACGACTTCGACGAGGAGATCGACGGCGACGGCGAGGACCTCGGCTACGCCGCGGACGAGGCCTACGAGCAGCTCACCGGGACGGTGGCACCGGACCTGGAGCTGCCTCCGGCCCCGGTGGAGCCGGAGGGCACACCGCTCGACTTCGAGGACGAGGCGCTGCTCGCCGAACGCTATCCGCGGCTCTGGGAGCGCTTCCGGGACTAGGTCCGTCCCGCGGACCGTGCCGCGGCCCCCGTGGGTCCGCCCCCCGCCCGAGCCGGTCTCCCGAGCCGACCGGGCACGGCAGCCCGCGCGCGGCTTGATCCGCCGGAGGGGCCCTCGCGGGCTCCGCTCCTCGTCTCCTCGTCCGGTCACAGCCGCCGGTGGGGGGTCGGCGCCTGGCGCAGGGGGGCCGCGTTGGCCTGGGTGAGGGCGGAGGCGGTGTGGGCGGCCGGGCCGAGGACGACGGCCGCGGCGGCGCACAGCGCCGCCCAGGGGCGGCGCAGCGCGTCCGCCCAGGTGGTACTTCGAGGGGTGTCACTCATGGGTGTGCTCTTCGTTCTGTGTGACGTTCCGCTTCAGGGTGTCCCGTGTGGATGCGGCGGCCTCCTCTCGCATGGCCCGCTCTGCGGTGTCGCGGCCCTGGATGCGGGCCGCGAGGGTCCTGATGTCGGGGAGGCGGGCCTGCAGGGCGGCGCCCGGGCAGCTGGTCATGAAACCGTCGCTGTGGCCGGCGACCGCGTGCAGCGTGGCGGCGGTGCCGGCCGCGTAGCGGCTGCCGCCGTTGCTGGAGACCAGCCGCACCTCGGCGCGCGGATCGGTGCCGGACGTGCCGAGCTTCCACGCGGCCAGTGCGGCGATCGCGTCGAGCATCTCGGACGGCACGTGGGCGCCCTCCGTGAAGGTGCCGAGAGCGGCGATGCCGGTGGTGCGGTGGTTGAAGCCCTGGGTGTGGGCGCCGGTGACGGGGCGGTCGGTGCCGCCGGCGCGGCCCTCGTAGATGGTGCCGCAGCGGTCGACGACGAAGTTGTATCCGAGGTCGTCCCAGTCCCGGCCGACGGTCTGCCCCTCGTACAGGCCCTTGATGATGGCGGGCGCCTCCGCGCAGTCGTACGTGCCCGGCGAGTCGGTGTGGTGGATGAAGACCGCGACGACCTCGTCGTCGTAGCGCGGTGGCGGCTGCTCGCGGGCGCCGTCGCCCAGCCAGACCGCGCGCGGCACGATCGGCGGCCGGGGCGCCCGGAAGGCGGGTTCGGCCCGTGCGGCGGCGGAGGCCGTGCCGGCGGATCCCGCGGCCCGCTCGACGCCGTAGGCGCACAGCACCAGGGCGACGGCGGCGGCCACGCCCGGCAGACAGCCGAGCGCCACCGTGGCGGCTGCCGGCAGCCGGCGGGTGCCGCGCCCGCCGGGTATCCGGGAGGCGCGGCGCTTCCGCGCTCCGCGCGGTCGTCTCGGAACACGCATGGCCCCACTGTGGGTCCGGTCGGCGGGGTCCGCGATCCGTGCTGTGCCATCCGGTGGAACCATCGTGTCGGTCCGCGACGTTCTCCCCGTTACACGCGCGCGTGGCCGCTGCCCGGCGGCCGTCGCGCGCGTGGCTGATCACCGGGCCCCTCCCCCACGTACAGGGGGCCCGAGAGAAAGGCGGCGTGTGTGGACCTGCTCGACATCCTGCTGTTGCTGGTCGTCCTGGCCTACGCGGCGTCCGGTTACCGGCGCGGGCTGCTGGCCGGCTGTGTCTCGCTGGCCGGTTTCGTGGGCGGTGCGGTCATCGGCGTGTGGATCCTGCCGTGGGTCATGGACCTGGTGACGGCGGGGACGACGGGGGCGACCGTGACGGCCGTGTTCACGGTGCTGCTGCCGGCCGTGGTGGGTCACGAACTGGCGGGGCGGCTGGCGCTCCGGCTGCGGCGGGAGCTGGACCGGGGCCCGCTCAGAGTGGCGGACGGGCTCGGCGGCGCGGTGGCGAACTCGGTGGCCGTGCTGATCGTGGCGTGGGTGGCGGCGAGCGTGCTGGGGGCGTCGTCGTCCCCGCTGGTGACGTCGGCGATCCGCGACTCGCGGCTGCTGGGCGCGGTGCAGGACGTGATGCCGGACACCACTCCGGGCTGGTTCTCCCGGGCGACCTCGGCGCTGACCGAGGCGGGCTTCCCGCAGGTGTTCAACCCGTTCGAGAACGAGTCGACCGCCGAGGTCGCCGAACCGTCCGGCGACAGCGTGACGGCGGCCGCGACCCGCGCGGCGCAGCGCAGCACGGTGAAGGTGGAGGGCGTGGCGGGCACGCAGGGCCGCGAGGGCAGCGGGTTCGTGTACGCGCGGGAGCACGTGATGACCAACGCGCACGTGGTGGCGGGCATCGACGAGCCGACCGTGCGCGTGGGCGGGGTCGGGCGGACGTACGAGGCGCGGGTGGTGCTCTTCGACCCGCAGAAGGACGTGGCCGTGCTGTACGTGCCGGACCTGGGGGCTCCGGTGCTGGACTTCGTGGACGACGCGGGGCGCGGCGACTCGGCGGTGGTCGCGGGCTATCCGCAGGACGGCGACCTGAACCTCCAGGCGGCGACGGTGGCGGGCCGTCTCCAGGCCAGGGGGCAGAACATCTACAGCGACGCGACGGTCACCCGCGAGATCTACTCGATCCGCTCCACCGTCCGCCCCGGCAACTCCGGCGGCCCGCTGCTGACCACCGACGGCCGGGTGTTCGGCGTGGTGTTCGCGCGCTCCACCACGGACGCCGAGACGGGGTACGTCCTGACGGCGGACGAGGTCGCGGAGGACGCCGAGCGCGCCGCGGAGGCGACGGCGCCGGTGGACACGGGCGAGGTGGTGACCTCCTAGCGGCCGGTCACAGCAGCGGCCGGCCCATCGCGACGTCGTCGACGTACGCGCCGTCGAGGAAGAACTCCCCGGGCAGCACCCCTTCCACGGCGAAGCCCTCCGACGCGTACAGCGCCCGGGCGACCGTGTTGTGGCCCAGGACGCGCAGCGTGATGCGGCGGGCGCCCCGGCGTCGGGCCTCCGCCACGGCGGCCCGCACCAGGGCCCGGCCCGCGCCCCTGCCGCGCGCCTCCTCGGCGACGGCGAGGCCGCGGATCTGCTGGACGTGCGCGTTGGACTTGAGCGGGGTCGGGTGGCCGAGCCTGATGTAGCCCACGAGGCGGCCGTCGTGCTCGGCGACGAGGTGGGCGTCGGGCCCGCACGTCTCGCGGAAGAACGGTTCGTCCGGCTCGGGCCGGGGCATGACGGCGAACTCGTGGGACCAGGTCTCACGGTCGAGGCGTGCCAGGTCTCCCTCGTCCTCGGGGCGGGCGGGGCGTACGAGCGGCTCGGTCATGGCCTTGAGGTTACGGCTGCGGCGAGTGGTCCCGCCGAGAATTTCGCGCCGCCGGGGGGCAGGATGGACGGCATGGAGCGTTCGCGAATCGCGGTGGCCGGGGCGTCCGGGCTCATCGGGGCCGCCCTGGTGCGGTCCCTGACGGCTGACGGGCACTCGGTGGTCCGGCTGGTGCGGGCTGAGCCCCGGGGGGCGGACGAGGTCCGGTGGGACGCGGAGCGGGGATCCGTGGACGCGGCAGGGCTCGCCGGGTGCGAGGCGGTGGTGAACCTGGCGGGGGCGGGCGTCGGCGACCACCGCTGGACGGACGCCTACAAGGCGCGGATCCGCGCCAGCCGGGTGGGGGGCACGACCGCGCTGGCCGAGGCGCTCGCCGGCCTGCCCGAGGACGTCCGGCCCCGGGTGTTCGTGAACGGCAGCGCGATCGGCTACTACGGCGAGACCGGTGACCGGGCGGTGGACGAGAGCGCGCCACCGGGTGAGGGGTTCCTGCCGCGGGTGTGCGTGGAGTGGGAGGCCGCGGCGGCGCCCGCGCGGGAGGCGGGCGTGCGGACGGTGTTCGCGCGGACCGGCCTGGTGGTGGCGCGCGGGGGCGGAGCGTGGGGCAGGCTCTTCCCGCTCTTCCGGGCCGGTCTGGGCGGGCGGATGGGCGACGGACGCCAGTACTGGTCGTTCATCGCCCTGCACGACGAGGTGGCGGCACTGCGCCACCTCCTCGACACCGACGGGCTGTCCGGCCCGTTCAACCTGACGGCCCCCCATCCGGCGACCAACCGGGAGGTCACCGCGACGATGGCCCGGGTGCTGCGCCGGCCGGCGGTGCTCCCGGTGCCGGAGGCGGTGCTGCGGACGGTTCTGGGCGAGATGGCCGGGGACGTGCTGGGCAGCGCCCGGGTGCTGCCGGCGCGGCTGCTGGAGTCGGGCTTCCGGTTCGCCTTCCCGCGGATCGAGGGGGCGGTGCGGGCGGCCCCGTGAGCGGCCCGCGGCAGGCCGCCGAGCGCCGCCCCGCGAGCGGATCCGGTCGAATCCGACCGCTGCGCGCACGAAACTGAGCCCCCTGCGACCTCACCGTGCCCATCCGGTGTGTGTATGCGACCGTCGTGCGCCCGTGCACTGCCCATGCGCGACTGACCCGGCGACCGGACACGGACCTAACCTCGACCGGAACTCGGGTATCCCTGGGGCCTGTTGAGGGCATGACGTCTCCAGCGCCCGCGCAACCTCGAGGAGGGGCACGTGCTTGAGCCCACGTACCAGGCGGACGTCGTCGTCGTGGGAGCCGGGATCGCCGGACTCTCCGCGGCTCGACGACTGACCAGCGCAGGAGTCACCACCATCGTCCTGGAGGCAGCCCACGAGGTGGGCGGTCGCATGGCGACCGAGGAGATCGACGGCTTCCGGCTCGACAGGGTCGGGCGGCTGCTGTCCACGGCGTATCCCGAACTGCGGGAGACCCCGGGGCTCGACGGGCTGGTGCTGAAACCCTTCGATCCCGGTGTCCTGCTGCACAGCGACGGACGGCACCACCGCGCCGGCGCGCAGCCGGGCGCGCGGGGGGCGCGCAGCGCGAGGGGCGCACTCCATGCGGTGCGCGCCCTGGCGAGCACTCCCCGGCCCGGGGCCGGCCCCAGGAAGCCGGTGGCCGTGCCGGGCCGGCAGGTGTCCGTGCCCCGCAACCGCAGCGGCGCTCCGCTGGGCACGGCGGTGGACCAGGCCCGGCTGGGGGCGGCGCTGACCAGGCTCGCGGGCACGCCCGCCGAACGGCTGCTGGCCCGGCCGGAACTGCCCGCCGCCGAGGCACTGGTGACCCGGGGCCTGCCCGCCCGCACCGTCGACGGCTTCCTGCGCCCGCTGCTCGCCGCGCTGTTGTGCGACCCGGACCTCGTGACGTCCAGCCGGTGCGCGGATCTGGCCCTGCACTCCTTCGCCGGCGGGCGGCTGTGCCTGCCGGAGGGCGGCGCGGAGACGCTGCCGCGGCGGCTGGCGCGGACGCTGCCACCGGGCACGGTGCGCACGGGGGTGCGGGTCACGTCCGTGTCCACGACCTCGGTGACCACCGCGGAGCACGGCGAGTTCCGGTGCGGCGCGGTGCTGGTCGCGACGGGGGCGCGGGCGGCGGCGGAGCTGCTGCCGGGACTGCGGGTGCCGGGCTTCCACCCGGTGACGGTGGTGCACCACACGACCGACGCGGTCCCCTCGACCGGTGCGTCGCTGCTGCTGGACGCGGACCGGGGCGGACCGGTGGCGCACACGGCGCTCGTCAGCGCCGTCGACCCGTCCCGCGCGCCGGCCGGCCGCACGCTGGTGACCTCCACGGTCCTGGGGCCGGCGACCCCGGGGGTGGACACGGCGGTGCGGATGCATCTGGCGCGGCTGTACGGGGTGTCCACGGCGCGGTGGGAGACGCTGGCGGTGCGTCACACCGCGGAGGCGGTGCCGCAGATGCGGCCGCCGCACGACCTGCGGCGGCCGGTGCGCCTGCTGGCGGGGCTGTACGTGTGCGGGGACCACCGGGACACGGGGTCCGTGCAGGGGGCGTTGCACTCGGCTCGGCGGGCGGCCGCGGCGCTTCTCGCGGACCTGGGCGTGAGCCGTTCGCTGCACACGGCGGAACCGGTCCCGACGGCGCACGCGGCGTGACGCTGCCACACCGTGCTTGAGCGCACCCCCGGCGCCGCTGCGGGCCGGGAGGGTCCGCGCAGCCCGGCGCGGGCGGGGTGCCGTCGCGCCCGCCCTCCCCCATCGCCCCTGCGGCAGGACTGCCCGCGGAGAGCGGAGGGCGGCGGCACGACGGCGGACAGCGGCGCCGCAGGCGTACGACCGACCACCGTCAGCCGGCCGGCGACCCCGCCGCGACGCACCCGTCAGCTGTGGGCTGCCACCCTGTCGCGGTAGGTGCGGACCGGGCCCGCGTCACGGTACGGCTCGAGTCTGCGTTCGAAGTCGCGGACGTACTCCACCGCCCGCACCGAGCGCATCTCGGCCGCCTGCCCGGCCGCCTCCGCGGCCAGCTGACACGCCTGGTCCAGTTCACCGAGCCCCAGCCGCGCGGTGGCCAGCACCATCCGGCAGAGCAGCCTGCTGCGGGCGTACCCCGGCGACCGCAGCTGCAGCGAGCGCTCGGCATGCTGCGCGGCGGCCCGGAACTGCTGCAGGTCCCGGTGGCAGTGACCGAACTCGTCCGCGAGCTGCGCCTCGTCGAACGAGCGCGCCCAGTACGGCACCTCGTCCCCCACCCGCGCGCCCTCCAGCGCGCGTTCCGCGCGGGCCAGCGCCGCCGTGGAGGCCCGCACCTCTCCGAGCACCGCGTGCCCCCGCGCCTCGGCGGCGTGCAGCATCGACTGCACGGCGGCCGGTGCGGAGCCCCCCGCCCCCTGCTGGGCGACCCGCGCGAGCTGCACGGCTTCCCGCCCGTGCCCGAGGTAGACGGCCTGCCGGCTCATGGTGACCAGGACGTACGCGCCGTAGGGCCGGTCCCCCGCCGCCTGCGCGAGCCGCAGCGCCTGCACGAAGTACCGCTGGGCGAGCCCGTGCGCGGCGATGTCGTACGAGGTCCACCCGGCCAGCCGGGTCAGGTCCGCGGCAGCGGCGAACAGCCGGCGGCCCGTCTGCTCGCCGTACGTGCCCCGCAGCATCGGCTCGCACTCGTGCTCCAGGTACCGCACGAGGGCCTGGCGGGCGTGCCCGCCCCCGTACGCGTCGTCGAGGGTGCGGAACAGCTCGGCGACCGACCGCAGCGCGGCGATGTCGCCGCCGGTGACCCGCTGCCCCGGCCCGCGCTCGGCGGCGCCGCGCCTGCGGGCGAGGAGGTCGGGCGTCAGCAGGGTGCGGGGCGCGGGGCGCCCCTGCGCGGGCACCCGGGCCGGCGGTTCGGCGCGGGCGACCTTCTCGTCGGCCCGCCCGATGAGCCAGTCCCGGCTCGGTACGACCAGCCCGGCCGAGGTGAAGGCGATCTTGCGCAGTTCGGCATGGCTGCCGGAGTCCTTGCGCCACAGCCCGCTGACGATGTCGACGGCCTCCTCGGGACCGGCCGCGAACTCCAGTCCCGCGTAGACCGGGGCGCAGGCGTCGAGGCCGAGGTCCTGGGCGGTGAGGCGGCGCCCCAGCCGCCGGGTGAACACCTCGGCGATCAGCGCCGGCGTCGTCCCGCGCGGCTGCTGACCGCGCAGCCAGCGCGTCACGGAGGTCTTGTCGTATCTCAGGTCGAGTCCGTGTTCGAGACCGAGCTGGTCCACGCGACGGGCGAGTCCCGCGTTGGAGAACCCCGCTTCTGCGATGAGCGCGGCGAGCTGTCGGTTGGGCGTGCGCTGCGCGGGTCGTTCCGTCATCTGCGGTGCGGTCTCCTGCCTTCCGGCTGTGGGGTGCCCGGATTGCCTGTGAGCAGCCCATTCGGCGTCATGGGACGGCGCGAATGTAGCGGAGAGTGAGCACCTGATCGCAGGCAACAACCGGCATTCATCCGATCGTGTGAGGATTGACCCGAAAGCTGACGGGCGGGCGGCGGACGTACAGTGGCGTGGGCGCGTCGCGCGCCTGACGACGTTCTTGGGAGGCGTGTCGCCGTGAGTGAGTTGCGGTTCGTCCGGATGGGCTTCGGGGCCGAGGCCGTCGACTACCAGCTGGCCTGGGACGAGCAGCGCCGGGTGCACGCGGCGCGGTTCGCCGACGAGGCGCCCGACACCGTGATCCTCCTGGAGCACCCCCCGGTCTACACGGCCGGCCGGCGCACCGAGGCGAGCGAGCGCCCTCTCGACGGCACCCCCGTCATCGACGTGGACCGCGGCGGCAAGATCACCTGGCACGGCCCCGGCCAGCTGGTGGGCTACCCGATCCAGAAGCTGCCCCGCCCGGTGGACGTGGTCGCGCACGTCCGGCGCCTGGAGGAGGCGCTGATCCGCACCTGCGCCGACTTCGGCCTGGAGACCACGCGGGTCGAGGGCCGCAGCGGCGTCTGGGTCCTCGGCGACCCGGTCGAGCAGCGCCCGGCACTGGGCGGGCTCTCCCTCGACTTCGACCCCCGGCTGCAGGACGACGAGTTCGACCCCCGCCTCGACGGCCCGGAGTACGCGCCGTCCAACGCCGGCCAGCGCCGCGAGGACCGCAAGATCGCCGCGATCGGCATCCGGGTGGCCAAGGGCGTCACGATGCACGGCTTCGCGCTGAACGTGAACCCCGACAACAAGTGGTTCGACAAGATCATCCCGTGCGGGATCCGCGACGCGGGCGTCGCCTCCCTGGCGAACGAACTCGGCCGGGACATCACGATCGACGAGGTGCTGCCCGTGGTGGAACGCCACCTCCGGGACATCCTCCTCAACGCCGAGCTGAAGCCCCGGGAGATCGAGAGAACACCGGCATAAAGGCCGCCCGCCCGGTGTTGAACGCCTCGGGCGCCCAGGTCGCGGCGAGAACCGCGGGTGGCCGCCCTCAGCAGGGCCACACCCTCGCCGGGCCTTCACATCCACGGGCGTACGCTTGAGCACGCCGAAGAATCAATCGCTAGGGAGCCGGTCGTGTCCGCAGTCGCACCCGACGGACGCAAGATGCTGCGCCTGGAGGTCCGCAACAGCCAGACCCCCATCGAGCGCAAGCCCGAGTGGATCAAGACCCGGGCGAAAATGGGCCCCGAGTACTCCAAGATGCAGAACCTGGTCAAGAGCGAGGGTCTGCACACCGTCTGCCAGGAAGCCGGCTGTCCGAACATCTACGAGTGCTGGGAGGACCGCGAGGCGACCTTCCTCATCGGCGGCGACCAGTGCACCCGGCGCTGCGACTTCTGCCAGATCGACACGGGCAGGCCCGAGGCGCTGGACCGTGACGAGCCGCGCCGCGTCGGCGAGTCGGTCGTCACCATGGACCTGAACTACGCCACCATCACCGGCGTCGCCCGCGACGACCTGGAGGACGGCGGCGCCTGGCTGTACGCGGAGACCGTGCGCCAGATCCACGCGCAGACGGCCGAGCGCGCCGACGGCCGCACCAAGGTCGAGCTGCTGGCCCCCGACTTCAACGCCGTGCCGGAACAGCTGGCCGAGGTCTTCTCCTCCCGCCCCGAGGTCTTCGCGCACAACGTCGAGACGGTCCCCCGGATCTTCAAGCGGATCCGCCCCGGCTTCCGCTACGACCGCTCCCTGAAGGTCATCACCGAGGCCCGCGACTACGGGCTGGTCACCAAGTCCAACCTGATCCTCGGCATGGGCGAGACCCGGGACGAGGTCAGCGAGGCGCTGAAGCAGCTGCACGACGCGGGCTGCGAACTGGTCACCATCACCCAGTACCTGCGGCCCTCCGTGCGCCACCACCCCGTGGAGCGCTGGGTGAAGCCGCACGAGTTCGTGGAGCTGAAGGAGGAGGCCGAGCAGATCGGCTTCTCCGGTGTGATGTCCGGCCCGCTCGTCCGCTCCTCGTACCGCGCCGGCCGCCTCTACCGGATGGCCGTCGAGAAGCGAGGCACGTACGTGGCCTCCCAAGCCGTCTGAGACCGGCCCCGGAGGCACCACCCCGGGGACACGGACATCGCGTGTGAATTCACGCACAAGGCCCTACCGGCCGGTACCGGCCGAGAGAACGCGGTCCCGACCGTCCTCGCAGATGAGGGCACAGGTCGGGACCGCGTAGGCGTTCCGGGAGCGCCCACCGAGGCTTCATGCCTGTTTGACCGGCTGGTCACGCCCTGGTAACACCAGTCAGTGAGCCTGGAATCACCGCACGTACACCACGTGCCCCCCTACCCGCCCGCACCGAGGGAGACCTCCACCATGCAGGCCGCGCCCGTCCGCGCCACTCCCATCCCGTCCTTCACCACCGCACTGCGCGCCGTCGAGTCACTGCTGATGAGCAGTGGTCAGCGCACCGCCCGCCGCAACGCCTGGACCTCCGTGCTGGAGGACCGCCGGCGCGCCAGGGACCGGGTCGAGACCCAGCGGGTCCTCGACCGGACCGCCTCCCCCCGCCTCTGAGCCCGTCACCCCCGGCACTGCCGTCGAAGGCGCTCCGGGGGGCACGTAGACTTCATCGCATGGCGAGGAAGGAAACCGCAGCGGACGCTGCGAACCCCGGGCGACTGAAGCAGATCGCCCTGACCTACAAGATGACCCGCAGGGCCGACAAGAAGATCGGTCTTGTACTCGCGGCTGTCGGAATCGTCACCTTCGGTGTCTTCCTCGCGATCGGTTTCTTGATCGGGCACCCCATCTATCTCGGCATCCTGGGCTTCCTGCTCGCCTTCCTCGCGACGGCGATCGTGTTCGGGCGCCGGGCCGAGCGGGCGGCCTTCGGGCAGATGGAGGGACAGCCGGGCGCCGCCGCGGCGGTGCTCGACAACATCGGCCGGGGCTGGACGACGACCCCCGCGGTGGCGATGAACCGCAGCCAGGACGTGGTGCACCGCGCGGTCGGCAAGGCCGGCATCGTGCTGGTGGCCGAGGGCAACCCGAACCGGGTGAAGAGCCTGCTGGCGGCCGAGAAGAAGAAGATGAACCGCATCGTCGCGGACGTCCCGGTGCACGACCTGATCGTGGGCACGGGCGAGGGCCAGGTGGAGCTGAAGAAGCTGCGCACGACGATGCTCAAGCTGCCCCGGGTGCTCTCCGGCCCTCAGGTCACCGTGACCAACGACCGGCTGCGCGCCCTGGGCGACCTGATGAGCAACATGCCGCTCCCCAAGGGCCCGATGCCCAAGGGAATGAAGCTGCCGAAGGGCGGCGGCGGCCAGCGGGGCCGCTGACCCCCACCCTTTCGCGGATACGCCGATGGGGGCGCCGGAACCACTTCCGGCGCCCCCATCGGCGTATCCGTCACCTCTCGGGGCTGATCTCAGCTCCGCGCCCCGGCAGCGGGCCCCGGACGGCCGGATCCGCACCCTTCGACGGCGGACCTCAGATCCGCACCTCGACCGTGCGGGCCAGCCGGTCGTGCAGACCGCGCCCGTCGCGGTCCCAGATGAGGGCGGGGACGGCCAGGCACAGCAGGACCGAACGCACCAGCCCGCGCAGCGGCCGCACCCGGCCGCTGTCGAGGGCGACGACCCGCAGCCCGAAGAGGCGCTTGCCCGGGGTGAACCCGACCGTGCCGACGGTCAGGACGCTCAGCACAAGGAACACCAGCAGCGCCCAGTTGCCGGTCGACTGTCCGTCGTAGCCGTCGGTGATGAGACCGTATGCGATCAGCATGCACAGACCCCAGTCCACCGCGAGGGCGCCGAGCCTGCGGCCCGGGCGGGCGATCGAGCCCGGCCCGTCCTCCGGCAGTCCCAGCTGCTCGCCCCGGTAACCGAAGTCGGCACCGGCGTCCTCCAGGGCCGCGCGCGGCCCGGACAGCCATGATCCGATTGCTTGCCTGTTGTCCACCCGTCCACGGTACTGCGCACGGAAATGACCACAGGACGGCGGGGTGCGTCGGGGCTACCGTGGAAGAGGGGCTGGTTAACTTGTGCGAAACAAATGGGTCACGCACGAGAAATGACCCGTCCCTAGGGTCGAGTGCAGCGAGTGCCGCCCACACCCGGCAGCACAGACGATCTACCACCCCGGCGGGACGGTCGGGAGTAGGAGGAGCTGGATGTTCCAGAACGCCGACGACGCCAAGAAGTACCTCGCGGACGAGGACGTCAAGTTCATCGATGTCCGGTTCTGCGACCTGCCGGGTGTGATGCAGCACGTCACGATCCCCGCCGAGGCGTTCGACCCCGACGAGGAGCTCGCGTTCGACGGATCGTCGATCCGCGGGTTCCAGGCCATCCACGAGTCCGACATGTCGCTGCGCGCGGACCTGTCGACCGCCCGCCTCGACCCGTTCCGCCGTGACAAGACGCTGAACATCAACTTCTTCATCCACGACCCGATCACGGGCGAGGCGTACTCCCGCGACCCGCGCAACGTGGCGAAGAAGGCCGAGGCCTACCTGGCCTCCACCGGCATCGCCGACACTGCCTACTTCGGCCCCGAGGCCGAGTTCTACGTCTTCGACAGCGTGCGCTTCAAGACGTCGGAGAACGAGTCCTTCTACCACATCGACTCCGAGGCCGGCGCCTGGAACACCGGGGCCCTGGAGGACAACCGCGGGTACAAGGTCCGCTACAAGGGCGGATACTTCCCGGTCCCGCCGGTCGACCACTTCGCCGACCTGCGCGCCGAGATGTCCCTGGAGCTGGCCAAGGCCGGCCTGAAGGTCGAACGGCAGCACCACGAGGTGGGCACCGCCGGCCAGGCGGAGATCAACTACCGCTTCAACACGCTGCTCGCCGCCGCCGACGACCTCCAGCTCTTCAAGTACATCATCAAGAACGTCGCCTGGCGCAACGGCAAGACCGCGACCTTCATGCCCAAGCCGATCTTCGGTGACAACGGATCCGGCATGCACGTCCACCAGTCGCTGTGGACGGGCGGCGAGCCGCTCTTCTACGACGAGCAGGGCTACGCCGGCCTGTCGGACACCGCCCGCTACTACATCGGCGGCATCCTCCGGCACGCCCCGTCGCTGCTGGCCTTCACCAACCCGACGGTGAACTCCTACCACCGCCTGGTGCCGGGCTTCGAGGCCCCGGTGAACCTGGTGTACTCGCAGCGCAACCGCTCCGCCGCGATGCGCATCCCGATCACCGGATCGAACCCGAAGGCCAAGCGCGTGGAGTTCCGCGCCCCCGACGCCTCCGGCAACCCGTACCTGGCCTTCTCGGCACTGCTCCTCGCGGGCCTGGACGGCATCAAGAACAAGATCGAGCCGGCCGAGCCGATCGACAAGGACCTCTACGAGCTGGCTCCCGAGGAGCACGCCAACGTGGCGCAGGTCCCCACCTCCCTCGGCGCCGTGCTGGACCGCCTCGAGGCCGACCACGAGTTCCTTCTCCAGGGCGACGTGTTCACGCCGGACCTGATCGAGACGTGGATCGACTTCAAGCGCCAGAACGAGATCGCCCCGCTCCAGCTCCGCCCGCACCCGCACGAGTTCGAGCTGTACTTCGACGTGTGATCCTCCCGCGTCACGCCTGCGCCCCCGCCTCCGGTTCTCCGGGGCGGGGGCGCTGTCGTGTGTCCGGAAAGCTTCCCTCTGGGCGGACGGAGAGGGATCCTTGGTCTGACACTGCTGTTCGAGAGAAAGTCACGGGGATGTCCGAAAGGGACGACGAAGAGCGGGAGTTCGACCTCAGGTGGGCGGACGGCGCCGAGCACAAGGAGCCGTCGGCCCGGGCCCGTATGCTCGCCGCGCGCTGGAAGGACAACCCTCCCGGACCGGTCCCGTTCCGTGCCGACCCCGAGCACAGGGGGTCCTCCGGCCGCTCGTCCTGGGTGTCGACGGCCGTGGTCCTCGGCTGCGTCGTCGCGGTGATCGTCCTGCTCGGGTACATCAACTTCCAGCCGTACTGATTGGCCGCGCCCCACGCCCGCGCGGCCTCTACGCTCGTCCGGAGACGGCAGGCCGGCAGGGGTGGGGCGGTATGCACGACGACATCAGGAGCGGCGGGGCGGCGGCCGGCCGGGTCATCCGGGGCGTGCCCCTCACCGAGGCCCTGGACACCGCCGACGCCCTGGCGTGGACCGCGTTCGACCTGGGCGCCCGGGACCTGATCCGCTGCCGGCGCGCGCTGCCGTGGCCGGTCCCCGGCGCGGAGGCGGACTCCCGGCTCGCCCTCGGGCTGTGCCATCCGGACGGTCGGGTGCGTGAGGCGTCGCTGGACGGGGCGGTGGAGCACCCCGTGCTGCTGCCGCTGCTCGCCGTGCGGGCCGGCGACTGGGCCGGGCCGGTGCGCGGCATCTTGAGGCGGTGCCGGGCGCCCCGTACGGCGGGGGCGCCCGGCGCCGGTGCGGGTGTCAGGTGTCAGCGGTTGTAGCGCATGAACGCGCGCACCATGTGGCACGTCGTGTCCGACGGCGGGTGGACGCCGATCAGCGCCGCCGTGCGGCGGATCTTCTCGTTGCGTGCCTGGTTGGGCAGGTAGACGCCGGAGTCGAGCAGGGCGATGGCGAGCCGCATCGCCTTGAGCCGGCGGTTGTGGGTGACGTACCACTCGCGCGGGCGGCCCGCCGGCAGGGGGCTCTTCTCCACCGGGGCGCAGGGCAGTTCGAGCAGCACGGGGCGCGTCGCGGTGGACTGGGTGGGCAGGGGCTTCGGCTTCAGTGCGGCAGCGGGCACGGGCATCCTCCTGTCGCGGTCGGGGCGGTCGGCCGGGGTCCATGACGACCCCGGCGAATCCCTCGAACACTGCTCCCATTCTACTGCCCGGCACTGACAATCAGCAGACCTCCACGAGCCATCAAATGCGCTGGTGAGCACGGGATTTCACGTCTCGCCCCACCGGTCCCGCGTGACACGCGCGCCCGGGCCTGAAATTCGAACAAACAGGGAGCGGCGTACCGTGTGCGGCATGGAGATCTGGATCAATCCGGCCTGTTCGAAGTGCCGTGCCGCCCTCGGCCTGCTCGACGCCGAGGGGGCCGACTACACCGTCCGCCGCTACCTGGAGGAGGTGCCGGGCGAGGACGAGATCCGCGCGGTGCTGGAGCGGCTGGGACTGGAGCCGTGGGACATCACGCGGACCCAGGAGGCCGAGGCGCAGGAGCTGGGACTCGAGGAGTGGGCGCGGGACGCCGGTGCGCGGGACCGCTGGATCGCTGCGCTGGCCGCGCGTCCGAGGCTGATCCAGCGGCCGATCATCACGGCGGACGACGGGACGGCGGTCGTGGCCCGCTCGGAGGAGGCCGTCCGGGACGCCCTCTCCCGCCGAACGAGCGTGTGACACGAGCCACTTCGGCGACTTGGCGGGGCGGCTGAGCAACTCCGTTCGGTATCTCGTACATAGCGGCGTACGCCCCCCTACCTCTTCAGGAGGCGCGCATGTCGCGCAGGAGAAGTCTCGGTCCGAAGAAGAAACTCGCGCTGTTGCTGAGCGCCGCCACGGTGGCGGGCGGCGGTGCCGTCGTCATGGCGACCACGTCGAACGCCACCCCGCCTGCGGCCACCACCAGGTCGGCGGCGGACTCGACGGTCTGTCAGGGCCTGGCCACCGCGCTCGGCAACAACGAGAAGTTCATCGAGGGCCAGCGGGCCGCCCCCGACGCCCAGTCCCAGGCGCGGATCGCCAACCGTGAGGCGGTCATCGCGCAGATCAAGGTGCAGCAGGAGGCGTCCGGGTGCACGGTTGGGGAGTCGGCTCAGGGCTCCCGGACCGCGCAGCCGGAGCAGCCCGCCGCCCCGTCGCAGCCGGCCCAGGGTGACCAGGGCCAGGGCGGCCAGGACCAGGGCGGAGGCCAGGCCGGTGGTGAGGGCGCCGCGGCCTCGGGTGAGCAGGTGTGCAACGGGTCGACCGTCACCCTCTCCGGTGAGGCCGGCGCCCCGGCCGCGTCCAGCAACCAGTTCCCGGCCGGGACGAAGCTGAAGGTCACCAACCTGGACAACGACAAGTCCACGACGGTGGAGGTCACCTCGGTGTCCGGCAGCTGCGTGCTGCTCAACGACGCCGCCTTCGAACAGGTCCGCGAGCCCGGCAAGTTCCTGATACGCCGCGCGGTGATCGAGAAGGTGGGGTGAGGCCCGGATTCCCTCCCGGGGGCCCGCTGCTCACGGTCGGGAGCGGCGGGCCCCCGGCGCGTCCATCGCATACACCGCGCCCCTCCCCGCTCCCCTCCCACTGAGGGGGACGGGGCGCACCGCGGGCCGGTAACACGGGGTTCACATGCGGGCAATGGCCGGGAAATCGCCTGTTGACAAGCTGCGTGCCATCGACGGCGGCGCCCCAGTGCCGCAGCGCCGCAGCACCCGCACAAGCGCGCCAGACCCACCCCGAAGGATGTGGACCGTGAGCTTCAAGGCCGAGTACATCTGGATCGACGGCACCGAGCCGACCGCCAAGCTGCGTTCCAAGACGAAGATCATGGGCGACGACGCCAAGGGCGCGGACCTGCCGATCTGGGGCTTCGACGGGTCCTCCACCAACCAGGCCGAGGGGCACGCCTCCGACCGCGTCCTCAAGCCGGTCTTCGTCTGCCCGGACCCCATCCGCGGCGGTGACGACGTCCTGGTGCTGTGCGAGGTCCTGAACACGGACATGACGCCGCACGCGTCCAACACCCGGGCCGCGCTGGCCGAGGTCGCCGCGAAGTTCGCCGGCCAGGAGCCGGTCTTCGGCATCGAGCAGGAGTACACCTTCTTCAAGGGCGCCCGTCCGCTCGGCTTCCCGGAGGGCGGCTTCCCGGCCGCGCAGGGCGGCTACTACTGCGGTGTCGGCTCGGACGAGATCTTCGGCCGGGACGTCGTCGAGGCGCACCTGGAGAACTGCCTGAAGGCGGGCCTCGGCATCTCCGGCATCAACGCCGAGGTCATGCCCGGGCAGTGGGAGTTCCAGGTCGGCCCGCTGGCCCCGCTGGAGGTCTCCGACCAGCTGTGGGTGGCCCGCTGGCTGCTCTACCGCACCGCCGAGGACTTCGAGGTCTCCGCCACCCTCGACCCCAAGCCGGTCAAGGGCGACTGGAACGGCGCCGGCGCCCACACCAACTTCTCCACCAAGGCGATGCGCGAGGGCTACGACGCGATCATCACCGCGTGCGAGTCGCTCGGTGAGGGCTCCAAGCCGCTGGACCACGTCAAGAACTACGGCGCCGGCATCGACGACCGCCTCACCGGCCTGCACGAGACCGCCCCGTGGAACGAGTACTCCTACGGCGTCTCCGACCGCGGCGCCTCGGTGCGCATCCCGTGGCAGGTCGAGCAGGACGGCAAGGGCTACATCGAGGACCGCCGTCCGAACGCCAACGTCGACCCGTACGTGGTGACCCGTCTGCTGGTCGACACGTGCTGCACCGCGCTGGAGAAGGCCGGCCAGATCTGATCCGTCCCCGCTGTCCTCACGAGGGGCGTCCGCCGTTCACGGTGGGCGCCCCTCGCGTCGTCTGCTTCAATAGGCACATGGCCGGCTACCGCAAGTACGAGGCGACGAGGCGCAGTGACCTCGAGCCGTTCTGGCCGTCCCGTCAGCACCACGACTTCGACCGGGCGTGTTGTCGCGCGACGAACGCGCCGGCCCGCTGACGCCCGGATCTCCTCCCGGCCCTCGGCCGCCGCGCACCGCGTACGTCCCCGACGAACCCTTCGCGCGAAAGAGCTGACGTCCCATGGCGACCTCCCGTTCCCTGTCCTCCGTGCCCTCCGTCTCCCCCGCCGCTGCGGCCCCGCCCCGGCTGCGTGCCGTCGAACGGGACGAGGTGGTGACGGTCGCCGGTCTGCTGCCGCCCGGCGCCACCTGGCTGCCCGCGCCGCCGAACGCGGTGCCCGTGCTGCCCGGGCGGCCCCCGATGGTCGGCTATCTGGTGCTGGTCCCCGCCGACCGGCAGCCGCCGTTCGCGACGGCGGCACCGGAGCCCGCCGAACCCGCCGGTGATCCGCTCGTGCGCGTCGACCCGGTGCAGCGCACCGCCGAGGTGGACGGGCGCCCGCTCGACCTCACCTACCTGGAGTTCGAACTGCTCGCCCATCTGGTGGCGCATCCGGGCCGGGTGCACACCCGGGACCACCTGGTCGGCACGGTGTGGGGCTACGGCCATGTCGGTGACGGCCGGACCGTCGACGTCCACGTCGCCCGGCTGCGCCGCAAACTGGGAGCCGAGCACCGGGACACGATCCGCACGGTGCGCCGGGTCGGCTACAAGTACGTCCCGCCGGCGGGTCGCTGAGCGGACGGCACGGTCTGCCGTCAGCAGATTGCCGTTCCGTCCCGCCGCCCGGGCGGGCAGAGTCGCCGGTATGAGACTTCTGTTGCTGGGTGGTACGGAGTTCGCGGGCCGGGCCGTCGCCGAGGCGGCCGTGGGGCGGGGCTGGGAGGTGACCGTCTTCCACCGGGGCCGGCACGAGGCCCCGGCGGGCGTGCGGACGCTGCGGGGCGACCGGACCGCGCTCGACGGTCTGGCGGCGCTCGACGAGGACCCCGGTGAGTGGGACGCCGTCGTCGACACCTGGTCGGCCGCGCCGCGCGCGGTGCGGGACACGGCACGGCTGCTGCGGGACCGCGCCGGACGGTACGTGTACGTGTCGAGCTGCTCGGTGTACGCGTGGGCCCCGCCCGCCGGGTACACCGAGCAGGCTCCGGTGGTGGAGGGCGCCTCCCCCGACGCGGACCTCACGGACTACGCGCGGGACAAACGGGGCGGGGAGCTGGCCGCCGTGGACGCCTTCGGCGCGGACCGGTCGCTGCTGGTGCGGGCCGGACTGATCCTCGGGCCGTACGAGAACGTGGGGCGGCTGCCCTGGTGGCTGAACCGGACGGCGCGCGGCGGCCCGGTCCTCGCCCCGGGCCCGGGCGAGCTGCCGCTGCAGTACGTCGACGTCCGCGACCTCGCGGAATGGATCCTCGGGGCGGCCGAGCAGGGGCTGAGCGGGCCGTACAACCTGATGTCGCCGCAGGGGCACGCGACGATGCGCGAGCTGCTGGAGGCCTGTGTGCGGGCTACCGGCGGCTCCGCCGAGCTGCGGTGGACACCGCCGGAGACGGTCCTCGGGGCGGGCATCGAGCCGTGGACGCAGTTGCCGGTGTGGGTGCCGCCGGGCAGCGACCTGCACGACGCGCTGCACTCGGCGGACGTCTCCCGGGCGGTCGCGGCCGGGCTGCGCTGCCGCCCGGTCGCCGAGACCGTGGCCGACACCTGGCGCTGGCTGACGGAGATCGGCGGCACCGCGCCGCAGCGGCCGGACCGGACGACCCTGGGGCTCGATCCGGCGGTGGAGGCGAAGGTGCTGGGCATCACCGGGGAGGTATAGACAGCACCACCTCCCCGGCGGTCGCGGGCCGGCTGGTGCCGAGGGAACGGGCGGCCGCCGGGCACACCGCCGCTTCACCCCGGGTGTCTGCTCCGCAACTCCCGGTGCCACAGCGCTTGTTGACACCCCCGTGGCGTACTGACTTTCCATCGATTCACGGGACGGGTGAACACCCGTGGGGCGGCTTCCGTACTCAAGGGAGCCGCTTCACTCCTGTCGGGCCGCTCGACGCCCCGCAATGGGATGCCCCCGTAAGGAAGGTCAAGAGGAGTTCCATGGGACGCAACACAAGAAAACGTCGGATGCCGCTGGCGACCAAGGTGACCGCCGGGGCGGCGGCCCTGGCGCTCGGCGGGGGCGGGCTGGTCTGGGCGAACTTCTACGCCTCGGCTCACGAGGACGGAGGTCACCACAACCGGACGAAGTCGAGGAGCGCGCAGGTCGCGACGATCAACTGTCCGGACGTCGGCCAGAAGCTGACCAGGGTGCCGCGCAGCGCCCGCAAGGGCGTCGCGAAGGAACTGGCGGCGCTCGACCGGCAGATCACCGACGCCTACACGCGTCTGGCGGAGACCCGCCAGGCCCAGGCCGGCGACCCGAACTACGTCGACAACGCCATCCTCGGGCCGCTGAAGTCCAAGCGGACGGCCACCCTGGACCGCATCGGCATCAACATCAACCGGGCGGGCGGCAAGGCGCCGCGCGACTTCGGCCGGTTCGCCCCGTGCCAGGGCGTGCCCGTCGACCAGGGCAACGGCAACGGCGGCCAGGACCAGGGTGGTGGCGGCCAGGACAACGGCGGCGGACAGGACGGCGGCCAGGACAACGGCGGCGGACAGGACAACGGCGGCGAGCAGGGCAACGGCGGACAGGCCCAGAACGGGCCCGTGGCGGACGACTTCATCAGGATCGAGGACGTCCCGCCGAACTCCCGCAACCTGCCCAACGGTCTGGCGGCGAACGGCGACGGCGGTTCGACGGGCTCCTTCACCACCGCGTGCGGCACCAACGAGAACGCGCTGCGCAACTCGGACAACGTGATCGTCGCCCCCGGCGTCAGCAACGGTGCGCAGCACCAGCACGACTACGTCGGCAACCAGGCCAACACCGCCTTCGCCAGCGACCAGGACCTGGCGAACGGCGACACCACCTGCCAGAACCAGGGCGACCGGTCGTCGTACTTCTGGCCGGTGCTGCGGATCCAGGACGGTACGCAGGACATCGACCAGGGCCGGCCGGGCGGCGGCCAGGACGGCAACGTCGGCAAGATCGTCGCGCCCTCCGCGGCGGAGCTGAAGTTCGTCGGCAACCGCACGGGCGACGTCGTGGCGATGCCGAGGGCGCTGCGCATCATCACCGGTGACGCGAAGGCCTTCACCAACGGCCTGAACAACGCCAACACCGCCTGGAGCTGCACCGGCTTCGAGGACCGGCAGGTGACGGACAAGTACCCGATCTGCCCCGAGGGCAGCAGCGTGGTGCGGACCTCCGCCTTCCAGAGCTGCTGGGACGGCCAGAACATCGACAGCGCCAACCACCGCACGCACGTCGACTTCGTCGAGGCGGACGGCACCTGCTCGAACGGCTTCCAGGCCATCCCCCAGCTCCAGGTCCGCCTGGTGTACGACGACATCCCGGCCCCGCAGATCCAGGACGGGCAGGTCGTGAACCCGTTCGCCGTGGACTCCTTCCCGGAGCAGCTGCACAAGCCGATCACCGACCACAACGACTTCATCAACTTCTTCGACGAGGACCTGATGAACCAGATGGTCGAGTGCATCAACAGCGGCCAGGACTGCCAGTAGTCCGGTAGTCCGGTAGTCCGGTAGTCCGGTAGTCCGGTGACGTGACGCCGAAGAGGCCGGCGGTGGGGCCCCCACCGCCGGCCTCTTCGGCCGTCCGCGCCCGCCGGGTCAGCCGTGGTGGCCGCCCCGGTTGTGACTGCCGCCGGGGTTCATGTGCTCGGAGCCCTCCTCCATGGTCCCGCCGAGGGTGCTCCGCAGGGCCGTGACGGTCCTCTCCTCGCCCACGGCCACCCACTTGCGGCCGACGAGGTAGTAACCGCCGTAGTCCTTGGCCGTGTTGAGCCACTCGCGCTGGCCGCGGTCGGTGGCGAAGGTGGCGAGGACGTACTTCTCGCCGCCCTTCTCGCACAGCGCCTGGCGGATCGTGTCGGCGTCGGTCTGCATGTCCGGCTCGCACTTCGCCTCGGCGGCCAGGTGTTCCAGGCTGCCCGTCGCGGTGGGCGGCACCCGGTCCTCGTCCGTGCCGCCGGATCCGCAGCCCGCCAGTGCCAGGGCCGCCACCGCGCCGGTCAGCGCGAGCATCGGTCGGGTCACCCTCATGTGTTCCTCCGGTCCTTGACGGCGACATCGTGACGGCGACACGCCGCACGGAGCCCCGGCGCGGGGCCCTCGGCCTCCCATACGGACACGGTGGCCGCCGTGCTCACCTCACGGGCCGGGTCAGGTGACCATCCGCCCGTTCGGTCGTTCTGCTGGGCGTGCAGTCACAGGATGCCGCCCAGCCCGCCGCGCCCTCCCCTCCGGCCGGTCCGGTCGTCGACGTCGAGCAGGCCGAGGCCGCTCTCGTCGAGCACTATCCGCGGCTGGTCCGGCTCGCCTACCTGGTGCTGCCCTCCTCCATGGGCCGGCGCCGGCGGGTCCTCACCGCGCACGGCCTGGTGCAGCGGGCGCTGCCCCGCGGCCGCACCCCCGCGCCGCTGATCCCCGCCCAGCAGGCCGGCCGGACCGGCGACCCGGGGTACGCGCTGGTCCGGCTCCAGGTGCTGCGCACGGCGCTGGGGCGCGGGGCCCGCGGCGGCCGCTGGGCGCCGCTGCCGCCCCTGCCGCGGGTGTGGGGACTGAGCCTGTTCCCGCGTCCCGGCGGCGCCGGCGAACTCGCCCTGGACCAGCGGATGGCGGCCCTGTCCGGCCCGGCACGTGCCGCCCACGTGCTGCGCGGCCTCGAGCGGCTCCCGGACGGTGACGTCACCGAGGTGCTCCTGGCCGCGGGCGTCGCCGACGTGGAGGGCGCGCTGGTGGAGGCCGACGGGATTCCCGACCCGTACCGGCTGCTGGACTCCCCCGAGTTCGACCCCTGCTCGCTGCAGGCCCGGCCGCCGGACCTGCTGCGCCGCCGCCGGCACCTGAGGGCCGCGCTGGTCGGCGGGGCCGCGCTGGCGGTGTGCGGGACGCTGCTCGCGCTGCCGGGCGGCGGCTGGGGCGCGGACGGTGCCGCCGCTCCCCCGTACGCGCAGAACCCGGCGGCGCGGGCCGCGCTGGACCCCGGGAAGCTGACCCGGGTCTCCCCCGCCGCGTGGAAGACCTCCGCGCGCACCGACTTCTCCGTGTGGCCGGCGCGCGGCGAGCGCACCGGCGACCGGGCACTGCTGCGCCGCGCGCTGGCCGTGTGGGCGCGGCCCGGGAAGAGCGTGCGGGTGTCGGCGACCCCGGGCACCCCCGCCGGCGGGCCCGCGGGACCGCCCCAGCTGCTGTACGCGGGGACGGTCGACACCGCGCGGGTGGTGATCCTCTACGACGGTCTGCGGGTCGTCCGCTACGCGGAACCCGAGGAGGGCACCGAGGGTGCCGTGCTGGACCTCGCCCGCGCCGACGGTGCGGGGAGGGCCGGGTCGGGCGCGGTGGTGCTGAGCCGGGCCGACGGCAACGTCCGCTACCTGACCGCACCCTGGGTGCGCCGGGCCGCCGAGCGGGACCTGCGCGGGCCGGGCTCCGGCGCGATGGCCCTGACCCTCGTCGACGGGGTGACCTCGCCCCTGGCGAGCCCCGCGCTGCGGGAGGGTCCCTGCACGTCGTGGAACGTGCTGCGCCTGAGCGACGGCACGGGCACCCGGATGCTGACCGACCTGGGCGAGCTGGTCCCGGCCCGGCTGACCGCGGGGCCTCCCGGGGCACCGCGGGACGCCTCCGGCGCGAAGGCGCTGCGCACCTGGGCGCCGTACGCCTGCTCGCTGGCCGCGGTGCGCTCGGCGGGGGTGCGGAGCGTGAACGCCTGGGCGTTCGCGGAGCAGCCGCTGCCCGGGGCGGCGGGGGCGGCGCAGTGGGTGTGCACGCGGGCCGAGACCTGGCGGGGCGGCGGGGCCAGGGTGCTGGCGCAGTTCCTCGCGCCGGGTGCGCGGGCCGGGGCGGTGGCGGCGAAGGCGCAGGACGTGCCGGAGTGCGGGAAGCGGGAGCCGCGGGTGCTCGCCGGGGTGCTGTGGAGGTCGGGGGCGGGCGGCTGGTACCTGCTGGCCGCCGGCAGCCGCGACACCGCGTCGGTCAGGGCGACGGGCGGCGTCGAGGGGTCGGCCGGGGGCCACCTGCTGACCGTCCGCGCCGCGCAGGGTGCCCGGGCGGACCTCCGGGGGAGACTGGAGGACGGGCGGTCGGTCAGCGGGCTGCGCTGAGGGTGTGAACACCGTCGGCCGGTCCGGACCGTTCGCGGCCGAATTCGATCGGTAAGGTGTGCGCATGACTACCGGGGCGCGTCGCAGGATGGGAGTGGAGGAGCGGCGGCAGCAGTTGATCGGCGTGGCCCTCGAACTGTTCAGCCGGCGCTCCCCCGACGAGGTCTCCATCGACGAGATAGCGGCGCGGGCCGGCATCTCGCGCCCGCTGGTCTATCACTACTTCCCCGGCAAGCTCAGTCTGTACGAGGCCGCGTTGAGGCGTGCCTCGGAGGATCTGGCGTCCCGGTTCGTGGAGCCGCACGAGGGCCCGCTGGGATCACGGCTGCGGCGGGTGATGGCCCGGTTCTTCGACTTCGTCGAGGAGCACGGCCCCGGTTTCGCCGCCCTGATGCGCGGCGGCCCGGCGGTGGGGTCCTCGGCCACCAACGCGCTGGTCGACTCCGTACGGCAGGCCGCGTACGACCAGATGCTGTCGCACCTGGGGGTGGTGGGCCCGGCGCCGGCCCGGCTGGAGCTGGTCGTACGGTCCTGGGTCTCGCTCGTCGAGTCGACCGCGCTGATCTGGCTGGACGGGCGGCGGGTGCCGCGCGAGGAGCTGGAGGCGCAGCTGGTGCAGGACTTCGCCGCGCTCGCCGCCGTCGCCGCCTCCCGCGACGAGGAGCTGGCCGCGCTGCTGCGCGCGCTGCTGAAGAACGAGCCGGGGGACGGGCCGTTCACCGACCTGGCGGTCCGGCTGATCGCGCTGGCCGGTCCCTGAGTCCGGAACCGGAGGTGCGGGAACCGCGGGCCCGGGAACGGCGGGCCGGTGAAAGCACCGCGGCCGGGCCTCCCGCCGAGCCGGACGGACCGGCGGGGCCGGCGGCCGGCCCCGCCGAGGCGGACGAGGACGGCATCCCGGTGCGGCCGGCCTGGCTGGGCCGCCGCGGCCCGTCGTGCCCCCCTCCGCCGGCCCGAGCGGGCCTACTCGCCCTCGAACTTCCGGTACGACGCGTCCAGCTCCCGCACCTCGGCGGAGGCGTGCAGCGTCTGCCCCTCGGACGGCTTGACGTACTGCCGCAGCAGGTCCAGCACGGCCTCGGTGAGACGGGCCTTGGTCTCGTCGCTGCGGCCGGCCAGCAGGGCGATGTGGACGTGCACGAGGGCGTGCCCGTCGGTGTCGGGGCCGACCACGACGTCCTCGGTGCGCCGGAACCGCGTCTTGCACGCCGGCGGCCTGGCGGCCGCGATCTCCACCACGGCGGTGTGCAGGTCCCGCGCGAACGCGGGCCGGTCGAAGCCGTCCGTGAGCCGCTCGGAGTAGTCGACGGTGATCTGCGGCATGAGCCCTCCTGTTCAAGGTCAGGAGGGCTCACCCTAACCGCAGTGTCCTACGGGGTCAGCCGGCGGTGGTGAACACCGCGACCGTGCGCGCCGGAACGGTGAACGTGCCGGTCCCCTTCGCGTACGACGAGGTCTTCACGACCGCGTCCCCGCCCGCCGCCTGCACCGGGTGCAGCCGGTAGCCGGTCCCGGCGAGCGCGGCCACGGACTGCTCCTGCCGCTTGGGCGTGGCGTTGAAGACCACGACCAGGCCGCCGAGCCTCATGGTGATCACGCCGGGCGTCTCGTCCTTCCCGGAGAGCGGGAAGGAGAGCCGGGACTGCACCTGGGCCGCGGTGCCGAGGGAGAAGACCTTCTCCGTCGTGCGGATCCTCAGCAGGTCCTGGTACGCGGCCGTGGTGCCCTGGATCTGCGGGCAGCCGACCCGCACCGAGCCCAACAGGGGCTTCGCGTAGGGCCACTTGTCCTCGTTGTCGGCGGCCGGCGGCAGCCCCCGGCCGAAGCCGTTGCCGGCGGCGCAGTTCCAGTGGATGGCGTTGAACCAGTCGCCGCTGTCGTAGGAGTTGCGGTCCAGCGACTTGGAACGCAGCAGGTCGGTTCCCGCCTGGGACAGCGCCGGGCCCTGGGAGAGGGTGGCCGTCGCCATGGCGAGGACCTGCATGCGGGCCCGGTCGCCGGCCGGGGTGTCCTTCGGCAGCTTGAAGGCGAGCGCGTCGAACAGCGACTCGTTGTCGTGCGCGTCCGCGTAGGCGAGGGCGTCACCGGGTACGGCCGCGTATCCGGCGGGTGCGCCGTTGTAGTCGACCTGGGAGCCCTTGACCTCCTTGCCGCTGGTGTCGGTGAAGGTGTAGCCGGCGAGGTTGCCGGAGAGCCCGACCTTGATCAGGTCCTGGTAGTGCAGGAGGCGGGCCTTCTGCTCGGCCTCGGTGCCGTTGCCCTTCGAGGAGTTGGGGTCGGTGTAGAGGCCGGAGGCGAAGCCCTGCACGCCGGGGTCCTCGTCGAAGGGGCCGCCGCCGCGCACGGCGTCACGGGCCCGGTCGGAGAAGGTGGCGATGCCGGTGCCGGCCATGTTCTGCTGCGTGGCCTGCTCGAAGCGGACGTCGTCGGCGATCTCGCCGAAGTTCCAGCCCTCCCCGTACAGGATGATCTTCTTGCCGTCGACGCCGTCCTTCTTGAGGGTGAGCGCGTCGAGGGCCTCGCGCACGGCGAGCATGTTGGCCTTCGGGTGGTGGCCCATGAGGTCGAAGCGGAAGCCGTCGACCTTGTACTCCCTGGCCCAGGTGACGACCGAGTCGACGACGAGCTTGCCCATCATGGCGTTCTCGGGTGCCGTGTTGGAGCAGCAGGTGCTGTTGGCGACGGAACCGTCGGCGAGCAGCCGCTGGTAGTAGCCGGGCACGATCCGGTCCAGGACCGAGGTCTGCGCCTGGCCGTGGGACGCGGTGTGGTTGTAGACCACGTCCATGACGACCCCGAGGCCCTCCTCGTTGAGCGCCTTGACCATCTCGCGGAACTCGACCGTGCGGGCGGTGCCGTCCGGGTCGGTGGCGTAGGAGCCCTCGGGGACCGTGTAGTGGTACGGGTCGTAGCCCCAGTTGTAGGCGTCCTTGGCGGCGGCCTTCGCCACGCACTCCTGCTGCCGGGCGGAGTCGGCCGGGTGGGAGGCGAGGTCGCAGTCGACGGTCGCCTGGTCGGACTTCTTCTCGGGGATGGTGGCGATGTCGAACGCGGGCAGCAGGTGCACGTAGGAGGTGCCGGACTCCGCCAGCTCCCGCAGGTGCCTGCTGCCGTCGCTGTCCTTGTCGGTGAAGGCCAGGTAGGTGCCCGGGTTCTTCGCCGTGCGGTCCTCGACGGAGAAGTCGCGGATGTGCAGTTCCTGGATCTGGGCGTCCTTCAGCGGCACCGCCTTCGGCTTGGCGAGGGAGGTCCAGCCCTTGGGGGCGAGGCGCCGGTCGGCGAGGTCGACGACGAGGCTGCGCTCGGAGTCGGTGGTCAGGGCGACCGAGTAGGGGTCGGTGACCGTGTTGGTGGTGATCTCGCGGGTGCTGGGCGCCCACACCTCGACCTTGTACCGGTACTCCTCGCCCTTCCAGGAGGGCGGGCCGGTGACGGACCAGACGCCGGTGCCGTCGTCGCGGCGCATGCGCACGGTGCGGTCGCCGATCTCCAGCGACACGTTCCGTGCGGTGGGGGCCCACACGGAGAGGGTCGGGCGGCCGCCCTGGAAGACCGGGCCGAGCCTCGCCTTCGTGGCGCCGGCGGCGTAGAGGTCGTCGAGGACGCCTGCGGTCTGCACGCCGGTCGCCGCGAGCACGGCGCCGTTCGCCGCGTGCTGGGTGGCGACGACCTGGCCGCGCAGGGCCTCGCGCACCCGGTCCCGGTCACGCGGGTCGACGGACCAGGCGGTGCCCTGGGCGAGGTGCGGGAACTGCGCCTTCTGGGCGTCCGTGAGGGCCGTCTTCGTCAGGCGCAGCCAGCGGGCGTCGCCGCTCTGCAGCGTCCCGTCCCGGACCGTGACGGAGCCGGTGCGGGAGGCGAGGAGCTGGGTGGAGGCGGCGGCCTCGGAGCCGTCCCAGACGAGGGTGTCCCGGTCGATCCAGACCGCCTTGGAGGTGGTCAGGTCGAGGGCGGCCGCCGAGCCGGCGGGCTGCGGCAGCAGGTACTTCTCCTGGCCGCTCACCAGCCACACCTCGTGGCCGTTGGCCTTGAGGTCGAGCGACTGGTCGGTCGGGAGGTCCTTCTCGTCGCCCTTGTGGAGGATGTAGCTGAGGCTGGTGGCACCCGCGGCGAGCGGCACCTCGAAGACAGCGCCATAGGGGTCAGTCTTCACCGGCTCCAGGGGGTTCGACCAGTCGGTGGGCTCCGCGGCACCGGTCCAGGTGTGCAGGCCCCAGCCGTCGTAGTTCCCGTCCGCGCGGTGGTAGTGCAGGACCGCCTTGGTGGTGTCCTGGGCCGGGTACTCGGGCCGTTCGGTGACGACGGGTTCCTTGCCCTGCTCGATCCAGACCTCGCCCGCCTTGGTGAGGTCGATCGTGCGGTCGGTGGCGACGTCCTTGTTGCCGTCCTTGTCGATGACGAGGAAGCCCAGGTCGGACGCGCCGGGCTTGAGCTTGACGTAGGCGAAGGCGCCGTAGGCGTCGCGGCCGGTGAAGGGGTGGCTGTCCGGCCATTCGGTGGCCTCGCCGTCCGCGAGGTCGCCCCAGGCGTACAGGCCCCAGTCCTCGTAGTCGCCGTCGGCGCGCTGGTAGTGGACGACCGCGTAGTCGCGGGTGGCGGCGGTGGGCGGCTCCGTCACGGGCGGCGTGCCGGTGGTGGAGGCGGCCAGGGCGCTCGCGGTGCGGCCGGCCGAGTCGATGACGACGGCCTTGTAGCGCAGGGCGGTCCCGGCGGGCACGTCCTCGCCGATGGTGTGGGTGACCTTGTGGGGGGCGTGGTCGGCGGAGCCGAGGGTGCGCCACTTCCCGTCGCCGGTCTGGGCGGCGAAGACGACCCGGTTGAGCTGTCCGCCCGAGACGTCGGCGGTGAGCTCGACGGTGCCGGTGGCGCCGGCCTCGGGGGCCTTCAGGGTGACCGTGGGCTTCGCGGCGGGCTTGCCGAGCGGGCCGGATGCCTTGAGGACGATCGCCGAGCCCGCCGGGACGGTGACGGTGATCTTCTTGTCGGCGTCGCTGGTGACGGTGGCGTCGGTGCCGTACAGGCCCGTGAAGGCCATGCGGGCGGAGCCGGTCGGGAAGGTGGCCCGCTTCGCCTCACCGGCGTTGTTGAAGGCGACGACGTACTCGGTGGTGTCCTTGCCGGTGGCCGTGCGGGAGAAGGCGTAGACGCCCGCGCCGTCGGCGGCGTACCGCTCCTGCTGGATGCCGTCGGTCAGGGCCGGGTGTGCCCCCCGCAGCTTCGCGAGGGCGCTGATCTGCCGGTAGAGCGGCGAGCGCGTGTCGTAGGTGTCCTCGGCGTGGGTGCGGTCGGAGCCGATCAGGTCGTCGTCCAGGTAGTCGGCCGTGCGGGAGGCGAAGAGGGTCTGGCGGGCGTCCTTGTCGCCGCCGGCGCCGGTGAAGCCCTGCTCGTCGCCGTAGTAGACGACCGGGTTGCCGCGGCTGAGGAACATCAGCTCGTTGGCGAGCATGTCCTTCTTCAGCAGTTCCGCGTCGGACGCCTTGGGGTTGTCCTGCTTCAGGAACGTCCCGATGCGGCCCATGTCGTGGTTGCCGAGGAAGGTGACCTGCTCGTAGGCGTTGGCCCGGTCGGTCGTGTACTTGTGGTCGGCGCCGAAGACGGAGGCGAGCTTCTTGGCGCTGCCGCCCTGCGAGGCGTACTGGCGGGCCGCCTCCTGGAAGGGGAAGTCGAGCGTGGCGTCGAGGCGGCCCTCGGTGACGTAGGGGGCGGTGACGTCGGTGTCGGCGGAGTAGACCTCGCCGAACATGAAGAAGTCGTCCCGGCCCTGCTTGGCCGCGTAGGCGTCCAGGGCGGTGGCCCACTGGGTCCAGAACTCCATGTTGACGTGCTTCACGGTGTCGATCCGGAAGCCGTCGATGTCGAAGTCCCTGACCCAGCGCTGGTAGATCTTCTCCATGCCGTCGACGACCTCGGGACGCTCGGTCCACAGGTCGTCGAGGCCGGAGAAGTCGCCGTACTCGCTGGACTCACCGGCGAAGGTGGAGTCGCCGCGGTTGTGGTACATCGCCGGGTCGTTGAGCCAGGAGGGGACCTTGACCCGCTTCTTCGCGTCGGGCACCACGGGGGTGCGCGGGAAGGAACCGGTGTCCACGCGCGGGAACGGGCGGGTGCCGTCGGCGTAGTCGGTGTCGTCGAAGGGCTCGCCGTCCTTGGTCAGGTACGGGAAGGCGCCCTTGGAGAGGTAGCCGTAGGACTTCTCCTCGTAGTCGACGACGTCGGCGGTGTGGTTGGTGATGACGTCGAAGAAGACCTTCATGCCCTTGGCGTGGGCCTTGTCGATGAGGGTCTCGAGGTCCTTGTTGGTGCCGAAGTGCGGGTCGACCTGAGTGAAGTCGGTGATCCAGTAGCCGTGGTAGCCGGCCGAGGCGTCCTTGCCGGTGCCCTGCACGGGCTGGTTCTTGAAGATGGGCGCCATCCAGATGGCGGTGGTGCCGAGCCCCTTGATGTAGTCGAGGTTCTTCGTCAGGCCCTTGAGGTCGCCGCCCTGGTAGAAGCCCTTGTCGGTGGGGTCGTACCCGTGGGCGAGGCGTGAACCGGTCAGTCCGCCGCGGTCGTTCTTCGGGTCGCCGTTGGCGAAGCGGTCCGGCAGGACGAAGTAGAACTGCTCGCGGGTCAGGTCGTGTCGCGCCGGCGACGTGGCGAGCCGCGCGTCCGAGGGGGGCGCGGGCGGGGTGGCGGCGCGGGCCGCGAGCGGCTGCACGAGCGCCGCGGCGAGCGCGGCCACGGTGACGGCGGCGACGCGCCGCCCCCGTGCGGTGCGGCGCCCCGGGGGCGCGGTCCATCTGGGTATCAAGGCGTGAACTCCTTGCGCTTACGGCTCATTGGGTCCGACCCCACGCCACGGCACGGCCTGTTTCGGCCACGTCACCGGAGCGTCGGCGTGACGGTATCGCCGTTGAAAGCTTTACAGCAAGGGCTCTGAAAGTAACGGTAAGGAATTGCACCGGTGACGCCGGCCGCGCCGCCGCCGGTGAACGGCGGCGCGACCGGCGCGCGTTCAGCAGCCGGACTTGCCGGCGTACACCGCGAGGGCGGTGTGGGCGCCCAGGGTTGCGGTCAGCTGTCCCGAACCGTTCACCGTGACGGGGGTGTTGTTCTGCACGTTGCAGTACGTGCCCGCCGGGAGGGACGTCTGGTAGGTGCGGGTGAGGGAGCCGGACTCGTGGTTGATGGCCACGAAGCCCTTGCTGCCCCGGCCGAAGGCGATCGCGTCGCCCCCGTTGTCCCACCAGTTGGTGACCGCCTGTCCGCGGGTGGCGTTGCGGAAGGCCACCATGGACTTGATCTCCGGCCAGTTGTGCTGGCACTTCCAGCCGCTTTGCCAGCAGGCGTTCACCTGACCGCCGTTCGGCGGTCCGGCGTCGTGGTCGGAGAACTCGTAGCCGGAGTTGATGTCCGGGGCGCCGTAGGGCCAGGCCAGCATGAAGACGTTGGCCAGGGTGTAGGTGGCGTTGTCCTTGTAGGACAGCGTGCTGCCGTTGCGCTCCGTGTCGTGGTTGTCGACGAAGACGCCGGAGACGGAGCTGTTCATGTAGCCCCAGCCCTCGCCGTAGTTCTTCAGGTAGGCGAGGTTCTCGTTGGTGAAGACCCGCTTGAGGTCGTAGGCGTAGCGGAACTCCTGGACGTCGCCGTTGCCCGTGTACTCGGTGGGCTGCACGGCCTCGCCCGCGCCGAAGATGACCTCCTGCTTCCAGTACGCGCCCGGGTTGGTCAGGCGGGACTTGATGTCGGCGAGGTCGGCGGCGGGCATGTGCTTGGCCGCGTCGATGCGGAAGCCGTCCACGCCGAGGGAGAGCAGGTCGTTCATGTACCGGGCGATGGCTCCGCGGACGTAGTCCTCGCCGGTGTCGAGGTCGGCGAGGCCGACCAGTTCGCAGTTCTGGACGTTGCCGCGGTCGCCGTAATTGGTGATCTGCGAGGTGCAGTTGTCGAAGTCGTACGAGGAGTAGAGGCCGGGGTAGTTGTACTTCGTGTACGGCGAGCCGCCGGTGCCGGTGCCGTTGCCGGCGGACATGTGGTTGATGACCGTGTCGGCGACGACCTTCACGCCGGCCGCGTGACACGTGTCGACCATGTTCTTGAAGGCGGTCCGGTCGCCGAGCCGCCCGGCGATCTTGTAGCTCACGGGCTGGTACGAGGTCCACCACTGCGAGCCCTGTATGTGCTCGGCGGGCGGGGAGACCTGGACGTATCCGTAGCCCGCGGGGCCCAGGGTGGTGGTGCACTCGCGGGCTATCGAGGCGAAGTTCCACTCGAAGAGGACGGCGGTGACGTCCTTGCTGCCCGGCGGGGAGGCCTGCGCCCCGGTCGGGGTCATGACAACCGCGGCTGCCGCGAGTGCGGTGGCCACGGCGAGGGTTCTGCGTGCCATGTGGGGTTCCTTCTTCATCGAAGGGTGTGGGGAAGCCGCCGGAGTCGCCTGAAGCTTCTTGCAGAAACCTTCAGCAACCTTGCGGCAACGCAGATGTTAGAGGCCCGCCACCCGAAAGGGCAGCGGGCCGTACCAACTTCAATGAAAAAAGTTCCGGGACGGGCGAACGTCAGCCCGCGGTCCACCACACGGTGGTGTCCCCGGGGACCTTCGCCTCGGCGCCGGTTTCGGCGACCTCACCGTTGGAGATCAGCACCCGGCCGTACGAGGGCACGCTCACCGGCTCGCCCGTGGTGTTCGCGACGCAGACGACGTCACCGCGGCGGAAGGCCAGGACGCCTTCCGGGGCCGGCAGCCACTCCACCGCGTCACCCGCTCCGAGGTCGGCCTGGTCCCGGCGCACCGCGAGCGCGCTGCGGTACAGCTCCAGGGTCGAGCCGGGCGCGCCGGTCTGCGCCTCGACGCTCAGCTCGCCCCAGCCCTCCGGCTGCGGCAGCCAGCTGCCGCCGTCACCGAAGCCGTACGACGAGCCCTCGCGGGTCCACGGGATCGGCACCCGGCAGCCGTCGCGGTAGCCGTCCTGGCCCGCGCCCCGGAAGTACGCCGGGTCCTGACGCACCTCGTCGGGGAGGTCGACGACGTCGGGCAGGCCGAGCTCCTCGCCCTGGTAGACGTAGGCCGAACCGGGCAGCGCCAGCATCAGCAGGGTCGCCGCGCGGGCCCGCCGCAGGCCCAGCTCACGGTCGCCGGCCAGCCGGATCTGGGTGCCGAGGCCGGGCGGGTTGCCGAAGCGGGTGGCGTGCCGGGTGACGTCGTGGTTGGACAGCACCCAGGTGGCGGGAGCGCCGACCGGACGCATGGCGTCCAGCGTGCGGTCGATGACGGCGCGCAGCTCCTCGGCGTCCCAGTGCGTGCCCAGGTACTGGAAGTTGAACGCCTGGTGCAGCTCGTCGGGGCGCACGTAGTTGGCGGTGCGCTCGACGGTCGGGGTCCACGCCTCGGCGACGAAAATGCGCTCGCCGCTGTACTCGTCGAGGATCAGCCGCCACTGCCGGTAGATGTCGTGCACACCGTCCTGGTCGAAGAACGGCATGACATCGTTGCCCAGCAGCTTGAGCTGCTCGTGGTTTCCCAGGTCCGGCAGGCCCTCGGCCTTCACCATGCCGTGGGCGACGTCGATGCGGAAGCCGTCCACGCCCATGTCCAGCCAGAACCGCAGGATGGAGCGGAACTCGTCACCGACGGCAGGGTGCTCCCAGTTGAAGTCCGGCTGCTCGGGCGCGAAGAGGTGCAGGTACCACTCGCCCGGGGTGCCGTCGGGCTCGGTGACGCGGGTCCAGGCCGGGCCGCCGAAGATCGACTCCCAGTCGTTGGGCGGCAGTTCGCCGTTCTCCCCCTTGCCGGGGCGGAAGTGGTAGCGGTCGCGCGAGGGCGAGCCGGGGCCCTCGGCGAGGGCGCGCTTGAACCACTCGTGCTGGTCGGAGGAGTGGTTGGGCACCAGGTCGACGATGATCCGCAGGCCCAGTCCGTGGGCGTCGCGGATGAGCGCGTCCGCGTCGAGCAGGGTGCCGAACATCGGGTCGACGGCGCGGTAGTCGGCGACGTCGTAGCCGGCGTCGGCCTGCGGGGAGGCGTAGAAGGGGCTGAGCCACACGGCGTCCACGCCGAGGTCGCGCAGGTACGGGAGGCGGGCGCGGATGCCTTCCAGGTCGCCCATGCCGTCGCCGTTGCTGTCGGCGAAGCTGCGCGGGTACACCTGGTAGATCACCGCGTCCCGCCACCAGTCGCGGCGCCGTGCGACGGTGGCGACGGCCGCGTCGGTCGTGGGGGTCGGGGCCGGGGCGGCGGAGTGCTGCTGGCTCATGTCGTCCTTGATACGAGTGCGGTCGGGGAAGCGAGTGGGGGTCGGCGGCGGTTGGGCGGAAGACGAGGCGGCCGCGGTGACAGCGGGGTCTGGGGGTCCCCCCGCTCGAGCGAAGCCGAGAGCGGGGGGGGCACCGCGGCCGCCTGCCCGCGCGAGTCAGGCGCGCGGGAGTCGTTGCCCGAAGGGGGTCAGCCCTTCGTGCCGCCGGCCGTGAGGCCGGTGACCAGGTTCTTCTGCACGAGGTAGAAGAACGCGGAGACCGGGATCGCGATCAGGACCGCGGTGGCGGCCATGAGGTTGCGCTGTGCGTCGTGCTCGCTGACGAAGCTCTGCAGACCGACGGCGAGGGTGTACTTCTCGTCGTCGAGCATGAACGTCGTGGCGAAGGCGACCTCGCCGAACGCGGTGATGAAGCTGTAGAACGCGGCGACCGCGAGTCCGGGCTTGGCGAGCGGCAGGATCAGCCGCAGGAAGGTGCCGATGGGGGTCAGCCCGTCCACGCGTCCCGCCTCGTCGATCTCGAACGGGATGGTGTCGAAGTAGCCCTTCATCAGCCAGGCGCAGTACGGCACCGCCGTCGAGCAGTAGACGAGGATCAGGCCGAAGTAGGTGTCGATGAGCCGCAGGTCCGAGAGGATCTGGTACATCGGGACCATCAGGACGGCCACCGGGAACATCTGGGTGAGCAGGAGCACCCACATGAACTTCCTGTACCCCGGGAAGCGCATCCGGGAGACCGCGTAACCGGTGGTGGCGGCGACGAAGACGCCGATGACCGTCGTGCCGAGCGAGACGATCAGCGAGCTCTTCAGCCAGTCGAAGAAGTTCGTGTTCTGCAGGACGTGTGTGTAGTTGTCCAGTGTCATCTTGCCCCAGATGGCACCGGGACGCAGGTAGTCGTCCGGGTCGGGGCCGAGGGACAGGAAGACCAGCCAGGCGACCGGGAACAGCGCGATCAGGCTGGCCACGGTGAGGACGCCGTGCGAGGTGAGCTTGGCGAGCGGGCTCGCCTCGCCGCGCCGGCGGGACCTGCCGGCCGGGGGCTTGTCGTCGGCAGGCCGGTCCGCCGGAGCAGGGGTGGTGACGGTAGAGGTGCTCATGGGGACTCCTGCCTCAGATCGCGAGCTGCTGCTCATTGCGGTTCAGCCAGCGGCGGTAGAAGGAGGTGAAGACGACCAGGATGGCGAGCAGCAGCATGCCGTAGGCCGCCGACTCGGCGAACTCGCGCGGCTGCTGTCCGAAGCCGAGGTAGTAGGCCCAGGTCACGAGGATCTGCGCGTCCGGCGCGGTGTTGCCGAACAGCAGGAAGATCACGGCGAACTGGTTGAAGGTCCAGATGACGCCGAGCAGGACCACGGTGGAGCTGACCGAGCGCAGGCCGGGCAGGGTGACGTGGCGGAAGCGCTGCCAGGCGGTCGCGCCGTCCATCTCGGCCGCCTCGTACAGGCTGGCGTCGATGGACTGCAGTCCGCCGAGCAGGGAGATCATCATGAAGGGCACACCGCACCAGGTGTTGACCATGATGGCGGAGAACCGCTGCCAGAAGGTGTCCTCCAGCCAGGCCGGGGTCGGCAGGCCGAGGAAGTCCAGTCCGGAGTTGATGATGCCGGCGTCGGCGAGCATGAAGCGCCAGCCGAAGACGGTGACGAAGGTCGGCACGGCCCACGGCAGGATGAGGACCAGCCGGTAGAGGGTGCGGCCGCGCAGCTTCTGGTTGAGCAGCAGGGCCAGGCCGAGGCCGATGCCGTAGTGCAGGGTGACGCAGGCGGCCGTCCACACGATCGTCCAGAGGAACTTGGACCAGAAGCGGTCGTAGGCCGTCTCGCCCCACAGGATGTCGGCGTAGTTGTCGATACCGATGAACTTGTAGGTGGCCTCGATCTCGTTGACGCCGATGGTGCGGGCCGAGTTGAGGCTGTCGGCGTCGGTGAGCGTGAGGTAGAAGCCGTAGGCGAGGGGGTACAGCACGATGACGCCGAGCACCAGCGCCACCGGCGTGATCATGGCGTAGGCGTACCAGTACTTCTGGTATCCGCGCTTCAGGCGGCTGACCGGCCCGGGGCGGGGCGCGCGGTCACCGCGGCGCTTGCCGGTCGCGCGGTCGATGGCGACTGTCATGGTTCGGCACCTTCTGGATGATCAAGGGGGACGGCACACAGGCCGGTGGCCGCCGGACCCTCCCCTCCTGGAAGCGGATCCGGCGGCCACACGGGCGTTACTTGCTGAAGTCCGGCACCAGCTTGGTGATCGCGGCCTCGGCGTCGCTCAGGCCCTTGTCCAGGGACTCCTTGCCGCCGGCGATCTGCGGCAGCTCGGTGTCCATCGGGCCCCACAGGGAGCTGTACTCGGGCAGGGCCGGGCGCGGCTGGGCGGCGGAGAGGACCGTCTGGTAGCCGGCGATGCCCGGGTCGGCCTTGACCTGGTCGGTGTAGGCGTCGTCACGCGTGGGCAGCGTGGAGTTCTTCAGCGCGATGGTCTCCTGCGCCTTGGCCGAGGTCATGAACTTCACGAACTTCAGCGCGGCCTCCTGCTTCTCCTTCGTGGAGCCGGCGTAGACCGAGAGGTTGTGGCCGCCGGTGGGGGCGCCCGCCTTGCCGGCGGAGCCGGCCGGGACGGTGGCGATGCCGAGGTTGTTCTTGTCCGTGAAGGCCGTGCCCTTGTAGAAGTTCGTGATCTCCCACGGGCCCTGGATGATCGAGGCGACCTTGCCGTTGACGAACGCGTCCTGGATGTGGGCGTAGGCGTCGGCGGTCACGTCGGCCTTGTGCAGGCCCTTGCCCTCGAAGAGGCTCAGCCAGGTGCCGTAGGCCTTCTCGGCCTCGGGCGACTTGACGGTGATCTTCTTGGCGTCGGCGTCGACCATGTCGGTGCCCTCGCCGTACAGGTACGGCTGGGCGTAGTAGCCCTGGGTGGAGCCCCAGTAGCCGTCGACGCCGGTCTTGTCCTTGATGGTGGCGGCGGCCTTCTTCAGGTCGTCCCACGTCTTGGGGGCCTCGACGCCGGCCTTCGCGAACAGCGCCTTGTTGTAGACGAAGGCGAGGGTGTCCGTGGTGAAGGGGACGCCGTAGGTCTTGCCCTCGTACTTGGCCTGCTCGAGCAGGTTGGACTTGAACTTGTCCTGCTCGGCGAGGGCCTCGGTGCCGTCCAGCGGCAGGAAGAAGCCCTTCTTGGCGAAGGCGGGCGTCCAGCCGACCTCGGAGCGCAGCACGTCGGGGGCACCCTTGGAACCGGCGGCGGTGTCGAACTTGTTCTGCGCCTGGTCGAAGGGGACGTTGACGAACTTGACCTTGATGTCCTTGTTGGCGGCCTCGAACTCCTTGACCAGGGCCTGGTAGGTCGGCGCCTCGTTGGTCGCGTTGGAGGTGTCCCACCAGGTGATGGTGACCGGGCCGCCGGCCTTGTCGCCGCTGTCGCTGTCTCCGCCGCAGGCCGTCGCCGCGAGGGCGAGGGACGCCACCAGCGCGGTGGCCGCTATGCCACGCCGCATGAGGTTCTCCTTGAGGGTTAAAGCCCGTGAGTGCAAGAGCGGCCCCGTCTGCCGTCCTGCGAATCGTGCCGACTGCGCCGATGGAGCCGCCGGGCGACGTGAACGTAACAGCGCCGGAACGTTTCCGAAAGACCTTGCAGAAAAGTTTTGCAAGCGGGGTGGATGGTTATGCCGCCGTGACCTGTTCTCGACCGTCACGCGACACGGGTTTCCGCCCGTACGGCAGGGGTTCGGACTGTTGTGCAAGACTCTGCAAGCACTTGCCATCCGTTGCCGCCGGGGGAATCATCCCTTGCGGACCGGTCGCCGGCCACGACATGGCGGACCGGACCCCGACCACGACTTGAGGGATCGCGATGACCCAGCAGCCCGCGACGGGCCGTCCCACGGCGCGCACCAGGCGCCCGATCGGTGGGCAAGGCGGGAACAGGCAGCTACAGTCCGGTCCTGTGACCACACGGCTTGCTGATATCGCTGCTCAGGCGGGGGTGAGCGAGGCGACCGTCAGCCGGGTCCTGAACGGGAAGCCGGGCGTCGCCGCCACCACCCGCCAGTCCGTGCTCGCCGCCCTCGACGTGCTGGGCTACGAGCGCCCGGTCCGGCTGCGGCAGCGCAGCGAGGGCCTCGTCGGGCTGATCACCCCCGAACTGGAGAACCCGATCTTCCCGGCACTGGCCCAGGTGATCGGGCAGGCGCTGACCCGCCAGGGCTACACGCCGGTGCTCGCCACCCAGACGCCGGGCGGGTCGACGGAGGACGAGCTCACCGAGATGCTCGTGGACCGCGGGGTGGCCGGCATCATCTACGTCTCCGGGCTGCACGCCGACACCACCGCCGACATGCAGCGCTACGAGCGACTGCGGGCGCAGGGCGTGCCGTTCGTCCTCGTGGACGGTTTCTCGCCGAAGGTGCAGGCGCCGTTCATCTCCCCCGACGACCGGGCGGCGATGGCGCTCGCCGTCACCCACCTCGCCTCCCTCGGACACACCCGGATCGGACTGGCGCTCGGGCCGAAGCGGTTCGTTCCGGTGCAGCGCAAGATAGAGGGCTTCGTGCGCGCCGTGCAGGAGCAACTGGGCCTGACGGCCGAGACCGTGGAGACGGAGCTGGTCCAGCACTCGCTGTACACCCTGGAGGGCGGCCAGGCCGCGGCCACCGCGCTGATGGACCGCGACTGCACGGCGGTGGTGTGCGCGAGCGACATGATGGCGCTGGGTGCCATACGGGCGGCCCGGCAGCGGGGTCTGGACGTGCCGAAGGACATCTCGGTGGTCGGTTTCGACGACTCCCCGCTGATCGCCTTCACCGACCCGCCGCTGACCACGGTCCGCAAGCCGGTCCCGGCGATGGGCCAGGCCGCGGTGCGCACGCTGCTGGAGGAGATCGGCGGGACGCCCGCGCCGCACAGCGAGTTCGTGTTCATGCCGGAACTGGTGGTGCGCGGTTCGACCGCTTCGGCCCCTGGGGACCGGAATCGTCCTTAGGGCGGAGAAGATGCGGGTCCTGCCCGACCGAGGGATGATCGGTGGGGGACGTCTTCTCTGGCAGAATCTGTGCCCATGGGTGACCCGACCGTGACCACGCTCGAAGGCCAGGAAGAGGCCATAGCGCACCCCGTCGCGGACGAGGCGTCGGGGCGGCGGGGGCTGCTCCGTGCGCGCACCCCCCGACGGCCGCGGCTGTGGTTCGAGATCATGCTGATCGCGGTGAGTTACTGGACGTACTCACTGATCCGCAACGCGGTGCCCGAGCAGCGGGCCGAGGCCCTGCGCAACGCCGACTGGATCTGGCAGTTCGAGCGGCAACTGGGCCTGGCCTTCGAGGAGTCCGTCAACCACGCCGTCAACTCGGTGACCTGGCTCATCGTCGGCATGAACTACTACTACGCCACCTTGCACTTCGTGGTGACGCTGGGTGTCCTGGTGTGGCTCTACCGTAGTCATCCCGGCCGGTACGCGGCGACCAGACTGGTGCTGTTCACCACGACCGGCTTCGCCCTGGTCGGCTACTACCTGTATCCGCTGGCCCCGCCCCGGCTGATGAACGGCCAGGATTTCATCGACACCGTGCTGGTCCACCAGACCTGGGGGTCGATGGCCTCCGGCGATCTGAAGAACATGTCCAACCAGTACGCCGCGATGCCGTCGATGCACATCGGCTGGTCGCTCTGGGCCGGTCTGACGATCTTCGCGGTGGCCACCGTCCCGTGGGCACGGGTGCTGGGCCTGGTCTACCCGGTCGCCACCCTGGTCGTCATCGTCGCCACCGCCAACCACTTCTGGCTGGACGCGGTGGGCGGGGTGGTCTGCCTGGCCGTCGGCTACGGGATCGCGCTGCTCTGGTACGGCCGTCTGCCGTACGCCCTGCCCCGGCAGGTGGCCGGGCCCGCGCGGAAGAAGCGGGCTCCGGACGTCCCGTGGGCCGCGGAGGCCCCGGCCCCGGGCGCGTCGAAGTCCCCGGACGCCTCGAACTCCCCGGAAGTCCCGGAGGCACCGCAGCGGATTCGGGTGCCGAAGCAGGGCTGAATCCGGGTGCCGGTGCGGGGATGACCGCCCCGGGGCGCTACGCCCCCCCGTAGAACAGCTCCTCCACCACACCGCGTGCCCGTCGTGCCGTGCGCCGGTACGCGTCGAGCATGTCGCCCGCGTGACCGGGGCCGTAACCCAGGTAGCGGCCCACGGCGCCCAGTTCCCGCGGCGCGGTCGGGAAGGTGTCCCCCGCGCGGCCCCGCACCAGCATCACGGCGTTGCGCACCCGGGTGGCCAGCACCCACGCCTCGTCGAGGATGCCGGCGTCCTCCTCGGAGATCATCCCGGCCGTGCGGGCGGCGGCCAGCGCCTCCCGCGTGCGGGTGGTGCGCAGGCCCGGCTCCCGCGCCCCGTGCCGCAGCTGGAGCAGCTGCACGGTCCACTCCACGTCGGACAGACCGCCCGGGCCGAGCTTGGCGTGCAGCTTGGGGTCCGTGCCGCGCGGCAGCCGCTCGGACTCCATACGGGCCTTCAGCCGCCGGATCTCCCGCACGGCCTCCTCGCCGAGACCCTCGGCCGGATAGCGCAGCGGGTCGATCAGTTCGGTGAAGCGGCGGCCCAGCTCCTCGTCCCCGGCGACGGGTTCGGCGCGCAGCAGCGCGTGCCGCTCCCACACCAGCGACCAGCGCCGGTAGTACGCCTCGTAGGACTTCAGGGTGCGCACCAGCGGGCCGGACTTGCCCTCCGGGCGCAGGTCGGCGTCGATCAGCAGCGGCGGGTCGGCGCTGGACACCTGGAGCAGCCTGCGCATCTCGGCGACGACCTTGTTCGCGGCCTCGGCCGCCTCCCGCTCGTCGGCGCCCTCGCGCGGTTCGTGGACGAACAGGACGTCGGCGTCGGAGCCGTAGCCCAGCTCGTGCCCGCCGAAGCGGCCCATGCCGATGATCGCGAACCGGGTGGGGAGCGTGTCCCCCCAGCCCTCCCGGACCACCGCGCGCAGCGTGCCGGCGAGGGTGGCGGCCGTCAGGTCGGAGACCGCGCCGCCCACCAGGTCCACCAGGGCGCCCTGGTCGGCCTCGGCGGGCTGGGACTCGGTGCCGTAGGAGCCGACGATGTCGGCGGCGGACACGCGGAACAGTTCACGGCGGCGCACCCCGCGGGCAGCGGTGACGCCCTGGGTGGCGTTGTCGGCGCGGCGGACGGCGGCGAGCACCTCCTGCTCCAGCAGGGCGCGGGAGCGAGGGGTGAGCCCCCCGCCGTCGCCGTCGCCGAGCAGCGCCACCGCCTCGGGGGCGCGCATCAGCAGGTCGGGGGCGAGCCGCCCGGCGGAGAGCACCCGGGCCAGGTTCTCGGCGGCGGCGCCCTCGTCGCGCAGCAGCCGCAGATACCAGGGGGTCTTGCCGAGCGCGTCGGAGACCTTGCGGAAGTTCAGCAGACCGGCGTCCGGGTCGGCGGAGTCGGCGAACCAGCCGAGCAGCACGGGCAGCAGGGTGCGCTGGATGGCGGCCTTGCGGGTGACGCCGGACGCCAGCGCCTCCAGGTGACGCAGCGCGGCGGCCGGGTCGGCGTACCCGAGGGCCACCATGCGTTCCCGGGCCGCCTCGGCGCTGAGCCGGGCCTCCCCGGGGGCGAGCGCGGCGACGGCGTCGAGCAGCGGCCGGTAGAACAGCTTCTCGTGCAGCCGCCGTACGACGGAGGCGTGACGCTTCCATTCCCGGGTCAGGGTGGTGACCGGTTCGGTGCGCAGGCCCAGGGAGCGGGCCAGCCGGCGCAGATCGCTCTCGCCCTCGGGGACGAGGTGGGTGCGCCGCAGCCGGTGGAGCTGGATGCGGTGCTCCATGGAGCGCAGGAAGCGGTAGGCGTCGTCGAGCTGGGCGGCGTCGGCGCGCCCGACGTAGCCGCCGGCGGCGAGGGCCTTGAGCGCGTCGAGGGTGGTGCCGCTGCGCAGGGAGGCGTCGGCACGGCCGTGCACCAGCTGGAGCAGCTGCACGGCGAACTCGACGTCCCGCAGGCCGCCGGGGCCGAGCTTGAGCTGGCGGTCGATCTCGGCGGCGGGGATGTTCTCCACCACCCGGCGGCGCATCTTCTGCACGTCGGCGACGAAGTTCTCCCGCTCGGCGGCCCCCCACACCAGTGGCTGGACCGCGGCGACGTACTCCTCGCCGAGCGCGAGGTCACCGGCGACCGGGCGGGCCTTGAGCAGCGCCTGGAACTCCCAGGTCTTGGCCCAGCGCTGGTAGTAGGCGAGGTGGGAGGCGAGGGTGCGCACCAGCGGCCCGTTGCGGCCCTCCGGGCGCAGATTGGCGTCGACGGGCCAGATGGAGCCCTCGACGGTGGTCTCGGAGCAGATCCGCATCAGGTGCGAGGCCAGCCGGGTCGCGGCGCGCAACGCCTTGTCCTCGTCGGCCCCGCCCGCCGCCTCGCCCACGAAGATCACGTCGACGTCGGAGACGTAGTTCAGCTCGTGTCCCCCGCACTTGCCCATCGCGATCACCGCGAGCCGGCACAGGGCGGCGTCCTCCGGCGCGTCGGCCTGCGCGAGGGCGAGGGCGGCGCGCAGGGTGGCGGTGGCCAGGTCGGCGAGCTCGGCCGCGGTCTCGGCGACCTCGATGGTGCCGCAGACGTCACGGGCGGCGATGGACAGCAGGCAGCGCCGGTAGGCGACGCGGAGCGCGACGGGGTCGCCGGCGCCGGCGAGACCGCGTTCGAACTCCTCGACGCCGGGGTGGAGATCGCGCGGTTCGTAGGTGACCAGGGCCTGCCAGTCGCTGGGATGGCGGGCCAGGTGGTCGGCGAGCGCCTCGGACGCGCCGAGCACCCCGAGCAGCCGGTCCCGCAGCGGCTTGGCGGCTATCAGGGTGTCCAGCAGCTCCTGGTGGGCGGTGGGCCCCTCCTGCGCCTCGAGCATCCGCACCAGGCCGAGCAGCGCGAGATCGGGGTCGGCGGTCTGGCCGAGGGCGTCCAGCAGTACCGGGTCGTTGCGCACCGGCGCCAGCCCGTCGCTGTCGAGCAGCCGCTCGGCGGCGGACGGATCGGTGAAGCCGTGCCGCAGCAGCCGCGTGAAGATACTGCTCCTGCGCCCCGGCGCCGACGTCATCCCCGGCCTCCCTCGTGCCTCGGATCAGGGTCGTACGGCCATGAGCCTAGCCGGAGTACGGGCCCGCGGCCCCGGGTGGCCGGGGTCCGGGGCGGGGCAGGGTCCGGGGCCGGGGCGGGGTCCGGCCCCGCGATGAGTTCCGGGCGCGGGCGGGGTCTGATGGAGAGGGCACGAAAGGCCGACCCGTGAGGGAGTTCCCATGAGCGTCACCCCCGAGACCCGCCTCGACCCGCGCTACAGCGATCCGGAAGCCGGTCCGCCGCCGCCCTGGTCGGAGGTGGAGCGGCTGATCTCGGAGGCCGAACTGTTCTGGATCTCCACGGTCCGTCCCGGCGGCCGCCCCCATGTCACCCCGCTCCCGGCCGTCTGGTCGGCCGGCGCGCTCCACTTCTGCACGGGCCCCGGCGAGCGCAAGGCCCGCAACCTGGCGGAGAACCCGCACGTCGTGCTGACCACCGGCACCAACACCTGGAACCGGGGCTACGACGTGGTGGTGGAGGGCGAGGCCGTCCGGATCGCCGACGAGGCGCGACTGCGGGGGCTGGCGGCGGCGTGGGAGGCGAAGTACGGCGCTTTCTGGCACTTCGAGGTGCGGGACGGGCACTTCCACCACGGGCCCGGGCACGCTCTGGTGTTCTCGGTGGCGCCGCGGACCGTGTTCGGCTTCGGTAAGGGGGAGCCGTTCAGCCAGACCCGGTATCGGTTCCCCGACGCCGGTGACGCCGTATCCGACGAAGGAGCCGCAATCTCATGGACATGACCCTCGAAGTGATCCCGCTGTCGGTGCGCGACATCGACCGGTCCAGGGACTTCTACCGGGACAAGGTCGGCTTCCACGTCGACATCGACGAGGAGGTGATGCCGGGCATGCGCATCGTCCAGCTCACCCCGCCGGGTTCCGGCTGCTCGATCGCGCTCGGCGACAGCTTCTGGGAGACGACTCCCGGACCCACCCCGTCCCCCGGTTCCTACCAGGGGCTCCAGCTCTGCGTCGCCGACATCAAGGCGGCCCGCGCGGAACTGGTCGAACGGGGCCTGGACGTCTCCGAACCGGTCCAGTACGCGGAGTCCGACGGCGCCACCTTCATGTACTTCACCGACCCGGACGGCAACGGCTGGGCGATCCAGGAGTACCGCAGGCGGGCGGCGGAGCCGCTGCACAAGGTGCTGGGGGACCAGGCCGGGTGACAGATCCCCGGCGTCGGCGGTCAGAGATCGTCCGGGAGGATGCGGAAGCAGGAGAAGCCGCCACCCGCGGGCCGGAGCGCGCGGAAATCCCGGAGGTCCCTGGTGAGGACGGCATCCGTGCCGTACTCGGCGGCGAGCGCGACATTGACCGCGTCCAGCAGGTCCAGGTTCAGGGACGCGTAACGTGCGCGGACGGTCAGCGCGGCATCCATGATCTCAGGCGTCGGCGGGGCGAGGACCAGTCGCATCTGCCGTACGCGCTCGATGAGTGCGCGGAGGATCCCGTCGGCCGCCGCGCGACCGGCGCGGCTGGTGGCCACCTGATGCACCTCGGTGAGGGCGAGCGGGCTGACCACCAGGAAGCCGCACTGATCCGCGGCCTTTCTGGCCGCGTGATGATCCGGGTCGGCCCGATTGAAGAGGGTGAGGATGCCGGAGGTATCGGCGATGGCGATCACGCCGCGTCGCCCCGGTTCCGGCGCTCACGCTCTTCGTGGCCGTGGGTCACGGCGGACCGGATGTCGTCCTTGTCCACGGGGCCGCCGAGGTCGAACGTCTCCTCGTCGGACACGAACGGCTCGTCCCACACCCGGTGCGCCAAGGCGATGCGGTGGATTCCCTCGCGGATTATCTCCGCCTCCGGAACCCCCAGGCGAGCAGCCGCCTCCTTGATCAGGAGCAGGTCGCTGTCGTCGGCGTAGACATTGGTGCGCTTCAAAGCCATAGCGAAATGGTACAGGATGTGTACCACTGGACGGGCGCGACCGACGCTTCCACACTCCCAGCCCGGACGCGCCCCGCCGGACGGGGCGCGTCCTGTCCGGTCCGGCCCGCTCACCCGGCATCACACGGCAATTCCCCTTATTGCGTGTCAAAGCATCCCAAAAGGCCACTCGGACGGAGACGAACGGCCCTGCGTGTGCCGACGCGCGCGTTCCGGTCCCACACCGGGGCACGGGCACGGGCCGTACGTGGACATCCGATGAGGGGAAGTCGCCGATGAGTGAGTCCGTACGCACCGGAACCGGGAACACCGGAGAGAAGGTCAGGGCGGAGACCTCCGCGACGGCCGGACAGGCCAAACAGTCGGCCGGGCAGGTCGCGGGGACCGCGGCGGAACAGGCCCGGAACGTCGTGGGTGAGGCACGGCAGCAGGCCGGCACCGTCATGGAGGACCTGCGCGGCCGTGCGATCCACGAGGCGGACGGGCAGACGAAGCGGGCGGCCGGCACGCTGCGGAGTTGGGCGAACGACTTCTCCGGACTGGCCGCGCACGCCGAGAGCGACTCGCCCGCCCGCAGCCTGGCGGCCCGGGCCGGCGACAGGGGACAGCGGGCGGCGGACTACCTGGAACGGCGGGGAGTCGAAGGGCTCGCCGCCGATTTCCAGGACTTCGCCCGCCGCCGCCCCGGCGCCTTCCTCGGCGGCGCGCTGCTGGCCGGACTGGCCGTCGGGCGCCTGGCGAAGGTGACGCAGTCGGCGTCCCGGGCGGACGGGAACGGGCAGGCGCCGACCACCGCGGCCCCGGAGCCCCGGGCCCTGCCGGTCGCTCCCCCGCCGGTACCGCCGAACCCGATCTCGGCCCCGGCCGGCACACCGGGCCGCCCGTACCCGGAGGCCTGAGATGGCCACGATGTCGCCGCTGTCCCGGGCCCGCTCGGCCGAGCCCGCGGCCATGGAGCGGGAGAGGTCCACGGGTGAGCTGCTCTCCGAGGTGACCTCGGACCTCCAGGTCCTCTTCCGTCAGGAGGTGGAGCTGGCCAAGGCCGAGATCAAGGAGGAGGGCACCAAGGCGGGCAAGGCCGCCGGCATGTTCGGCGGAGCCGGCTTCGCCGGCTACATGGTCCTGCTGTTCCTGTCGCTCGCGGCCATGTTCGCCCTGGCCAGTGTGATGGACGAGGGCTGGGCCGCCCTGATCGTAGCCGCCCTGTGGGGAATCGCCGGAGCCGTGCTCTACCAGAAGGGCCGCGCGAAGATGCGCACCGTCTCCCCCAAGCCCGAGCAGACCGTCCAGACCCTGAAGGAGGACGCGGAATGGGCACGTCACCCGACCAAATGAGGGCCGAGATAGCGGCCACGCGCAACCAGCTGTCCGCGGACGTGGACCGGCTCGCCGACCGGGCCAGCCCGCGCCGCATGGCCCGCCGCCGCAAGGCGAGGATGCGCCGCACGGTGTCGGGCGTCCGCGACCGCGTCATGGGCACCGCGTCCCACACCGCGCACGGCGTGACCGGCACTGCCCGCTCGGCATCCGGTTCGGTGCAGTCCGCGGCGGGTTCCGCGGCCGGTTCGGTGCAGTCCGCGGCGGGTTCCGCGGCCGGCTCGGTGCAGGAGGGCACCGAGCGGGCGGCCGAGTCGGCGCGCGAGGCCGCCGAGCAGGCGGGGCAGGTCGTCCAGCAGACGCCCGAGATGGCCCGCCGCCGGACGCAGGGCAACCCGATCGCCGCCGGCCTGGTCGCCTTCGGCGTGGGCCTGCTGGCCGCCTCGATGATCCCGGCCTCCGAGAAGGAGCAGCAGAAGGCGTCCGAGCTGATGGAGCGCGGCGCCGAGGCGCTGGAACCGGTGAAGCAGGCCGCCACCGAGTCCGCGCAGAACCTGAAGGAAGGCGCCAAGGAGGCCACGCAGAGCGCGGCCGCGGAGGTGAAGGACACCGCCCAGCAGGCGGCCCGAACCACCCAGGACGAGGCCCGCGGCCAGGCCGGCCAGGTCACCGACCAGGCCCGCGACTCCGGCCGCAGCCTCAAGGACGAGGCCCGCGACCGCTCCGGTTCCCCTTAGGGCCGGGTCCGCGCACGGAGCCCCGCCGGGCCGCCGCACGCGGTTCGGTGGGGCGGCCCGGCGGGGCTCCGTGCGCCGTTTCGTGGCCCGTACCGCGGGCTGAGACCGGGGGCCGCCGCCAGGACGGCCCCCGGTACGCGTCAGCTCGCGTAGGTTTCGAACTCGGCGATCCTCGGGGTGCCGTTGGCGCTGGTGATCTCGAAGGTGATCTTCTTCAGGGACGTCGGGGCAAAGCTGATGGCGCCCGCTCCGCTGCCGGAGGCCAGGACCGCTCCCGTGTCGTGGTTGATGACGCGGTAGGCGCCGATGGTGCCCGAGCCGGAGGCCAGACGGACGTTGGCCTTGGAGACCGTGGTGGCGGAGCCCCACTTGACCGAGACCGAGCCGGTCGAGCCGGACGGCGACCAGTAGGTGCTCATGTTGCCGTCACGGACGTTGCCGTAGCTGGTGCCGTCGGCCTTGGAGGAGCCGTCGGCGCCCGCTGTGAGGCTGAGGTTGGTGCCGGTGGGCGGGTCGGTCGGGTCCGGGTCGGTGGGGTCCGGGTCCGGGTCCGTCGGACCGGGGTCGGTCGGGTCCGGGTTCTGCGGGGTGCAGCTGCCGTCCGAGACCTTCAGGCCCTTGTTGGCGCCGGCCGTCTGACTCACCACGCTCGGCACGCAGTTGGCCGCGTCGAGGGTGTAGGAGTACGGGATGCTCACCGAGGTGTTCGACGTCGGGTTCGGTCCGGCCGGGTTGTTGTCGCCACTGCGGGAGGACCAGGTCACGTTGTCGAAGATGTTGCCGCTGACCTGCCAGTAGCCGGCCTCGCTGGTGTAGAAGGTGCCGAGGACGTCCTTGGAGTCCTCGAAGTAGTTGTTGTCCACCTTGGCGCGGGCGCCGGCCCGGGAGTTGATCCCGGACTCGTTCAGGTTCTTGTAGTGGTTGTTGTAGACGTGCGCGATGCCGCCGCGCAGCAGGGGCGCACGGGAGTCGATGTTCTGGTACAGGTTGTGGTGGAACGTGACGTAGCCGTTGGAGCGGTCGCTCTCGCTGGAGCCGATGAGGCCGCCGCGGCCGGAGTTGCGCAGGATGCTGTAGGACAGGGTGACGTACTGGGTGTTGTCCTTCATGTCGAACAGGCCGTCGTAGCCCTCGGACTCACCCCCGGACGCCTCCAGCGTGGTGTGGTCGACCCAGACGTTGCGGACGCCGCTCTCCATGCCGATGGCGTCACCGCCATTCGACGTGGGCGAGCCGGACTTCTTGACGTTCCTGACGGTCACGTTCTGGATGATGATGTTGCTGGACTCCCGGATGTGGATGCCCAGTTGGTCGAAGACGGCACCGCTGCCGACGCCGACGATCGTGACGTTGCTGATCTGTTTCAGCTCGATCTTGTCGGCGGCGGTGTTGCAGCTGCTGCCGGACACCTTGGTGGTGTTGCCGTGGTTGATGGTGCCCTCGACCTGGATGATGATCGGGGTCGAACTGCTGGCCCGGCCGCACAGGGCCTGGTGGATCGCGGTACCGGTGGTGGCACGGACCGTCTGGCCGCCCGCACCGCCGGTCGTCCCGCCGTTCTGGGTGGCGTAGCCGGTGACGCCGCCGGTCGCGGCGGATGCCGTGGACGTCGACATGGCCACGCCGGTCGCGGCCGCGAGGGCTCCCGTGGCCAGTAATGCGGAGAGCCGTACGGCGACTGATCGTCTCATCTCGTCCTCGCCTTTCGTTCTCTGAGTCGGGGGTGGGGGAGGGCACGCATGCACGGGCAGAACTGTCATGCGCATGACAGCAAGACCGATGAGAGGGGGCGGGGTGGGCCGGACCCATCGGCGAGAAAGCGCTTTCTTTCTGCTCCTGTCGCGACAGTAGGGCCACGCCCGAGCGACTGGCAAGGCTCCGTGCAGTTACGGAATGTCGACGTCCGTTTCGATGGCCGCCGGCCTGGGTGCGTCCGTGCCGCCCTGACCTGCCGTTACGGCGACCACCGAGAGACGCCCGCGGCGAGGATCGCCACCGGATCTCCCCGACGCCGGTCTCAGCCGGCCGAACGACCAGCGACGTCGGACGCCAGGCTCAGAGCGGCCACCACTTCCTCGTCCTCGAAGTCCGATCCCCTCCGCGAGCGGTTCGGGCCTCGGAAGCCCCTTCCCGCCTCACGCCCGGTCTCGGTCGTCGGGCCACATCTGCACGACCCACTCCTCGAGGGGATCCTCGTGGGGCCCCTGCGGTGGAAAGGGGTCGAGCGCGAGGGGGGCCTCCACGTGATCCCGGCCCCGGCACAGCAACCGCAGCCGATAACGCCCCGGCCGAACAGCGATCTCGCCGTAGTCGACACCGCCCAGGTCGACGACGTACACCCTCTCTCCCAGCCGGGCGCGGAACATCCGCTCGTAGTCCCAGGAACCTGTCGGCTCACCCACGGGTCCGTCCCAGACCTCCAGGCGCACCAGGGGGTAGAAGTCGTTGTCGCTGGACGACAGACGCCAGCCGTCCCCGGGGATCTGGACGACATCGTCCTCCGCCGGTGCCTCGTCGAAGAAGAGGGGACCGACCTGGATGGTCCGGTGGAACACGCGGCCGGACGTCAACCGAGTTGACCGGACGGGGCACTTACTCTCCTCACCCGGCGGAACGAGCAGACGCCGTCAGGCTAACGCCGCCCTGCCGCCGAGTCGGCGGGTCACCCGCTCCGCACCTACAGCACGGGCAGGTTCTTGCGCAGTTCGAAGGCGGTGACCTCGGAGCGGTACTCCTCCCACTCCTGCTTCTTGTTGCGCAGGAAGAAGTCGAAGACGTGCTCGCCGAGGGTTTCGGCGGCGAGGTCGCTGCGCTGCATCAGGGTCAGGGCCTCACCCAGGTTCTGCGGGAGGGGCTCGATGCCGAGCGCGCGGCGCTCCGCGTCGGAGAGGGCCCAGACGTCGTCCTCGGCGCCCGGCGGGAGTTCGTAGCCCTCCTCGATGCCCTTCAGGCCGGCCGCGAGGAGCAGGGCGTAGGCCAGGTAGGGGTTGGCACCGGAGTCGAGGGAGCGGACCTCGACGCGCGCCGAGCCGGTCTTGCCGGGCTTGTACATGGGCACCCGGACCAGGGCCGAGCGGTTGTTGTGGCCCCAGCAGATGTAGGACGGAGCCTCGCCGCCGGCGCCGGCGGTGCGCTCCGAGCCGCCCCAGATGCGCTTGTAGCTGTTGACCCACTGGTTGGTGACCGCGGAGATCTCCGCCGAGTGCCGCAGCAGGCCGGCGATGAAGGAACGGCCGACCTTGGAGAGCTGGTACTCGGCGCCGGACTCGTAGAAGGCGTTGCGGTCGCCCTCGAAGAGGGAGAGGTGGGTGTGCATGCCGGAGCCCGGATACTCGGAGAAGGGCTTGGGCATGAAGGTCGCCTGAACCCCCTGCTCCAGCGCCACCTGCTTCATGACCAGGCGGAACGTCATGATGTTGTCCGCCGTGGAGAGCGCGTCCGCGTAGCGCAGGTCGATCTCCTGCTGGCCGGGGGCGCCCTCGTGGTGGGAGAACTCCACCGAGATGCCCATCGACTCCAGCATGGTGATCGCCTGGCGGCGGAAGTCCATGCCGACGTTCTGCGGGGTGTGGTCGAAGTAGCCGGAGTTGTCCGCGGGGGTCGGGCGGCTGCCGTCCAGCGGCTTGTCCTTCAGCAGGAAGAACTCGATCTCCGGGTGGGTGTAGAAGGTGAAGCCCAGGTCGGAGGTGCGGGCGAGGGCGCGCTTGAGGACGTAGCGGGGGTCGGCGAAGGACGGGGAGCCGTCCGGCATCAGGATGTCGCAGAACATCCGGGCCGTGCCGGGGGCCTCGGCGCGCCAGGGGAGGATCTGGAACGTCGACGGGTCCGGCTTGGCGATCATGTCGGACTCGTACACCCGGGCGAAGCCCTCGATGGCGGAGCCGTCGAAGCCGATCCCCTCGTCGAACGCCTGCTCCAGCTCGGCGGGGGCGACGGCCACGGACTTGAGGAAGCCCAGCACGTCGGTGAACCACAGGCGCACGAACCGGATGTCGCGCTCCTCCAACGTCCGGAGCACGAACTCCTGCTGCTTGTCCATCTTCCGCTTCCCCATCCTTGCCGGTCAGGCCGCCTGTCCGCGCCCGCGCCGCGGGAGGCGGGCGGGCGTCCGAGCGGGCACACGGGCATCCCACCACACCAGCGTTTCATACGCGTTGCCGACCTTGATCGGCCGACCGGCGGCGGGTCGAACACCTGGCACACGACAGGTGTACCGCTTCGGTGTCCATCTTGCCTGCTGGGGGCCGGGTGCGTCACGGGCGGTGGCCGCGCGGAGTCCTACGGCCTCGGCGAGATGCCCAGGAGCAGGGGACCGGTCGGGTCGGCGACGATGTCCGCGACCGTGATCGGGTCGAGCGTGGCGTAGAACGCCTCCTGGGCCCGGCGCAGGGCGCCGCGCAGCCGGCAGGCGGAGCTCAGCGGGCAGGGGGCCGACCCGGCCGTGCCCTCGCAGTCGACGACGTCCCCCTCGCCTTCGAAGGCGCGGACCAGGGCGCCCACCGAGGCGGTGCGGCCCTCCTCCGTCAGCCCCAGGCCGCCGCCCCTGCCGCGCCGGGCCGTGAGCAGGCCCCTGTGCTGGAGCTCGGCGACGACCTTGGCGGCATGGGTGTACGGCACGTCCATGGCCGTCGCCACGTCGCGGGTGGTGGGATTGGATTCGCCGGTCACGGCGAGGCGCATGAGGACCCGGAGAGCCAGGTCGGTGGAGCGCAGGAGCCGCATACCGTGCAGGGTAGGTAATGCGAATCGCGGGTTCAAATTATGGGGGTGTGGAGGTTGTGTGCGGGTTCGGCCGGGGAGCCGGCCGGGTTCGGTTCGGGAGCCGGGCCGTTTCCGATTCCGGTGCCCTCTACGACTCGCCCCGGCTCCCTATTACGATCAGCTGATCCGTTCGTCCCCCGCCTCCCCCGAAGGACACGCCCATGGGCTCCGCCAAGAAGAGCAGCGCGGCACGCACGGCACGCATAGAGGAGATGCGCCGCGCCGAGAAGGCCCGCGAGCGCCGCAACCGGATCCTCGTCATCGCCGCCAGTGTGGCGGTCGTCGCCGGGCTCGCCGTCGGTGGTGTGGTGCTCGTCCAGTCGCAGTCGGACGACGGCGGCGGCAGCACGGCGGGCGACGGCAAGAACCCGGGCACGTTCGTCACCGACAAGGACGGTGTACGCGCCTGGGAGGGCGAGCTGGGGCGCGACCACGTGACCAAGGCCGTGGACTACCCCGCCACTCCCCCGGTGGGCGGTGACCACAACCCGGTGTGGATGAACTGCAACGGCGACGTCTACCCCGACGAGATCAGGAACACCAACGCCGTGCACTCGCTGGAGCACGGTGCCGTGTGGGTGACGTACAACGCCGGCGCCGACAAGGCCGACGTGGACGCGCTGGCCGCGAAGGTGAAGAAGACGCCGTACACGTTCATGAGCCCCGTGGACGGGCAGAAGGAGCCGCTGCTGCTGACCGCCTGGGGGCACCAGCGGACGGTGACCGGGGCGGACGACCCGGCCGTGGACGCGTTCCTCGAGAAGTTCGTCCAGGGCGAGCAGACGCCCGAGCCCGGGGCCGCGTGCACGAACGGGCTGACCGAGTGAGGCAGTTCGGACTGATCGCCGGGGCCGCGCTGACGGCGCTCGTCGCGGCCGGTGCGATCACCTACGCGGTGGCCGGGGACGAGGGGTCGTCGGCTGTCGTGCCGGCCGCGGACTCGGCGGACGCCGGGTTCGCCCGGGACATGGCCGTGCACCACCAGCAGGCCGTGGAGATGTCGTACATCGTGCGGGACCGGACCGACGACGAGGAGGTCCGGCGGCTCGCCTACGACATCGCCCAGACGCAGGCCAACCAGCGGGGCATGCTGCTCGGCTGGCTCGACCTGTGGGAGCTGCCCAAGGTGTCCGCGGATCCGCCCATGACCTGGATGGGCATGGGCGACGGCGCCTCCGGCGAGGACGGGGCGCTGATGCCGGGGATGGCGACGAACGCCGAGATGAAGCGGCTGGGGACGCTCAACGGGAAACAGGCGGAGATCTTCTACCTCCAGCTCATGACGGACCACCACAGGGGTGGGGTCCACATGGCGCAGGGGTGTGTGAGCGCGTGCGAGGTCGGGGTCGAGAAGCGGCTCGCGCGGGGGATGGTGGAGGGGCAGGAGTCGGAGATCGCGCTGATGGAGGGGATGCTGGAGGAGCGGGGGGCGGCTGCCCGCCGACCGTAGGGGTGCCGGGTCCCCGCCGGCCGTGGCAGAGCTGGGGCTCCGCGACATCGCGTCGGTTTGACGATTACACTGGGGCGCGTGCCTCAACTACGTCTCGCCCTGAACCAGATCGACTCGTGCGTCGGCGACCTCGCCGGCAACGCCGAAACGATTGTCCGCTGGACCCGGCACTCCGCCGAACAGGGAGCGCACCTCGTGGCGTTCCCCGAGATGGTGCTGACCGGGTATCCCGTCGAGGACCTCGCCCTCCGGTCGACCTTCGTCGAAGCCTCGCGTGCCGCGCTGCGCTCCCTCGCCGCGCGGCTCGCCGAGGAGGGCTTCGGGGAGCTCCCGGTGATCGTCGGCTACCTCGACCGCAGCGCCGCCGCCCAGCCCCGGTACGGCCAGCCGGCCGGCGCCCCGCAGAACGCGGGCGCCGTGCTGTACGGGGGTGAGGTGGTGCTGACCTACGCCAAGCACCACCTGCCGAACTACGGCGTCTTCGACGAGTTCCGGTACTTCGTGCCCGGCGACACCATGCCGGTGGTGCGGGTGCGGGGTGTGGACGTCGCCCTCGCCATCTGTGAGGACCTGTGGCAGGACGGGGGGCGGGTGCCGGCGGCGCGTTCGGCGCGGGCCGGGCTGCTGCTGTCGATCAACGCCTCGCCGTACGAGCGGGACAAGGACGACACCCGGCTCGAACTGGTGCGCAAGCGGGCGCAGGAGGCCGGGTGCACGACCGCGTACCTGGCGATGACGGGCGGGCAGGACGAGCTCGTCTTCGACGGGGACTCCATCGTGGTGGGCGGTGACGGCGAGGTCGTGGCGCGTGCGCCGCAGTTCGCCGAGGCGTGTGTCGTGGTCGACCTGGAGCTGCCCGCGGCGGCCGCCGAGGCGCCGGTGGGTGTGGTCGACGACGGTCTGCGGATCGACCGGCTCGTGCTGTCCGAGGAGCCCGTGCCCGCGTACGAGGCGGAGCCCGCCGGGGGGTACGCGGAGCGGCTCGACGATGACGAGGAGGTGTACTCGGCGCTGGTCGTGGGGCTTCGGGCGTACGTCACGAAGAACGGGTTCCGTTCCGTGCTGATCGGGCTGTCCGGGGGGATCGACTCGGCGCTGGTCGCCGCGATCGCCTGTGACGCGGTGGGGGCGGAGAACGTGTACGGCGTGTCCATGCCGTCGAAGTACTCCTCGGAGCACTCGAAGGGCGACGCGGCGGAGCTGGCGCGGCGGACGGGGCTGAACTACCGGACCGTCGCGATCGAGCCGATGTTCGACGCGTACATGGGGTCGCTGGGGTTGACGGGGCTCGCGGAGGAGAACCTGCAGTCGCGGCTGCGGGGGACGCTGCTGATGGCGATCTCCAACCAGGAGGGGCACATCGTGCTGGCCCCCGGGAACAAGTCGGAGCTGGCGGTCGGGTACTCGACGCTGTACGGGGACTCGGTCGGGGCGTACGGGCCGATCAAGGACGTGTACAAGACGTCGGTGTTCCAGCTGGCGGAGTGGCGCAACCGGGCGGCGGTGGAGCGGGGGCAGACGCCGCCGATCCCGGAGAACTCGATCTCCAAGCCGCCGAGCGCGGAGCTGCGGCCGGGGCAGGTGGACACGGACTCGCTGCCGGACTATCCGGTGCTGGACGCGATCCTGGCGCTGTACGTGGACCGGGACCGGGGGGCCGACGAGATCGTCGCGGCCGGGTTCGACGCGGAGCTGGTGGCGAAGACGCTGCGGATGGTGGACCGGGCGGAGTACAAGCGGCGGCAGTATCCGCCGGGGACCAAGATCTCCCCGAAGGGCTTCGGCAAGGACCGCCGCCTGCCGATCACCAACGGCTGGCGCGAGGGGGCGCGGCCGGTCGGCTGACGGTGGTCGGTCGTGTGCCCGCGGCGCCGCTTGCCCTCCGGTGGGGCTTGGGTAGCGCCCACGGTGGGTGGGTGGTGCGGAGCCCTGCCGGGGGTGTCCGTCCTCCGCCCTCCGCGGGCAGTCGTGCCGCAGGGCGACGGGGGAGGGCGGGCGCGACGGCACCCCGCCGGCGCCGGGCAAGTACCGGGGCTGTGCAACGCCCCGCATCCGCCCGGCCGCAGGCGTCCGTTCAGTCCGACGGTGTCGCGAGCGTGACGCGGGCCGCGACCGGGAGGTGGTCGCTGGCCGTGGCCGGGAGGGTCCAGGAACTTTCCGGTTCGGCGCCCCTGATGAGGATCTGGTCGATCCGCGCCATCGGGAACGACGCCGGCCAGCTGAAGCCGAAGCCGCTGCCCCCGGCGCCCTGGGTGGAGCGCATCTGGGAGGTGACGGCGTTCAGGGCGCGGTCGTTCATCGTGCCGTTCAGGTCGCCGAGCAGGACGACGTTCTCCAGGGGTTCTCCGGCGATGGCCTCCCCCAGCGCGTCGGCGCTCTTGTCACGCTGCCGGGCCGTGAAGCCGGCCTCCATCTTCACCCGTACCGAGGGCAGATGGGCGACGTAGACCGCGACCTGGCCGGCGGGTGAGGAGACCGTGGCCCGCATCGCGCGCTTCCAGCCGAGGCGGATGTCGACCGCCCTCACGTCGGTCAGCGGGTACTTGCTCCACAGGCCGACCGTTCCCACCACCGCGTGGTGTTCGTACGCCGACGCCAGCGCGGATTCGTAGGCGGGTACCTGCGACGCCTTCAGCTCCTCCAGGGCCAGCACGTCCGCGCCCGCCGCGGCGACGTCGCGGGCCGTGCGCGTGGGGTCGGGGTTGTCGGCGTTGACGTTGTGCGTGACCACCGTCAGGTCGCCGCCGGGCACGTTCTTGTCGCTGAGCAGACCGCCGAAGAGGTTCAGCCAGACGGCCGCCGGGAGGATCGTCGCGATCAGCGCCGTCGCCGACTTGCGGACCAGTGCGAGGAGGAGCAGGACCGGGATGAGCAGGCCCAGCCAGGGCAGGAACGTCTCGACCAGGCTGCCGAGGTTGCCGATCCGGTTCGGGATGTGGGAGTGGGCCAGCATGACCAGGGCCAGCAGGGCCGCGCAGGCCGCCAGGACGAGGCCCCGGCGCCAGATCCGGCGGTCGCCGCGCCACCCTCTGCCCAGGCGGTCCAACAGGCGCCGGAACGGGGAGACCGGGCGCTCGGGCCCCGAGCCGCCGCCGTCCGTCTCCGTCATGTACGCCTGCTGCGCCATACCGTCGCCTCACAACCTGCCGTGCACACCGTCACCCCGTTGGTGAAGACCCTAGGGGATGATCGGCTCCGATCTCGCCGCCGCTCGGCGGCCGTACTCCGGCGAGGACGTACGGGGACGCTCGGGTAGTTCCGGGCGGGGGTGGTGAAAGCGCCGTCTGTGACGAAACGCGCACGGGGGGACTAGCCGCTGACGGGGCGTAGGCCCTGCAGGAGGGTGTCCACGACACGTTCGGCGAGGTCGTCCGGGAGGTCGGCGTCGGGGCGCAGGAGGGTGCGGACGAGGAGGGGGCCGACGACGATGTCGTTGAGGAGTTCCACGTCGGTGTCGGCGCGCAGTTCGCCGCTCTCCTGGCCCCGGCGCAGCACCTCGAGGCAGAGCCTGCGCCGCGGCACGACGACGGTGTCGTGGTAGGCGGCCCAGAGGTTGGGGCTGCTCTTCATCTGGGCGTGCACGTGGTGCAGGATCGCCGAGGTCCTGCCCGCCAGGCCGCGCAGCCGCAGGGACTCCAGCAGGACGACGAGGTCGTCGCGCACGGAGGTGCCGGGGAGTTCGGGGTCCGGTGCCTCGGCGGCGCGTACGACGTCGACGAAGAGTTCCTCCTTGCCGCTCCAGCGGCGGTAGATGGTGGCCTTGCCGACGCCCGCGGTGCGGGCGATGCGTTCGATGGAGAGCTCCGCGAGGGGCACGCCGTCCTCCAGGAGCGCCATCACCGACTCGATGATGGCGCGTTCGGCCGCCTCGCTGCGGGGGCGTCCCCGTGCGGGTCCGTCCTGCCGGGGGGCGGTGCCGGACGGGCTCACGTCGTCGGGTCCTTTCGGTGTGCTGCGGTGATTGTCCCCCTCTCAGTCCGCCGTCGAGACCAACTCCTGCCTGTGGTCGTCCTCTTCGGACTTCGATGGCCGGCCGGGCAGATACACGGCGACGACGATCGCGCCCAGCACCGCGATGCCCGCCCCCCACAGCGCCGTGACGTGCATCGCGTGCAGGAACGCCGCGTCGGCCGCGCCGGTCAGGGCCTCGCCGCGGGCGCCCAGGCGGTCCGCGACGGCCAGGGTGGCCTCGATGGACTCGCCCGCGGCGTGCCGGGCGGCGGGCGGGAGCAGACCGAGTTCGTCCTCGATGTCGCCGCGGTAGGCGGCGGACAGCACCGAGCCGAGCACGGCGATGCCGAGGGCGCTGCCGACCTGCCGGAAGGTGTTGCTGAGCGCGGACGCCGAGCCCGCCTTCTCGCGCGGCAGCGCCTGCATGACGAGGACGCTGACCGGCGTCATGACGTGCGCCATGCCGGCGCCCATGAGGAGGAAGACGACTTCCAGGACCCAGATCGGGGTGTCCCCGTCCAGGACGGCGAACGCGGCCAGCGTCGCCGCGAGCGTCAGCAGGCCGGCGGTCGTGGTGGCCCGGTTGCCGAAGCGGTCCACCAGGAGGCGGGCCCGGGAGGCGAAGTAGAACTGCGCGACGGCCAGCGGCAGCATCAGCAGGCCCGTCTCCAGCGGCGAGTAGCCGCGCACGCTCTGGACGTAGAACACCGCGAAGAAGGTCACGCCCATCAGGGCGAAGAAGACCAGGGTGATGGCGACGATCGACGCGGAGAACACCTTGTTGCGGAAGTAGGTGACGTCGACGGACGGGTGGTCGCTGCGCTTCTCGTGCACCACGAAGGCGACGAGCACGGCGAGACCGGCACCCGTGGTGGCGAGCACGGTCGGGTCGGTGAAGTCGGCGAGCTGGCCGCCCTTGATGATGCCGTAGACGAGCAGCACCAGGCCGGTGACGGACAGCACGACGCCGACGGGGTCGATGCGGCCGGGGTCCGGGTCGCGGGAGTCGGGGATCAGCCACAGCATCAGGGGGACGGCGAGGACGACGATGGGCACGTTGACCAGGAAGACGGAGCCCCACCAGAAGTGGTCCAGGAGCAGTCCGCCGGTGATCGGGCCGATCGCGATGGCCAGGCCCACGCCGCCGGTCCAGATGCCGATGGCCTTCGGCTGCTCGTGGCGTTCGAAGACGTTCATCAGGACGGCCAGGGTGGCCGGCATGACGAACGCCGCGCCGAGGCCCATCACGGCGCGGAAGCCGATCAGCTCGGCCGGTGAACCGGAGAACGCGGCGAACGCCGAACCGGTGCCGAACACCGCCAGACCACCGATCAGCACCTTCTTGCGGCCGAGCCGGTCCCCCAGCAGCCCCGCGGTGAAGAGCAGGCCGGCGAAGACGAGCGTGTAGGAGTTGATCGCCCACTCCAGCTCGCTCTGCGTGGCGCCCAGACCGGTGGGGGCCGGAGTGGAGATCGTCTTGATGGCGACGTTCAGGATCGAGTTGTCCAGGACGACGATCAGCAGGCTCAGCATCAGCACGCCGAGGATCACCCAGCGGCGCCGGTGCACGGCTTCCGGGACCCGGCGGGCAGGGGTGGTGGCGGCAGGTGAGGTCATGTGGCCCAGCGTAGCGATTTCCGATACGACACCGTCTCGTAACACGTGCGTTTTGCCCCGTTCTTTCCGGAACATTGCGCACGGACGCGGAGGCCCCGGGGCTGCCTCTGGCCCTCGCCCTGTCGAAGTGCCACCATGGACGTGGTCCGGGGACGCCGTCAGGGCGCCTCGAGATGACGTGTTGGGAGACGGTTCCATGACGCAGCTTTCGGCTGCCCAGACCGGGACGGCACCCGGTTCCCCCTCCGGCGGCAAGACGCTGTACGGGGGCAAGGGCTCGCGCCGCATCACTGTCCGTGACATCGCCCTCGCCAAGGAGCGCGGCGAGAAGTGGCCCATGCTCACCGCGTACGACGCGATGACCGCGTCCGTGTTCGACGAGGCCGGCATCCCGGTCATGCTCGTCGGCGACTCCGCGGGCAACTGCCACCTCGGGTACGAGACGACCGTGCCCGTCACCCTCGACGAGATGACCATGCTGTCCGCCGCGGTCGTCCGCGGCACCTCGCGCGCCCTGATCGTGGCCGACCTGCCGTTCGGCTCCTACCAGGAGGGTCCGGTGCAGGCGCTGCGCTCGGCGACCCGGCTGATCAAGGAGGCGGGCGTGGGCGCCGTGAAGCTGGAGGGCGGTGAGCGCTCCCACCGGCAGATCGAGCTGCTGGTGGAGTCCGGCATCCCGGTGATGGCGCACATCGGGCTGACCCCGCAGTCGGTGAACGCGATGGGGTACCGGGTCCAGGGCCGCGGCGAGGAGGCGGCGCAGCAGCTGCTGCGGGACGCGAAGGCCGTGCAGGACGCGGGAGCGTTCGCGGTGGTGCTGGAGCTGGTCCCGGCGGAGCTGGCGGCCGAGGTGACCCGGGTGCTGCAGATTCCCACCGTCGGGATCGGTGCCGGGCCGCAGACGGACGCGCAGGTGCTGGTGTGGACCGACATGCTCGGGCTCACCGGTGGCCGGGTGCCGAAGTTCGTGAAGCAGTACGCCGACCTGCGTGAGGTCATGAGCGGGGCGGCCAAGGCGTTCGCCGAGGACGTCGTGGGCGGGACGTTCCCCGAGGAGGCGCACTCCGTGCACTGAGCGGCTTCGCCGCCGCTGACCCGTTCGGGTCACCGAGCCACTGCCGCACCACCTGTCGGCCCCGCTGATCGTCCCCCGTCGGCGGGGCCGACCCCTGTGCGCCCGCGGGAGCCGTCGGTGCCGCCGGCCGGCCTGTCGGCGGGATGTCGGCGGTTTGTCGGTGGCGGTCGGCACAGTCGTCGGCATGACGCGAAACGACAAGGAACCGGGGAACGCCGTTTCCGTACGGGGGCTGGTCAAGCACTACGGGGAGACCAAGGCGCTGGACGGGGTCGACCTGGAGGTGCGCGAGGGCACCGTGATGGGGGTGCTCGGGCCGAACGGGGCCGGGAAGACCACGCTGGTGCGGATCCTGTCCACGCTGCTCGCTCCGACGGCGGGGCACGCCACCGTCGCCGGGTACGACGTGGTCCGCCGGCCCCGGCAGCTGCGCCGGGTGATCGGGCTGACCGGACAGTACGCCTCCGTGGACGAGAAACTGCCGGGCTGGGAGAACCTGTACCTGATCGGGCGGCTGCTCGACCTGCCCCGCAAGGAGGCACGGGCCCGTGCCGACGAGCTGCTGGAGCGGTTCTCGCTCACCGAGGCGGCCCGGCGGCCGGCGGCCACGTACTCCGGCGGGATGCGGCGGCGCCTGGACCTGGCCGCCTCGATGATCGGCCGGCCCGCCGTGCTGTTCCTGGACGAGCCGACCACCGGCCTCGACCCCCGTACCCGCAACGAGGTGTGGGACGAGGTCAGGCGGCTGGTCGGGGACGGGGTGACGGTGCTGCTGACCACCCAGTACATGGAGGAGGCCGAACAGCTCGCCTCCGAGCTGACCGTGGTGGACCGGGGCAAGGTCATCGCGAGCGGCGGCATCGAGCAGCTGAAGGCCAGGGTCGGCGGCCGTACGCTGCGGATCCGCCCGGCCGACCCGCTGCGGCTGCGCCCGCTGGCCGAGGCGCTCGACGCCCTCGGCATCACCGGGCTGGCGTCCACCACCGTGGACACCGAGCGGGGTGCCGTGCTCGTACCGGTGCTCAGCGACGAGCAGCTGACCGCCGTGGTCGGCGCGGTCACCGCGCACGGCATCACGCTCAGCTCCCTCACCACCGAACTGCCCAGCCTGGACGAGGTGTTCCTGTCCCTCACCGGCCACCGTGCCAGTGCCCCGCGGGACGCCGTGCCCGCCGAGACCCCCGAGGAGGCCGTCGCCGTATGAGTGCCGCCACCGCCACCACTGCCACCACCGCCACCACCACCGCCGTCGGCGACCTCCGTACCGACGGGCGCATCCCGCTGCGCGCCCATGTGCGGCACACGAGCGCGCTGGTGCGCCGCAACCTGCTGTGGATCCGGCAGGACCCGGAGTCGATGTTCGACGCCGTGCTGTTCCCGATCGTCTTCACCCTGCTGTTCGTGTACGTCTTCGGCGGCTCCATCGGGCAGTCGCTGGGCGGCGGTCAGGAGGCCTACGTGCAGTACATCGTGCCCGGACTGATGGCCATGATGGGCATGAACATGGCCCAGGGGGTGGGTACGGGGTTCAACCAGGACTTCAACACCGGGGTGATGGACCGCTTCCGGTCGCTGCCGATCGGGCGCGGCTCGGTGCTGTTCGCGAAGATCTCGGTCGAGATGATGCGGATGCTGATCGCCACGGCGATCCTCCTGGTCGTCGGGGTGCTCGTCGGGTTCGACATCACCGACTGGCCGGGGCTGTTCGCCGCCGTGGGACTGTCCGCGGTGTTCGGGTCGGCGCTGATGTGGGTCTTCCTCACCCTGGGGGTGGTGATGAAGAACGCGCAGTCGGTGCAGGCGATGGGCTTCCTGGTGCTGATGCCGCTGCAGTTCGGCTCGTCCATCTTCGCGCCGCCGCAGTCGATGCCGGGCTGGCTGCGGAACTTCACCGAGTACAACCCGCTGTCCTCGCTGGCGGACGCCGCGCGCGGGCTGATGGTGGGCGGCCCCGTCGCGCAGGACCTGTGGATGACGCTGGCCTGGTCGGTGGGGATCACCGCGGTGATGGCGCCGGTCGCCATCCACAAGTTCCGTACGAAGACCTGATCACGCGGGTTCGAGCAGGGCGGCGGCCTCCTCCTCGGAGAGGCCGGCGCCCTCGGCGTACGCGGCCTCGTACGCCGTGTCGCCGAGGACCGCCCGGGTGCGCGCCTCCGCGCGTTCGCGCACCTCGCGTTCCACCAGCCCGGCGTGGTGTCCGGGCGGCAGCCAGGAGTCGGCGGCGCCGACGCAGCGGGCCGCGTCCCGCGCGTGCCGTCCCGCGTCGAGTCCGGCGAGGGCGACGGCACCGAGGGTGAGGTAGGCGGCACGCATGTGCGGTGCCATGGCGGCGGCCAGCGGGTCGCCCGCCTGCCGGACCGCCTCCCGGATGACGGCCAGGGCCTGCTCGTCGTTGCCCTCGGCCACCTCCAGCCAGCCCTCGGCGCCGAGGATGAACGCGTCGAAGACGACGTAGTGCGCGATGACGAACTCCTCGCGCAGGGCCCGCAGATGCTCGCGCGCCTCAGCGGTGCGTCCGGTCGAGCAGAGCCAGCCGGTGAGGAAGAGCCGGGCGGCGGGCAGCGCCTCGGTGTGCCGGCCCCGCGTGTCGTCGATGACCCCGCGCAGCAGTCGCTCACCGCGCTCGTGGTCACCCGCCTCCAGCAGTGCGCTGCCCAGCCGGGCGGTGAGCACGGCCCGGTGGGCGCGGGCGCCGAGGCGGTCCGCGCACGCGATCGCCGCTTCGAAGTCCGCGGCGGCCTCCTCGTACGCGCCTGCCCGTTCGCGGGCCTCGCCGCGCGCGGTGAGGGCCTCGGCGATGCCCCAGGTGTCGCCGAGCCCGCGGTGGATCTCCAGGGCCTCGTCGGCGTCGCGGCGGGCGTCACCGGCCCAGTCGCTGCGGTTGGCCAGGAAGTTGGCGCGCAGCTGGAGATTGCAGGCCAGCTCCCACTCGAAGCCGGGGTTCTCCCGGCAGGTGCGGATCGCCGCGTCGACCACCAGGCGCAGCCGGTCCATGTCGCCGGTCAGCATCACGGCGAACACCCACAGCAGGCCGGGCGGCCGGCAGACCTGCGGCAGGCCCGGTTCGTAGGTCGCCCCGACGAGGCGCAGCTTGTGCTGGGCCTGAGGGGTCTGCCAGTCGTCCAGCTCCGTGTCCATGTGCGCCAGGTGGGCGAGGTGCACCCCGCGCCGGGCCTCGGCGAGGACCTCCCCGGTCATGGGTGGCGGGGCGTCGGTGCAGCGCTGCCACAGCGGCGCGGCGGGCCGTACCGGTTCGGCGAACGGGTCCGGGGCCAGGGCCATCACCTCCGAGCACCAGTTGCGGGCCTCGATGCGCAGGTCGCGCATCTGCCAGTACCAGGTGAGCGACAGCGTGATGCACAGGGCCTCCTGCTCGTCGCGCAGGGCGACGGCGCGACGCAGGGCCGTGCGCACGTTCTCGTACTCCCGCTCCAGCAGCGCGATGGCGGCCGGCTGGCGCGGGCCGCGCAGCATCGGCTCGGTGGTGCGGGCGAGTTCACGGTAGTGCGTCAGGTGCGCCCGCTCGGCGCGCGGGCGGCGGCCGGACTCGCCGAGGCGTTCGCCGGCGTACTCGGCGACGGTCTCCAGGAGGCGGTAGCGCATCCCGTCGTCGCCCGAAGGGGAGGCCACCACCAGAGACTTGTCGACGAGGGAGCCGAGCGCCTCGAGTGCGGCCGGTCCGCAGACGGCTTCGGCGGCGGTGAGGTCGCAGCCGCCCGCGAAGACCGACAGGCGGCACAGGACGTCGCGTTCGTCCTCGTCGAGCAGGTCCCAGGACCAGTCGACGACGGCCCGCAGGGTCTGCTGCCGGGGCAGGGCGGTGCGGCTGCCGGAGGTGAGCAGCCGGAAGCGGTCGTCGAGACGGTCGGCGATCTGGCGCGGGGTGAGCATCCGCAGCCTGGCGGCGGCGAGTTCGATGGCGAGCGGCAGCCCGTCGAGACGGCGGCAGATCTCGGCGCACGCCTCCGGATCGTCGTGCGTGGAGAAGCCAGGGCGGGCGGCGGCCCCGCGGTCGGCGAGCAGCCGCAGTGCGAAGGGCTCGGGCAGCGGCTCCACCGGGCGCAGCAACTCCCCGCGCACACCCAGGGGTTCGCGGCTGGTGGCGAGCACGGTGAGGCCGGGGCAGCGTTCCAGCAGCGCCTCGACGAGGTGGGCGGCGGCGTCGACGACGTGCTCGCAGTTGTCCAGGATCAACAGCATGCGGCGGGGGCCGCAGTGCTCGGCGAGGCGTTCCACGGGGTCGGCGTGCCGGTCGGTGACGGCCCGCATGCCCTCGGCGCCGGCACCGTACAGGACGGTCTCGCGGGCGCCGACGGCGGTGAGGACCGCCTCGGGCACGGCGCCGGGGTCGTCGACGGGGGCGAGTTCGGCCAGCCACACGCCGTCCGGGGTGGTCTGCCGCACCGTCTCGGCGGCTTCCTGCGAGAGCCGGGTCTTGCCCGCACCGCCGGGGCCGAGGAGGGTGACGAGCCGGGCGGCGGCGAGGTCGGCGCGAATCGTCTCGATGTCGCCCTCCCGGCCGACGAACGAGGTCAGCCGGGCCCGCAGGTTGCCGGGCGGCACGTCCCGCCGCGGCCCGGGAGCGGCCGGCTCCGGTCCCGGTCGCAGCAACTCCGTGTGCAGCGCGCGCAGTTCCGTGCCGGGGTCGGAGCCGAGGCGGTCGGCGAGCAGGCGTCGTACGTCCTCGTAGGCGGCGAGTGCCTCGGCGGTGCGGCCGGTGTCGCGCAGGGCGCGCAGCCGCAGCGCCTGGAGGGGCTCGTCGAGGGGGTGACGGTCGCACAGCGCGGTGAGTTCGGGCAGGGACTGGTCGGCGCCGCCGAGGGCGAGGGAGGCGGTGTGCCGGGCACGCAGCACGTCCAGGTGCCGGGTTTCGACGCGGGCCGCCTCGGCGGTGCGGTCGGGCAGTCCGGCCAGGGCGGCGCCGCCGGGCCACAGGGCGCGGGCGTCGTCCAGGACGGCGGCGGCCTTCGCGGCGTCGCCGTCGGCGAGGGCGCGCAGGCCCTCGCCGGCCAGCCGTTCGAAGCGGTGCAGGTCGATGTCGTCGGGCGCGGCCGTCAGCCGGTAGCCGCCGTCGACGGACGCGATCGCCTCCGCACCGAGCGTGCGCCGCAGCCGGCCGACCAGGGCCTGCAGGGCACCGGTCGCGTCGGCCGGCGGGTCGCCGTCCCACACCTCGTCGACCAGCAGCCCCGCGGGTACCGTGCGCCCGGTCCGCAGGGCGAGCACGGTCAGCAGCGCGCGCAGCCGCGCCCCGCCGACGGGGACGACGGTGCCGTCGGGACGGACTGCCTGGGTGGTGCCGAGGATGCGATAGCGCACGGGATCATTCTCTCCGGTAGCGGTCGCGGCGGTCACAGGGGCCGGCCGGGGTGGCGGGGCGTTTCCGGACAGGGGGCGGGTGCGGCACCGCCGACCGGAGGCGGCGGCCGGCGGTGCGGGCCGGTCGGCGCCGGGTCCCCGCAGGAACCGGTCGCCGGCGCGAGACGTTCTCCGGGTGCGCCCGGTACCGTCGGGCACTCCCCCGCCGTGCCGTGTAGCCGAGTGTCCGACAGTCCAGGGAGTTCCATGAGCACCGCCGCCGCCGCCCGTCCCAGTGACCGGAGGATCAGCCCGGTCTTCCTGGGCATCCTGGCCGTGACCGCGGTCACCGGGTGGGCCACCTGGACCGGGTTCGCCGAGCAGCCGGGCCTGGCGGTGTTCCTGTTCGTGACGTCCGCCTGGATCGTCTCCCTGTGCCTGCACGAGTACGCGCACGCCCGCACCGCGCTGCACAGCGGCGACATCTCGGTCGGCGCCAAGGGCTACCTCACGCTGAACCCGGCGAAGTACACCCATGCCCTGCTGAGCGTCGTGCTCCCCGTGGTGTTCGTGATCATGGGTGGGATCGGCCTGCCGGGCGGTGCCGTGTTCATCGAGCGCGGGCGGATCCGGGGGCGGTGGCGGCACAGCCTGATCTCGGCGGCGGGACCGCTGACGAACGTGCTGTTCGCGATCGTGTGCACGGCCCCGTTCTGGCTGGACGCGCTGGAGGGCGTGCCCGCGGACTTCCGGTTCGCGCTGGCGTTCCTGGCGCTGCTCCAGATGACGGCGGCGATCCTGAACTTCCTGCCGGTGCCCGGCCTGGACGGCTACGGGGTCCTGGAGCCGTGGCTGTCGCACACGGTGCGGCGGCAGGTGGAGCCGTTCGCGCCGTTCGGTCTGCTGTTCGTGTTCGCCCTGCTGTGGGTGCCCGAGGTGAACGGCGCGTTCTTCGGCGTCGTCGACGCGCTGCTGGGTTCCCTGGGGATCCGCGAGGTCGAGACCTACTGCGGTTACGACCTGTTCCGCTTCTGGAGCGACACCAGCGGGGTCTGCTCGGTCAGCCCGTGACGGAGTCCTCGCCCGTCCCGGCCCGCCCCCGCTTCACGTAGTACCAGGTCATGTTGGACGACAGGCCCGCCAGCAGCACCCACACGACGCCGATGAGCACGCTGCCCTGGACGAAGGAGACGACGGCCGCGGCGACGGCGAGGAGGCACACGACGAGGGCGTAGAGGGCGAGGCGGGGCATGGTGGTCGGCTCCTGTCGGGGGACACTGCTGGGGGCACTGCTACGCCCCCAGTGTCCCCCATCGCCTCATACGTCCGTGACGCGGAGCCCGGCGTGTGCCTTGTAGCGGCGGTTGACGGAGATCAGGTTGGCGACCAGGGACTCCACCTGGTGGGCGTTGCGCAGCCGCCCGGCGAAGATGCCCCGCATGCCCGGGATGCGCCCGGCCAGCGCCTGCACGGTCTCCACGTCGGCGCGGACCTCGCCGAGCACCATCACGTCGGTGTCGATCTCGTCGATCTCCGGGTCCTGGAGCAGGACGGCCGACAGGTGGTGGAAGGCGGCGGTGACCCGGGAGTCCGGGAGCAGCGCGGCGGCCTGCTGGGCGGCGCTGCCCTCCTCGGGCTTGAGGGCGTAGGCGCCCTGCTTGTCGAAGCCGAGCGGGTTGACGCAGTCGACGACGAGCTTGCCGGCCAGTTCCCCGCGCAGGGACTCCAGTGTCTTGGCGTGGCCGTCCCACGGCACGGCGACGATCACGATGTCGCTGCGCCGGGCGGTCTCGGCGTTGTCGGCGCCCTCGATGCCGTACCCGAGTTCACCGGCGGCGGCCCGGGCGCGGTCGGCGGCCCGGGAGCCGATGATCACCTTCTGGCCGGCCTTGGCGAGCCGGTAGGCCAGGCCCTTGCCCTGGGGTCCGGTGCCGCCGAGCACGCCGACGACGAGCCCGGACACGTCGGGCAGGTCCCAGGGGTCCTTGGCGGGGGCCTTCGCGGGCTGCTGTGCGCTGTCGGTAGAGGTCATGGGCCGACTCTACGTCCGTGGCAGCGCCGCCACCGGTCCGGGTGAGCGCCGTCACGCGGCGGCGGGCGCCCGTCCCCCGGCCGGGCGAATCCGGGACGAACACCGGGCCGGGAACCGGCGGTTGGGGCAGGATGCGGCCGCATGGACGCCGTACGGGTCGCGCTGCTGCGGGAAGTGCTCGCCGGGACGGGGTGGCTGGCCGCCACCCGGCACTTCGCGGGGACGCTGCGCGGGTCGGTGGTGGCGCACGGCGGCGGGCTGCTGCTCGTGGGCACCCCGGAGTACGAGCCGTGGCACCTGGCGGCGCATCTGGCGGACGAGGCCGCCTGGTCCGGCACTCCGGAGCTGGCTCCGACGCTCGTACGGCACGACGCCCGGCCCGCGGACCCCGCGCACCTGGCGGTGGGTCCCGGGCGGCTGGAGGCGGCGCGGCGGGGCGAGACGCTGCTGGTGGTGGCGCCCGGGGAGCCGCCCGCCCCGCTGCTCGAGCGGATCTCCGACGCCCGCAGGGCCGGGGCGACGCTGCTGTCGCTGGGCCCCGGCGCGGGGGAACTCCCGGCGCTGGCGCACGAGGTCCTGCCCGTGCCCGACGGGTCCGAGCTGGACCTGGACACCGTGCAGCACCTGGTGAGCGCGGCGGCCGGGGAGAACTCCCTGCCGGCCCGCAGGGGCCGGCGCCGTTTCCGGGACCGTCTGTCGCGGCTGGCCGACCTGCTGACGGCTCCGCCCCCTACGCGCTGGTGACGGCCGCGAGGCGGTCAGCCGTCGTCGCGTTCACCCTCGTTCCCCGCCGGGGCGTCGTGCCACTTGGGGTCGTTCTCCCACTGGAGGTTGCGCTCGCGGGCCGTCTCCATGGCGTGTTCGGCCTCGGCGCGGCTCGCGTACGGGCCGAAGCGGTCCTTGCCGGGGCAGTCGGGGCCCTCCTCGACCTTCTTGTGTTCCAGGCAGTAGAACCACTCGCCCGGCTTGCCGACCGTCCGCTTCTTGAACAGGGGCACGACCGTCTCCTCTCACCGTCTCGCCTCGACCTCGGCCTTCTCCTCGGCCCTCGCCTTGAAGATGGTCCCCCGTCGCCGCTGAATTAGACTCGCCGGCATGTCTGGCCAGTCGCTGCTCGTACCTGGGGAACTGTCCCCCACCCGTTCCGTGCCCGGGAACATCCGCCGTCCCGAGTACGTCGGCAAGCCCGCCCCGACGCCGTACACCGGTCCGGAGGTGCAGACGCCCGAGACGATCGAGGCGATGCGGACCGCCGGCCGGATCGCGGCGCGGGCGATGGAGGAGGCCGCGAAGCTCATCGCGCCCGGTGTCACCACGGACGAGCTGGACCGGGTGGCGCACGCGTACATGTGCGACCACGGCGCCTACCCGTCCACGCTCGGCTACCGCGGTTTCCCGAAGTCTTTGTGCGCGTCGGTCAACGAGGTCATCTGCCACGGCATCCCGGACTCGACGGTGCTGCGCGACGGGGACATCGTCAACCTGGACGTGACGGCGTACATCGGCGGGGTGCACGGCGACAACAACGCGACGTACCTGGTCGGCGACGTGGACGAGGAGAGCCGCCTGCTGGTGGAGCGGACCCGGGAGTCCCTCGACCGGGCGATCAAGGCGGTCAAGCCGGGCCGGCAGGTCAACATCATCGGCCGGGTGATCGAGTCGTACGCCAAGCGGTTCGGCTACGGGGTGGTCCGCGACTTCACCGGCCACGGCATCAACTCGTCCTTCCACTCGGGCCTGATCATCCCGCACTACGACAGCCCGCACGCGACGACGGTCATCCAGCCGGGGATGACCTTCACCATCGAGCCGATGCTGACGCTGGGCACCCACGAGTACGACATGTGGGACGACGGCTGGACGGTCGTGACGAAGGACCGCAAACGGACGGCGCAGTTCGAGCACACGCTGGTGGTGACGGACACGGGGGCCGAGATCCTGACGCTGCCGTAGTGCCGCTCCCTCCCCTTCTGCCCGCTCTCTCCTGCTGAGGGCGGGCCCTTGCGTGCTCCGGCCTGCGACCGGGGAGGTTGCCGACAAGCTGTCGGCAAGACATTGACTTAGGCAAGCCTAACTCTAGAGGATCGGGCCATGGACTCCTTCTCGACCCTCCTCCGCACCGCCTCCCACGAGCAGCACGTGGAGGCGGAGGCCTCGACCTTCATGAGCGATCTGCTCGGCGGCCGGCTGGGCGTGGACGCGTACGCGCGCTACACCGAGCAGCTGTGGTTCGTGTACGAGGCACTGGAGGCCGGCACGCGGGCGCTGGCGTCGGACCCGGTCGCGGGCCCGTTCGTCCGGCCGGAGCTGTTCCGGCTGGCCGCGCTGGAGCGGGACCTGACCCACCTGCGCGGCCCCGGCTGGCGCTCCACCCTGACCGCCCTCCCCGCCACCGAGGCCTACGCCTCCCGTGTCGCCGAGTGCGCCCGCACCTGGCCGGCCGGCTACATCGCCCACCACTACACCCGCTACCTGGGCGACCTCTCCGGCGGCCAGATCATCCGCGGCACGGCGGAGAAGACCTGGGGCTTCGCACGCAAGGGCGACGGCGTCCGCTTCTACGTCTTCGACGAAATCCCCAACCCGGCCGCCTTCAAGCGCGGTTACCGCGAACTGCTGGACGCGGTCCCGGTGGACGATCTGGAGAAGCAGCGCATCGTGACGGAGTGCAAGCACGCGTTCGCCCTCAACACGGACCTCTTCCGGGCCCTGGGCGAGGAGTTCCCCCTCTCGGCGTGACGGCAACGTGGGCCGGGAATGAGACATGCCTTGCGGAAAGCGTGAGCAGAGAGCGGGGTAATGCCCGTCAGGCGCTCGGATGAGCGGCAGGTGGGCAGGGAGAGCCGAGTTGCTCACGCCCGGTACACCACAGCTCGCACGACACCGCGATCCGTGCCCGATGCCGGAGACCGCACCGTCCGAGGCACTCCCCCGTGCGTGAGACCGCCCGGGCATACGGCCGCGCGGCGAAGCCGTCAGCGCTCCAGGTAGACCCGGCCGCCGATCTCCGTCCAGCCCTCGGGCTGCGGGGCGGTCAGGATCTGGGATCCGGTGCCCTGGGTGATGTTCAGGGCCCGGCCCAGGCGGTCGGTGAGCAGGAGTGCCGCCGCGCCCGTCGCCTCGTCCTCGTCGATGCCGTCGTCCCGCCCCGGGAAGGCGCGGGCGCGGATCCGGCCGGCCGCCTCGTCCAGCCAGGCCCAGGCGTAGATCCACTCCCCCTTCGGCGGCACGGGCAGGTCGTCGACCTCGGCGGCGGTGGCGTACTGGCGCAGGGTGCGCGGCGGCACCCACTCCGCCCGCGCCTCGATCCAGCAGAACTCCCCGTCCTGCCGGGCGCCCATCACCCCGGCGGGGACGACGAGTTCGGGGACGTCGATCAGCCAGGCCGTGCCGACGCAGGGATGGCCGGCGAAGGGGAGGCGCAGGGTGGGGGTGTAGATGTCGATCACCCCGCGCTCGGGGTCGTCGACGAACACGGTCTCGCTGAAACCGAGTTTGGCGGCGAACGCCTGCCGCTCCTCCCGCTCCGGCATGGCGGATCCGTTGCGGACGACACCCAGTTCGTTGCCGTACCCGCCACGGGGCCCGCAGAAGACACGCAGCACGTCGTAGTCAGTCACGGGGTGCATTCAAGCACCGCGCGCAGGGCTACGTCGTCCCAGGTGGCGGGGCACCTGCGGCTACCGGTCCGGCGGGATCGCGGCGACCGTGACCTGTCCGTCCATCAGGCACTCGATGATCACCGGGCTGCCGAGCGGATGGATCCAGAAGTGCGGACCCGCGTCCAGGATGTCCCGGGCGTGCCGCACCGCTACGTCCGCGGGCATGGTCACGGCCGGCATCACATAGTTGGCCCAGATGACGGCGATCCGGTCCCCGCGCCGCACGTACGGGAACAGCAGGTCGGCCGCCATCCTCGTCCAGTCCTCCTCGTCGTCCCACCAGAGGCGGTCCTCGTACGGAGTGGAGCGGAAGTCGATGACGTCACCGGCAGCGGCCGGGAACCTGCTGAGGCTCGCCGCCGCCAGTTCGCGATTCTCGGCGACATCGAGCCTCACCACCTGGCGGCCGTCATCATCGCGCGCATCGTTCATGAATTCCGGAAGGTATTCCGGGTGAGTTCCATAGGAACTGATATCCGTCACGCATTCCACTCCGGAAAAGTAGTCGCACCCCGCGGCCAACCTCAGCGCCCTCTCCGTCCACCTGCGGAGCGGTATCACCACCCGCCAGAAGCGCCTGGCGGAGCCGATCACAGGTCATCGGCATAACAAAATGATCAACTTCACGAACGCAACTGGCAAACGAATAGCCGAAAAGGGGCGACCCGAAAGCGCACCCTCCCGGCAAATACCCCATCGGACATGTCCCCGGTTGTACGACTTGAGGGAACATCGAGGTGGCGCAGCCCGAGCGGAGCCGGCCGGCGCGACCTCGTCGCGTCCTGAAAGAGCTGTTACCGTGCGGAAAGTTTGCGGGCTCAAAGGGCCCGCCGTTTTGGTGAACGCCCCGGGTTTCAGCGATGAGGAGGTGGCGCCTGTGGGTGGACTGGAAACAGCTCAGTTCAGCGCACTGGTGGTCGTGGGTCTGCTGGTCTTCTTCTACGGGGGGACCTTCCTGATCTCGACCCGTATCGGCAAGAAGGAAGAGAACGCCGACGGCTACATGACCGCCGGCAACAACATCGGTTTCGGTATCTCCGCGGCCAGTATGACGGCGACCTGGATCTGGGCGTCCTCCATGTACGCCTCCGCGACGTCCGGGTACACCTACGGCATCTCCGGGCCCATCCACTACGGGCTGTGGGGGGCGCTGATGATCCTGTTCATCTACCCCTTCGGCAAGCGGATCAGGGCCGTGGCGCCGAAGGCGCACACCCTCGCCGAGGTCATGTACGCCCGGCACGGCCGTTCCAGCCAGCTGATGCTGGCCGGGTCGAACATCGTCGGCAGCCTGATCAGCCTGATGTCCAACTTCCTCGCCGGTGGCGTGCTGATCTCGATGCTGTCGCCGTTCACCTTCACGCAGGGCGTGTTCGCCGTCGCCGCGGGCGTGCTGCTCTACACCCTGTGGTCCGGTTTCCGCGCCTCGGTGCTCACCGACTTCGTGCAGGTCGTCGCGATGCTCGGCGCGGTCGCCGTCATCGTCCCGTTCATCTTCGTCGCGGCCGACTTCCCCGCGGCCTTCGAGACCGGCGCCGGCCACCTGACCGCGGAGCAGGGCGACTTCTTCTCCAGCACGGCCTTCATGGAGCAGGGCGCCCCGTACATCGCGGCGGTGCTCGCCTACGCGATCGGCAACCAGACCATCGCGCAGCGGCTGTTCGCGGTGAAGGAGAGCCTGATCAAGCCGACCTTCCTCACGGCGACGGTCGGTTACGGCGCCATGGTGATCGGTGTCGGCATGCTCGGTGTGCTCGCCCTCTACCTCGGCTACGAGCCGGTCGGCGGCGACGTGAACAACATCATCCCCGGGATGGCCGCCGAGTACCTGCCGCCCGTGCTGCTGGCGGTGTTCTTCATCATGATCGTCGGTGCGCTGTCGTCGACCGCCGACTCCGACCTCGCGGCCCTCTCCTCGATCATGATGGCGGACGTCTACGGCCAGAACGTGGCCGGCAAGGAGAAGGCGAACCCCAGGACGATGCTGCTGGTCGGCCGGAGCACGATGGTGGTGGCGACCGCGGCGGCCGTGGCGTTCGCCAGTCTCCAGCTGAACATCCTGGACCTGCTGGTGTTCGTCGGCGCGCTGTGGGGCGCCCTGGTCTTCCCGGTGCTGGCCAGCTTCTACTGGGACAAGGTCACCGGGAAGGCGTTCACCACCTCGGTGGTCGCGGCGCTCGCGGTGTTCCTGCCGGTCCGCTTCGGCTGGATCCCGGTGGACGGGATCTTCGGCGTCGTGGTGGACGTGCTGTCGGTGGTCGGCATCGGTGTCGTCCTCGGCCTGATGGTGTTCGGCTTCTTCGGCGCCCGGGCGGCGAAGATCGTCGGTGTGGCGGCGGTCGTGGTCTCCGCGCCGTTCGCCGTCGGGTCCCTGCACGAGTACGCGACCCTGTGCGGCTCGCTGGTCGCCTACGCGGTGTCCACGATCGTCTGCTGGGCGATGAGCGCGCGCCGGCGCGAGGGCTTCGACTTCGCGCTCATCGCCCAGCGCACCGGTGACTTCGACGACGGCGACTCGGCGGCGGTCGCCGGCGCGGGCGTGGTCGCCCCGGCCGCGGACGGCGATCCCGAGCCCGCCGCAACCGCTACCCAGTGATCCCCCAGGAGGCAGCATGACCACCGCGGCCCTGACCGTCTACGTCCTGATGTGGCCCGTACTCGTGGCCGTCGTCCTGTTCGTGATCAGTCGCGGGTTCTTCCGCGAGTGGGCGCAGTCCCGGCGCGACGGGCGGGACTTGATCTGACGTCACGTCACGCGACATGGGGGAGCCCCTCTCCGGGGGCACCCCCGCGTCGCGTCCCACCCGGCCGTCCTGCGGCGCGACCTCGCGCCTCCGCCCGATCGGGGCCGGCCGGCAGGTCACGGTGTGGCCGCTGTCCGTGGTCCCGGCGCTCGCCCCGTCGGCCGCCCCGGTAGGGTTCGCCTCCGGGAAGGGGAAGGTGAAGGAACCGGATGAGCAGGGATCGCGGCCTTCGAAGGCTCCGCAGGCACCGCAGACTTGACACCTGCGTGCTCGTGACCGCTTTGTCGCTGACGGCGAGCGGCTGCGTGGTGGTGCACGGCGAGCGCGAGGTGCTCCCGGCCACCACCCGCGCCGAAGCCGCCGAAGCCCTCGCGGAGTTCACCGCCGCGTACAACGAGGCCGACAAGGCGTACGACAGTTCCCTGGACGCCGGGCACACCACCGGTGCCCTCGCCGACATCGACGCGGCGCGTCTGAAGGCCGGACGGGCCAACAACCCCCGGGGCAACCCCAGGCACACGCCGCTGGAGCTGACGGACGCGAAGTTCACCATCCCCGCGAAGGCGGGCTGGCCGCGCTGGTTCGTCGCCGACGCGGACGGCAACAAGGGCGGCGCGGCCCGCTGGCTGCTGGTGTTCACCCGGGACGCGCTGGACGAGCCGTGGGAGGCGGCGTACCTGACGCTGGTCGCCCCGGACGAGATACCGGACTTCACGACGGACAAGGACGGCTGGGCGGAGGCCGTGCCCGCGAACTCGACCGATGTAGTGGTGCCGCCGGGCGAGTTGAGCCAGGAGTACGCGACGTTCCTCAAGGACGGCGGGGACGTCTTCGCGGACGGCCCCCACACCAGCGCGTGGCGGGCGGCGCGGGCGAAGAAGTCGCAGCGGCCGGGTCTGGCCACGCAGTACATCGACGAATCGGTGACGCGCGGCGACTACGCTCCGCTGGCGCTGCGCACGAAGGACGGTGGGGCGCTGGTGTTCTTCGCCACGCGCCACTTCGAGAAGCAGACGGCCGCGGCGGGCGCGTCGGTGCCGACGCCGAACAAGGGCGTGCTGGCCCTGACCACCGGGGAGATCAGGCAGTCGCTCACCATGGAGTTCGTCTCCAGCGAGGTGGCGCTGGCCCCGGCCGACGGAGAGGTGCGGGTGCTGGGGCGCGTGCAGGGGCTGACGTCGGCGAAGGGCGAGTAGGTCCGGGTGCTCTTCCCGCCGGGTTCAGCGGCGCAGCGGCCAGGCCGTGCCCGTGTGGTCGGACTGCTCGCCGACGTGGCGGGCGCAGGAGTCGGTGAGGTACTCCAGCAGGCTCAGCGGGTCGGGGAGCGGATGCTCCAGGCCGCGCACCCAGTGCACCGACCGGTCGTCGTCGCCGGGGAGGCGGGCCGGTGGCACGAGGACGTAGGAGCCGCGGCAGTGCCAGCGCAGGCCGGGATGCTCGTCCATGGTCTCCGGGTGGCAGTCCAGTTCGCACGGCCACCACTCGTCCTCGTCCTCGGGGGTGCCGCGGGTGAGGGTGAAGAACAGCATGCGGCCGTCGTCGCTCTCGGCGACCGGGCCGACCTCGACGCCCGCGTCGAGCAGGCGGGTGAGCGCCTCGCGGCCGGCGTCGAGGGGGACGTCGAGGACGTCGTGCACCATGCCGGTCGCGGTGATGAAGTTGGCCTGCGGCTGGTGGCGGGCCCAGCGCTCGATCTGCTCGCGGTCGGTGGTGGACTGCGTCTGCCAGGCGAAGGACACCGGGTGCCGGGCGGGGGTGGGACAGCCCACGCGGTCGCAGGAGCAGCGGTAGCCGGCGGCGGGGTGCGCGGCGGGTGCGAGGGGCAGTCCCGCGTCGGCGGCGGCGAGCAGCAGGGCCTCGCGGCCGCCCTCGTCGGCGGCCGGCTTCGGACGGCGTCCGCGCAGCCACTGGGAGAGTTTGCCCTGTCGGCCGCTCGGGCCGCCGAACTCCGCGCTCATCTATCTCCTCGCCTCGCCGTCCTGCGCTTCAGCATGCCCTATGGTCCCACGATCGTGCGCATCGGGGGGCCAGAGCCCACAATCGGTGCAGGTGGGACGAGGGTGACCCGAACGGACGCAGGGTGCCGGGCGGCACGAAGGGGACGTCCGGCCGGCGGGGAGCGCGGGGTGGTATCGGGTGTCATGGAACGGTATGGCCGGATACGCCCGCCTACCGTGGTCACATGGTCACACTGATCGCGTCGACGGGCCTGGCTGCCGTGGCCTCCGTGGTCTCCCTGACCGCCTCCCTGACCCTCACGGGCGGGCACGCGGGCGGCCCTCCGCTGGAGTGGGGCGCGGGCCCGCTGACGGTGGACTCGCTGCCCCGGGTGCCGTACGTCGCCCATCGGGGCGGGGCGCGCGAGGTGCCGGAGAACAGCATGTCGGGGCTGATGGCGGCGTTCCGGCGCGGTACGGCGCAGGTGCTGGACGTCGACACGAGGGTGCTGCGGGACGGTACGCCGGTCGTCTTCCACGACGCGACCCTGAACCGCACGACGTTCCTCGGCGGCGAGGTGCGCGCACTGGACGCCGGGGAGTGGCGCACCGTACGGCTGCGTCCGCGTGACCGGCTGCCGGGGAGCTGGCGCGCGGAGCGGCCGCCGACGGTCGCCGAGGTGCTGGACCGCTTCGGCGGGCGGATCGTGCTGATGCTGGAGGTGAAGGACCCGCGCGGCCTCGACCGGCTGGCCGGGCTGATCCGCGCCCGCGGCCTGACCCGCTCGGTGTTCGTGAACACCAACGACCCCGGGGTGGCCCGCCGGATCCACGGCCTGGGCCTGCTGACCCAGCTGTGGCGCTCGGCCCGTCAGCTGCGCACCGACCGTCCCGGGCTCTGGCGCTCCTACGTCGACGTCCTCGACGTCGACATCGGGGCCCGCGACGCCGACCTGACCCGCGCGGTGCGCTCCGGCATCCCCAGGGTCTGGGCCCACACGGTCGTCACCCCGGCGCAGCGCGACCGCGCCCTGGCCCTCGGCTGCAACGGCGTCATCACGGACGCTCCGGGCCGTCTGTCCCGGCATCCGGTGCGCGGGCCGGGGCGGTGACCGCGGCACGGAGGCGGTGACCGCGGCGCGAGAAGTGCGGCCGGGGCGGTGAGGCGGCGGGGCGGAGCCGGGGCTCAGCGGGGCGCGATGCCGTTCAGGGCGTAGTCGACGAGGGTGTCGGTGTAGTCGTGGCTGATCGGGGCGGTGTACTGGAGCCAGCGCTGGGCGAGGGGCGAGACGAAGAGCTCCAGGGCGATGCGCGGGTCGACGTCCGCGCGGACGTCACCGGCCTCCTGGGCCGAGCGCAGGCGGGCGACGTAGAGCTGGAGCTGGGGTTCCAGCAGCCGGGCGACGAAGGTGCGGCCGAGCTCCTCGTTGACGACGCCCTCGGCGGCCAGGGCGCGGGAGGGGGCCTCGAAGACGGGGTCGCGCAGTTCGTCGACCGTGGCGCGCAGGACGGCCTTGAGGTCGGCGGCGAGGTCGCCGGTGTCCGGGATGCCGTGGACGGCCCCGCCGTCGGCCTGTGTCTCCCGGGCCGCCTCGGCCGCCTGCTCGCTCAGGTCGAGGAACGCCTCCAGGAGCACGTCCGCCTTCGACGACCACCAGCGGTAGATCGTCTGCTTGCCGACGCCGGCACGGGCGGCGATGCCCTCGATGGTGGTCTTCGGGTAGCCGACCTCGGCGACCAGGGCGAGGGCGGCGTCGTAGATGGCCCGTCGGGACCGCTCGCTGCGGCGGGTGGCGTCGGGGACGGGGGCGGGGTGACTGGCGGACTGGTTTCTGGCCATGGGTCGAATGTAACAGGTTGACAAGACGGCGCGTCTCGCCGGACAGTGGACTCGTCCACGGCGAGACGGCACGTCTCGTATCAGGTGTTGTGCTGAGGAGAGGGAATCCATCCATGGCCCGAGGCGGAGCGGGAAACATGCTGGGCGTCGGTGGCACCCGGCGGCACCTCGGCCGCGAGGCGCTGCGCGGCGGCGGGCGCGGCGGACGGATCGGGGGCGGGCTCGACGCGCGGGCACAGAAGCGCGAGCTGCTGCGCACACTGCGCGAGGAGCGCAAGGAGGAAGGGAAGCGGCAGGAGGAGGGAGAACCGGGCCGGACGTCCGGCTAGGCGTGGCCGGCCGGGGGCCAGGGGTCGCCCCAGTCGGTGTCGCGGGCGGCCCGGTACAGGTCGCCGTGGCGTTTGGTGACCGTGGTGCGGAGCAGGGCCGGGTCCGTCTCGCACAGGTCGAGGAGGACCTGGCCCTTGCGGATCTGCGGCTTGCGGACGACCCGGGCGGGGGCCGGCGTGGCCGGGAGGCGGGTGGCGGCCACGTAGCTGAACTTCTCGTCCTCGTACGGGAGGGAACCGCCCTTGACCTGCCGGTGCAGGGAGGAGCGGCTGACCCGCGCGGAGAAGTGGCACCAGTCCGTGCCGGGGACGATGGGGCAGGCGGCGCTGTGCGGGCAGGGGGCGGCGACGCGGAACCCGGCGGAGATCAGACGGTCGCGGGCCTCGATGACGCGGGCGTAGCCGTCGGGGGTGCCGGGTTCGACGATCACCACGGTCCGCGCGGCGCCGGCGGCGGCGTCGACGAGGGCCGCGCGGTCGGGCGCGGTGAGTTCGTTGAGGACGTAGGAGACGGTGACGAGGTCGGTGCCGGCGAGGGTGAGCGCCGCCCCGATGCGGGCGCGCTGCCAGCGGGTCGTGCGGTGCAGGGCCGGGTTCGCGGCGGCGAGTTCCCGGCCGAGGGCGAGGGCGGGCTCGGCCCAGTCGAGGACGGTCACGGGGCGGTCCCCGGCCCAGGTGGCGCTGACGGCCCAGGCGGCCGCCCCGGTGCCGCCGCCGACGTCGGTGTGGTCGCCGGGCGCCCATCCGGGCACGGTGTCCGCGAACGCCTCCAGCGCGGAGCGCACGGCCTCGAAGGTCGCGGGCATGCGGTAGGCGGCGTACGCGGCGACGTCGGCGCGGTCGCGCAGGATGGGGACGTCGGTGGGGGTGGCCCCGCGGTAGTTGGCGATCAGCCGCTCGACGGCCTGCGCGGCCTGCCGCGCCGGAAGCCCGTCGAGCGCCGCCGCGAGGGCGGAACGGAGCGTTTCGGCGGTGTGCAGGGGGGCGGGGGCGTTCACCCGGCGATTCTACGGGGCGGGCCGGACGGGCACGGCTGAGGTCGGGTGGACGCGGGCGCGGTACCGCTGCCGGGCGGACGCCGGTCGCGGTACCGCTGTGTGGCGGGGTGGCCCGTTCAGATCCCCCGTACCGCACGTGCCACGCGGGTCGCCGCCTCCGCCCTCGGTCTGCTGTCCGGGGAGCGGGGGCGGCGGGGGTGGACGGTGTTGGCGAGGAGGACGACGTAGGTGTCGGTGGCGCGGTCGAGGGTCAAAGACGTGCCGGTGAAGCCGGTGTGGCCGGCGGCGCCCCGGCCGGACAGTCCGCCCATGAACCACGGCTGGTCGACGGCGAAGCCCAGGCCCGGCGGGGTGAGGAGCAGGTCCACGAAATCGGGGCCGAGTATGCGGGCAGGGCCGTAGGAGCCGCCCGCGAGCAGGGTGCGGCAGAAGACCGCCAGGTCGCGGCCGGTGGAGAAGAGGCCGGCGTGCCCGGCGACGCCGCCCAGCGCCCAGGCGTTCTCGTCGTGCACCTCGCCCCGCAGCATCCCCCGGTCCGCCTTGGCCCACGGCCGCCGCTGGTCCTCGGTCGCCGCCGCGTCCGGGCACGGTCCGAAGGCGGTCGCGGTCATGCCGAGCGGGCGGGTGATGCCGTCGCGGACCAGGGTGTCGAGCGTGCGCCGGGTGAGGCGCTCCAGGACGTGCTGGAGGAGCAGCATGTTCAGGTCGGAGTAGCAGTACGTGCCGGGGACGCCGACCGGCGGCTCCGCGCGGAGCCTCGCCAGCCGTTCCGCGTCGTCGGCGCAGTCGTACAGGGGGAGTTCGGGCCGCAGTCCGGAGGTGTGGGTGAGCAGTTGGCGCACGGTGATGCCGTACCGCACCGCCGCGGTGAAGTCCGGGAGGTACGCGCCGACGCGGGCGTCGATGCCGAGCGTGCCCCGCTCGATCTGCTGGACGGCGGCCACCGAGGTGAACAGCTTGGTGAGGGACGCCAGGTCGAACGGCGTGTGCACGGTCATCGGGACGCGCCACTCCGGCGGCAGTTCGACCGGGGTGTCCGTCTCCTCGTCGTACGCCGCGTAGCGCACGGCCCAGCCCGCCGCCTCCTCCACCGCGAGCACCGGGCCGCGCCCGACGACCACGACGGCGCCGGCCGCCCAGGGCCTCTCGCCGCCGGTGCGGGCGTGGACCGCCCGGATCAGGTGCCGGAGTTCCCCGGCGTCGAGGCCGGCCCGTTCCGGTGTGCCGGGGCGCAGTCGTGGCGCGCTCAGACGCCCCCGCCCTTCTCGCCCGCGCGTCCGTTCCACGGGCGGCACATACCCAGGAAGCAGCCCAGCGCCACCAGGGCGGCGACCAGTTGGACGACGGCCATCGGGACGGCGGTGTCCTCGCCCGCGATCCCCACCAGTGGGGAGGCGATCGCGGCGACGAGGAAGGACGTCGTACCGAGCAGGGCGGACGCGGAGCCGGCCGCGTGCCGGGTGCGTATCAGGGCGAGCGTCTGGGTGTTGGGCAGGGTGATGCCCATCGCGGACATCAGCACGAACAGCGCGGTGGCCACCGGCACCAGCCCGGTCTCGCCGAACACACCCGTCGACATCAGCAGCAGGGCGACCGCGGCGACGACCACGACGGTGAGCCCGACTCCGAGCACCGTGTCCAGCCGGACCCGGCCGACCAGGATCCTCCCGTTGACCTGCCCCATGATCATCAGGCCGATGGAGTTGAGCCCGAACAGCAGGCTGAACGTCTGCGGTGAGGCGCCGTAGATCTCCTGTATGACGAACGGGGACGCGGCGACGTAGGCGAAGAGGGAGGCGAAGGCGAATCCGCCGACGAGCGTGTAGCCGGTGAAGGCGCGGTCGGCGAGGAGCCGGCGCATCGAGCCGAGGGCCTCGCCGACACCTCCGCCGTGCCGCTCGGCCGGAGGCAGCGTCTCCGGCAGCTTCGCCCACACGACCGCGGTCAGGAGCAGCCCGAGGACGGTGAGGACGACGAACACACCCCGCCAGTCCGTGATCCGCAGGACCTGACCGCCGATCAGCGGCGCCACGATCGGCGCGACTCCGGAGATGAGCATCAGCGTGGAGAAGAAGCGGGCCATGGCCACGCCGTCGTACAGGTCACGGGCGACCGCCCGCGCGATGACGATGCCGGCCGCGCCCGCGAGGCCCTGGGCCAGGCGGCAGGCGATGAGGAGTTCGACGGTCGGGGCGAAGGCGCACAGCGCGGTGGCGACGACGTAGACGGCGAGGCCGATGAGCAGCGGGCGGCGGCGGCCCCAGCGGTCGCTCATCGGGCCGACGACCAGCTGTCCGAACGCCATGCCGGCCAGGCAGGCGGTGAGGGTGAGCTGGATCGTGGCGGCGGGCGCGTGCAGGGACCGGGTGACCTCCGGGAGGGCGGGGAGGTACATGTCCATCGCGAGCGGGGGTGTGGCGGTCAGGCCCCCGAGGAGCAGGGTGACCAGCAGACTGGTGCGGCGGGCCGCGGTGGTGCCGCGGTGGTGCGGCGTGGCGGTCGCCCCGCCTCCCCCGGCCGCCGCCGGTGCAGTGTCCGGTGCCCCGCCTTCCGCCGGATTCGCCGCCGCGTTCGGTATGGACGCCCCACCCTCGGGCATGTGACCCCTCCCTTTTCATGCCATCGGCTCCCTATGCTCTCAGCTCGTGGGGAGTGCTCGGCGTCGACGACGATGTCATGGGAGCGCTTCCACGACGGTCCGGCGACCATGCGTCGACGCAACACGAACAGGGTGGGACGAACGAATGACGGAGCAGAGGACGCGCTGGGGAATCCTGGCGACCGGCGGCATGGCCGCGAGGTTCGCGGCGGATCTGGTGGGCATGCCGGACGCGGAGGTCGTGGCGGTGGCGTCGCGGTCGGCGGAGTCGGCGAAGACGTTCGCGGAGCGGTTCGGGATACCGCGGGCGTACGGCGACTGGGAGTCGCTGGCGCGGGACGAGGAGCTCGACGTCGTCTACGTCGCCACTCCGCACTCGGCGCACCGCGCGGCGGCCGGGCTGATGCTGGAGTCCGGGCGGAACGTGCTGTGCGAGAAGCCGTTCACGCTGAACGCGCGGGAGGCGGAGGAGCTGGTCGCGCTGGCGCGCGGCAACGGGCGCTTCCTGATGGAGGCCATGTGGATGTACTGCCATCCCATGGTGCGGCGGCTGAAGGCGCTGGTCGACGACGGGGCGATCGGTGAGGTGCGGCACGTGCAGGCGGACTTCGGTCTGGAGGGGCCCTTCCCTGCCGGGCACCGGCTGCTGGACCCGGCGCTGGGCGGGGGCGCGCTGCTGGACCTGGGGGTGTACCCGGTGTCGTTCGCGCAGTTGCTGCTCGGTGAGCCGTCGGACGTCGCGGCGCGGGCGGTGCTGTCGGAGGAGGGGGTCGATCTCCAGACGGGAGCCCTGCTGTCCTGGGAGGGCGGCGCCCTCGCCTCGGTGCACTGTTCCCTCGTGGGCGCTACGGCGACCTCCGCGTCGGTGACCGGTTCGAAGGGCCGGATCGACATCGCGTCCGGCTTCTTCTTCCCGGAGCGGTTCACGCTGCACCGCAACGGCAGTGACCCGGAGGAGTTCACGGCCGACCCGGCCGACGGTCCCCGGGGCAGCCTCCGGCACGAGGCGGCCGAGGTGATGCGGGCGCTGCGGGCGGGTGAGACGGAGTCGCCGCTGGTCCCGCTGGACGGCACCCTCGCCGTGATGCGGACGCTCGACGCGATCCGGGAACGCGTCGGCGTCCGCTACCCGCAGGAGACCGCTCAGGCCGCCCCCGGGGTCCGGGAGGTCACGCCGGCTTGAGTCCGGGCTGCCCCGCCTCGGTCACGAAGGAGGCGGCGGTCGTGAGCGGCGCGCCCTGCGTGGTGACGTGGGAGACCGTCTTGAAGTCGGCGCGCGCCAGCTCACGGCCGAGGGAGACGGTCGTGTAGCCGCGCAGCCCGCTGTAGAACCGCAGGTGCGGGTTGGCGGCCATGTACGTCTCCCAGTTGGCCGGTTTCGCGGAGCCGTTGCCGCCGCTGGAGACGGAGGTGGTGACGATCTCCGTGCCCACGGTCCTGGAGTCCGGGTCGGAGAAGTCGCGTTTGATGTCGAAGCCGTAGTGGACGTGCACGTCGCCGGTGAGGACCATGAGGTTGTCGACACCGGCGGCCTGCGCGCCGGCCAGGACCCGCTCGCGGGAGGCCGGGTAGCCGTCCCAGGAGTCCATGGAGACCTTGGACGGTGCCGTGGTCGAGTTGAACCGCTGGGAGAACGTGACCTGTTGGGGCACGATGTTCCACAGGGCGTCCGAGCGGCGCCAGCCGCCGAGCAGCCAGCGTTCCTGGGCGTCGCCGGTGAGGGTGCGCGAGGGGTCCTCGGACCCGGGGCCCGGGTACTGCCAGCCGTCGCCGTAGGCCTGGTCGGAGCGGTACTGGCGGGTGTCGAGGACGTCGAACTGGGCCAGCCGGCCCCAGTGCAGGCGGCGGTAGAGCTTCAGGTCGGGGCCGGCGGGGAGCTGGGGCCGGCGGAGCGGCATGTTCTCCCAGTAGGCGCGGTAGGCGGCGGCCCGGCGCAGCAGGAACTCCTCGGGCGGGACGCTGTTCTCCGGGGTGTCGCCGGAGTAGTTGTTCTCGGTCTCGTGGTCGTCCCAGGTGACGACGAAGGGGTGCGCGGCGTGCGCGGCCCGCAGGTCGGGGTCCGTCTTGTAGAGGGCGTAGCGCAGCCGGTAGTCCTCCAGCGTCACGGTCTCCCGCCGGAACACCTCGGGCAGGGTGCCGGCCGGGTAGGCGCGGGCGCCGGCGACGTCGTTGACGGCGTACTCGTAGAGGTAGTCGCCGAGGTGGAGAACGACGTCCAGGTCCTCCTCGGCGAGGTGCCGGTACGCGGTCCAGTAGCCCTGGTCGTAGCGCTGGCAGGAGACCACGCCGAAGGTGAGCCCGGCGGCCCGGGAGCGGGTGGCGGGCGCGGTGCGGGTGCGGCCTGCCGGGCTGACGAAGCGGCCCGCGCGGAAGCGGTAGTGGTAGACCTGGCCGGGGGCGAGGGGGCCCGCCTCGACGTGCACGGTGTGGTGGAACTCGGGGTGGGCGGTGGCCTTGCCCCGTCTGACGACGCGGCGGAACCGTTCGTCGAGGGCGATCTCCCAGTCCACGGTGACGCGCCGCGCGGGCAGTCCCCCGTCGGCCTGGTACGGGACGGGCGCCAGGCGGGTCCACAGGAGCACGGAGTCGGGGTGCGGGTCGCCGGAGGCGACGCCGAGCGTGAAGGGGTCGTCGGTGATCCGGGCGGGGTCGAGTTCGGCGGCGGCCGCGGTGCCCGCGCCGGGCACGTTGACCGCGAAGGCGAGCGCGGCGGCGGCGCCGGTCACGGTCAGGAAGCGGCGGCGGCCGATGTGCCGTGCGACGGCGCGGAGTTCGGGGTGGTGCGGGGTCCGGCGGAGCTCGGGTGTCGTCATGCGTTCCTCCCCTGGCATGTGGATGCGAGGGGAATTGGAGTGCGCCGGGACGACCATTCATTGACGCGTACACAGCATTCGGATGACGGTCGCATGAGTTCCGGGGGCGCCGGGTGCGGGACCGGCCCGCGGCATGACGAGCCTCCACATACGGAATATCGAGGTCCGCCCCCTTGTGGCCGGTGGCGGACTTATGCTCAACTCGCCCACACCAAAGCTTCACATGTGGAGTGGGCGTCTTCCGCAGGCCATGTCCAGGGGGAGGCGGCAGTCGTTCCACACCGCCGGAGGGGGTGGCCCCGCGCGAGCGCGGGTACGCACCGGTGGGTGGAACGGCTGCCGCGCAAGACGTCCGCCCCGGCGGCTACCCGCCGGCCAGGACGCGCCCCGCCTCGGCCATCTGCTCCTCGTCGAGCGGGCCCTTCTCCAGCGCCGCCGCGTTCTCCTCGGCCTGGGCGACCGACCGGAAACCGGGGATCGGCACGGTGCGCGGGCTGCGCGCCCAGAGCCAGGCGAGGGCGCCCTGGGCGAGGGTGCGCCCGTCGCTGGTGAGGACCTCCCGCAGCGCCTCGACGCGCGCGAGCCACTCCGGGTCGGCGCCCGTCCCCGCGCCGAACCCCCGCAGCCAGACCGGCGGTCTGCTGCGGATGTCCCCCTCCTGGAGCGGCGCCCGGCCCGCCTGCTTCCCGGTGAGCAGGCCCATGGCGAGCGGGCTGCGGTTCACGGAGGCGAGGTCCTCCTCCTCGCACAGCCGGAGCATCGCGGGGGCGTCGTCGAGCACGTTGAGCGCGTGCTGTACGGCGGCGCAGTGCGGCCCCTCGGCGAACACGGCGGCGCGCTGCGGGTCGTCGGTGCTCCAGGCGTACGCCCGGATCAGTCCCTCCGCGACCAGGTCCTCGCAGGTGTCGCGCAGCCGGGCCGCCCGCTCGGGGTCGGCGTCGGCGATGTGCAGTTGGTAGAGGTCGATGTGGCCGGTGCCGAGCCGGCGCAGTGAGGCGGTCAGGGCGCGGCGCAGGTGTTCCGGCGAGTCGTCGCTGCCGGTGAGGGTGCGGGTGTCCGGGTCGAAGACGTTGCCCCACTTGGTGGCGACGACGACCTCGTCCCGGCGCCGGCCGAGGGCCCGGCCGAGGATGTGCTCGCTGTGGCCCGTCCCGTAGACGTCGGCGGTGTCGAAGAAGGTGACGCCCAGGTCGAGCGCGCGCCGGACGGCCCGCACCGATTCCTCGTCGTCGACCTTCCCCACCCCAGCGGCTGCCCGTCCGGCCCCTGCCACTCCCCGCCGATCGCCCAGCAGCCGAACCCGAGGGCGCTGACCTCGATACCGCTGCGCCCCAGTGTGCGCGTGATCTCCATGGCCGGGACGTTACGAGTTCGAGCGCGCGCTAAGGCAAGCCGCCTGGCGGCCGGTCCTCAGCGGCACGGGCACCCGACGCGACCCCGGGACCCTGTCCGCACGCCACCCGGCGTCACTGGTCGTCGGGCCACAGCCGGAACGCGGCGTGCCCGGTCAGGGGGCGCACCATGCGGAAGTGCCGACGGTCCAGGGTGAGGATGGCGTCGGTGTGATACTCGGCCGCCATCACCACGTTCATCGTGTCCGTGAGGCCGATCTGCGGGTACCTGCGCATGGTGACCAGGGCCGTCGACAGGTGCGGTTCGATCTCCGGGACGGCGTACCTGCGCACGGCGGCACGGTCGCGGACATGACTGAGTGCCGCGTGTGCGGCTTCGGGCCCCACACGTGTGCTCAACAGGTAGTCGAGTTCCGCGAGGACCAGCGGCGTCACCACCAGGTGGGATGCTGCCGCGACGGCCTTGCGGCAGGCCCCGTGTTCGGGATCGTCCGCGTCGAACAGGGAGAACAGGCCCGAGGTGTCGGCGACGAGCACGGTCATGCGCCGAACCCTTCCAGGTAGGAGCCGCGCCCCTGGGACCAGTCGATCCTGGAGCCACTGCGGAAGACGGGGATGTCGTCGTCATCGCCCATCGGGTCCGTGGGGTGATCGGGTACGGGTTCCTCGGTGACCGGCGACAGTATGGCGACCGGCCGTCCGTTCTTAGTCACCGTGATCCGCTCTCCGCGCTCGGCCGCGGCGAGGATCTTCGAGGCGTTCTGGTTGAAGTCACGCGCGGTCGTCTCCATGTACTACAGGATAGTACGTGGGGCGTCCTTCCCTCCGTCCCGTCGACGCCGCACCAGGTCGCGGGCCGCGTCCGGCCACGCCGGGTGGGTGAAGCCGAAGCCCGCGTCGAGCAGCCGTCCGGGGACCACCCGCCGGCTCTTGAGCAGCAGTTCGGTGTCCGAGCGGAGCGCGAACGCGCCCACCTCGGCCATCCACCGCGTCGCCGGAAGCCCTACCGGCACACGCCACGCCCTGCGCAGGCCGCGCATGAACTCCCGCTGCGGCAGGGGCTCGGGGGTCGCGAGGTTCACCGGGCCGGTCAGATCCCCCCGGCCGATCAGGAACTCGACGGCGCGGACGAAGTCGTGGTCGTGGATCCACGACACGTACTGCCCGCCGCCCGCGACGGGCCCGCCCAGACCGAGCCGGGTCATCCACGACAGGACGTCGAAGACTCCGCCCCGGTCGGGGCTCATCACCATGGCGGAGCGCATGGCCACCTTGCGGGTGTGGGGGGTGTCGGCCTCTTCCTGCTCCCGCTCCCAGCACCTGGCGATCTCGACGCTGCGGGACCAGTAGCCCGGCACGTCGGGCTCCGTGCCGCCGATGACGCCGGTGGCCTCGTCGTGGGGCGCGTCGAAGCGGTGGGCGTAGACGGTGGCGGTGCTCATCTGGAGCCAGACCCGCGGCGGGCGCACCGCCGCGCCGATCGCCTCGCCGACGACGCGGGTGGACAGCACCCGCGAGTCCATCATGGCGCGGAGGTTGGCGGGCGTGTACCGGCAGCTCACGCTGCGCCCGGCGAGGTTGATCACGACGTCGCTGCCGTCGATCTCGCCGGCCCACTCCCCCGGGGTCCGGCCGTCCCAGTACACCTCCCCCGGTCCCGCCGGCCGCCGGGTCAGCACCACGACCTGGTGCCCGGCAGCGCTCAGCGCACGCTTGAGGACGCTTCCCACCTGCCCGGTGCCCCCGGGAATCACGATCTTCATCAGCCCCGCCCTTCGTCGGGCCTCACCCTACACAGCTTTTGAACGTGTTCAAATATCTGCTCCGACGTGTCACGATGGCGGGTGCGGGGGTCCGTCACCCGCACGCCGACGAGCCGACCACCTCGAGCGAGGAGCCACCATGGCCACCGCATCCTCATCCGCATCCGAAGACAGCCCCGCGACCCTCTACGGCCCGGTCTCTCTCGTCCTCGGCACGGCCGCCCTGGTCGCCGCCGTGTTCGCCGGGCTCCTCGGCATCGCGCTCCCGCTGCTCCTCGGCAGCCTGGCCGTCACCTTCGCGGTGCTCGGGCTCGGCCGGGGGCTCCACCGTGTGCGGTGCGGCGTCGGCCTGACCACGGGATCGCTGAGCGTGCTCTACCCGGTCCTCCTGGCCGCGGCCTGGACATGACGTGGCGGAGCCCGGGAGTCGTATCCAGCTCCCGGGCCCCTGGGGATGCCACCCACGTGCGCACGCCGGCGGCGTTTAAGAGGACGGATCAGTCATCATGCCGTCGTGTTCTTCCTTTGAACTACCGCGCCAGGAAAGAGGCGCAGGCGAGAGTCGAACTCGCATCCGACGGCGTTCGTCCGTCCCCGGTCGATCCGGCGATCGGCGGCGATGCTGAGACTGGAGCGAGAGTCTGAGATTGACCGCGGCCGCCGTCTCGGCGAGCCGCGCTTTCAGGCTGAACTTCAGTTTCAGCTTGCGCTCCTGGCACGAACCGGTCCTCAATCCGGCCCGCGCCCCGTAGCGCACCCCCGCGCTCGCACGCGGGGGCGATCATGATGGCTATCTTCGGTCGGCGTCAGCCGAACAGGTAGCCGAACACCGCGTCCCCGACCCGCTGGTCGGTGACCTCGGCGCCGTTGGCCTCCTCGCGGGCGAACTTGACCGCCTGCTGGAGCTTCTCGACCCGCTCGGCGAGCTCGTTGACCCGCCGCGCGGGGAGCGCCCCGGAGAACTTCACGGTCGTCCAGTACCCGATGGGCACGTCCTCGTAGTACACCTCGACCTGCGCCGGGTGCTTGTCGGTCGCCTCCGCCTTGACGTGGTTGCGCGGCACCTTCTTCGTACGGATGGTCCGCACCGGGTCGGTCTTCCACCAGTCCGTGGACGGGTCGTGGGACCAGGACTCGGCGGCGTCGAGGGTGGGCAGCTTCTTGACGAAGGTGTGCAGATCGGTGAGCTGCTTCTCCAGGAAGAGGAGATAGCTGACCGGCACGTCGGCGACGACGGTCCGCCCGTCGACGGTGACGTCCGCCCGGGCCGTGCAGTTCGCCCAGTCCTTGGTGGCGGTCACGTCGAACAGCCGGGTCAGCGAGGCGGCCATCTCCCGCAGCACGTCCTCCCCCTGCACCTGCACCCGCGTCGACTCGGGCGGCAGCTGCTCGCCCTCCTCGTCCTTCGGCTGGTACGTCCGCGAGATCCCGGCCAGCAGCGCGGGCTTCTGCACCTTGGCGTGCGCGGCGTTGATGTCCTGGAGCGACTTGCTCTTGACACCCTTCTCGACAGCGATGATCTGGTTCAGCTTCGCCATGTCGCGTTCCCCCTCTTCGAACACCAGGGAACCTATCGGCTGGCAGCTCTCGGCTCAGCTCATTTTCCGCCGGCCCGGCGCTGACACGGGAGTCCCCGGCCCGGGCAGCTGGTGGAGGCCTAGCCCTCCACCGCTGCGGTCACCTCGCGCCGGCCTCCCGCAGCCGCCGGTCCAGCTCTGCGTCGAGAGCCACCAGATCGCTCTCGCTCGGGTCGTAACCGTTCCACTCGCGCAGGCCGATACGGACCTGTTCGGCCCGCGTCGTTCGCTCCTCGGGGATGCCCGGGCCACCGGGTTGGTACGACGACACGTCAGGAATCCTGAGGGCAGACGTCGCGGTGATTGATCAGGGCCCGCTGTGCGTGCGGCGTGAAGCGCGTGACGTACCCCATACGGTCAGTCCTGCCCGGCGCGGAGCATGGCGGCCATCTCCTCCCGCGAGACCGCCCCCTCCAGCCCTTCGGACTCGGCTTCGTCGGCCAGCCGGTTGAGATGTGCATCAAGTGCGGCCTGAACCTCGTGCTCCGCCCAGACCGTCTTGCCCGGACCGTCCGGTCGCGGATGCCAGCCCCAGTGGGCGGCGAGCGCTGCGACCAGGAGGAGGCCCCGGCCGGTTTCGTCGACGGCGGGGACCGCGGGCCCGGGGTCGCCCGGCCGGCGCGGGACCCGTTCGCCCCGGGTGTCGGTGACCTCGACCCGGACGGTGGCGGAACCGGGCCCGGTGCGCAGGTGGAGCCGGAGGTGGAAGTCCCGGCCGGGGACGTTGCCGTGCAGCACGGCGTTCGCCGTCAGTTCGGCGACGATCAGCGCGACCGCGTCGTGGTCGTCGGTGTCGTACGCGACGCCCCAGGCGTCCAGGCGGACGGCGGTGAGACGCCTGGCGAGACGGGCTCCGCGCGGGGTGGAGGTGAACCGCATCTGAAAGGTGCGGCCGGCCGACGCGAGTTCGGGTGGGGTCTTGGCCAAGTGAGCGATGGGGGTGGCGAGTCGGCCGGGGCCGGTGAGGCCGGCGGTGTTGTGCGTCATGCCGACCACGGTCCCGTTGGTCGCGTAGCGTGACCAGTGGTGACGCACCGACGCGGCCCGCTGTACGCGAGGTGTCGGCGCGCGTACGAGGCGTGCGGCGTGACGGCGTCCCCGGCGGGCGCGTTGAGCCGGAGAAGGCGGTGGTGCATGACGAAGCGTACGGACGCGGAAGCCCTCGCGGGCGGCGGCGACGGCGGAACGGTCGTGAGTGTCGGGGACGGGTGGGAGAGCGACGACGGCGGGGGCGGCGCGTGCCGTCCCGAGGACGGCGGCGGCAGGGGCGTGGTCGCCGCGTTCGGGCAGACCCTGAAGACGCTGCGGCTGCGGGAGGGGCTGGACCGGGCGGAGTTCGGGAGCCGCATCGGGTACTCGGCGGCCACGGTCGCGTCGTTCGAGCAGGGACGGAGGATTCCGTCGCCGAGGACGATCGAGCGGGCGGACGAGGTGCTGGGGGCGGGCGGGCTGCTGTGCGTGTGGAAGGAGGAGGTGGAGCGGGCTCAGTATCCGGTGTTCTTCCAGGGCATGGCGGCCTTGGAGAAGGAAGCCATTGAGCTGCTCGCCTACGACACGCTCGTCGTCAAAGGGCTGCTCCAGACGGAGGAGTACATGAGGGCACTGCTGGGGATGCGGCGCCCGGTCTTGGATCCGGAGACCATCGAGCAACGGGTGGCGGCACGACTGGCCCGGCAGGACATCTTCGACCGCTGGCCTGCGCCGTTGTTGAGCTTTGTGATGGACGAGTCAGTGTTGCGGCGTCCGTATGGCGGAAAGGACGTGCTGCGTGGACAGTTGGAGCAGCTTCTCCTCTTCGGCCAAAAGCCGAACGTCGAGATTCAGGTGATGCCACTCGACTGCGCGGAGAACGCAGGCGTGGACGGTCCGTTCACCGTCGTCACCCGCAAGGACGGCAAAAAGTTCGCGTACGTCGAGGCCCAGGGGACCAGCGCCCTCCAAACCGACCCAGAACAGACGGCTCTTGCCGCCGCCCGCTATGGGATCATCCGATCGCAGACTCTCACTTCGCGAGAGTCCCTGACGCTCATCGAAGGGTTGCTGGGATCGCTATGAACAACGCTGAGTCCTCGACCGCCGCGTCCGGCTTCGCCTGGTTCAAGAGCAGCTACAGCGGAGCCGAAGGCGGCGATTGTGTAGAGGTGGCGGCCGGTACGGCAGTCGTGAGCGTCCGGGACTCCAAGGCCGCCGCCGGGCCCGTCCTCACGGTGTCACGTGACGCGTGGGCGGGGTTCGTCGGGCTGGCTACCTCGGAGCGGAGCGTCTGACACGCGTACGGTCACAAGAGCCCTGCCGGTCCCATCGGACGGCAGGGCTCCCGTGTGCGCCGGCCAACGTCTCTGCTCAGCGACGCCCCGCCAAGGGGCGGTTTTCGGCCGATGCGCGATCCCCGGCCGCTCGGCCCCCGGGCAGCTCTGTCGCACCTGATAGTTGATCAATAACCTTGTGCGGTACATGAAATGACGTCTCTCCTGGGAGCCCCATGTCCACCGCCCAGCAGGTGCCCGACATCCTCTCGCCCGAGTTCGCGGCGAACCCCTACCCCGCCTACCGGGTGATGCGGGAGACCGCGCCCCTCATCTGGCACGAGGCGACGAAGAGCTACATCGTGTCGCGGTACGAGGACGTCGAGCGCGTCTTCAAGGACAAGGCCGGCGAGTTCACCACCGACAACTACGCCTGGCAGATCGAGCCCGTGCACGGCAAGACGATCCTCCAGCTCAGCGGGCGGGAGCACGCCGTGCGCCGGGCCCTGGTCGCCCCCGCGTTCCGCGGCAGCGACCTGGAGCAGAAGTTCCTGCCCGTCATCGAGCGCAACTCCCGCGAGCTGATCGACGCCTTCCGGCACACCGGCTCCGCCGACCTGGTCGCCGACTACGCCACGCGCTTCCCGGTCAACGTCATCGCCGACATGCTGGGCCTGGACAAGGCCGACCACGCGCGTTTCCACCGCTGGTACACGGCCGTCATCGCGTTCCTCGGGAACCTGTCGGGCGACCCGGAGGTGACGGCGGCGGGCGAGCGCACCCGGGTGGAGTTCGCCGAGTACATGCTGCCGATCATCCGGGAGCGCCGCGAGAACCTGGGCGACGACCTGCTGTCCGCGCTGTGCGCCGCCGAGGTGGACGGGGTGCGGATGAGCGACGAGGACGTCAAGGCGTTCTGCAGTCTGCTGCTCGCCGCCGGCGGGGAGACCACCGACAAGGCCATCGCGGGCATCTTCGCGAACCTGCTGCTCCACCCCGACCAGCTCGCCGCCGTCCGCGCGGACCGCTCGCTGATCCCCCGTGCCTTCGCCGAGACCCTGCGGTTCACCCCGCCCGTGCACATGATCATGCGGCAGTCCGCGACGGAGGTGGAGCTCAGCGGCGGCACCATACCCGCGGGCGCCACCGTCACCTGTCTGATAGGTGCCGCCAACCGCGACGAGAGCCGCTACGCCGATCCCGACCGCTTCGACATCTTCCGCGACGATCTCACCACCACGACCGCCTTCTCCGCCGCCGCCGACCACCTCGCCTTCGCGCTCGGCCGGCACTTCTGCGTCGGCGCGCTGCTGGCCAAGGCGGAGGTGGAGACCGGCGTCGGCCAGCTCCTCGACGCCATGCCGGACATGCGCCTCGCCGACGGCTTCGAACCGGCCGAGCAGGGCGTGTTCACCCGCGGTCCGCAGCGCCTCCCGGTGCACTTCACCCCCGTGACCGGCTGACCCGGCCAGACGGTCCACACCGGCGCGCCCGGCCCGTACGGCGATCCGTACGGGCCCCCTCCGTACGGGTCACCCCGTACCGGCTGCCCGCTCCAGGTACCCCGTCCCCGGCCGAGAGGCCGAGGCCCGCTACTGCATCACCGGCGTGAACCGCACCGGGAGCGCGCTCAGGCCCCGCATCCAGATCGACGGACGCCAGCTCAGCTCCGCCGGGTCCGCGGCGAGGACCAGGTCGGGAAGCCGCTCCAGCAGCGTCTCGACCGCCGTGCGCGCCATCACGTCCGCCAGCAGGGGCGCCGGGTAGGGGCAGCGGTGCTCGCCGTTGCTGAACGACAGGTGCGCGGCGTTCTCCGCCCCGACGTGCCCCTCGGGCCAGATCTGCGGGTCGGTGTTGGCCGCGGCCAGCCCCAGCACCAGGCAGTCGCCGGCCCTGATCTGCCGGCCGCCCAGCTGGACGTCCCGCACGGCCCACCGCCCGATGAAGTTCTGCGTCGGCGTGTCCAGCCACAGCACCTCGTTGAGCGCCTCACCGACGCTGAGCCTGCCGCCCGACACGTTCACGGCGAACCGCTCGTCCGTCAGCAGCAGGCGCAGCGTGTTGCAGATCCAGTTCCCCGTCGGCTGCTGCGCCGCCGCGATCACCGAGATCAGGTCCTGGACGATCTCCTCGTCCGTCAGTCCCGCCGGGTGGGTCAGCATGCGCGAGGTGACGTCCGGGCCGGGGGCGGCCCGCTTGTCCTTCACCAGCTGCCGCAGCCGCTCACCCACCCGCCCGTACGCCGCGACCGGGTCGTCGCCCTCCCCGGCGTCCAGCGAGATCCGCAGGTCGTCGACGAGCCGGCGGGTGTCCTCGCCCGAGGTCGGCATGCCGCACATCTGCACCACGGCCCGCATGGGCAGGGCGTGCGCGAAGTCCGCCATCAGCTCCGCCTGGCCGCTGCCGGCGAAGCGGGCGATGAGGTCGTCGGCGATCAGCCGGCAGTCGTGCGACAGCTCGAACTGGTCGACGCCCTCCAGTGCCTCGGTGATCACTCCGGCCCGCCGCCGGTGGTCCTCGCCCTCGGTGAACAGCACCGACGGCTGGTACCCGACGAAGGGCAGCAGCGGCCAGTCGGGCGGGATGTTCTCCCACTGGTTCCAGCGCCGCGAGTCGCGCGCGAACAGCTCGTCGTGGCTGGTGACGTACGTGACCTCGGAGTAACCGAGGACCAGCCAGGCGGGGATGTCGCCGTCGAGCAGCACCGGCGCGAGGGGGCCGTGTTCCCGGCGCAGCGCGCGGTAGAGCTGCGACGGCGTCTGCTGGTACTCGAGCCCTCCCAGGCGTACCGCGCCGGTGTGGGCGGGGCAGCCCGGGGGCGCCGGGTGGGCGGAGGGGTAGCCGGAGTCGGTCACAGTGTCGCCTCCTGGGCGATGGCCATGTCGTGGAGGTGGTTGACGAGGGTGATCAGCACGTCCTTGCCGGACTGCCTGACCCGCGCGTCGCAGTCGACCATCGGCACGTGCGCGGGCAGGGCGAGCGCCTGGCGGATCTCGTCCAGGGAGTACCGGGCGGTGTCGTCGTCGAACCGGTTCACGGCCACCACGAAGGGCGTGCGGTGGTGTTCCAGCCTGTCTATCGCGTACCAGGAGTCGTCCATCCGGCGCGTGTCCACAAGGACGACGGCGCCCAGGGTGCCGGAGAACAGCCTGTCCCACAGGAACCAGAAGCGCTCCTGCCCGGGCGCCCCGAACAGGTACAAGACCATGCGCTCGTTGAGGCTGATCCGCCCGAAGTCGAAGGCGACCGTCGTGGTGGTCTTCGTCGCCACCGCGCCGGGCTCGTCGACGCCCACACCCGCCTGGGTCATCACCTCCTCGGTGTTGAGCGGCCGTATCTCGCTCACGGAGCGGACCAGGGTCGTCTTGCCGACGCCGAACCCCCCGACGACGACGATCTTCAGACCGGTCTCCGCGGTGTCGTTCAGCGGCGTGCGGTGGGAGGGCAGCTCAGAGGTTGCGGAGCCCATGGAGCACCTCTTGGAGTAGAGCGGAATCGGGCATGGAGGCGACGGACGGTGCCGCGCGCGGATGGCGGGCGGTGATGCGGCCCGTGTCCTGCAGGTCACCGAGCAGGATCCGCACCACCGTGACCGGCAACCCGAGCTCCGCGGCGATCTCGACGACGGCGGTGGGGTGCCGGCACAGCTCCAGGATCCGGGCGTGCTCCGACTGCATCCCCGGCACCGGCGCGCTCTCGCTGACCACGAGGGTGACCAGGTCGAAGGAGTCGTCGGCGCGGCTGCGTCCCCCGGTCACGGTGTAGAGCCGGTCGGGGTCGCCCGTGTCGACGGGTTTGCGCGTCACGACGTGCCGCTCACGGCGGCCGGGTCCCGGGGCTCGGCCCGCAGGTGCTCGCCGATCTGCTCGACCAGCTCCGTCATCTGGTGGCCGACCACTCCGGGATCGGCGTCCTCCCCGGCGACGACGGCGAGGTGCGCGCCCTGGCCGGCCTCCACGATGAACAGCAGGCCGCCGTGGAATTCGGTCATCGACTGCCGGACGCCGCCGGATCCGTCGCCGAACTCCATGGAGGCCCCCTGGGCGAGGGCCTGGATGCCGGAGCAGATCGCCGCCAGCTGGTCGGCCCGGTCGAGCGTCAGGTGCTCGCTCCAGCAGAGCTTGAGGCCGTCACGGGACAGGACCAGGGCGTGCCGCGCGCCGGGCGTCTGCTCCAGGAGGCTGTGCAGGAGCCAGCTGAGGCTGTTGTCGGTGGTCTGCATGGTGGGTGATGGGACGGTGGTGTCCGGCTGACCGGTCACCGGCCCGTACCTCCTATCTCACGAACTGGGGCGGGGCGGGGCGCCGTCGCCCCGGACTCCGTACGGGAAGGACTGGGACTAGGGAGCCGCCGGCGGCTCGGCCCCGGGGCGCGCCCCCGGTCCGGCGGTGCCGTTTCCGGACTGCCGTGCGCGGTGGAAGGCCCCGAACCGGGAGCCCGCGTCGCGTGCGGGGCGCCGCGTCGCCGGTACGTCACCGGTCTGCCCGGACGCCCGCATCCGCTGCTCGCGTTCGCGCTCCGCCTCGGCCATGGTGCGGCCGGGGGCGCGGACCGGCAGACCGTTCGGCGTGGTGCCGCCGGGCCGCCGGTGCCGTCCCTGTTCGGGCAGTTCGGGGCGTGCGGCGGGGCTGCCGGTTTCCGGGGACCGGTCGGTGACCGCGAACGGGTCCGTGGCGGCGGGCAGTTCCGCGGCGGCGGCCGGACGTGCGACCGGCGGCAGTTCCGGGGCCGCGGGGCGGGCAGGGGCCTCGCGTGAGAGGGCCGGCGCGGGGGCGGGTGTGGCCATCGCGGCGGGCCGGGGGGCCGCTTCGTGCGGGGCCAGGTCGCGCTGCTGGGCGAGCAGGTCCAGGGGCAGCAGGACGACGACGCCGGTGCCGCCGCGGGAGGAGGGGCGGTAGTTGACGCTGATGCCGTACTTCGCCGCGATCCGCCCCACCACGGCCAGGCCGAGCCGGGTGCCCTGGAGCGAGGCGAGGTCGGTGACGCGGCCGGCCACGGCCTCCTCGGCGCGGCGCATCGCCGCGTCCGCCATCTTCAGGCCGCTGTCCTCGATGGTGACGACGATGCCCGCGCTGCGGTCCTCGACGTAGACGTGCACCTGGTCGATGGGCGGGGAGAAGTTCGCGGCGTTGTCCATCAGCTCGGCGAGCAGGTGCATCACGCCTTCCGCGGCGAAGCCGGAGACCGCGGCGCGGGTGGAGCAGTGCAGGCGCACCCGCTGGTAGGCGGCGATGCGGCCGACGGCGCCGCGCAGGATGCTCTCCATCACGATCGGCTTGTTCCAGGCGCGGCTGGACCTGCCTCCCATGAGCAGGGCCAGCCGGTCGGTCATCAGGCCCAGCTGGGAGGTGCTGTGGTCCAGCTTCAGCAGGTCGCCGAAGACCTCCTCGCCGTGCCGCTCCTGCATCTCCCGCAGGTCGGCGAGCATTCTCACGGCCTTGGCCTGGACGCGGCTGAGGGCCTTGGCGGAGGCGGCCTGAGCGGCGGCGGCGCGCCGCTCGCTGTGGGCGAGCTCGCGGACGAACGACTCGGCGGGGGTGCGCACCGCGGGCAGTCCGGGCAGTTCGACCTCGGCGAGGACGGTGGCGGCGGACCGGCCGTCGCGCAGCCGGGTGATCGCGGCGGGCAGCGTCTCGCGCGCGAGCCGCTCCAGCTCCGCCAGGGTCCGGTCCAGTTCGTGCCGGGTCTTGCGGTACTCGCCGTCCAGGGCGGCCGCCCTGCGCACGTCCTCCTCGACGGTGGTGGCGAAGGCGTGCGTGAGCCGCTGCAACTGCGGGTCCGACGGCGGCGGCACACTGCCCAGCACGTCGGTGGCGGCCGAGCCCTCCCGCAGCCGGGTGGTGACGGCGGGCAGCGTCACACCGGCCAGGTGCGAGATCTCGGCCGAGCGCCGGGCGGCCTCCGCCGCGAGACGGCTTTTGTCCGCCTCCTGCTCGGCGGCCGCTCTCCGGGCCCGGTGGACGAGCCGGTGACCGGCGAGGACGGTGACGGCCACACACACCCAGGCGGCGGCCACGACGGCCAGGGTCCAGGTGAAGGCGTCGGACGGTGCCAGGGCGAGCGCCGCGCCCGAGGCGGCGGCGCTCGCCACCAGCACGGCCGACGGCACGGCGAACGAGGTGCGCGGCGCCCCCACCGGTTGATGCTGGCTGGGCGAAGCAGGCACTGGCATGGAGCGGTCCCTCGGTCTGTGCGAGCAGGGGAATCGGGGCGGCGGCACAGGGCGGCCGCGGGCCGGAAGGGAGGTCAGCCAACGGGAGGGCGATCTTCCGACCACGTACGGCTCATGCTAGTCACGCCGCTGTGCGGGAAGACGCCGTCGAGGGCATAGTCCGTCGGCATTCCGGGTTTCGTCGTGAACCCATCGCCCGTACGTCCCCCTGTGGTATCCGGGGACGCGGGCGGGGCCGCCCGAAGGAAGCGGCAGCACACGGGAGAAGTGCTCTGACGGAGCGTCATGTGATGTCAGAAGAAAGGCACTTACTGATCAAACCACTCAAGCGGGTGACCGAATTTCGGCCAACTATGCGCGTTGGACGCCCTGTTCGCGCGCGGACCGCGACAGCGACCGGCACGCCCGAAGTGCGGACATGCCGCTGATCGTGAAGGTTCGGTGATAGAGGCCCGCCCCCCACCACCGTACCCCCAACTCGTTGGCGATCTCTTAGCCCAACCGGTCGTCGAGTTCATAGCCGGCTTCCTCGACGGCAGCACGCACGTCCGCGATGCCGAGATCCCTGTCGCTGGTCACCGTGACCTCACATCTGTCGACGTTCACCGCCACGGCGATGACGCCGGCGACGCGTTCGATCTCCTCGGTGACGAAGTCCGCGCAGCGTTCGCAGGCCATTCCACTCACGGTGTAGGTGCTCTCGGTCATGCCGGCCGCACCTGCCCCTCGGGCACCTCGGGCGTCGGCTGCCCCGGGCCCGCGTCCGACGGGACGGTGCGGGTGAGGATGTGCGCCCGGCGCATCCGCCCGTCATCCGTGAACTGAGCGAACATGTGCGTCTCGATGGTGAGGGCTCTCTTGCGGTTCTGTACGTACAAGGTGGACCGGACGGCGATCCGGTCCCCGTTCACCAGCGCTTCGTGCACATCCCAGCGGCCGCTGGGCCGGTTCTTGCGCACCGGGCGGGTGTGTGCGATGAGCTTGTCCCGGTCCATCCGGTGACCGTCGGCGATCTGGACGATGTCGGGCGTGTGATAGCGGTCGACGATCAGTCCCGGATCCTCGTCGCTGTTCAGGATGTCGTTGTGGAAGGACGCGAAGAAGTCGGCGATGAACTGCTTGGGGTCGATGTCCTCGAACGGACTCATGATGCTCCCGTCACACCCGTCACACTGCTGGCCGGCCCACCATCTCTTACAGTCTGTAAGATATCCACGCCCCGCAACCTTGACAAGGTGTAAGAGATGACTCCGCGCCAGACCCCGCATCGCCGCGCCGACGCTCAACGCAGCAGGGCCGCCATCCTGGACGCGGCGGTCCGGCTCCTGAACACACACCCCGACACCAGCATCGAAGTCATCGCCACCGCCGCGGGCGTGACTCGCCAGACCGTCTACGCCCACTTCCCCTCGCGGGAACACCTGCTGACAGCCGCCCTCGACCGGATCACCGATGAAGCGGTCGCCGCGATGGACGCCGCAGGCCTTGACACCGGACCCGCCACGGATGCCCTGCTGCGACTGCTCGATGCCAGCAACCGGACAGCCGGGCGCTATCCCGTCCTGCTCCGGAAGATCAGCCTGCTGCCCGTTGATCCGCACACCGAGCACGAACGCCACGCGCCGGTCGCCGACCGGCTGAAGCGGGTGATCCGGCGCGGTCAGGAGACCGGGGAATTCGACAGCCGACTCCCACCTGACTGGCTCGTCACCGTCACCATCACGCTCGGCCACGCCGCGAGTGGCGAGGTGGACGCCGGCCGGATGTCCGGCGAGGAGGCAGCGGAAGCCCTCCACACCAGCCTGCTCCGCGTACTGGGCGCAGTCGGCGCGCAGCTTCCCCGGCCCCACGGGAGCGTGCCCCCAGACGAGCACGGCCCGAGGGCCTGACCAGGACATTGAGTCCTCTTCAGGCCCTCGGCACGAGACGAGTCGGGCTGTACGCCGGGTTCTGTTCCCGGGATTCCTCGCGGAGTCCCGGGCGACGGCCATCCATCTAGGGCCGGTGTTGCCACCGGCCTCGTGCGGTCTACCCGCGGACTCGGGCGGGCAGCCCTCGAACGTCCGCGCAGAGACGCCGAGGCGTCTCCTCTTGACCTTGCTCCGGGTGGGGTTTACCTAGCCGCCTGAGTCACCTCAGGCGCTGGTGGTCTCTTACACCACCGTTTCACCCTTACCGAGGACCGAGGTCCCCGGCGGTCTGCTTTCTGTGGCACTGTCCCGCGGGTCACCCCGGGTGGCCGTTAGCCACCACCCTGCCCTGTGGAGCCCGGACGTTCCTCGGGAAGTCCCGTGAGGGACTCCACGCGGCCGCCCGCCCGGCTCGTCTGCCGTGTCGACCATGATACCGGGCGTGAGCGGCGCTTCGGCGCGGTGGCCGTGGCCAGGACCGAGCCGGTGAGGATCAGCGCGAAGGCGGCCAGGACCGGACCGGTCAGGGGTTCGTCCAGGAAGAGGGCTCCGGCGGCCACGGCGATCGCCGGATTGACGTACGTGATCACCGAGGCGCGGATCGGTCCGGCCTCCTTGATGAGTTCGAGGAAGGCGACGAAGGCGATCGCCGTGCAGACCACGCCGAGAGCGGTCAGGGCGGCGAGCGTCTCGGCCGGGGGCAGGGCCGCCGGGCGGGTGGTGACCGCCGCGGGAGCGTAGACCAGGGCGGCCAGGGCGAGACAGGGCGTGATGAGGTGCAGCGTCGGGACGTCCCTGAGGTGGCGGTCGGCGATCAGCGGGGCGGTGGCGTAGCCGATGACCGTGACCAGGACCTCCGCCAGGGACAGCGCGTCGCCCCCGGCCAGGTGGGGGACGGTGAGGACGCCCACGCCGCCGAGGCCGAGTGCGAGGCCGGTGACGCGGCGGGCGCCCAGCGGCTCCGCCGCGCCGAAGAAGCGGGACAGCAGGACGCCGACGATGGGTACGCCCGCGATCAGCAGGCCGGCCGTGGAGCTGGAGAGGTGGCGCTCGGCGTCGGTCAGGGTGTACCAGGGGCCGACGATCTCGATGACCGCGAACGCCAGCATCGGCTTCCAGTGCGTCCGTACGTTCCGGGTCAGCCCCCGTTGCCGCAGGGCGAAGGGGAGCAGGAGCAGCGCGCCGAGGGCGCAGCGGGCGAAGACCACCGCCGACGGGGACATCTCGTCCACCGCCACTTTGATGAGCAGGTAGGGGATGCCCCAGACCACTCCCATCAGGGAGAACAGGAACCAGCCGCGTGCAGTCATGCGGTGAGTGTCGGTCCGTTCAACGCCCGGCGTCTTGAACGCTGTTGCGGTACGCGGCCGGGGTCACCCCGAGGACGCGGCGGAACCAGCGGGTCAGGTGCGCCTGGTCGGCGAAGCCGACGAGGCCGGCCACTTCGGCGGGGCGCCTGCCGGCGTCCAGCAGGGCGCGGGCCCGGACCACCCGGTGCTGGGCGAGCCAGGCGTACGGCGGCACCCCCATCGTCGTGCGGAACGCGCGGAGCAGCTGGTAGCGGGAGAGACCGAAGTCGGCGGCGAGTGCGGCGAGGGAGGGAGGGGCGAGCACGTCGTCGGCGAGGCGGTCGCGGACGGCGAGCGCGATGGGGCCGGCGCCGGGGACGGTGTCGTCGCCCGCGCGGGACGTGGAGTGGCGGCGGGTGAGCGCGGTGAGCAGCCAGGGGAGGCGGGACTCGGCCTCCAGGGGGTCGGGGTGGGCGCTCAGGTCGGTGTGGGCGTGGCGCAGGGCGGCGGCCAGTTCGGGGTCGTCGAGGACGGGCTCCCGGAAGTGCGGGGACCCACCGCCGTCGAGGGTGCCGTCGGCGAGGAGGGCGGGGGCGGCGTAGAGGGCCCGGTAGGAGTAGCCGTCGGGGGAGGCCGGGCCGCCGGTGTGCATCTCGCCGGGTTCCAGGACGACGATCGTGCCCGGTCCGGACACGATGCGTCCGCCCCGGTAGGCGATGGTCTCCAGCCCGCCGGTGGTGACCCCGACGGTGAACTCGTCGTGCGCGTGGGGGGCGTACTCGTGCCGGTCGAAGCGGGCGGTGAGCAGGTCCAGGGGAGGACCGCACCGGCCGAGGCGTGCCCTGGTCCAGCTGGCCTGTTCCCTTGCTTCTGTCACCGCGCACCCCCGCCCACAGGGGATCAGAGGAAGTCCGCGGTGTCCAGGGCGAGGAACCCCTCCAGCAGGACATCCGCTTGCGAGAGCGGCTCGTGGGCCATGGCAGTCATGTCACGCCCCTCCTTCGGTCGCTCGCCGGACTCGGGCATCGGATGATCACCTGTCCGTGAGATCGGGAACCGTTCCCTCGATCGTGGCACGGCATCACGGTTGCCGTCAGGCGCGCCACGGCCGACCGCTTGACCCTGCCGCAGCGTCAACGTTTCTACTGGTGGCATGCGGATCGGAGAGCTTGCCGCGACCGTCGGGGTCACCACGCGGGCGGTGCGGCATTACCACCAGCTGGGGCTGTTGCCGGAGCCGGAGCGGCTGGGCAACGGGTATCGGGACTACACGCTGCGGCACGCGGTCGTGCTGGCGCGGGTCAGGCGGCTGACGGAGCTGGGGCTGGGGCTGGCCGAGGTGCGGGACGTGCTGGCGGACGACGCCGGGAAGGACCTGGCCGAGGTGCTGACGGAGCTGGACGAGGACCTGGCGCGGCAGGAGGCGGCGATCAGGGAGCGGCGGGCGCGGCTGCGGGGACTGCTGGAGTCGGGGGACGGGCCGAGCGGGGAGGGGCCGGTGTCGCCGGAACTGGCGGCGCTGTTCCGGGAGGTGGGGCGGGTCGACGGCTCGGCCATGGCGGCCAAGGACCGTGAGCTGCTCGCGCTCATCGAAAACTCGGCGCCGCCCGGGGAGCGGCGGCGGCTGATGGAGCTGCTCGGTGGTGTGGTGGGCGCCGCGGGTGGGGCGGAGCGGGCCGTGGGCCTGTACCGGATGCTCGATGCGCTCGCCGGGGTCGAGCCGGACGACCCGCGGGTGGCGGAGGCCGCGCGGGAGCTCGCCGCGTGCGTGCCCGCGGAGCTGGTGTCGCAGGGCACGGAGCTCGACGAGGGGGGCAGCTTCCTGCGGGCCTTCTACGCCGACTTCGCTCCCGGGCAGGCGGAGGCGATCCGGCGGGCGCTGCGGATCGCCGCGGAGGGCGGGCCGTGAGCGCGGTGCGGGTGGGGCTGGCGCTGGCGCGGCACGAGGCGCGGCTGATGGCGAGTCTGGCGCTGTGGTCGGCGCGGCGCACGCACGGCACCGGCGGTGGCGGTACGGCGTTCGGGTACGCGCGCGGGCAGACGGCCGTGATGCTCGGGTTCGCGTTCGTGTGCGTGGTCGAGACGGTGGCGATGTCCGTGCTGCTGAGCGACTGGCCGACGGTGCACGCGGTGGTGCTCTTCCTGGACGTCTACACCGTGGTCTTCGTCGTCGCGCTGCACGCCGCGTCCGTCGTCCGTCCGCATGTGGTGGACGGGGACGCGCTGCGGGTACGGCGGGCCGTGCACGTCGATCTGCGGATACCGGTGGAGCGGATCGGCGCCGTCCGGCGTGAGCTGCGGATGACGCACGAGGCGGCGGACGGCGTCCTTGACCTGGCCGTGGGTGCGCAGACGAACGTCACGGTGGAGCTGACCGGGCCGGTCACCCACGTGACCCTCTTCGGCGGCCGTCGCGACGTCTCGATGGTGCGCCTGCACGCGGACGACCCCGACGGGCTCGTACGGGCTCTGGCCGCCGGGCCTGCCCCGGCGTGATCCGGGCTCCGGCCGCCGGGCCTGCCCCGGCGTGATCCCGGCCGCGGCTTCCCCGCGCCACGGTGCCGCGCGGGACGTACCGACCCACGCCGTACCCTGGCTGACGGGTTCGATGAAGGAGTACGTGTGCTTGTCCTGCTGCCGCCGTCCGAAGGCAAGGCCGCTTCCGGCCGCGGTGCCCCGCTGAGGCTCGAGTCGCTGTCGCTGCCGGGTCTGACGGCGGCGCGGGAGACGGTGCTCGAGGAGCTGGTGGAGCTGTGCGCCGCGGACGAGGAGAAGGCGCGCGAGGTGCTGGGGCTCAGCGAAGGGCTGCGGGGCGAGGTCGCGAAGAACGCGGGGCTGCGGACCGCGGGGGCCCGGCCTGCCAGGGAGATCTACACCGGGGTGCTGTACGACGCCCTGGACCTGGCGACCCTCGACAGGGCGGCGAAGCGGCGGGCGGCGGCGTCGCTGCTGGTCTTCTCCGGGCTGTGGGGCGCGGTGCGGGTCACCGACAGGATCCCCTCCTACCGCTGCTCGATGGACGTGAAGCTGCCCGGTCTCGGGGCGCTGGGCGGGTACTGGCGCGCGCCGATGGCGGAGGTGCTGCCCGAGGCGGCGGGCGGCGGGCTCGTCCTCGACCTGCGGTCAGCGGCGTACGCGACGGCCTGGCGGCCGAAGGGCGAGGTGGCCGGCCGGACGGCGACGGTGCGCGTGCTGCACGCGCCGACCCGGAAGGTGGTCAGCCACTTCAACAAGGCGACCAAGGGCCGGATCGTGCGGAGTCTGCTGACGGCCGGGGCTGCCCCGAGGAACCCGGCCGGGCTGGTGGAGGCGCTGCGGGACCTCGGGTACGAGGTGGAGGCGACGGCGCCCGCCAGGGCGGGGGCGGCCTGGGCGCTGGACGTGCTGGTGGACGAGGTGCACTGAATCCGCCCCGTTGCACTTAATGCAACGCGCTTTGCGAAGGGTGCACCGTCGGCGGCAGGATGACGGGCATGAGCTCTCCCCTGCCCTCCTCCCCCGCTTCCGCCTCCGTGCTGGACCTCGCGCCCGTCCTGCCCGTCGTCGTGATCGACGACGCCTCCGACGCCGTACCGCTGGCGCGGGCGCTGGTGGCCGGAGGGCTGCCGGCGATCGAGGTGACGCTGCGGACGCCCGCCGCTCTCGACGCGATCCGGGCGATCGCCGGCGAGGTGCCGGAGGCCGTGGTCGGGGCCGGCACGCTGATCACGCCGGAGCAGGTGGACGAGGTGGTGGCGGCCGGGGCACGGTTCCTGGTCAGCCCGGGGTGGACGGACGTCCTGCTCGACGCCATGCGGGCGTCCGGGGTGCCGTTCCTGCCGGGGGTGTCCACTGCTTCCGAAGTGGTGGCACTCCTTGAGCGGGGGGTGCGGGAGATGAAGTTCTTCCCGGCGCAGGCGGCGGGCGGCACGGCGTATCTGACATCGCTCGCCGGGCCGCTCCCGCAGGCCCGCTTCTGCCCCACGGGCGGTGTCGGCCCCGAGTCCGCTCCGGACTATCTCGCGCTGCCCAACGTCGGCTGTGTGGGCGGCAGCTGGATGCTCCCGGCGGACGCGGTGGCCGCCCGGGACTGGGCGCGGGTCGAGGGGCTGGCGCGGGAGGCGGCGGGGCTGAGGTCCTAGCGCAGGTGCGAGGTGTCGTTGAACAGGCGGACGCTGGCGTTGCCGTCGGCGTAGTACGCCACGGCGGAGAGCGAGGCCGCCGACAGTTCCATCCGGAACAGTGCCTCGGGCGGGGCGCCCAGGGCGAGCCGGATGAACGTCTTGATCGGTGTGACATGGGTGACGAGCAGCACCGTGCGTCCGGCGTACGCGGTGATCAGCCGGTCACGGGCGGCGGCGACCCGGGCGGCGGTGGCCGCGAAGCTCTCGCCGCCGCCGGTGGGTTCGGCGTCCGGGGAGGACAGCCAGGCGTTCAGGTCGTCGGGGTGGCGCTCGCGGACCTCGCCGAAGGTGAGGCCCTCCCAGGCGCCGAAGTCCGTCTCGCGCAGCCCGTCGTCCACGTCCACCCCGAGACCGAGGCGGGCGGCGACGATGCCGGCGGTCTCGCGGGTACGGGCGAGGGGTGAGGCGACGACCGCCTGGACGGTGCCGCGCCGGGCGAGGAACTCGGCGACCCTCTCGGCCTGCTCCCGGCCGACGCCGGAGAGGGAGGGGTCGCTGCCGCCGCTTCCCGAGAAACGCTTCTGCGGTGTCAGCGGGGTCTCCCCGTGCCGCAGCAGGACGAAGGTGGCCGGCGCCCCCATGTCGGCGGGCGCCCAGCCGGCGCTCGGGGTGGCGACGGCCTGCGCGGCCCGCCGGTCGGCGTCGGCCCCGGTCCCGGCCCCGGCCCCGGCCCCGGCCCCGGCTCCAGCTCCAGCTCCAGCTCCAGCTCCAGCTCCAGCTCCAGCTCCAGCTCCAGCAGCGTCCGGGGCGAGGCCGCTCCCGGCGGTCGGCCCGGCGTCCGTGCCCGGCTCACCGGCCGCTGAGGCCCCGGCCCGCACCGCGCCCCGAGCGAGGGCTTCCGCCGTGCCCGACGGGACACGTCCGTCCCCGGTCTCCGTCCCGGCCGACGGGACCTTTCCATCCCCGGAATCCTCGGCCCCCGCGGACGCGCTCCCACCCGGTGCCGGCCGCGCCCCGGCTTCCGGCCGCTCCCCGCCGACGTCGGCGCCCCCGGAGGCCGACGCCAGGGCCGCGCGGACGCGCGCCGCGCCCGCGGCCGCGTCGGCCGGCGGGGCCGGGGCGGCGGGCGGGGCCGGGGCGGCGGGCGGGGTGTCCAGGTCGGCCCGGGACGCCGCGGGCGACCACGCCTCGCCCCGCTTGCCCGCGTCCATCGCCTCGTTGGCGAGGCGGTCGGCGTGCTTGTTCCGTTCGCGGGGGATCCACTCGTACGTCACCCGCTCCCGCGGGAAGGCGCGCGCCGCCTCCGCCGCGAGCGGCTTCATCGCCGGGTGCTTGATCTTCCAGCGGCCCGTCATCTGCTCGATGACGAGCTTGGAGTCCATCCGCACGTGGACCCGCGCCTGCGGGTCCAGTTCACGGGCGGCGTTCAGACCGGCCACCAGACCCCGGTACTCGGCGACGTTGTTGGTGGCGACACCGAGGTACTCGGCCGCCTCCACCAGGGTCTCCCCCGTCACCGCGTCGCTCACCACGGCCCCGTAGCCGGCCGGTCCCGGGTTGCCCCGCGACCCGCCGTCCGCCTCGACGATGAACTCCCGCACAGCCGAACCCGCCCTCAGCCCTACAGCCCCGACTCCGACGTGCGCACCAGGATGCGGCGGCAGTTCTCGCAGCGCACCACCGTGTCGGGCGCGGCCGAGCGGATCTCGTTCAGCTCGGTGATGGCGAGCTCCTGGCGGCAGCCCTGGCAGGTGCGGGCGTACAGCTTCGCCGCGCCGATACCGCCCTGCTGCCCGCGCAGCTTGTCGTACAGGCTCAGCAGGGGGGCCGGCACGGCACCCGAGACGACCTCGCGCTCCTTCGTCACGGTGGCCACCTCACCGTCGATCTCCTCGACGGCGGCGTCCCGGCGCGCGGTCGCGTCGTCGATCTTCCCCTGGACGGAGCCGACCCGCTCGGTCAGTTCGGCGACCCGCTCCTGGGCGGACTCGCGGCGCTCCATGACCTCCAGGACGACGTCCTCCAGATCGCCCTGCCGCTTGGCGAGGGAGGTGATCTCGCGCTGGAGGTTCTCCAGGTCCTTGGGCGAGGAGACGGCACCGGAGTCCAGGCGCTTCTGGTCGCGGGTGGCACGCTGGCGCACCTGGTCCACGTCCTGCTCGGCCTTGGTCTGCTCGCGGGAGCAGTCGCTCTCCTCGGTCTGCGCGGCGACGAGCAGGTCGCGCAGCTGGGTGAGGTCCCGGTTCAGCGACTCGATCTCGGCGTGCTCGGGAAGCGACCGGCGCTTGTGGGCGAGCTGCTGGAGACGGACGTCGAGGTCCTGGACCTCCAGGAGTCGGATCTGGTCGGCGGGCTCGGCGTTCAGTTGGGGGCTCCAGATGTGTCGGAATCGGAAGGGGCGCTCGGAGCGCTCCCCTGAAGGGCGGTGGTGGACGACGGGCGGGCGGAGGCCGCGTGGGCCGTCCACGGGTCGGTGACCGTCTTCGAGACGTGGACGCGCAGGCCCCATCCGTGACGGTCGGAGATCTCGTCGAGCTGGGCGGCCGCCAGCTCGCACCAGGGCCACTCGGTGGCCCAGTGCGCCGCGTCGAGCAGCGCGAGGGGGCTGTGGGCGCGGGCCTCGGACACCGGGTGGTGACGGAGGTCCGCGGTGAGGAAGGCGTCCACTCCGGCGGCCCGGACGTGGTCGAAGAGGCTGTCGCCGGAGCCGCCGCTGACGGCGACCGTGCGCACGAGCGCGTCGGGGTCGCCGGCGACGCGGATGCCCTGCGCGGTGGCGGGCAGCCGTTCGGCGGCACGGGCGGCGAGGTCACGCACGGTCAGCGGGTGGTCGAGCTCGCACACCCGGCCCAGGCCCCTGCGGCCCTCGGGATCGGACGGGTCCGGCACCAGGGGCCGGACGACCCTGAGGTCCAGGGCTCCGGCGAGGGCGTCGGAGACACCCGGGTCGGCGGTGTCGGCGTTGGTGTGGGCGACGTGCAGCGCGATGTCGTTCTTGATGAGGGTGTGCACCACGCGGCCCTTGAAGGTGGAGGCCGCGACCGTGGTCGTACCGCGCAGGTAGAGCGGGTGGTGGGTGACGAGCAGGCCGGCGCCGAGCGCCACCGCCTCGTCGACGATCTCCTGGACCGGGTCGACGGCGAAGAGGACCCGCGTGACCTCCTGGCCCGGCTCGCCCACGACGGTGCCGACCGCGTCCCAGGACTCGGCCCGCTCGGCGGGCCACAGGTTCTCCAGCGCGGCGATGACTTCTGACAGACGGGGCACGCTGCAAGGCTACCTGCCTGCCCTCCTCGCCAGAACCGGCGCCGCTGTCGCGGAGGCGGTCGCCCCTCACGGAGCACAACTCCTCCCCGACCTCAGGCGAATCGTTCCTGGGGCACCCGTATGTGTGAAGCGGGCCGTCAGCCGCCGCCGCGGGTGCGGGCGATAACTACCGTTCGTCACCGGAGGTGACCGACGATGACGGTCTGTGCCATCGAACCTGTGGCGGGACATGAGGGCGGAGCGGGACGGGCGGGCTGCACCATCACCGCGGACGGGAGCTACGCCGCGCGCCTGGCAGTCGCCGGTGACTCCTTCTTCCCGGAGCGCTGGACCCTGGACGGCCCCGAGCCGTACGCCGTACCCCTGCCGGGAAACCAGCCGGAGGAGCCCGGCACCGAGGTGCAGCCGCTCGGCGACGGGCGGGTCCTCATCCACCGGCGGGCGGACGGACGGCACGTCTTCTCCTTGCTGTACCCGGCCGGCGCCGGTACCGGGGAGCTGCCGCTGGGCACGGTCGCCTGCCCGGAGGAGGGGACCGGGCCCCGGCTGCTGCCGCCCGCGCCGGGCGGGGAGCGGGCGTACGTGATCGCCGCGGGGCCGCGCTCGACGGCGGTGTGGCTGGTGGCGGGCGGCGCTCGCGGACCCGAGCGGGTCGCGGAGGTCCCCGGCCGCTGCTCGGGCGGGGTGTGGCTGGACCGGGCGGGGCGGATGCTGGCCCTGGACCGGGAGGCCGGCGGGTGCACCAAGTCGGTCGTGGTGGACCTGGAGCGCGGCGGTGAGGTGTCCCCGCTGCTGCAGATCACCGACGGCAGCGACGACCGGGTGCTGCTCGCCGACCCGGACAGCGGGCTGCTGCTGATCCGTTCGGACGCGCCGTCCCCGGGGCGGGACCGGCTGGGCTGGGGGGTGCTGGGCAGCACGCTGCCGGTGCGTTTCCCTCAGTGCCTGCGGTTGCCGGACTGCACGGTGACGCCGTTCGCGATCCAGCCGGGCCAGATGCTGACTCCGGAGGGCTGCGCGGTGGCGCTGCGCGTGGACGGCGCGGCCGGCAGCTGGATCGCGGTGTGGCGGCCCGTGGAGCGGAAGGTGCGTCACTTCCCCGCCCCGGCGGGGTGGTTGACGGGCTCCGGGCTGTGGACGGCGGACGGTGCGCTGCGGCTGCCGTACGCCACCCGGTCGGTGCCGTGCGGTGTGGCGGTGCTGCGGGTGCCGGGACAGGAGCGGCAGCCGGAGGGACTGGAGGTCCGGCCGGCGGCGGGCGTCTTGGACGCTGCGGGTGCGGGTGCGGCATCGGGGGAACTGCCGCCGGAGCGGCGACAGTCGGGTGCCACGTCCGGTGAACTGCCGTGTGGGGTGGCCCCGGTGGCGTACGGCGTCTCCGCGACCCTGGCCGTACCCCGCCCCGTTCCGCTGCAACAGGCGCCCCTGGCACGGCTTGTAACGAAGTAGCGGCGGTCGGCGTGGCCGCCTGGATCCGGGGTGCGGTGGGGCGGTTAGACTCGCCCGGCTGTAGGAAAGATCATGTTTACGGGGTGAATTCCTTCCGATGAGCGATATCCGCACGAACCAGGCACAGACCGCCGAGGACGGGCAGAGCACCGCCGGTCGCGGCAGGCACCGGGGGCCGGTCTCCACGCAGGAGGCTGAGGCGTCCCCGCGTGGCCGTCACCGCAGGCCGGCACCGGAGAACGAGTGCGTGGGATCGGCTGCCTGACGGTACGTCAGTCAGCGGGTCCCGCCACGGCCCCGCCCGTCGCACACCGACGGGCGGGGCCGTTCGCCGTTCACGCGTGGGTGACGGTGGTGTCCGTGAGCACCGGCGCGTCCCCGCGTCCGGCCGCGCTCACGGTCACCGTCACGTCGCCGTCGCCGCGCCACAGCCGGGTCCGCAGCGTCTCTCCCGGGTACGCGACCCCGGCGAACCGGGCGGTGCAGGAGCGGACGCGGGTGACGTCGCCGTCGAGCAGGGTGTCGACCACGGCCTTGAGGGTCATGCCGTAGGTGCACAGCCCGTGCAGGACGGGCCGTTGGAACCCGGCGAGCGCCGCGAACGCGGGGTCGGCGTGCAGCGGGTTGCGGTCGCCGGTCAGGCGGTAGAGCAGGGCCTGGTCCTCCCGCACGGGCAGGTCGAGGGTCCGGTCCGGCGGGCCGGCGGGCACCGGTTTCCGCGCGGAGGGGCCGCGCTCACCGCCCCAGCCGCCTTCACCGCGGACGTGGACCCGTGCCTCGCAGGTCCACAGCGGGCCGTCGCCGTCGGCGGCCTCGGTGCGCAGGACGAGGAGGGCCGCGCTGCCCTTGTCGTACACGGCGGTGATCCGGTCGGTGGTGGTGGCGGTGCCCTCGGCCGGCAGGGGGCGGTGCACGGTGAGCGACTGGCCGCCGTGCAGGACGCGGGCGAGGTCGACGTCGACACCGGGCACGGACAGGGCGCGGATCACGCCGGGCGGTCCGCCGCCGGCGACGGTGGCGAAGCCGGGCAGCACGTGCAGCCGGGACTCCAGGGTGTAGCGCAGCTCGCCGGGGTCGGTGGCGGGGCGGCCCGCGCCGATGCCCAGGTGGTAGAGCAGCACGTCCTGCGCGGTCCAGGAGATCCGGGCGGTACGGGGCGGGGCGGCGAGCGCCCGGGCTGCGTCGATGGGCATGGGTCTCCTGTTCGCCCTGTCCTCTGTCCGGCCGGCCCCCGGTGGGCGTCCCCTGGAGGGCGGCGGGCGGGACATGTGTCCTGCCGAAAGCCGTACGGGCGGCTCTGCCGGGGCGGCCGGAAGGACCCTACCGTCGTGGGTGGGACGCACGCGGGACAGCACGAACGACCGCGGGTACGGCAACAACGGGGACGGCGCCGGCTGGACGGCGCGGACTGGGGGCTGAACGCATGTCGACGTCGTGTGGGACGTGGGGGCACGTCACGGAGAAGGGGTGGGCCGCGCCGGCCGGCGGCCCCGGGTCGCTGCCGTGGCTGCTGCTCGGAATGGGGGCCTTCTCCCACCTCTTCCAGGGGACCACCCCGAACCCGTGGATCGGCGGCGCCGGTCTGCTGGTCTTCAACTCGCTCTATGTGTTCCTGGCGTTCAGCGCCCGCCCGTGCGGGCGGCGCGACGTGCTCGCCACCCGGGTGGCGCTCGGCCTGCTGGCGGCGGTGACCTGTGCGCTCGCCGTCGGTTACGGCGGCGGCTGGCTGCTGTTCTTCCCGCTGCTGGGGCTCGCGACCGGCGTGGTGCTGCGCGGACGTGGGCTCCTGGTGGCGGGGGCCGCGGTGACCGTGGCCGCGGGGGTGGTCTCCTTCGCCCACGACGGCTGGGACGGCCTTCCGGTCCTCTACGCGACGGCGATCTCGGCGACGGTGACCGCGACGATCCTGCGGCTGGCGGAGACGGTGCGGGAACTGCGGGCGGCGCGTGAGGAACTGGCCCGCCGGGCCGTGGCGGAGGAACGACTGCGCTTCGCCCGCGACCTGCACGACCTGCTCGGGCACACCCTGTCGGTCGTGGTGGTGAAGTCGGAGGCGGCCCGCCGGCTGGCACCGCGCGACCTGGACGCGGCACTCGCCCAGGTGACCGACATCGAGTCGGTCGGCCGGCAGGCGCTCACCGAGATCCGGGAGGCCGTGACGGGCTACCGGGACGGCAGCCTGGACACGGAGCTCGACCGGGCGTGCTCCGCCCTCACGGCGGCGGGCGTCACCCCGGTGGTGCGCCGCTCGGGCCCGCCGCCGGCCCCGCGTACGCAGGTGCTGCTGGGGTGGGTGGTGCGCGAGGCGGTCACCAACGTCGTACGGCACAGTGCCGCGCACCGCTGCGCGATCACGGTGGCGGTGACACCGGAACGGGCACGTCTGACCGTCACGGACGACGGTGACGGCGCCCGGGACACCGACACGGGCGGCACGGGGCTGCGCGGCCTGGCCGAGCGGCTCGCGGCGGCGGGCGGCACCCTGCGCACCGACCGCGGGGACGGCGCGGACGACGGGGACGGGGACGGGGGTGCGCGGGTGGGCTTCACGCTCTCGGCGGAGCTGCCGGCGGGCGTCGCCGGGGACGCCGGTACGCCCGGGCCGCCCCCGGAAGCCGTGGCAGCGGGGCGGGGGCCCGAGCCGCGATGACCGCACCGTCCGGGCGCGTTGCGCTCCCCGCGTCCTACCCTTCCCCCGTGACCGAGACGCCGCACGACCACCGGCCCGCCGGGTCCGTCCGCGTCCTGCTCGCGGAGGACCAGGGGATGATGCGGGGAGCGCTCGCCCTGCTCCTGGGGATGGAGCCCGACATCGAGGTCGTGGCCCAGGTGGCGGCCGGTGACCTGATCGTCGACACCGTGCTCGCCCACCGCCCCGACGTCGCGCTCCTCGACATCGAACTGCCCGGCCTGAGCGGTCTGGACGCCGCCGCGGACCTGCGTGAGCGGGCGCCGTACTGCAAGGTGCTCATCCTCACCACGTTCGGCAGGCCCGGCTATCTGCGGCGGGCCATGGACGCGGGGGCGGCCGGGTTCCTCGTCAAGGACGGGCCCGTGGAGGAGCTGGCCTCGGCGATCCGCCGGGTGCTCGCCGGGGAGACGGTGGTCGATCCCGCACTGGCCGCGGCGGCACTCGGCGCGGGGCCCAACCCGCTCTCGGCGCGCGAGTGCGACGTCCTGCGGGCGTCGGCGGACGGCGTCACCGTCGCCGACGTCGCGGCCCGTCTCCACCTCTCCGAGTCCACGGTCCGCAACTACCTCTCCGCCGCCATCGGCAAGACCGGCACCCGCAACCGCGCGGAAGCCCTGCGGGAGGCCCGCCACCAGGGCTGGCTGTGACCTCACCGGCCGCGCGGCCCGACGAACGGCGACCCCGCTCCCCGGTGCACCGGACGGCGTGCCTAGTGCGGTCCCGTCCCGCGGCGCGGCAGCCAGACCCACATCAGGACGGCCCCTGCCGCCAGTACCGCCGTTCCCACGCCGAAGACCAGTGCGTAGCCCTCCGTCAGGGCCTCCGGGGTCCTCACTCCCGCCGTGCGGGCGGCCGCGACGGTCGACATGACCGCGAGGCCGAGGGAACCGCCCATCGTGCGGGAGGTGTTGATCAGCCCGGAGACCAGACCGGCCTCCCCCGGTGCCGCGCCCGACATGGCCAGGGCGGCGAGCGGGGTTCCGGCGAGGCCCGCGCCGAGCATCATCAGGACGCCGGGCAACAGGATCGCGATCAGGTACGTCCCGTCCACGGTCATCGTCGACTGCCAGGCGCACCCGACGAGCGCGATCAGCGTGCCGAGCACCGCCGCCGTGCGCGGTCCCGCCGTACGCATCAGGCGGGGGGCGAGTTGCGAGCCGAGGACGACGGCGAGCGAGCTCGGCACCAGGGCGAGGCCGGCTTCCAGCGGGGTGTAGCCGAGGACGTTCTGCGCGTACATGGTCATGAAGAACCACATGCAGAACAGCGCCGAGCCGTTCAGGAACATCGCCACGTTCGCCGACGCCACCGCACGCAGCCGCAGCAGCCCGAGCGGCATGAGCGGGGCCCTGGCCCGTGCCTCGACGAGGAGGAACACCGCGATCAGGGCGAGTCCCGCGCACAGCGGCACCAGGGTGGCGCCCGCCGCCCAGCCCTCGGCCTCGGTCTGGGAGATGCCGTACGCCAGCGTGGCGAGACCGGCCGTCACCAGCAGCGCGCCGGGCAGGTCGAGCCGGCGCCCCTTCCCGGTCCGGCTCCCCGTCAGCCAGCGGGCTCCCCCGGCCAGCAGCACCGCGCCTGCGGGTACGTTGATCAGCAGGACCCACCGCCACGACAGCGTGTCCACCAGCAGCCCGCCGACGAATCCGCCGGCCGCGCCGCCGCCCGCCCCGACGGCCGTCCAGGTCGCGATGGCGCGGGCACGGGCCGCGCCGGCGGGCACCGCCGAGGTGACGAGGGTCAGCGTGGAGGGCGCCAGCGCGGCGGCCCCCAGCCCCTGCACGGCCCGCGCCAGCAGCAGCTGCCAGCCCTCCTGGGCGAGGCCGCCCGCGAGCGAGGCCAGCGTGAACAGGCCGAGGCCGGCGAGGAACATGCGCTTGCGCCCGTAGAGGTCACCGGCGCGGCCGCCGAGCAGCATGAACCCGGCGAAGGCGATGGTGTACGCGGTGACCACCCACTGCAGGCCCTGCTCGTCGAGCGCCAGGGCGCTGCGCACCGACGGCAGCGCGACGTTCACCACCGAGATGTCGAGGACGACGAGGAACTGCCCGGCGCACGCCAGTGCCACCACCAGCCACATGGGGGAGGCGGTGCGTGCGGGCAGGCGGGCGGTGTCGGGGGCTTCGAGCATGTGGGCCATGCTCTCAACCGGTCCGGGCCTCCCGCACCGGTCCGTCGGCCGACGCGGTCCCGGTCGCCCGGCGCGGGCGGACAGGCGGCGGGCGGGATCGCCGGGCGGGCGGAGGAGCTCTTGACAGCCTCAAGGAAAGGTCAAGAATTCGTTAGGGTGCCAAAGCATCGGAATAGTTGCCTCGGTGTACGGGGTTCGGTTTGCACGTATTGCTGGAAACGGCCGGCCCCCGGAGGCACCCTTCATGACGCAGATGACGACCGACCGTCCCTCCGGCAGAGCGGGCGGGGCCGTGGTCCCGGTGCTCGCCTTCGCGGGCATCGTCGTCGCGGTGATGCAGACCCTGCTGGTCCCGGTCATCAAGGACCTGCCGCGCCTGCTGGACGCCTCCCCCGCCGACGCCACCTGGGTGCTGACCTCCACCCTGCTGTCCGGCGCCGTCGCCACCCCGATCATGGGCCGCCTCGGCGATCTGTACGGCAAGCGGCGCATGCTGATCGCCAGCCTCGCGGTGATGGTCGTCGGCGCGCTGGTCAGCGCGAGCACGAGTGATCTGATCGTGATGATCACCGGCCGTACGCTCCAGGGAGTCGCGATGGGCGCGATTCCGCTCGGTATCGGCCTGATGCGCGACATGCTGCCGCGGGAGCGGCTGGGCTCGGCGATGGCCCTGATGAGTTCCTCCATAGGCGTCGGCGGCGGCCTCGCGCTGCCCGCCGCCGCGCTGGTCGCCCAGCACTCCGACTGGCACGCCCTCTACTTCGGCGCCGCGGCCCTCGGTGTCCTCGCCATCGTCCTCACCCTCGCCGTCGTACCGGAATCGCCGGTGCGCGCCCGGGGCACCTTCGACCTGCCGGGCGCGCTGGGCCTGTCCGCCGGGCTCCTCCTGTTCCTGCTCCCCGTCTCCAAGGGCGGCGACTGGGGCTGGTCCTCGGGCACCACGCTGGGTCTGCTCGGGGCCGCCGTCGTGGTCCTGCTCCTGTGGGGCCGCATGGAACTGCGCCGCGCCGCTCCCCTGGTGGACCTGCGGACCACCGCCCGCCGCGAGGTGCTGCTCACCAACCTCGCGTCGATCATGGTCGGCGTCTCCTTCTTCGTCGTCTCCCTGGTCCTGCCCCAGCTGCTCCAGCTGCCCGCCGGGCACGGGCTCGGCCAGTCGATGGTCGTGGCGGGCCTGTGCGTGGCCCCGCTGGGCGTGACGATGATGTTCACCGCTCCCCTCTACGCCCGGCTGTCCACCCGGTACGGCCCGAAGCACACGCTCATCCTCGGCCTGCTGATCATCGCGGCCGGGTACGGGGGCGGACTCGGGCTGATGGACGCCGTCTGGCAGACCGTCGTCACCTCGGTGGTGCTCGGCGCGGGCATCGGCCTCGCCTACTCCTCCCTGCCCGCGCTGATCATCGGCGCGGTCCCGGCCTCCGAGACGGGCGCCGCGAACGGCCTCAACACGCTGATGCGGTCCATCGGTACGTCGGTGTCGAGCGCCGTCATCGGCATGGTGCTGGCGAACACGGCGGACACCGTGGGCGGGGTGGAGATCCCGACGCTGCACGGCTTCCGCGTCTCCTTCCTGATCGCGACCGCCGCGGTGGCCGTCGGTCTGCTGCTGGCCCTGTTCCTGCCGGGCCGCCCCGAGCAGCACCCGCAGCTGCGGGCGAGCAGCGAGGAGGACGCGAACCTGGCCCGCGCGCAGACGGCCCTGCGCGCGCCCCTGGGGACGGCGGGCGTTCCCGCCGCCCGCGCCGAGGCCCGCGGAGAAACCGGCCCCTGAGCGACGGCTTCCCGGCAGCCCGCGCGCCGTGACGGCGTCGGGCCGGAACGGTCCCGGTCACCTGCCGGTACCCCCTGTCCTCCGTGCGTGCCGGACGTGCGGCAGCATGAGCCCGTGCACACACCTGCGACCTCGGGAGAGGCAAGCCCCATGTCGATGGCACCCGAGCCCGGGATCCTGGCCGCGTTCGAGGCGGCGAAGGGCTTCATGCCCGCGGACGAGGGCCTGGCCCTGTACGCGGCGGCGGCCGGCGCCGGCCGGCTGGGCCTGCCCCTGCTGGAGGTCGGCACCTACTGCGGGCGCTCCACGATCCTGCTCGCCGACGCGGCCCGCGCGGCCGGTGTCACCGCGCTCACCGTGGACCACCACCGCGGCAGCGAGGAACAGCAGCCCGGCTGGGACTACCACGACCCGGAGACCGTCGACCCCGAACTGGGCCTGATGGACACCCTCCCCACCTTCCGCCGCACCCTGCACCGGGCGGGCCTGGAGAACCACGTGGTCGCCCTGGTCGGCCGGTCCCCCCAGATCGCCGCACTGTGGGCGTCCCCGCTCGGCCTCGTCTTCATCGACGGCGGCCACACCGACGAGCACGCCACCGCCGACTACGAGGGCTGGGCCCCGCACGTCGCCGAGGGCGGCCTCCTCGTCATCCACGACGTCTTCCCCGACCCCGTCGACGAGTTCACCGGGCAGGCCCCCTACCGCGTCTACCTCCGCGCCCTCGCGTCCGGCGCGTTCACCGAGGTGTCGGCCACCGGCTCCCTGCGCGTCCTGCGCCGTACGGGCCCGGGTGCCGAAGACCGTTAGGGTGACTGCGTGTCGTACACAGGACCCGGCTTCGAACCTGCCCCGCCCCGGCGGTCCCGGCGTCGCGCCCTGACCGTGGCGCTCGCCGCGCTCGTGTCCGGAGGGCTGCTCGGGTGGGGCGTGTACGCGGCCGTGGGCGGCTCGCAGGACGACGAGGCCGCCCCGGCAGGCGCCTCCCCGTCGGCTTCCGCGCCGGGCCCGTCCCGTGCGCCGTCGCCCTCCGGCGGGAGCGCGTCGCCGTCGGCCGAGGACGAGAAGCCCGGCGCCACCGAGACGTCCCCGTCGGCGTCCGCCCCCGCCGCGTCCGGCGCGCTCAAGGGCAAGGTCGTCGTCATCGACCCGGGACACAATCCGGGCAACTTCCGGCACACCACCGAGATCAACCGCACCGTGGACATCGGCACGAACCGCAAGGAGTGCGACACCACCGGCACTTCCACCAACGACGGTTACGCCGAGGCCGAGTTCACCCTCGACGTCGCGCACCGGATGCGTACGCTCCTCGAAGCGCGGGGCGCCACGGTGAAACTGACGCAGGACGACGACCGGCCGTTCGGGCCGTGCGTCGACGAGCGGGCCCGGATCGGCAACGAGGCCGGGGCCGACGCCGTCGTCTCCCTCCACGCGGACGGCTCCGGCAGCGGCAACCGCGGCTTCCACGTCATCCTGCCGGGCAGTGTGCGGGCCGGTGCCGCCGACACCCGCGCCATCGTCGGGCCGTCGCGCGACCTCGGTGAGCGCATCGCGGGCAACTTCGTCCGCGCCACCGGCAGCGCGCCCTCCAACTACACCGGTGGCGGTACCGGACTCGTCACGCGTAAGGACCTGGGCGGTCTCAATCTGTCAACGGTTCCCAAGGTGTTCATCGAGTGCGGCAACATGCGCGATAGCAAGGACGCGGCACTGCTGACCAGCGGTGCCTGGCGGCAGAAAGCGGCGCAAGGGATTTCCGACGGAATCGTGAGCTTCCTGCGCGGGTAAGGGTCATCGCAGTGATCCAGGCGGACAGCCCGATCCTGCGGACGATAGTGTCGTCCGTACGATGAGGGGCCACCCCCGCGCTTCGCACCGGATCCTTAGGGCGACATGGTGACAGCGACGCCTCTTCCGACGACGAGACGACCTACGAAGGACCTGAAGTGAATATCCGCTCCCTCACTCGAGGCGACGGCGTGGTGATCGGAGCAGCGGTATTGCTGTTCATCGCGTCGTTCCTCGATCTGTACTCGATCGATGGCGCCCCGGACAGCGCGGACATCCCCAACCTGTGGGACAGCGGGCCGGTGGTGCTCGGCGTCGTGCTGGCGGGGATCATCGGTGCGGCGCTGGTCGTCGTGGCCCGGGGGCTGCCGCAGCCGCGCAAGGTCGCCGGACTCGACCTCGGCCAGTTCGGTGTGGCCTTCACGGTGTTCGCCGCCTGGTGCGCGCTCGGCAACATCTTCGACCCGGTGGGCGGTTTCGACGGCAGCGGGGGCTTCTCCGCGGACATCGGCGCCGGCACGGGCCTGATCCTCGCGCTGGTCGCCACGCTCGTCATGGCCGGCGCCGCGATCGCGACGCCCCTGGTCCCGGCCCTCAAGGGTGCCCTCCTCCCGGCCGCCCGTCCGGCCGCGCCGCAGCCCTACGGCGCCCAGCCTCCCGGCGGTTACGGCTACCCGGGCGCGGGCGGGCAGCAGGCGTCCTTCGGTGGCCAGCCGCAGCCGGGCCAGCCCGGCGGCCCCGGGCAGCAGCCCTACCCGGGGCAGCCGCAGCAGGGTCAGCCCGCCGCTCCGGCGCCCGCCGGTGACTTCTCGCCGTTCTGGTTCGCCGTGCCGGTGCCCCGGCCGCTGTTCCCGGAGGACGGCTCGTCGACGCCGATCGCCGAACTGGCCCCCGGTACCTGGTACCTGGCGGTCGAGCAGCGCGGCCAGGCGCTCGTCGCGCAGACGCAGGACGGCCGTCGCGGCGTCCTGCAGGACACGTCGGGCATTCAGCGCGGCTGATCCCCCGCTCCTCCTCGTCGCGGCCCCTCGCCCCTGCGGGCGGGGGGCCGTTGCCGTCCAGTCGGTCATCGGGGCGGCGCTCGGGCGGGCCGAGCAGGAGTGGACGAGCGGCGGATCACGGGTCTCACCCACCACGGCGGTGCGGTCCGTTCAGCGCACGCGCAGGACGCCGTGCGCGCCGCGTTCCGCGTCGCTCATGATGTGGGAGACGAACGGGTAGTTGCCGGCCCCGGGCAGGGTCAGCTCGACGAATCCGCCCGAAGCGGGGGCGAGATCGAGGACCTGGGCGCCGCCCTGCTCCGGACCGCCCGGCTTCAGGTCGTACGCGCCCTCACGGAACACCGTGTCGAACTGTCCGCCCACGACGTGGAAGGCGCCGGGTACGTTCGGGCCCGCCGTCAGCACCCAGATCCGTACCCGCTCGCCGGCCTTCGCGGTGAGCGGGTCGTGGTCGTACTGGTTGGCGTACCCGTTGAAGGCGACGATGTCGGGTTCCTGGGACTTCAGCTTCGCGGCGTCGGCCGTGCCGTTCTGCTCGCCGAGGTAGAACTCCGACTGGACCAGCAGGTATTCGCGGTCGACGCGCGGCAGGTTCGGCGGGTCGATGACCACGGCGCCGAACATGCCGTTGGCGATGTGCAGGGACATCGGCATGGTCGAGCAGTGGTACATCCACACCCCGCTGCGGGTGGCCTCGAACCGGTACGTCAGCGACTCGCCGGGCTGGATGGTGCGCATCGGCCGGTCCGGGGCCAGCGCTCCGGCGTGGAAGTCGACGGAGTGGCCGAGGGTGCCGTCGTTGACGAGGGTGATCTCGAAGGTGTCACCGACGCGACCCCGCAGGACGGGTCCGGGGACCGTCCCGCCGAAGGTCCACACCTTCTGCCGTACGCCGGGGGCCACTTCGGCCTCCGCCTCCCGCACGGTGAGGGTGCGCTTGTGCAGCCGGGGGCCGGTCTGGTCGGTCGTGGGCGGCAGTTCGGCGTCGCGGGCGGTGAAGCCGTCGGACGGTACGGCCATCGGGTCGAAGGCGTCGGCGGCGGACTCGCCGGTGCCCTCGGAGGTCGTTGCGCCGTGGTGGTGCCCGGTTTCCGCACCGTCCTCGGGCGCGGCGCTGCCGTCGTCCTTGCCGGTCGCGCCGCCGGCGTCGCCCCCGGTGACCCGTACCGCGAAGACCATGCCCATCTGCCGGTGTCCGACCACCGAGCACCAGCCGTCCAGGTTCCGGCCGACGACCCCCGCGTCCAGCGTCGTCCGCTTCCCCGGCGCGACGCGGTCCGTGCGGGCGCCGGTCTCCAGCACCAGGTCGTGGGTGTCGGTGCCGGTGTTGTCCAGCTCGATGACGAGACGGTCACCGGCGGGCACCTCGATCGAGGCCGGTGAGAACCGCATGCCGCGGACCGACACCTCGACCGTCGTGGTGCGACCGGTCGGGGTCACCTCGCCGCCGTCCGCGTTCGTCGCGGCCGACCGCTCCAGGACCGGCAGTGACCGGACGTCCGCCGCGCCGCCGCCCGCGACGGCCAGCAGCACGACCGCGAGCCCCAGGGCCACTCCCCCGAGCACCCGGTGCGCGACGGCGGGCGGGTCCGCGGGAGCGGGGGCGTCCGCGGACCCGCCGCGGCGACCGCGCAGGCCCCGTACGACCGTGAGGACCAGCGATGCCAGGAAGTGCAGCAGCACCGTCAGCAGCAGGACGGAGTTGACCACCCGGACCATGGACGGCACCGGGAGGACGCAGAGCAGCAGTGCGGCGTTGGTGATGGTCAGCCGCGCGGGCCAGGCCCGTTCGAGTCCGGCGGTGGCGGCGCGTACGGCCGTGGGGCCGCCGCCCAGGACCACGGGGACGAGGAAGCTCAAGGCGCCGAGCAGCACCTGGGCGATCCAGCCGGCGGCCAGCGGGGCGGTCAGCAGGGATGTGCGCTCCCCCACCGTGATCCACGAGGTGGTGGAGAGGAAGATGCCGGCCAGCACCAGCAGGGATCCGGCGAGCCAGAGGCTGCCCGCGGCCACCGACCAGGCGGCGAAGGAGCGGGGAGCCTTCGCCCGCGCCTCGCGCACCCAGGGGATGCCCGCGACCACCAGCCCGGCGGCGTAGGCGGCCACACCGGGGGCGGCCAGCGCCGGGGGCCCGAGGAGGGCGGCGGCGACGGCCGCGCCGAGGCCGGCGAGCAGCACGGGCAGGGCCCTGCGTCCGGCCCGTTCCGCCCCTTCGGCGACCCGGGTGCGCAGCATCGTCGGCCACAGGGTGATCAGCGTTCCGGCGACGGTGAGACCGACCCAGCCGAGCAGGTTGATCAACTCGTGTGCGATCAGCATCCGTTCGGGGAGGTCACCACCGAGGTCGCCGCGGGCCATGAGGACCCCCAGTCCCGCCCCGGCGGGCAGCAGCGCGGCGGCCGCCACGTAGTAGCGCACGGTCATGGTGAACCGGCCCGGCAGCGCCCGGCGCAGCAGCCGGACCAGCCACACGGCGTGGGCGGTGACGGCGGCGGCGACCAGGGTGCCACCGCCGAGGACGGCGGGCCAGTGGTCGGAGAACATGCCGCCCATCACGGCGACGGCGCCGGCGTTCAGGCAGAGCAGCCGCAAGGCCGCCGGGGCGCCCCGGTTCGCCTCCGGCAGCCGGAGCACGGAGGCGGCGAAGTGGCCCGACCAGATGACGACGGCGTTGGTGACCGCTCCGAGCAGCAGGATGTGCACCAGCAGCCAGCCGGCGTGGGGGAGGAAGTGATGGGCACTCCCGACCACGGCGGACAGCACGAGCCAGGCCACCACGACGGCGTTCACACCGAGGTGCCACAGGGCGCGCGGCGATCGTCCGGACGGCCTGGGGCCGGGTCCGGCCGACGGGGGCGGGGACAGTTGCGTGGTCACCGGGTGTTCCTCGGGTCGGCAGGGGCGGGAGCGGGCGAAGCGGGTGGGGAGGCCGGTGGGGAGGCGGCACGCCGGGTGGCCGCCACCGACGTGGTCGCCGCGGTCAGGACGAACAGCAGCACCGCCGCGATGTTGAGCACCCCGCCGAGCTGCCACGCCCCGCGGACCTCCCGCAGGTCGCCGACCACCACGCGCAGGAGGAGGGAGCCGTGCAGCAGCCAGGCCGCCGCCGCGAGCCCGGGGTGGTAGGGCAGCGGGCGGCGCAGTACGGCGGGCAGGATCACCGGGGCGTGCGCCATGATCATCGACATCACGAAGCCGAGGAACACGGCGTGCACCACGGCGTCGTAGCGGCTGCCCCCGGCGACCGGACCGCCCAGCAGCCACAGCGCGCCGGCCAGGCCCAGCCACGCGTACCCGGCGAGCAGACAGGCGGCGGTGAAGCGGGGCAGTCCGGTGGAGCGCAGCAGCCGGCGGGCGACATCGTGCGCGACGAGCCAGCCGACCAGGGCTATCAGGGCGGCGCCGAGGAGCAGCGTGCCGGTGGCGGGCCACATCAGGGTGGTGGCGACTCCGGCGGCGACCGCGCCGAGGCAGGCCAGGAAGGCGGGCTCGGCGTGCGGACTCAGGGCGGCCACCCGGGCCAGTTCCAGTCGCTCGCCGGCGATGGTCAGCACGAGGAAGGCGACCAGCCAGGGCAGCAGCCGCGGGACGTCGAGGCCGCCCAGCCACAGCAGTGCCGCCCCGAGTGCCGACACCGCTCCCGCGGCCTGGGCAAGCAGGGCGGCGCTCGGCTGACGGCGCCAGAAGCGTACGTACAGAGCGGTCAGGACAGCGCTTCCGGCGACGAGCAGCGACCGCGGGACGGTGAGGCTCACGGGGGTGAGCAGCAGCAGCCCCCCGGTGCCGAGCGCGGCGGGGGCGAGGTAGCCCCAGCGGCTGCCCAGGGCGACCGCGCGTTCCAGCGCCACCAGCGTGCCGGCGAAGCCCAGCACGAGGAGCACCCCGTGCACCTGGGGCAGGCGCTCACTGGTGACCGGGGCGGGGAGGCCGAGCAGCAGGAGGGCGGCGTCGAGACCGGCGAGCAGGCAGAGACCGGCTGCCAGCAGCAGGGGCGCACGGCGGGCACCGGCGCGCCGGGCCTCGGGGGTCGGGGTCACCGGGCTTCTCCTGACGGTCGGGGGTGGGCGGGGTCGGTGGCCTCGGTGTGGGGGCCGGCGCCGGCGGAGGCACCCGGGGCGGAGGTGCCGGCAGAGGCGGAGGTGCCGGCGGAGGCACCCGGGTCGGGAGCGCTGTCGGCAGCGGGGGTGCTCAGGTGGAGTCGGCAGGCGTCGGATTCGGCGAAGGGGAGGAGTTCGACCTCCTGGTGCTGTTCGCCGAGTGCGGTGAGGGCCGCCCTGGCCAGCCCCTCGTGGACGCCGCAGATCACACCGGGGTGCTCGCGGGCCGTCTCGGCGAAGGGACAGCGCGGCAGCCGGACCCGGCGCGCGTCCTCGTCCGCCTCGGGCGCGAAACCGATCTCACCGAGGAGGTGCAGCAGGCGTTGCCGTGCCTCCTTCGGATCCGCCGACGGCGCCTGTCCCGTGGTCAGGACACGTCCCCAGTCCTCGCCCGCCGCGAGGGCGTCCCCGCGCGGATCAGTACTGGCACGGGCGATCCGGGCGGCCAGGACGGCGGCGAGCCCGGCGTACTCACGGGCGGGGGACGCCTGCGGCGGGCGGGCCCGGTAGCGCCAGGCGGGGCGGCCGCGGCCGGCGGGGGCGGACCGTTCACGGGCGGCCAGACCGTCGTCCACGAGGGCGTCCAGGTGCTCGCGGACGGTGTTGACGTGCAGCGCGCACACCTTCGCGAGGGCGGCGGCGGTGACGGGCGCGGTCCGGCCGCGCAGGTGGTGCAGGACACCGCGCCGCTGCGGGGACAGCGGAACACGCTGTGCGCCGCTCCCGGGAAGCGGGCCGTTATTTTCCACGGTCATGTCCGTACTATATTGCAGGTACCGGCCCACTCCGCTCGGACGGGTCGTCGACGGCTGGAAGGAACGGCCCCCTGATGAGCACTCTCACTCTCGCATCGGACCCCAAGGACGCGGCGGCCGTGGAAGCCGTCGAAGCGCATCACGCCCAGCTGGCCGGTGAGCTGGCCGGACGGGTGGCCATGCTGGTCGCCGCCGCGGACGGCGACCCGGCCGCGGCCGACGAGGTCCGCTCCGCGCTGGTCTCCTTCTGCGACCGGGAGCTGTTGCCGCACGCGACCGCGGAGGAGGGCACCCTCTACTCCGCCGCCCGCGAACTGCCCGAGGCCCGGCTGCTGATCGACGGCATGCTCGCCGAGCACCGGCGGCTCGTCGCGCTGGTCGACGCACTGCGCGAGGCCGGCCCGGCCGTGCGGGCGGCGGCCGACGGGCGGGCGCTCCAGGTCCTGTTCGAGGAGCACCTGGACAAGGAGAACGACCTCGTCCTCCCCGTCCTCGCCGGCAACCCGGACATCTCCCTCTCAGGGCTCCTGGGGGGCATGCGCGAACTGCTCGGCGGCGGCGAGGAGGCAGCGGCCGACGGCGAGTCCGCGGCCGGCGGCTGCGGCGGCACGTGCGGGTGCGGCGGGTCGGACGACGCGGACGTGCCCGAACTCGACGTCCGGGAGGTCCCGCACGCACTGCGGCACGCGACGGTGTTCGGCGCGCTCGCCGCCGTACCGGCCGGGCGGGCCATGCTGCTCGTCGCCCCGCACGACCCGCTGCCGCTGCTGCGGCAGATCGAGGACCGGCACCCCGGTGCCTTCGCGGTGGAGTACCGGCAGCGCGGCCCGGAGGCGTGGCGGCTGCTGCTCACCCACCGCTGAGTTCGCCGCGCGCTTCCGTCCCGTCCCCGAACGTCCCTGGTTTCAACCGGGCGTTCGGGGCCAGTCGGAAAGCATGTCCCCTCGATATCGCTCTGGTTCCACCTCCGCGGGGACGGTCATCGCGGTGATCGCGGACGTCATGGCCGTCATCCTCGGACTGTGGATTGTGATGTACCTGCTGGAGGCCAACCGGGCCAACGATCTGGTCCAGTTCGTCCATGACGCGGCCAACGTGCTGGCAGCCTGGTCGCGTGACCTGTTCACCTTCGACGAGGAGTGGGCCCGGGTCGTCTTCGGCTACGGACTCGCCGCCGTCGTCTACCTGTTCGTCGGCCACGCCATCGCCGGCCGCATGCGCCGCCACTGACCCGGGCGGCCCGCAGGGGGCGGTCCGGGGGTCAGGTGAGGGCGCAGCAGTCCGGGTCCAGACCCCTGGGCAGGTGTTCGCCGCCGAAGACCGCGCAGGTGGGCTCGTGGCCGCCGAGGGCGGCGACCGCCAGCAGGAGTGAGCCGGCCGTCCACGTGGTCAGCTCGCGCGGCCATATGGCGTCGTCGTCGAAGACGTACCCCGTCCAGTACAGGCCGCTCTCCGGATCGCGCAGGTGCCGGATGGACTGGAGCACCTCCAGCGCACGGTCGGACTCGCCCATCGCCCACAGGGCCAGGGCGAGTTCGGCCGACTCGCCGCCGGTCACCCACGGGTTGGGCACCACGCAGCGCACCCCCAGGCCGGGCACGACGAAGCGCTCCCAGCCCTCCTCGATGCGCGCCTTGGCCTCCGGGCCGGTGAGCGCGCCGCCGAGGACCGGGTAGTACCAGTCCATCGAGTAGCGGTCCTTGTCCAGGAACCGCTCCGGGTGGTGCCGGATCGCGTGCCGCAGCGCGCCCGCCGCCAGCTCCCAGTCGGGTTGGGGCTCCTCGCGCTGCTCGGCGATGGCCAGCGCACAGCGCAGCGCGTGGTGGACGGAGGAGGAGCCGGTGAGCAGCGCGTCCGCCGTGGGCGTGCCGTCGTCGTCGCGCCGCCAGCCGATCTGCCCGCCGGGCTGCTGCAGGCGCAGCACGAACTCCACCGCCGCGCACACGGTGGGCCACATGCGGTCCAGGAAGGTGTCGTCACCGGTGGAGAGGTAGTGGTGCCACACGCCGACCGCGATGTAGGCGACGAAGTTGGTCTCCCGGCCCCGGTCGGTGATGTCGAGCGGGTCGCCGTCGGCGTACGCCGCGTACCAGGAGCCGTCCTCCAACTGGTGCCGGGCGAGCCAGAGGTAGGCCCGCTCGCCGGCCTCGTACTCTCCGGCGGTGTCCAGTGCCATCGCGGCCTCGACGTGGTCCCACGGGTCGAGGTGGTGCCCCCGGAACCACGGGATCGCGCCGTCCTCCCGCTGCACGGCGAGGATCCCGGCGACGGTGTCGGCGGCCTGGTCGGCCGTCAGCACACCGTCGAGGACCAGGTGTTCGGTCCGAGGAGTCCTGGGCGTACGGGGAGTCCTGGAGCTCGTCACGTCGCGTCCGCCTCGACCGCGGCACGCGGCAGGTGCGGCTTGGTCGCGTAGGCGACGAAGCTCTTGCCGATCACCGGGTTCAGCGCCCGCTCGGCGACCCGGGTGGCCAGCGGCTTCTTCATGATGTCCCAGACCAGCAGCTTGTGGTACGCCCGTACCGGCAGCGCCTTGTCGTTGTCCACGCCGAACGCGCACTTCAGCCACCAGTACGGCGAGTGCAGCGCGTGCGCGTGGTGGGTGCCGTAGGGACGCAGTCCCGCCTCGCGCATCTTCGCCAGCAGTTCGTCCGCCTTGTAGATGCGGATGTGGCCGCCCTCCACCTCGTGGTAGGCGTCGGAGAGGGTCCAGCAGACCTTCTCCGGTCCGTAGCGCGGCACGGTGACGGCGATGCGTCCGCCGGGCTTGAGCACCCGCACCATCTCGGCGAGCACGCCCTTGTCGTCGGGGATGTGCTCCATCACCTCGGAGATGATGACGACGTCGAAGGACTCGTCCGGGAAGGGCAGGGCGAGGGCGTCGCCCTCCATCGCGGTGGCGGTGGCCCCGGCCGGCGCCTCCCCGGCCTCCTTCATCGCCGCGAACCACTTGGCGACCTCGCGGATCTCCTCGCCGTTCTGGTCCAGCGCCACCACCTGGGCACCGCGCCGGTAGCACTCGAAGGCGTGCCGGCCGGCCCCGCAGCCGAGGTCCAGGACACGGTCGCCCGGGGCGAGCGGGAACCGGGAGAAGTCGACGGTCAGCACGTGGCCCTGCTTTCGCGATCGGAGGTGTCGGCCGCGGTCACGGGGACGGCACCCGTGTCCACGAGGGTGTCGGGGAGGACGTCCGGGCCGGCCGGGGCCGGGCGGCGCGCCGCGGGCTCCGTCGCACGGGCGGCGCCGGCGTCACGGCCCGCGCCGGCCGCCGCGGTCGCCATCGCCTCGCGGTAGCGGGCCACCGTTCCCTCGGCGGCGCGCGCCCAGGTGAACTGCCCCAGCACCCGCTCGCGTCCGGCCGCGCCGAGGCGCGCCCGCAGCTCGGGGTCGCCCAGCAGCCGGGTCAGCGCGGCGGCCAGCGCCCCGGCGTCGCCGGGCGGAACGGCCAGACAGGTCTCCCCGTCGCGCCCGGCGACCTCGGGGATCGCGCCGCCGGTCGTGGCGACCAGCGGGGTGCCCGTGGCCATGGCCTCGGCGGCGGGCAGGGAGAAGCCCTCGTACAGCGACGGCACGCAGGCGACCTGAGCCGACCGCACCAGGTCGACGAGTTCGGCGTCCGAGATGCCCTTGACGAATTCGACGGCGCCCTCGAGGCCGTACCGCTCCATCGCCTGGGCGACGGGCCCCTCCGTGGGCCGCTTGCCGACCACGACGAGGTGGGCGTCGGGCTGCTCGGCCCGCACCTTCGCCAGCGCCTCGACGAGGAAGACCAGGCCCTTCAGCGGCACGTCCGCGCTGGAGGTGGTCACGATCCGGCCCGGGACGACCGCCACGGACGGGTCGGGCGAGAACAGGTCGGTGTCGGCGCCGATGTGGACGACGTGGATGCGGTCCTCGCGCACGCCGAGGTCCTCGACGATCTCCTGGCGTGAGGTGCCGGAGACGGTGAGGACGGACGGCAGCCGGCGCGCGACCCGCTTCTGCATGCGGGTGAAGGCGTACCAGCGGCGCACCGAGAGGCGCCGCTGCCAGTTCTCGGCGGCGTCCAGTTCGAGCCGCCGGTCGACGGTGATGGGGTGGTGGATGGTCGTCACCAGGGGGGCGCCGACGTCGCCGAGCAGGCCGTAGCCGAGCGTCTGGTTGTCGTGGACGACGTCGAAGTCGCCGCGCCGGGCGCGCAGATGGCGGCGGGCGCGCAGGGAGAAGGTCAGCGGCTCGGGGAAGCCGCCGGTCCACATCGTGCCGACCTCGAGCGCGTCGATCCAGTCGCGGTACTCGTCACGCTTCGGGGTGCGGAAGGGGTCCGGCTGGCGGTACAGGTCGAGGCTGGGCAGCTCGGTGAGGCTCAGCCCGTCGTAGCCCTCGTCGAGCACGGCGTAGGGCTGGGCGCCGATCACCTCGACGCGGTGTCCGAGGCGGGCGAGTTCGCGGGAGAGGTGGCGCACGTAGACGCCCTGACCGCCGCAGAACGGGTTCCCCTTGTAGGTGAGGAGTGCGATCCGGAGCGGTCGCAAGCCGTCGGATGCGGGCCCCGCCGAGGGCCCGGCCTGACTGGCCTCAGCGGTCACTCTGGGCCCCCTTCTCCTGCACTGTCCCGCGACAGTACGCCGGGACGCCGATCTAGAACAAGTTTCAGAGTTGATCGTCTGGAGGATCCGAATCTACCGGCAGGTAGGGATGCTGTGACCAGTGGATCAGGTGATTCACGCCACGGCGGACGGCGTGCCATGCTGTCCGATCATCCACCCTCACCGACTGTCACGGACGGGACCCATGCCCGCGGAAGCCAACAGGACCGAGGCGACCAAGGCAGCCCCTGCGGCCGACACGGCCGAAGCGGCTGACACGGCCGGTGCGGCCGGCGCGGTGACGGCGGCCGCGGCCGGCGGGCCGGCCCGACCGGGGGCCGACACCGCGCACACCGCGCCCACACCCGCACGCCCCGCGCACACCGCGCCCGCACCCGCACCCGCGCGCACCGCTCCCGCCCCCGCGCGCACACCCTCCGCCGCGCCGCGCACCGACCCGCCCTCCCCGCTCACCGAGCGGCAGGAGGCGCGCCGGCTCCGCATCCTCCGGGCGTGCGCCCAACTGGCCGGCCGGGGCGGCTTCGACGCGGTGCAGATGCGCGAGGTCGCCGAGTCCTCCCAGGTCGCACTGGGGACGCTGTACCGGTACTTCCCGTCCAAGATCCATCTGCTGGTCGCCACGATGCAGGACCAGTTGGAGCACATGCACGGAACACTGCGGAGGAAACCCCCGGCCGGTGACACCGCCGCCGAGCGGGTCGCGGAGACCCTGATGCGGGCCTTCCGCGCCCTCCAGCGCGAGCCGCAGCTGGCCGAGGCGATGGTGCGGGCCCTGACCTTCGCGGACCGCAGCGTGAGCGCGGAGGTCGACCAGGTCTCCCGGCAGACCACGGTGATCATCCTGGACGCCATGGGGCTGACCGATCCGACGCCGGGCCAGCTCTCGGCGGTCCGCGTGATCGAGCACACCTGGCACTCGGCCCTGATCACCTGGCTCTCGGGCCGCGCCTCGATCGCACAGGTCAGGGCCGACATCGAGACGGCATGCCGCCTGGTCGACCTGGCGGCGCCGCGGCCCTGCGACGCCTCCTGAGACGACCCCTCACCCCGGTCCGGGGCGGCGGCTGCAACGGGAAGGTGACGATCACCGCCGGCAGCGCCCCGATCCGCGCCCGCAGCGTGAACGTCACCATGGCGCCCCCGCAGAAGGCCGTCTCCGTGTGGAACGGCTCACCCACCGGGGACGGCAGCGGCACCGTCACGACCGTCCGCTCCAGCCGGAACGGCTCCCTCGCGGCCGGGGCGTCCACCAGCTCCGGTTTCACCGTGAACGGCGGCAACACGCCTTCGCCGCAGGTCGGAGCCCGTACGGCGTCCTGGCCCGGCCCGCACCCGCCCCGCACGTGCCCGCACCCGCGGTCCCCGTCCGGGGAGAGCGGGTGCGGGCCACGTCTCGCCCCTCCCGTGACCTCCGTCACCTCACGGCCCCGCCCCGGTCCCGCCTCCCGCGGCCACCCCTGACCCCCTTCTTACGGGCGGGTAGAGTGGCGGCGTCGTCATCACACCCGTACGGGGGGAAGCCGGTGCAATTCCGGCGCTGACCCGCAACCGTGAGCCGCCCGCCGCGACGCCTGGGACGGTGAGCCGGACTGCCCCACACGGATCGTGACCGGCTCACGTGCCCGGCAGTCCCGCCGGCGCACGGGCACCGTCGAGGTATACGGAGCCGAGCCGCCGGGGTGTCCCGCGCTGCCCGGCCCTCTTCAGGGAGAGGCACCCGCCGATCATGAACATCCGCCGCAGCGCAGCGGTTCTGGCCGCCGCCGCCGTGATCGGCGCCGCCGCACCGGCCGCCGCCGACCCGTCCCCGTCGCCGTCCCGGCCGGCGCTCCCCTCCGCCCTGTACGGCGACGCAGACCCCCAGTACGACGGCGTCTGGCGCCAGTCGCTCGCCCTGCTCGCCCAGCACACGGTCGGTGTCGAACCGCCGAAGGCCGCCGTGGACTGGCTGACCGGACAGCAGTGCGCCGACGGCTCCTTCGCCCCCTACCGCGCCGACACCGCGAAGGCGTGCGACGACACGACGACGGTCGACACCAACCAGACCGCCGCCGCCGTCCAGGCACTCGCCGCACTCGGCGGCCACGGCGCCGTGACCGACAAGGCGGTCGGCTGGCTGAAGTCCGTGCAGAACAAGGACGGCGGCTGGGGCTACGTCGCGGGCGGCGCCAGTGACACCAACTCCACCTCGGTCGTCATCGGCGCCCTCGCGGCCGCCGGTGAGAAGCCCGCCGAGGTGAAGAAGGACGGCAAGTCGCCCTACGACGCGCTGCTCGCCCTCGCGCTGCCCTGCGAGGGCGACGGCGCGGGCGCGTTCGCCTTCCAGCCGGACAAGAAGGGCGAACTCGTCGCCAACGCGGACGCGACGGCGGCGGGCGTGCTCGGCTCCACCGGCGCCGGCCTGGCCGCCGGGCCCGGCAAGGGCGGGCAGCCGGACGCCGCCTGCGAGAAGGCGGACAGCCCCGAGCAGGCCGCCGCCAACGGCGCCGCGTACCTCACCAAGGCCCTCGCCGACGGCGGCCACCTCGTCTCCGCCCTCCCCGGCTCCGAGGACCAGCCCGACTACGGCAACACGGCCGACGCGGTCGTCGCGCTCGCCGCGCAGGGCTCCACCGAGCAGGCCGGCACGTCCGCCGCCTGGCTGGAGAAGAACGCCGCCGACTGGGCGGCGCAGAGCGGTCCCGCCGCCTACGCCCAGCTGATCTTCGCCGCGCACGCGACGGGCGCCGACCCGCGCGCCTTCGGCGGCACGGACCTGGTGAAGCAGCTGACCGCGACGGGCCCGGCCGCCGAGAAGACCGCCGAGGCGTCGGACGACAAGGACGAGAAGAAGGACGACTCCGACTCCGGCTTCGGCGTCTGGTGGTTCGTCGGTGTCTGCCTGATCGCCGGCATCGGCATCGGCTTCCTGTTCAGCGGCCGCGCGAAGAAGAAGCAGCCGTGATCCGCCGCGTCACCCTCCTGTTCCTGGCCGCGCTCCTGCCCCTGCTGGCAGGCGCGGGCCAGGCCCAGGCCGTCGGCTACCGCTACTGGTCCTTCTGGGAACAGGACGGCACGGCGTGGACGTACGCCACCCAGGGCCCGTCCCTGGCCCGCCCCTCCGACGGCGACGTCCACGGCTTCCGCTTCTCCGTCAGCGAGGACTCCGGCGACGCGGCGAAGCCCCGCGGCGCCGCGGACTTCGACACCATCTGCGCCGGGACCCCGGCGAAGGACGGCACCAAGCGCGTGGCCCTGGTCATCGACTTCGGCACCCCCGCCGACGCCCCGTCCGGCGAAACCCCGCCGGCCGGCCGCACGGCCTGCGCGCAGGTGGCCGAGGACGCCAGCACGGCGGAGGCCCTCGCCGCGGTCGCCAAGCCCCTGCGCTACGACTCCAACGCCCTGCTGTGCGCGATATCGGGCTACCCGGAGAAGGGCTGCGGAGAGCAGGTCTCCGCGGAGAAGGCCCCCGCGCCCGCGAAGGAACAGGCCGAGCCGCAGGACTCGGGCCCTTCGATCGGCCTGATGGCGGGAGTCGCCGTGGTGGCCCTCCTCGGAGCGGCGGCCCTCTGGCAGGTACGCCGCCGTGCGTGACGCGCACCACAGCGCCCACCCCCGCCGCGGGAGCGGCACGGGTGGGCGGTGGGCGTTTCCCCGCCCGGACACGGCCGAGAGCGGGATGCGGGGGACGCCGGCCGGGCAGCCCGTCCCCGCCCGCCCCCGGCGGCCCCCCGCGGCCCTGCACCCCGGCGCCTGGTGGCTCTGGGCGCTGGCTCTCGGCACCGCCGCGACCCGCACCACCAACCCCCTCCTGCTCACCCTCCTCATCGCCGCGTCCGCCTACGTCGTGGCGACCCGCCGCCCCCACACCCCCTGGTCCCGCTCCTACGGCGCCTTCGTCAAGCTCGCCGTGGCGGTCATCCTCATCCGCCTCGCCTTCGCGGTGGTCCTCGGCTCCCCCGTCCCCGGCGCGCACACCCTGTTCACCCTGCCCGAAGTGCCCCTGCCCGACTGGGCCCAGGGCATCCGCCTCGGCGGCAGGGTCACCGCGGAGGCCCTCACCTTCGCCCTCTACGACGCCCTCCGGCTGGCCACCCTCCTGATCTGCGTGGGCGCCGCGAACGCCCTCGCCAACCCCTCCCGCCTGCTGAAGTCCCTCCCGGGCGCCCTGTACGAGATGGGCGTCGCGGTCGTCGTGGCGCTGACCTTCGCCCCCCACCTCATCGCCGACGTGCGCCGCCTGCGCGCCGCCCGCCGCCTGCGCGGCCGTCCCGACAAGGGCGTACGGGGTCTCCTCCAGGTGGGACTGCCGGTCCTGGAGGGCGCGTTGGAGCGCTCGGTCGCCCTCGCCGCGGCGATGGACGCGCGCGGTTACGGCCGCAGCGCCGCCGTCCCGCCCGCCGTACGCCGCACCACGGCCGCCCTCACCCTCGGCGGTCTGCTCGGCGTCTGCGCGGGAACGTACGGGCTCCTCACCGCCGCGGGCGGCAGCTACGGCGTCCCCGTCCTCCTCGCCGGACTGGCGGCCGCCCTCGCGGGGCTCTGGCTCGGCGGCCGCCGCACCCTGCGCACCCGCTACCGCCCGGACGCCTGGGACACCCGGGCCTGGCTGGTCACCGCGTCCGGAGTCGCGGTGGCCGCGCTCCTCACGCTCGCCGCCTCCCGCGACCCGGCGGCCCTGAACCCCGGCGTGGTACCGCTCGTCGCGCCCACCCTCCCCCTGTGGCCGGCGGCGGCCGTCCTGATCGGCCTGCTCCCCGCCTTCATCACCCCCGCCCCCGAGGCGCCGCACCCCCGCAAGGAGCCGACGACGTGATCCGCTTCGAGAACGTGTCGGTGACCTACGACGGGTCAGCCGAACCCGCCGTCCACGGAGTCGACTTCGAGGTGCCCGAAGGCGAACTGGTGCTCCTCGTCGGCCCGTCCGGCGTCGGCAAGTCGACCGTGCTGGGCGCGGTGAGCGGCCTGGTCCCGCACTTCACCGGCGGCACCCTGCACGGCAGGGTCACGGTCGCCGGCCGCGACACCCGCACCCACAAGCCCCGCGAACTCGCGGACGTCGTGGGCACGGTGGGCCAGGACCCGCTCTCCCACTTCGTGACGGACACGGTGGAGGACGAACTCGCCTACGGCATGGAGTCGCTGGGCCTCGCCCCGGCGGTGATGCGCCGCAGGGTCGAGGAGACCCTGGACCTGCTGGGCCTGGCCGACCTGCGCGACCGTCCCATCGCCACCCTCTCCGGCGGTCAGCGGCAGCGCGTCGCCATCGGCTCCGTCCTCACTCCCCACCCCCGGGTCCTGGTCCTGGACGAGCCGACGTCCGCACTGGACCCGGCGGCGGCCGAGGAGGTCCTGGCCGTCCTCCAGCGCCTGGTCCACGACCTGGGCACCACGGTCCTCATGGCCGAGCACCGGCTGGAACGCGTCATCCAGTACGCCGACCAGGTGGCCCTGCTGCCGGGCCCCGGTGAGCGCCCGTGGCTCGGCACCCCGCCGGAGGTGATGGCGGTCTCCCCCGTCCACCCGCCGGTGGTCGCCCTGGGCCGCCTGGCCGACTGGTCCCCCCTCCCCCTGACGGTCCGCGACGCCCGCCGCCGGGCGGGAGCGCTGCGCGACCGCCTGGCCGGCCAGGAACCGGACCGGGCCCGCCCCGCACCCACGCCCGCCCCCGCCGGGAAGCGCCGCTTCACACGCGGGAAGGCCGGCGACACCACCGCCCCGGTGGCCGAGGTCCGCGCCCTCTCGGTGCGCCGCGACGGCGTGCAGGCGCTGCGCGAGGTCGGCCTGACGGTCACCCCCGGTGAGACGATCGCCCTGATGGGCCGCAACGGAGCCGGGAAGTCGACGCTGCTCGGCGCGCTGGTGGGCCTCGTGGCCCCCTCCTCGGGCTCGGTCCGCACCGGCGGCGCGGTCCCGCACCGCACCCGCCCCCGCGACCTGGTCCGCCGGGTCGGCCTGGTCCCCCAGGAGCCCCGCGACCTCCTCTACGCGGACACGGTCGCGGCGGAGTGCACGGCCGCCGACCGGGACGCGGAGGCGGACCCCGGCACCTGCCGTGCCCTGCTCACGCGGCTCCTCCCCTCCATGGCCGACGACATCCACCCCCGCGACCTCTCCGAGGGCCAGCGCCTCACCCTGGCCCTCGCGGTCGTCCTCACCGCCCGCCCGCCCCTCCTGCTCCTCGACGAGCCGACCCGGGGCCTGGACTACGCGGCGAAGGCCCGCCTGGTCACGATCCTGCGGGAGCTGGCCGCCGAGGGCCACGCCATCGTGATGGCCACGCACGACGTGGAGCTGGCGGCGGAGCTCGCCCACCGGGTCGTCCTGCTCGCCGAGGGCGAGGTGATCGCGGACGGGCCGTCGGCCGAGGTGGTCGTGGCGTCCCCGTCCTTCGCCCCGCAGGTGGCGAAGATCCTGGCCCCCCAGGCCTGGCTCACGGTCTCCCAGGTCCGAGAGGCGCTGAGCCGATGACGCCGCCGACCACCACGACTCACCGGCCGGACCGTCAGGCCCGGGCCATCCGCCTGGGCCCCCGCTCCTGGCTGTCCCTCGCCCTGGTCAGCGCGGTGGGCGTGGCCGGTTTCGGCTGGCCCTTCCTCGCCCCGCCCGCCTCCGCCGTGAACGCCCACGCGAGGGACGCGCCGTGGCTCTTCGCGGGCCTGCTGGTCCTGCTGGTCGCGGTCGTGGCGGCGACCATCTCGGAGTCGGGCCTCGGTCCGAAGGCGGTGGCGATGCTGGGCGTCCTCGCCGCGGCGGGCGCCGCCCTGCGCCCCATCGGCGCGGGCACGGCCGGCCTGGAACCCATGTTCTTCCTCATGGTCCTCAGCGGCCGGGTCCTCGGCCCCGGCTTCGGCTTCGTCCTCGGCTCGGTGACGATGTTCGCCTCCGCGCTGCTCACCGGCGGTGTGGGCCCCTGGCTGCCGTTCCAGATGCTGGCGATGGGCTGGTTCACGATGGGCGCGGGCTTCCTCCCGGGCCCCGACCGGCTGCGCGGCCGGGCGGAGGTCTGGATGCTCGCCGGGTACGGCTTCCTGGCGGCCTTCGCCTACGGCACGGTGATGAACATGGCGGGCTGGCCGTTCATGTCGGCGCTCGCCTCGAACATCTCCTTCTCCCCCGACGCGCCGCTCGCCACCAACCTGGCCCGCTTCGTCGCCTACTGCCTGGCGACGTCCCTCGGCTGGGACCTGGGCCGCGCCCTGGTCACCGTCGTCCTGACCCTCACCGTGGGCGCCACCCTCCTCAAGGCCCTGCGCCGGGCCACCCGCAGGGCCGCCTTCGAGACCCCGGTCACCTTCGGGAGCACCACCGAGTAACCCCCCGGAAGCACACCGTGCACGAGACGGTGAAGCACCCCACATGACCCGCGTCACATACGACCCGGCACCGTAGCGGCCACCCGTGCCGTGGACGGAACCCCGCCCCTCGAACCGACCGTCCCCCGACCTTCGGTAGTAAAAGGGGTCTTTGCGGGCAATGCCCGGATTTGCTTCTGTGGAGCCGTCGCCAGGCGCCGACACCCCCACCGGGGTCGCGGCGCCGACGCATGCCCCCGCCGCACACCGCGGCATCCGGCACGGCGTAGCGCGACTCCCCCGCTTCCGACCGAAAGGCCGCCTGTGTCCGCCGCTTCCTTCCTCCGCACCGTCTCCGCCCCGAAGAAGACCCTCGCCGGTGCCGCCCTGGTCGCCTCCACCTGCGGCACCCTGATCGCCGCAGCGCCCGCCCAGGCCGCGACCACGAGCGCGTCCTCGGCCCAGGCGACGGCGCAGAAGATGATCGGCAACTCGGCCGAGTTCCAGTGCTTCTCGAAGATCGTCCAGCACGAGAGCGGCTGGAACCCCACCGCCACCAACGCCTCCAGCGGCGCCTACGGCCTGGTCCAGGCCCTGCCCGCCTCCAAGATGGCCTCGGCCGGCTCCGACTGGAAGACCAACCCCGCCACCCAGATCAAGTGGGGCCTGGACTACATGAAGGACCGCTACGGCAGCGCCTGCGACGCCTGGTCCTTCTGGCAGGCCAACAACTGGTACTGATCCACGCCGGACACCCCCCGTACCGAAGGCGGCGGCCCCCTGATCCCCGGGGCCGCCGCCTTCGTCGCCCCGTCACCGTCCGCCCCGGGCCCACCGCCCGGGGCGGACGGCTCCTTCAGTGCTCACAGAGGGAGAACTCGCGTTCGTAGAGCTGCTCGTTGTGTTCGTCGACGAAGAACTTGCGTTCCCGCATGAGCTGTTCGCGATACTCCTTGGCCTCCTCGAGCGTCATGGTCGAGGTGTCGGACCACGGTTGCTGCGGGGGCACGTCGGAGGTCGAGACGATCGTCTCGGACGGGTCGACCAGGAAGAACGCGAGGATCTTGCGATACCCGGGCCGGGTGGGGTCCTCGAGGCGGAACGAGCCGACCCGGTGCTGCAGCACGTTCGGGAACGCCAGACAGCGGCCCGCCGGGGTCGGCGCCGATCCCAGCAGCTGGTTCAGCGCGCCCTCGTTCTCCAGGCCGTAGACCTCACGTACGCCGCCGTCGTCGTTCTGTTCGTAGTCCGGGTCGTCGAGTGCCGTCCGGAAACTCAGCAGGCTCTCGGTGATGTTCTCGCTGTCGTAGTAGTAGATGCCGGTCGAGACGATCCGTTCGTTCAGCATCCCCTCGACGTGCCAGGAACCGCCCGGGTACCCGGGCTTGTCCGGGGTGAGGCAGACGGTGGCGAGCTTGACGATGACCTGCAGACGACGGCCTCGCAGGTCGACCCGGCCGGAGGCGTCGGGCACCTGGGGCGGGGTGAACGCCGGGGCGTCCGGGACGGCCGGGCGCCGGTTCTCGTACCAGACGTCATAGGCCTTCAGCCAGGCGCTCCGGGCTTCCTCGTAGGCCGCGTCGTCCGGGTACGAGGACCTGCTCGGGTACTCCGGCTCCGAGTCGTACCACCCGTAGGCATCGGCGTCGATCCGCAGGGGGCGCGGATGGCGCAGATCGGTGAGCACGTTCTCCAGCAGCGGGCGGAAACGCGCGAACACGTCCGGCAGCACGGAGGCCAGTTCGCGATGGTCTTCGGGGTGGACGTTGTTGACGTACGAGCGGAAGGAGACCTCGCCGTCGTCACTCACGTCGACGTCCGTGGGCAGCCACTGGAACGTCTCCGAGAACTCGTAGCGCGCGTAGGCGTTCGTCGGGTTCCGCCAGGCCGGCTCGGGTCCACCGCTCACCTCTCTCACCAGGCAGAAGAGCGAGGGGTGCACCAGGTCCAGCACCTGGCCGTCGGATCCGGGATGCCAGTCCTTCTCCGCTTCGGGGACCTGCTCCAGGACCCGGACCGCCTCACGCAACCGGGTGGCGAGCTTGTCGTCGATCAGTGTGTCCGACTGCCACACCCCGTCGACGGCGGACACCTCGGCGCCGGTCCGCCCGTCCCGCAGCGCGGCGTAGTGCCCGAGTTCGGCGAGCACATAGCGGACCTGCGCTTCGGTGAGACCCTGATCGACCGCTTCCCGCGTCCACCGGGCGACGACGTCCGCGTCGTTCCTCTTGTCGGACCACCCGGGCTTGGCCCGTATGTGCGCGCTGCACCGCATCATGTCGAGTTCCCGCAGCGTCCGCGGGGTCGCGGTCGGCAGGGAACGGGCGGTGTGAAAGGGCAGCGGAAAAGCAGACAGGCCGGTCAAGTCCTTCGTTCCTCACGGTCGGTGTGCGGTGGCCGGAAGACTACGTCAGCGCACTGACACCGCTCCTGAGCCGGCGCGAGGGCACCGGGTCAGCTCGGAGCACGGTCCTTCGCCGGCGCCGGCGGCGCGCTGCTGAAGTCGGTGGCCGCCACCACCGCCGTGGCGGCGCGAGGGCCCTGGAGGAGATACGTCAGGCCGAAGCCGGCGCCGACGACCAGCGCGCCGCCGGCCGCGTCCAGGATCCAGTGGTTGCCGGTGGCGACGATCGCGGCGGCCGTGAGGAGCGGGTGGAGGAGACCCAGGACCTTCGTCCAGAGCTTCGGCGCGATGATCGCGATGACCACACCGCACCACAGGGACCAGCCGAAGTGCAGCGACGGCATCGCCGCGTACTGGTTGGTGAGGTGAGTGAGGGTGCCGTAGTCGGGCTCGGAGAAGTCCTGGACGCCGTGCACCGTGTCGATGATGCCGAGGTCCGGCATGAGGCGGGGCGGGGCGAGCGGGTAGAGCCAGAAACCGACCAGGGCGAGGAGCGTGGTGAAGCCGAGGGCCGAGCGCGCCCAGCGGTAGTCGACGGGGCGGCGCCAGTACAGCAGGCCCAGCACGGTCAGCGGGACGATGAAGTGGAACGAGGTGTAGTAGAAGTCGAAGAAGTCCCGCAGCCAGCCGATCCTCACCACGGCGTGGTTGACGGCGTACTCGATGTCCATGTGGAGCAGACGCTCGAGGTCGAGGATCTGCTGTCCGTGTTCCTCCGCGCGGGCGCGGCCCGCCGAGTTGCTGCCGCCGGTCGCGGCGAGCCGGACCTGGGCGTACGCGGCGTAGGTGACGCGGATCAGGAGCATTTCCAGCAGGAGGTTCGGCCGGATGAGCACCCGGCGCAGGAACGGCAGCAGGGGGACGAACTTCGGGCGCGCCGGGACGGGCGGGGCGCAGGGAGTGGGGACGGGGGTGCGGAAGGGGCGGGAGGCGCGGGAGAGGAAGGGGACGGCGGTGGCGGCGGCCAGGGCGGCGAGGAGCACGACGTTGTCCCGCACCGGGAACAGGAACTCCATGTTCGGCAGCATCATCGTCGCCGGCAGCGTCATGACCAGGACGACGGCGACGGGCCACACCATCCGGTCACGGGCGCGTTTGCCGACCCGGCCGACGGCGGTGAGCAGCACCCATAACAGCTGGTGCTGCCACGCGGTCGGGGCGACGACGATGGCGGCGCAGCCGGTGACGGCGACCGCGAGGAGCAGCTGGCCGTCGTGCGCGTAGTGCACGGCGCGGCGCAGGGCGAGGACCGCCACGGCGGCGCCGAGCAGCAGGAAGACGGCGATCTCCAGGGGCCCTTCGAGGCCGAGGCGGAGCAGGGCGCCGTGCAGGGACTGGTTGGCGAGGGCGTCGGCGGGGCCGCCGAGGCCGACGCCCGCCAGGTGGTGCACCCAGTAGGTGGCGGAGTCCTGGGGCATCGCGGCCCAGGCGAGCGCGGTGACGCCGGCGAAGGTGACGGCGGTGGCGGTCGCGGCCCGGCGGCGGCCGGTGAACCACAGCAGCGGGGCGAAGAGGAGCAGGGTCGGCTGGAGGGCCGCCGCGACGCCGATGAGGGCGCCGCTGGTGCGCTGACCGTGGGCGACGAAGCAGCCCAGCAGGACGAGCAGGACCGGGATGATGCTGGTCTGGCCCAGCCAGAGGGTGTTGCGCACCGGCAGGGACAGCATGAGCAGGCTGATGGCGACGGGCGCGGCGAGGACAGCGGTGCGGCGGCCGACCGGCTGGGGCAGCGCGCGGGCGGCGATCAGGCCGAGGGCGGCCACCAGCAGCAGCGTGCCGAAGGTCCAGCCCCAGCCGAGGGCCTGTTCGGCGGTGCGGGTGAGGGGTCTGAGGACGAGCCCGGCCAAGGGGGTGCCGGTGAACCGGGTCGAGTCGTAGAGGGAGCCGCTGACGTGCAGGACGCCTTCGGCGCCCACCCAGGTCCCGAGGTCCGTCAGGCGTTCCCCGCTGGGCGTGGTGAGGACGGCGGCGACCTGGCGTACGGCGAGGACGGCGGCGAGCAGCCACAGGCCCAGGCGCACCGCGCGCAGCCGTGCCCGGGTGCCGTCGACGGCCGTCGCCCCGGGTGTCTCCGCCGGTCGCCCACCATGCTCCGCGTCCACCACGCCTCGTCGGCCTCCCGCCCCGTTTCGCCCCGCGCGTCCCGTGCGCGGGGATCCGCTCCGCGCTCCCCACGTGGCCCGCGGCACCCCTGGACAGGACGCAGGAAACCGCGGCTTCACCTGACGGCCCGCTCACTTTTGTCCGGATGACGATAGTCCGTACCCGGTCGTGTTGCCCGCGGGTGACGCGAGAAGCATCACAACGGGTGGGTGCCCGGGGCATCCGGTGACGGTCCCGCGCCCCCGCACCTCCTGGTCCGCTTCACCCGGCCGTGATCGGCGGGTCCGCGGTGGGGCGGACGGCCGAGTCGGCGAGACTCCCGCTGCCGGGCTCTCCGCCGTCGCTGCGACCCGGGACACGCCGGGAGAAGGCCTGACGGGGGCGGTGCGGGCGACGTATCTTCGGCAGCGCACTTAGTTAGAAAGACTAAGCAGCCGCACGGAAGGCACAGGTGGATGAGCGAGACGCAGCTCTGGCACACGGTGGACGGCTACTTCGCCGACCGCCTCCTGACCGACGCCCCCGACGAGGCGCTGACGGCCGCCCTGCGCGACAGCGACGCCGCCGGCCTCCCGCCGATCTCCGTCTCACCCGTGGCGGGCAAGCTGCTCCAGCTCCTCGCCCAGGTGCAGGGCGCCCGCACCATCCTGGAGATCGGCACGCTCGGCGGCTACAGCACCATCTGGCTGGGCCGCGCCCTCCCGGCCGACGGGCGGCTGATCTCCCTGGAGTACGACCCACGGCACGCCGAGGTCGCCGTCCGCAACATCGCCCGCGCGGGACTCGACGCACAGGTCGAGGTGCGGGTCGGCGCGGCACTGGACTCGCTGCCCGCGCTGGCCGACGAGAACCCGCCCCCGTTCGACCTGGTCTTCATCGACGCCGACAAGGTGAACAACCCGCACTACGTGGAGTGGGCGCTCCGGCTGACCGGTGCGGGCGCTCTCATCGTGCTGGACAACGTGGCCCGGGGCGGCCGGGTGGCCGATCCGGACAACACCGATCCGGACGTGGTGGGCACCCGCGCCGCCCTCGACATGATCGGCAGTCACCCCCGGCTGACGGGTACGGCGATCCAGACGGTCGGTACCAAGGGTTACGACGGTTTCGCCCTGGCACGGGTACTGGCGTGAGCCCGGATCCCTAGATCTCGTGGTAGAAGCCCACGTTGACGCTGCGCGGGGCGGTGCGGTCCTGGATGACGACCTCGCCGCTGCCGCCCCGGGGCAGCACGACGGAGCCGCCGTAGGCGACCGGCTGGGCGTACTCCCCGATGGTCAGCCGCACTTCGGAGGACGGCTCCGGCAGCGAACCGCGCAGCCAGGTGAGCTGCCAGGTCCCGTCCTGCGCGCAGGAGAACTCCAGGTGGACGCGCGAGACGAACAGCCAGTCGTCCGGCGTCGAGAGCCGGCACAGCGACCGGTCCCGGCCCACCCGCAGCAGGGCGCCCGGCTCGCTGGGCGCGTCGGCCATGAGCATGCCGGCCGTGGCACCCGCTTCCGCCGCGGACACCGCGGCCATGGTGAGTTCGAGCACCTGTGCTCCTCCTGAGACGTCCTGCGGGCCGAGGAGGGCCCGGCGGCGACCGCGACGGCCGTGCACGACGGGCCCGGGTCGGCCCGCCGCCGCCGAATGATAAAACGCCCGGCACGGTGGCGTCCGGCACAATGGACTCATGACCGAGCGAAAGCCACCCGGCGTCGACTTCGAGAGCTGGGTCGACAAGCAGATCCAGAGGTTTCCACAAACATCGTCTGTGACCAGCAAGGATGACTGTCCGTAGATCTGGACATGAGTGAGCCCCCTGGCCATCGAGACCAGGGGGCCAGTGTCAGGGGGCAGAGCCGGCTACTCCGCAGCCTCCATCCGATGCTCTGCGACACGTACCGCAGCACGGGCCGACTGTGCCAGGAAGAACAGAGCCACGGTGAGTTCTGCTCTGGTCACCTCCCTGTCCTCTGCCACAGACAGGGCCCGGACGACATCCATCCTGGCCACAGCCAACACGGACTCCTCCCAAGCCTCCATGTCCCTGGCCTCAGAGGTACGGGGAACTAGGAGTGCTCCCTGTAGAAGCTGCTCGATCCTTCCCCCTGTCTCACAGATGACAGTCTTCCCCGGGTCTGCCTGTCCGTTCGATGGGATCATGCCCATAGTCCCTACCTCCATAGGGGCAAGGCCCCGGTGTCAGAGCTAGTCCCTCTGCCCGGGGCCGTTCTGTGTCTCCAGTGGCTACCGGAGGAAGACCAGCCTACTCGTATCCTCGAATACTCGTAAGGTCGAATCCTCGGATGCGTGTATCCCCGAACGGTCGCACGCTTGACCCATGATCGACCGGACGCAGCCTGTCTACCCGCAGCTTGTGAGCATCCTGAGGACTCGGATCACCGATGGCACGTACCCCTCAGGGTCACGCATGCCGGCTGTGCTTGCCGTGGCGAGTGAGTTCGACGTCGCTGCCTCCACTGTCCAGAGGGCGTTTGCAGCCCTCAGGGCAGAGGGTCTGATCATCACTTGGTCTGGCCGTGGCTCGTTCGTGGCAGAGCATTCACAGGGCACGCATCAATAACGAGCCGGCATTGTGGTGCTGTCACGCTTTATCCCCGTGCACATACCCCGGGGTAATGCCTGTGAATACATCAAGCGAACCCGCCGGGAGTGCCGTCCCGTCATCGTGTACGAGTTTTGAACTTTCCACAGATGATACAAAACGACATCCGGATACACAAAAACCCGGGACCCCTAGCATAATTGCCAGAGACCCCGGGATGATCATTACCTAGGCCCCGATATTCGGGGAATTCTGTCAGTCGAAATGGCGGGAGTAGTCTTCCGGAGAAAGCCGGGCAATATCGTAGACAGCCTCTGCCCTCACGTCGTCCATAGGACTATTGCCAATTGCCGTGGCTACTTCCTCAGAACGCGGATGCTCGGGCGCAGCACCATTCCAGTCAACAAGTTCGTCATACACCACAACAGAACCACCCTGGTATGACTCCAGACCAAGGGACTGTGCGGCACGGCGAGTCAGCCGGCCATCTGCGGTTACCTCAAACGCCTCAGCATCGGAGAAGTCTGCCCACCCTGTACCCGCGGAACGGTTCATCTGACTGTCTGAGACTGCCCACACCAGACGACTAGTCGCAGCAGACATACGGGCCTTTGCATTCTCCGCAGCCTCAATGGCTGCGACATACTCCCCATGTACCTTGGTGCACTCCTCAAGAGCCCTCCTGGCAAGGGAAGGCATCTCATCAATGATGGCTTCCTCTGCCTCCTTGAATGCTTGGTCATAGGCAGAACGGAGCGCAGCAATGGTCCGGGTGTATTCCTCTGCCTTGGCCTTATGAGGGGCCAGGAAGTCATCCCTATTGGTCAGAGGCTTGCCATTCCTGACAGCCTCCATATCCAGTCGCCTAAGCTCTGCCTCTGCGTTGACCAGGGCAGGGACCCTAGGGCCCTGAGGAGTGGGGATAGTGGCATAGTCGGCATTGTCAAGCTGGCAATCCTGTAGGGCCTTGAATGCCTTATCTCTGACAGCAATAGCCTTCTTGGTGCCCGCGGTGAAGCTGTACCCCGCCGGCATAGGCGTTACAAATACAGTGTTAGTCATGTAGTCCCCTAACGGTAAATCGTGTAGTCATGTCGGTCACTCGAAGTCAGATACCTATTCACCAGAATGGCAACAAGGAGCAGTGCATAGCCTGCAATAGACAGAGGCTCCATTACTCCTCACCCCTGACAATGAAGTGTCCAGCCTTGACAGCCTCATAAATCTCATGGGGTGTCATTTCGTTAAGCTCTGCATTGGCCTGGCGTTCCGTTGTCTTGTCATCCATGGCGTATCTCCTTGTCAGGCAGTGAGCTGTGAGAGGTAACGGGCCCCGGTACGTTCCGAGACCTTGAAGGCAGTAGCAAGAGCCTTGGCAGTGACCTTCTGTCCAGTCTTGTCAAGGGTGTCTGCCACATCCCGGATAGCTTGGAGAGAAGGACGTGAACGGCCCTGTGCGCCCTTCTTACGTGGCGCAGTAGGAGCAATATCCTTGGTCTCTTCCTCGGCCTTCTCGGGCTTACCTGTGGCTCCCTGTCCCTTATCCGAGGAAGTGACACCGACTGTAGGAGTCTTGGGTGTCACGGCAAGGTGGAGAAGGTGAGCCGCGGCGATACTCGGGACCGAGGAAACAGCAGCAACCAACCATGGCCCTGAGGTGACGTAGCCGGCTGCAATTAGATGAGCGATGCACTGTGCAGACAGAGCAAACCCGAGTGCGACAGCAGCGCCGATAATGGCGCTGGTTCGTCCTCTGACGCCCTTCTGTCGAGTGGCAGCAATGACAGCAGCGCATACGGCGTAGAGAGACAGGACGAACGGAGCCAGATACTCAGTGCCGCCACTGAAGCCGGCGGTACGGGCAAGGGAGATCTCAGCAGGAGCAGACATAAGGAGAGCAGCAAGGAGCACCAGAGGCCGGCCAGCAATGGCAGCAACCTTGGCATAAAGCGGAGTGGTCATGTTCATTGGTCATGTGTCCTAACGGCTAGTTGTTGTAAGCGGTCCGGATAGCCGCCTTAATGGCGGGGTCCGTAATCTCAGAGAGCAGAGAGCGCAACGGGATACCCAGCACCTTGGCCATAATGATCTGATACTTAAGACCAGGGTTCCGGTTTCCTTTGTTGTTGTTAAACCACTTCTCCGGTGTACCCGGGTAGACGTCGCAAGCCTCTGCTAGTTGGGCATAGGTAACGCCACGCACTTCCCTTATGGCGCTCCAAGTGCGCCTATCCCATACGGAGATCTTCGCCATTACAGATCACATCCTTCTAGGTCATGTGTGTTGTTGTGGGATACGTAGGCAAAAGAGAAGGCTCCGGTCTCCTACGCCATGACCAAACGCAGGAGACCGGAGCCAGGAATGCCCGTAGACCAGAAAACCGGGCCAAGGCATCAAGGAGAGGAGGAGACGAGACTACGAACCTGAGAGAGCAGAGGAGATAGAGAAGGAGTGCCTGTTGCCCTGTGGCCTAACTCCCTCACTTTTCCCTTCTACTTATGATGTCGGTGTCAATCGACCTAGGTTTGTGACGTCATCGACGGTTACGGACTTATAACGTCTACATACTCCCTGGTCAGAGGCTCGTGCACCTGCCGAGAAGGCAGGGCCGGCACGCCCTGTCCAGAGGCCACAGAACGGCCTAGGGAGCCGTCAGAGCACCGGGGAGACCAGGGAGCAGCAGACAGAGGCTTGGAACGGTACACAGAGCCTTCCACGGCCCTAGCGGAACAAGGGCCGGACCACTCGACACAGAGGCCAGAGACACCCATAGCCCCAGGAAAGCTCTGCACGGCCTTCTAAGGGCCGTACAGCCATACCCCTAGGCAAGGAGTCCAGGGAGACTCTCCTAGGCCCGTACAGAGCCATACAGAGGCTCTGAGGGGCGCGGGACAATCTTGTGACCTCTCTGCCGTTCGGTCTTCCGTTCTCTCGCATGCTCGTTCACTGCCATGGCTGTCTGAGATCCCAAAGATCGAAGACAGACCTACTTGGTTAGATGATCTTGTAATGACTGTGGCCAAGGAACCATCAAGACTCCTTGGCCAACTACTCATGTTCTTACTAGTACTCTCCTCCTCTTAAGGAGGAGGAGAGGAAGTTAAGTAAGAAGTTATGTTGCCACCTGTGACAGGTTGGTCTGCCATGGATGGCAAGTTGGTCTAGTGGTGCTACTAGCAACTTGCCACCTGTGGTCAAGCCGTGTTCGGTGTGTGCCCTAGCCGATATGTCACCGGGCCGTTATACGTCCGGTGCTGCTTCCTGATGAGGTCTGCTTCCTTCAAGTCATCGAGCCCACGGCTTATAGTGCGCTCCGGCTTGTTGGTTCTCTCAGCCAAAGTCTCAATGGTGGGAAACACACCAGCCCTGTTACCGCCACCGCCAAAGCCGGCCAGTGCCACGGCTACCCGGACACCCCTGTCTTTGACATTCGTGCCGATGACAACTTGAAGCCATTCGTTAGGACGATTGGTCATATCCACCCAATCGTCATTTGGGCTTTCCTGTGGCGCCCCCTCTGCCTCTTCTTCCTTGTGATCCAACTCGGCATAAACCTCTGCCATGATCTCTTCGAGTTCCGCACCCTGAGGGTGCTCGGCCGGCTCTGACTTCTCCAGATGCGCCCCGGCCCTGATACGGGTTAGTTCCACCTGCTGCTCAATGCTCAACATTCGATCCCATGGGTTATCCGGGTCAATGCCAAGAGCCACATACTCTTCTACGGTAATGTCAGTCTGCATTCTTCTCTCCTGCCACCATAAGCATGTCTTCAAGTTCCTTGGTCATGTACGCAGACATAGCGAACTCCACTAGTCCGCGGGCCCTCTGCCACTCCATTCCATAGTGTCGAGTGAGGAACCATATTCCTGCGTCATACTTCATTGCGCCGCGCCAGACCATATGGGCAATGTCCACTACTACTTTTGTCTCTGCCCTTGACACTTCCTGTCCCTTCCTCGGGAATGACAAAGGGCTCTGTCCGTGTTGACAGAGCCCCTGTACGGGTAGTGCTTATTCGGTTGTCAGTGTTCGCCGTGCTGGAGTCTGGCCACCATCAACTCTGCCCAGAACTCACAGAGGTACGACGCTGCGTCTTCCTCGGTTGTCTCTGACGACGTGGCGTAGACCGATACAGCCGCTGTCAGTGTCAGTGCCCCCGCCCGGACGCAGTCCCCCAGGGAGAAGACAAGCTGCTCCAGTACCTCTTCCCGGCCCTCCAGCCGGCCTTCCTCCCACTCACCGATGCTCTCGCCGTTCTCGTCTACGTACAGTCCAGCCATGTAGACTGACCTCTCTCCTTCACAGGAGACAGAGGGCGGTGATCATGATTGGCGTCGTGTTGCCGCCCTCTGCCTGTTCAACAACGGTTGTGGTGCTGGTTATTCCCCGGCGGGGATGTGGCCTTGTTGGGTGAGCCTGGCCTTACGCTCCGGCCAAGTCTCAGGCTGCGGAGAGACGTCGAATGTCTTCCGCCCAATCTCAATGCGGTATCCGGACTTGATGAGTTGCTTCCTCTGGCCTTCCAGATCCAGAGTCCCCCACAGCTCTAGGAAGGTCTGTCCGGTGTCCCGCTCTTCCCACCGGCCTTCCACCACAGGTTCCTTGGCTAGTTCGTCCCTACGGGCCCTGAGAGCATGGAGACGCTCCTTGTAGGACTCGGGATCGTCGTCGTACGCGCCGGCCTCATAGTTGTCACGCAACTTGATGATGCGGCTCTTGATCGCTTCAAGTTCCTTGGTGCTGTCAGAACCGGAGACCCATACCCTCTCGGTCACTCGTGCCTGTCCGTACCTCTGGAGGAAGTAGATCTCTACCCACTCCTCCACTTCATCGGCACGGACCGAGATACCCCGGCAACGAGCCTCCCTGGGCCATGCTGCACAGGTGTAGTAGCGGTACTCCACACCAGATGGCTTGTGGATGGAAGACTTCTGTGCGGACTTGTATCCGCACTCTCCGCAGAATACGACCCCGTACAGAGGTGACGTCCCGTTGACCCGTCGCTCTGTCGTCTTGGCCCGTGCCTGTAGTGCAGTCTGGAGTGTCTGCCACTCCTCCTCAGTGAAGATGGGCTCTGCCACCTGCACGGGCTGTCCCTGACTGTCGTACAGCACTTCCCCCTTGTGCTTCTTGTGTCCAAGAAGGGCAGGGTCACTGAGGAGAGACTTGACGGTTACCCCGCTCCACTGCTCCGGTACACCTTCCTCGGAGCCACGGCGGTGCACAGGCTTGCCACGGCGCAGCCTGGCCCTGTCTCGTGCCGTGTTCTCTCCAGCCGCATTGAGTGCCTTGGCCACGGCAAAGTAGGACTGTCCGGCAATGATCTGGCGTCGCATGTCATGGAGGACACGAACCATGTCCGGGTCCTGCTCCAAGTAGGTGGCAGTCTTCCCGTCGACATAGCGCTTGACCGGACGATAGCCGAACGGGGGGATGCCCCCTGTCCATCGTTTGGTGAACCGTCGGCGTTCGTGACTGTCTTTGGTCCGGGCCTTGATGCGCCGCAACTCAGCAGCCGGCCCGAGTGCCTTGGTGTGCAGGATGAACAGCCCTAGTCCATCGTCATCAAGCATCTGCTTGTTGAACTCAGGGTCATCCATGACCAGGATGCGCTTGTTGTGGTCTTGGGCCCACATGACAAAGGAGAGGAAGTGCCTCTGGTCTCGGGACAGCCTGTCTGCCGTTGACACCCAAAGTTCGTCCCACTTGGACAGGTTCTCTTCTGTCAGCCATGGACCAAGGCTCTTCCGTTGGAACGGGTCCACACCGCCGGACACAGACAGGTCGACCGCGGTACCAACTACGGTGACACCCTCTGCTGTTGCACGCCGGCTCAACTTGTCGTGCTGACTCTCGATGGACTCGGAGCGCTCTCCCTTGTCTGCTGAGATTCGCTCTGCGAACAGGACCCGTCGCACTGACTGTCCCCTCCCCTAGCGGTACGGCCCCCTGCCGTACCTACTGGTGTCAGGCTAGCGGATATTTGTCAGTCAGTGTGGATCTGGAAGCAGATCCGTGACGCCGACGCGCGCGGAGAGTTCGAGCAGCTGGCGGGTGCGGGCAAGCCGCTGCCCCGCGAGGTCGAGAGCACCTACGACGAACTGTGGTGGGTGAAGCGGAAGATGGCCCGCGAGGGCTTCTCGGTGCTGCCGCCGACGCTGGCTCTGCGCAAGGAGGCCGAGGACGCGCTGGAGGCGGCTCTCGCGGCTCCCTCGGAGCGGATCGTCCGGAAGATCCTCACGGAGATCAACGCCAGGATCAGCGAGATGATGTTCAAGCCGCCGCCCGGCCCCCCGCTGGGAAAGAAGCCGTACGACGTCGAGGACGTCGTACGGCAGTGGCGGGAGCGCCGGGCGGCGGGCGGGCCGGGTCCCGGCTCAGACGTGTAGCAGCCGGTCCGCCAGTTCGCGGTAGTCCCGCAGCGCCAGACGCAGTTGCTCGGTGTCGGTCGCCGCGGCGGTCTGCCCGTCGCCGGGCCCCGCGGTGCCCGCGGTCTCCCAGGACCGGCGCAGGGTGCGGCGCCGCTCGGCCACGGCGTTCGCGAAGCGCTCGGCCAGCTCCCGCAGTACGTCGTCGGCCTCCTGTACGGCCTCGCGCGGCGCGTCGACGAACCCGGCCACGGCGTGCTGCAGCTGCGCGGCGAGCTGGTCGGTGTCGTCGTGCGGCAGGAGACGGTGGTGGGTGCCGGAGCCGTTCTCGCCGCCGTGGTGGGCGTGGGTGGGTGTGTGGGCGGGGGTGGGCGCGGGGGTGCCGGTCGCCGCCGGGGCCGGGGGCTTGTCGGCCCCTGTCGTGTGCGTCCCGTCCCGGCCGATGCCGGTCGGCTCGGTGTCACCGGGCCGGGGAGCCGGGGTGCCGTCGGCGCCGCGGCCGGTGCGCGGTGTGCCCTGGTCGAGCGGGGTGCCCTCGTTGAGGGGAGTGCCTCCGGGGCGTCGGGTCACGTCGGTCATCTCGTTCAGCTCTCCTTCGCCTGGCGCCGGTGGAGCAGGGACGGTGTGTGGTGGCCGCGCCGGGCGGCCGGGGCCGCGTGGTCGGCCTTGCCGCTGTGGCGTCCGCCGTGAGGGCGTCCGTCCTCGTGCCGGGACGGACGCACCAGTTCGTCGAACAGGGCGCGGGCCTCGACCATGGCCTCGCGCATCTCCTCGGTGCCCGCGCCGCCGTCCTGCGCGCCGTTCGCGCGCGCCTGGGCGACGCGGTGCACGCGCCGGTAGCCCTCGACGTGGTGGGCGTGGTGCACGGACAGCGCGGAGAGCTGCTCCTCGTAGTGCCCGTCGCCGGGGAAGCCGCGGACGCCCGCGAGTTCGGCGATCAGCCGGTCCGCCTCGGCGACGGCGTCGCGCGGGGACTCGACGAACCGCTCCTGGGCGGCCGTCCAGCGCGCCTCGAAGCGCTCGCGCTCGGCGGACTCCAACGGCCGTACACGCAGGTCGCCGTGGCGCTCCACGCGCTCGGCGAGTTCCCGCTCGGCGGCCTTGGTGTCCCCGTCGTGCCGGGCGACGGCACGGTCGTACTCGGGCCCGAAGCGCCGCTTCAGGCTCATACCGTGCCGCGAGCCACGGTTCCGCAGGGTCAGCACGGCCGCGACGGCGACAACGACCGCGACAATCACGATCAACGCAATGATCAGGCCAGTGGACATGGATGCCTTCCGGGTTCTCGGCCCAACCGGCACTCCTCGCGAGCCGGTTCGTTCCCTTCGTGTTGCCCGATGCTCCCCGCACAAACTGCGCGGCACAGACAGCACCCCGGGGGACGCGCGGACCGCGCGATCCAGCCACGGCGGCCCGCACCCGGGCCGCCGTACCCCGGGAGCGGACGTCCGGCAGGCCACACGGCCGGGCCATATTCGCTTGCGCGACCGGCCCCGGGGCCGTCGACAATGCCTCGCATGGCTTGGACCGTTGCCCCGGAACCGCACGACTCCCCCGCCGCCACCGCGTTGTGGCGGGCGTACTACACGGAGGTCAGCGACCGCTGGTACCTGCTGCACGAGGGGCGCGCGACCGACCCGGCGGAGCTGGAGCGCGAGATCGCGGCCGGTGCGGAGGGCGGTCTCGTGCCGCCCCGCGGGGAGTTGCTGGTCGCGCGGTACGCGGGTGAGGCGGCCGGGAGTGCGGGGTACCGGCTGCTGGGCGACGCGACGGCGGAGCTGACCCGGGTGTTCCTGTACCCGGGGATGCGGGGCAGGGGCGGTGCGGGACCGCTGGTGCGGGCGGCCGAGGACGCGGCGCGCGCGGCGGGCGCGACCCGGATGGTCCTCGACACGCGCACGGACCTCGTGGAGGCGCGGGCCCTGTACGCCCGGCTGGGGTACACCGAGACCGCCCCGCACAACGCGGTGCCGTACGCCGACCACTGGTTCGCCAAGCGGCTCCGCTGACTCACTCGCACCGGTGGAAGGGGGCCACCGGACCGTGACGGGCTCAGCGCGTCGGGGTCACCGCGCGTTCGTCGTGCGGGCGTTCGCCGCGGGAGCCGCACAGTTCGTCGTTCAGTTCGTGCACCAGGTGCACCAGATCGGTCGGGCGGTCCGGCCCCCACCAGTCGCCCAGCAGCTCGGCCAGGGACTCCTCACGTGCCCGCGCCAGACGTTCGCTCACCTCGCGGCCCTCGTCGGTCAGCACCATGTCGATGCCCCGGCGCACGGCCAGGTGCCGGATCTCGACCTGCCGGGTGGCCTCCAGGACGATGTGCAGCGGGACCGGGTGGCGTTCGGCGAGCCGGGCCGGTTCGACCGAGCCGTGCCGGCGCATCCGCAACAGCAGCCAGCTCGCCGCGGGCAGCAGGTCGTAGCCCGCGCGGTCGGTGATCGTCCGGTAAATCTCGCGCCGTCCCTCGCGCGTGCCCAGCACCGACAGCGCACGGCACACCTCGTCGTAGGAGGACCGCTCCACGGGGTTGCTGGCGAGGGTCTCGGTCACGTCGGGCGTGGTGACGGAGGCCCGCAGGCGGTCCTCCTTGAGGAACCAGGCCAGCGCGAAGCCGAGCAGGGCGACGGGCACGGCGTACAGGAAGACCTCGGTGATGGCACTGGAGTAGGCGTCGAGCGCCGGCGGCCGCAGGGACGGCGGCAGGGCGGCGATGCCCCGCGGGTCGGCCTCCAGCGTCTCGGGGGAGACGCCGGGCGGGAGCGGCGCGTCGCGGAAGGCGGCCGTGAGCTCGTCACCGAGGCGGCCCGCGAAGATCGCGCCGAAGACGGCGACGCCGAACGAGGCGCCGATGGAGCGGAAGAACGTCGCGCCGGCGGTGGCGACGCCGAGGTCCTCGTAGGAGACGGCGTTCTGCACGATCAGCACCAGGACCTGCATCACCAGGCCGAGTCCGGCGCCGAACACGAAGAAGTAGACGCTCATCAGCGCGGTGGAGCTGTCCGCGTCGAGCTGGTGCAGCAGCAGCAGTCCGAGGGCGGTGACGGCGGTGCCCACGACCGGGAACACCTTCCAGCGGCCGGTGCGGCTGACGATCTGCCCGGAGCCGGTGGAGGACACCAGCATGCCGGCCACCATCGGCAGCATGTGCACGCCGGACATGGTCGGGCTGATGCCGTGGACCACCTGGAGGAAGGTCGGCAGATACGTCAGCGCGCCGAACATGGCGAAGCCGACGATGAAGCTGATCACGGCGGAGAGCGTGAAGGTGCGCACACCGAACAGCTGCAGCGGCAGTACGGGTTCGGCGGCCCGGCGCTCGACGGCCACGAAGGCGACGAGGAGGACGGCGCCGAGCACCGCGAGCCCGATGATCTGCGGCGACGCCCAGGCCCAGGTGGTGCCGCCGAGGGAGGCGACCAGCACCAGGCAGGTGGCGACGGAGGCGATGAGGAAGGTGCCGAGGTAGTCGATGACGTGCTTGGTCGCCCTGCGCGGGATGTGCAGCACCGCCGCGATCACGGCGAGCGCGACGATGCCGACGGGCACGTTGATGTAGAACACCCAGCGCCAGCTCCAGTGTTCGGTCAGCAGTCCGCCGAGCAGCGGCCCGAGCACGCTCGTCGCGCCGAACACCGCCCCGAACAGGCCCTGGTAGCGGCCGCGTTCGCGGGGCGGCACGAGGTCGCCGACGATCGCCATCGACAGCACGATCAGCCCGCCGCCGCCCAGCCCCTGGAGCGCGCGGAACCCGATCAGCTGCGGCATGTCCTGCGCGGCACCGCACAGCGCGGAACCCGCCAGGAAGATCACGATGGCGAGCTGGAAGAGCCGCTTGCGCCCGTACTGGTCACCGAGCTTGCCCCACAGGGGGGTCGCGGCGGTGGAGGCCAGCAGGTAGGCGGTGACCACCCAGGAGAGGTGCTCCAGGCCGCCGAGGTCGCTGACGATGGTGGGCAGGGCGGTGGCGACGATGGTCTGGTCGAGCGCGGCGAGCAGCAGGCCGAGCAGCAGGGCGCCGATCGAGAGCAGGACGTTGCCGGACACCTGTTCCCGGTCGCCGCCGCCGGTGGACGGCGGTCCGGCACGGTGTGCGGGCTGCGCGTCGCTCCTCCTCGGCGCCGAACCGTGCGCGTCGCCGGCCATGCGGACCTCCACGGAATCTCGTTTCTCCCACCCATCGTGATCGGTGTGACCTGTTATGGCCTGTTGAGTCCTGCCGGAAGCTCGCATTCCGGGGGGCGCGCGGGCCGGGCTGTGAAGAAGATCTGCATAATTCCTGGAGTTCGCGAGGGGAGGGACCACACGTGGAACAGCCGAACAACAGCCCGTGCCCGGAGTGCGGTGCGCCCAGGAACAGGGACAACACGCCGTCCTGTGCCTGCACGCTGCGTGCGTCCGACGCCCTCCGCGACGCGCGTACGGCGGAGGCCGCAGCGGCGGAGGACTTCGATCCGCTGCGCATCCGGCCGTATGTGGAACTGGACGGCGACAGCGCGCGCAGTACGCCGGACGGGGCCGAGGAGCGTCCGGCGGAGGCCGCGCACCCGGGCACGGATCCGTCCGCGGGCGGGCCCGGCGCCACGGGGGCGCCGGACGAGACGATGTCCTTGCGCGCCGTCCCGCCGGAGGCGGCGCCGCCGGGCGGGACGGACGCGGCGTCCGCGCTGCCGACCCCCCTCGGACCGGCGACGGCACCGCCGAGCGCCACGGACCTGAACCTGTTCGACGCCACGCGGCCGATCGCGCGCGTGCCGGACGCACCCGCCCCGGGGGGAGGCGGCGGGGCGCCGCCGCGCAGGGGTCGCCGCGGGGCGCTGTTCGCGGTCGCCGCGGCCGTCGTCCTGGTGGTGGGGGCCGCGGGGTGGGCGAGCGGGATGTTCTCGTACGAGACGCCGTCCCGCGACGGTGCGGCGCCGGAGGAGGTACGGGCGAGCGTCCCGGACCCGTCGCCGGAGGAGCCGTCCGGGGAGCCGACGGCCGGCGCCTCCTCCGCCTCGCCGACGTCGTCCGCCTCCCCGTCGGCCTCACCGTCCGCGAGCGCGAGCGCCTCGGCCTCGCCGTCACCGTCGGCGTCCAGCACCTCGCCCACCCCGTCGGCACCGGCCGAGCCGTCCACGATCCCGACGAGTGCCTCCCCCTCCGCGGGAGCCCCGGAGGAATCGGACGAGGACGACGACGCCGGCTTCGCCCCGGTGCTGCGCCGCGGCGACCGCGGCCCGGAGGTCACCGAACTCCAGCGGCGCCTGAACCAGTTGTACCTGTACAACGACGACATCAACGGCCAGTTCAGCCGCCGCGTCGAAGAGTCCCTGCGCAACTACCAGTGGTCCCGCGGCATCCGCGAGGACCTGGGCGTGTACGGCCCGCAGACCCGGAGCCGCCTGGAAGCGGAGACGCGCGAGCCGTGAGCGGTGGGCGCGGGCACGGCTGAGCACGGACGGCGGGCGCGGGGACCGCACGCCCGAGTGACGCGCCCCCACGACGACCGGTCGCGTACGGCCCTCGACCGGCACCGGCCGGAGCGGCGATGGGCTCTCTCGAGGCGGTGCCCCGGGCGCCTGACCGTCCACGGCAGAAGCCGGGACCGTGCCGGGCGGGCCGGGCAGGGGGTCCGTGAACGGCGGATTCCCCGTGAGGGACCCGCCCCCCGCTACGGCGTGATGTGCAGGCGGATCGTGCCGTCCGGATCAGCGTCGACCCGTACCTGGGTCAGGTCGCGCACGACCACGTCCGGGGCGTGGAAGGCGGCGCGGGGGCCGATGCCCACGACGCGCATGCCGGCCGCGCGGCCCGCCGCGATGCCGGCGCCGGAGTCCTCGAACACCACGCAGTCGGCCGGGGCGACGCCCAGTTCGGCCGCGCCCTTCAGGAAGCCCTCGGGGTCGGGCTTGCTCGCGTCGACGGACTCGGCCGTCACCCGGACGTCCGGCTGCTCCAGCCCTGCGGCGGCCATCCGCGCCGTCGACAGGGCGACGTCGGCGGAGGTCACGAGGGCGTGCGGCAGGCCCTTGAGGGAGGTGAGGAAGTCGTGGGCGCCCGGCACCTGGACGACGCCGTCGGTGTCGGCGGTCTCCTCGGCGAGCATGCGGGCGTTGTCGGCGTGGTTCTGCTCCATGGGGCGCCCGGGCAGCAGCAGGGCCATCGAGGCGTAGCCCTGGCGTCCGTGCACGACCTTCATGACCTCGTCGCCGTCGAGCCCGTGGCGGTCGGCCCAGCGCCGCCAGACGCGCTCGACCGAGGCGTCGGAGTTGACGAGGGTGCCGTCCATGTCCAGCAGGAGGGCACGGGCGGTGAGTACGGCGGTGGCCGTCATCGGCAGCTCCAGAGCGCGAGGGGTCCGGTCGAGGGGTCCGGTCGAGGGGGACCAAGGCGGCCCCGCCCGCCGGTCAGGGAAAACGGGCGGGAGCCACTTTGTTCATCCACGGTACAAAATAGGTCCGGCATCCCGCCACCGGATTCACGGGAATTCACCGACGCTTCGGCCCGCCGTCGCCCCGCCAGGGCGCCGTGGCGGGGGTCAGGCGGTGGCCGCCTCCCACAGGCTCCACACGCCGAGCCCGAGCATCAGCAGCGCCGCGATCCGCGTGATCAGCTTCAGCGGCACCCGCTTCATCAGCGCCTTCCCACCGACGATGCCGAGCCCCGCCACCGCCCACAGCGCGAGCACCGCGCCCAGTCCGACGGAGAGCGGGTCGTCGTAGCGGGCGGCGAGGTTGGCCGTCATGATCTGCGTCAGGTCCCCGAACTCGGCGACGAGGATCAGCATGAATCCCGCCCCGGAGACCTTCCAGAAGCTCTGGTCCTCCGGCTTGCGGATCTCCTCCTCGTCCTCGTCCTTCTTGAGCAGCAGCATCGCCGCGCCGCCCAGGAACAGCACACCCGTGACGGCGTGCACGAGCTGCTGCGGCAGCAGCGTGAGGACACTGCCGGCCGCCACGGCGAGCGCGACGTGCACCGCGAAGGCGGCGGCGACACCGGCGAAGACGTACGAGGCGCGGTAACGGGTGCCGAGGACGAGCCCGGCGAGGGCGGTCTTGTCCGGCAGTTCGGCGAGGAAGACGACGCCGAAGACGACGGCCGTCACGGTCAGGCTGATCAACGGTTCCTCAATCGGTCGGGGCTGCCCCGCCGAGAGTGCTGTGCGTTCCACGGGACACCTCGGCACGGCAGCGCACGCGGCACCCGTGCCGAGGGGGGCACGGGCGTGCACTGCTTGCCGAAGGTCTCGCTGGCGGGCCCGTGTGCGGGTCCGCCTCCGGGCGCCGGCTCAGGCGAGCTGAGCAGTGTGTCGACGGTCCGGCGAAGAGCTACTCCCCTTCTGCGCCGTCCATGGTACGCGAGGCCCGCCCCGGCTTCGTACGCGGAAACTTCACACCTGAACCATAGACGTGTCATGCACGTGTCATTAGCTTCTTACCGGATCCACCCCTCCCGGCAACACGGCGCCGCGAGCATTCCCCTGCCCGCACGCCAACCGCCCCAGCCCACAAGGGAGTTCGCATGTCGAAGTTCTACGCGCGTCGACGGCTCAGCATAGCCGCGGCGCTCACCGGAGTCATCGCCTCCGTCGGCCTGTTCCACGCCCCGGCCGCCTCCGCCGCCCTCCCCACCCCGGTCAGCGCCGCCACCGCCCGCGGCTACCTCTCCTCCCTGGACGTGCGCACCGAGAACCGCACCGGCTACAACCGCGACCTGTTCCCGCACTGGATCACCGTCAGCGGCACCTGCAACACCCGCGAGACGATCCTCAAGCGCGACGGCACGAACGTCGTCACCGACTCCTCCTGCGCCGCCACCAGCGGCAGCTGGTACTCCCCGTACGACGGCGCCACCTGGTCCGCCGCCTCCGACGTCGACATCGACCACCTGGTGCCGCTCGCCGAGGCCTGGGACTCCGGCGCCGGCTCCTGGACCACCGCGCAGCGCCAGGCCTTCGCCAACGACCGCACCCGGCCGCAGCTCCTCGCCGTCACGGACAACGTCAACCAGTCCAAGGGCGACCAGGACCCCGCCACGTGGATGCCGTCGCGCACGGCCTACCGCTGCACGTACGTCCGCGCCTGGGTGCAGGTGAAGTACCACTACGACCTGTCGGTCGACTCGGCGGAGAAAACCGCGCTGCAGGGGTACCTGGCCAACTGCTGAGGCGCCCCGCGAACCGCCGGGCGCGTACATCTCCCCGGCGGCCTCCGTCGCTGCGTACCGTACGGGGCGACGGAGGAAGGGGTCACCATGGCCGGACTGCGGCTCGGACCACTGCTGAGGTACGTCGACGGCTCGTCAGCGACCCTATGGGTCGAGACCGACCGGCCGGGCACCGTCGAGGTGCGCTGCGCGGAAGGGCCCGGCGGCAGGGCCGGCACCTTCCGGGTCGCCGGTCACGACTACGCGCTCGTCCAGGTCACCGGTCTCGCGCCGGGCACGGCCACCCCGTACGAGGTCTTCCTCGACGGCGCCCGGGTGTGGCCGCTGCCCCAGGACCCCTTCCCGTCCTTCCCGCCCTCCGTGATCGCCACCCCGGGCCCGGACGACCGGACGCGGGTCGCCTTCGGCTCCTGCCGGTGGGCCTCCCCGCCCACCGGGGAGCCCGACCCGGTCGGCCCCGACGCGCTCGACGCCCTGGCCAAGCGCATCGCCGCCGACCCGGCCGGCGAGCGGCCCGACGTGCTGCTGCTCCTCGGCGACCAGGTGTACGCGGACGAGACCTCCGACGCCACGCAGAAGTGGCTGGCCGGGCGCCGCGACCTGGAGGAACCGCCCGGCATCCAGGTGGCCGACTACGAGGAGTACACCCACCTCTACTACGAGTCCTGGCTCGACCCGCAGGTGCGCTGGCTGCTCTCCACCGTGCCCACCTGCATGATCTTCGACGACCATGACGTGATCGACGACTGGAACACCTCCGCCTCCTGGGTGGAGGACATGCGCGCCACGTCGTGGTGGCGCGAGCGGGTGCTCAGCGGCCTGATGTCGTACTGGGTGTACCAGCACCTGGGCAACCTCTCCCCCGCCGACCTGGAGGCCGACCCGGTCTACGCCGCCGTGCGGGAGCACCCCGACGGCACCGACGCGCTGCGCGCCTTCGCCTCCGAGGCCGAGGCGGACGCTACCGCCGTGCGCTGGAGCTACCGGCGCGACTTCGGCCGGGTGCGCCTGGTGATGGTGGACAGCCGCGCGGCCCGTGTCCTGGAGGAGGGCCGGCGCTCCATGCTCGACGCGCAGGAGGCCGCCTGGCTGCGCGAGCAGGCCCTCGACGGGCGCGACGCGTACGACCACCTGCTGATCGGCACGTCCCTGCCCTGGCTGCTGCCCCACCTGGTGCACGACGCCGAGGCGTGGTGCACCGCCCTGTGCCGGGGCGACAAGGGCCCGCGCTGGGCGCGGTTCGGGGAGAAGCTGCGGCGCGCGGCGGACCTGGAGCACTGGTCCGCCTTCCCCGAGTCGTTCGACGAACTGGCGGGTCTGATCGCCGAGGCCGGTACGGGGACGCAGGCGCCGGCGACGGTGTGCGTGCTCTCCGGGGACGTCCACCACGCCTATGTCGCGGAGCCGCGCTGGCCGGGAGGCGCGGCGCCGGACGCCCGGGTGGTGCAGCTGACCTGCTCCCCGGTCCACAACTCGATCCCGCAGTCGATGAGGCTCGGCTTCCGTTTCGGGTGGAGCGCGGTCGCCCGGGGACTGGGGCGGGTCTTCGCGTGGCACGGCGGTCTGGACCGGCCCGCGGTGGGCTGGCGCAAGACGGGCGGGCCCTGGTTCGGCAACCAGCTCATGACGCTGACGGCGCACGGGCGCTCGGCGGTGCTGCGGCTGGAGCACGCGCAGCAGGAGGGCACCGGCGTGCGTCTGAGGACGGTCGCGGAGACCCGGCTGAGCCGCTGAGGCCACAGGCAGCTGTGAGGCACCTGTGCGGCGAGGGGTGAATCCGGTCAGCCCTCGGGCGGGAGGAGACCGGCCGAGAACCGTACTGACGTGCGACGGCGGGCGTTTCGAGCAGCGGGAACGGCCGGAACCCCTGGCCGAATGTTGAACTTGCAAGTAAGAATCCGGCGCTCCTAGCGTGGGAATCCGACTCGGTTCCGCCCCCGGACCGGCCCCGTCCGCGGGACCGGCCTGACCGAAGGAGAACCCACATGACCGCACGGCTCAACAGCGCCCAGCCCTATGCGCTGGGCCTGTTCCGCATAGTCGTCGGCCTGCTCTTCGCCTGCCACGGCGCCGTGTCCCTGCTGGGCCTGCTCGGCGGCGTGGACGGCAACGGCGGCACCGTCGACACCGGCGCCTGGCCGGGCTGGTACGCGGCCCTCATCGAACTCGTCTGCGGCGGGCTGGTCCTGCTCGGCCTCGGTACGCGGGCGGCGGCGTTCCTCTCGTCCGGCGCCATGGCGTACGCGTACTTCAAGGTCCACCAGCCCGACGCCCTGTGGCCCATCGAGAACAACGGCGAAGGAGCGGCCATGTACTGCTGGGCCATGTTCCTGCTGGTGTTCACCGGCTCCGGCGCCTTCGGCCTGGACCGCCTGCTCACCCGGCGCTCCTCCTCCCCGGACGGCCGGCACACGACGGAACAGACCCCGGTGAGCGCCTGACCGGCAGCGGGGCGCCCTCCCGCCGGACACGCCGGGTTCGCGCCCCGCACCCCCGCCCCGCCACGACGTGCCGGCCGGAAGGCGAACTCCGGGCCACCGGCGCGCGAACCCCCCGTGACCTTTCCGTCACTTACCGGGCGTACGCTGTATGGCTGTCATCGGCCACACTTCTGCCACCTCTGCCGCCCCCGCGACAGCACGGCCGGATCTGGCCCACGGGGGCGCTACGGGGAGTTCGGGTGGAGAGTCTGGGGTCGCTGGTCAGCAGCCCGTGGATCTATGCGGTGGTGGCCCTGTCGGTCCTGCTCGACGTGTTCCTCCCGGTCCTGCCCAGCGGGGTCCTGGTGATCACGGCGGCCACCGCGGCCGCGGCCGGTACGGCGGCCGACGTGCCCGACATCCTGGCGCTGACCCTCTGCGCGGCCACCGCGTCCGTCCTCGGCGACCTGGTCGCCTACCGTCTCGCCTGGCGCGGCGGCGCCCGCCTGGACCGGGCCATCGCCCGCTCCCGGCGGCTGAGCAGGGCGCAGGAACGTCTCGGCGCGACTCTGGCGCGGGGCGGCGGCGCGCTGGTCGTCCTCGCCCGGTTCGCCCCGGCCGGCCGTTCGGTGGTCTCCCTCGGCGCCGGCGCCGCACGGCACCGCGCCCGCGACTTCCTGCCCTGGTCCGCGCTGGCGGGGCTGTCCTGGGCCGGCTACAGCGTGGCCCTCGGCTACTTCGGCGCCCACTGGCTGGGCGCGACCTGGCTGGCGACGGCGGTGTCGGTCGGCGCGCTGTTCGCGGCGGGCGCGGGGGCGGGGTTCCTGATGCGCCGCAGGCCACGCCCCCGGCCCTCGGAAGCCTCCTAGACGGTGGCCGCGCCTCCCGGGCACCTCGTCGGCCGGCGGCCCGGCCTCGTGTTCTCGACCTCACGGGGGACCGATCCGCACCCGTACCCGGACCGGATCACGTCTCGAAGGCCACCCTGGACGAGGTCCTGAACGACAGGGAGCAGCTGACGAAGATCCTCACCTACCACGTCGTGGGTCAGCGGATCATGCCGCGGGGCCTGGAGAACGGCTCCTTCGAGACGCTGGAGAAGTCGAGCTCACCACGTCCGGCTCGGCCGAGTCCTACACCGTCGGCGACTTGGCCGAGTTGGTCTGCGGCAACGTGAAGACGGCCAACGCCCACGTGCACCTCATCGACACGGTGCTGATGCCTGCCGCCTGACGCGGGGCGGGCGGACAGCGGAGGGGCCGAGGGCCCGGCCGGCGGTCGGCCAGGGGTCCCCCGCCCCTCCGGCGCTCGGGGAGCGCCGCCCATCGGTCGTCCGGCCGGGTCACCGGGGCGCCGCGCGGGGCACGGGCGCCTTTCGGCGGGGTAGGCCCGCCGTCCCGGGACGGCGGGCCTACCCCGCCGCCGCCTGCCGGGCGCCGGCTCCCCGCACCTCCAGGCCGTCCAGCAGTTCGGCGGTCGCCGCGGTGATCACGTCCACCGCCCGTTCGAACACCTCGCGGTTGTGCGCCGCCGGCGCACGGAAGCCGGACACCTTCCTCACGTACTGCAGGGCCGCGGCCCTGATCTCCTCCTCCGTCGCCTCCTCGGGCAGGACGGGCGGACGCAGCGTCTTGATGCTTCGGCACATGCCCCCAGTCTGACGTGCGGCGCCCGCCTACGGCCACGAACGGATGAATCGCGCCGCAAGACCCTTCGGCAACTCGCCACCCAAAATCGAACAGGCGTATCATTGGGCTGTGGCTGCGACCTATGACTTTCCGAGTGACCTCCTCGCCGGTCAGGAGGAACTGCATCAGGTCAGGGCCGAGTTGTCGGCCCTGCTGAAGCGGCTCCCCTGGTCGGTCGAACCCCTCGACGGGTTCAGTGACGACACCGGCTGGCGCAAGATCGAGCGCCCCGCCTCGCCGGGCTGGACCGAGGACGAACAGGCCGAGGTGGAGAAGCTCAGACGGCGCGAGCACGAGCTCGCGGTCTTCGTCAGCGGCCACCGCTACTGGGCCGCCGTCGGCGGCTCCGACCGGGTCGCCGCCCGCAGCCGGCTCAAGCACGTCCACGAGGACACGGACAGGGGCGCGGGAGGGGACGCGGAGAGCTCCGCGTAGCGACACGACGACGGTGCCACGACGACGGCCTCCGGACGCAGTCTCCGGAGGCCGTCGGTCACGGTGGGCGCGGACGGTTTCGAACCGCCGACATCCTGCTTGTAAGGCAGGCGCTCTACCCCTGAGCTACGCACCCGAGGCCCGGGCCGCGTGCCCAGGTCGAGTCGACAGCCTACATGGCCCGGGCCACGGTCCGGCAAACGCGTATCACGGGCTCCCCCGGGGGCCCGTACGGCAGCTTCTCGGGGTTTCTCCTGGGGTTATCCCCACCTGGGATCCGGGAGTGGCCCGGATCCCGCAACGGGTCGTGCGTCCGTACGGTCGAAGAGCGCTCGAACCCGGCTGTCGGGCGCCACCGTCCGGCCCAGGGGGAGACCGTCATGACCCGCACGTCCCGCACGTCCCGCACCGCGTTCCGCACCACCCGGACCGCGCGGACGCGGCCCCTCGCCCTCGCCGGGGCCGTCGCGGTGCTCGTCGCGGGACTCGGCGCCTGCGGGGCGTCGGCCACCGAGGACGACGATCCCGACCGCCGGTCCTTCCCCCTGCCGGGCCGCACCCTCACCATCGACTCCGACGACTCCGCCCTGGAGATCGTCGCTGCGGACGACCACCCCGCGGGCCGGATCGAGGTCACCCGCTGGTTCCGGGGCAGGGTCGTCGTGGGCTCCGACGCGGAGAGCACCTGGTCCATGGACGGCGACCGGCTGGTGCTGCGCCAGAAGTGCGCCGGCCTCGTCGTCGACTGCGACGCCCGACACCGCATCGAGGTGCCCCGGGGCGTCACCGTCGAGGTCGAGGACAAGGACGGCAGCGTGCGCGCCCAGGGCTTCCGCGACGCCCTGAGCATCCGCACGACGGACGGCTCGGTCCACGTCACCGACACCACCGGCCCCCTTCGGCTGCGCACCGGCGACGGATCCGTGCGCGCGCAGGTCTCCTCCCGCACGGTGCGCGCCCACAGCGGCGACGGCTCGGTCCACCTCGAACTCGGCGCCGTACCGGACCTGGTGGAGTCCCGCAGCGGCGACGGCTCGACGACCATCGAACTGCCCCCGGCCGGCTACCGCGTGGACACGGAGACCGGTGACGGCGGCGAGGACGTGTCCGTGACGCGCGACGCCTCCAGCCCCCACAAGGTGACCGCCCGCACCGGCGACGGGAACCTCACGGTCCGTACGGCGAACTGACGGGCCCGTGTGTTCGTCCTCCACCGGTGGGACAATGACACCGGGCAGGGCGAACGACAGTACGGGAGAGGGATGTGACGGCGACACCAGCGCGGCCGTACTCGCCGTCGGAGCCGCGTGCGCCCCGCACGCGCCGTGCCCTGTCGCCCCGGTCGCCGGTGCAGCCCGCCCGCCGGGCTCCCGGACCGCTGCGGGACGCGTTCGCTCTCGTGGGGCTGCCGCTGGTCGCGGCGGTGCTGCTGCCCGCCGCGTTCGCCGGCGGAGGAACCCGTCGCTGGTTCGGCGGGCGGGCCGAGAACCAGCGTGCGCAGGCGCAGGCCGCGAAGGACGCGGCGGCGGCCGCGTTCTACGAACTCGACACCGCCCAGCGCGATCTGCGGATCTCCATCGAGACGATCACCGCCGTCGACTCCTCCCCCGCCGCCCGTCGCGTCGTCGCCGGCTTCGAGGCGCTCGGCCGGCGCATCGACGAGGCCAGCCACCGCTACATCGACGCCGTCGACGCCCACGACCTGGACCGGGACGACCTGGAGGCGTCGGCGGCCGCACAGGCCCGCGCCCAGCTGACCGCAGCCAAGGAGGAACTGGGGCGGGTCAAGCAGGAGCTGGACCGGTTCGCCGACGGGCTCGGCCCGCTCCTCGGCACGGCCGAGACCCAGCTCGCCCGGCTCGCGCCCTCCGTCGAACGGGCCCGGCAGGCGCTGCTCGCCGCGTCCGACGCCCTCGACACGGCGCGCGGCTCCGGGCTGGCGGCCGACGACCTCGCCGCCCGGCTCGCGACGCTCTCCCCGGAACTGACCAAGCTGAACCAGGGTGCCGGGCAGCACGGCGTGCCGGCCACCCTGGAGCGGGCCGAACGCGTCACGCGCGAGGCCGAGGCCATACGCGTGGAGGCCGAACGGCTGCCGGAGCGGGCCGCCGAGATCGACCGCAGGCTGGTCTCCCTGCGCACCCGCGCCCAGGCCCTCATCACCCGCTCCGGACAGGTCGAACCGGTGCTGAGCGAGCTGCGCCGCCGCTTCACCGTCGCCTGCTGGCAGGACCTGCAGAACGTGCCCGAGGTCGCCGCGGAGAACGTGGCGCAGGCCGAGAGCAGACTCGCCGAGGCGAGAACCGCCCGTGAGCGGCAGCGCTGGGCGGACGCGACCGCGCTGCTGTCCACCGCCCGGGCCCTGCTCAACACGACCGAGGAGGCCGTGTCGGCCGCCGGCGACCGGCTGCGGCGGCTGAACGCCGTGCAGAAGGACCCCGAGCAGGAGATCGAACGCACCCGCTTCGCCATCCGGGACGCCCAGCGGCTGGCGATGGCCGGCCGCAACACCCCCGACCCGGCGCACGCCCGTCCCCTGGACGACGCCGTCGCCCGGCTGGACCGGGCCGTCACCGGTCTGGAGGGACGTCACCCCGACTACTGGCACTTCCTGACCGAGACGGAGACGGTACGGGAGACGGTGAGCCGGGTGGTGGCCCTGATCCGCGAGGAGCGGGGCGGCGGCGCGCACTGACGGACGCGGCGGCGGCCGGCCCGGCTACCCTGGGCCCATGCCTCGCTACGAGTACCGCTGCCGGACCTGCGGCGACACCTTCGAACTGAGCCGCCCCATGGCGGAGTCCTCCGACCCCGCGGCCTGCCCCGCCGGCCACGACGACACGGTGAAGCTCCTCTCCACGGTCGCGGTGGGCGGCACCGCCTCCGCGGCGGCCCCCGCCCCCTCCGCGGGAGGCGGCGGTGGCGGCTGCTGCGGCGGTGGCTGCTGCGGCTGACGCGGTACCGGTCCGCGCAAGCCGTCAGGTGTGAGCTCGCCCGGTGGGGAAACCCGTGGTGAACGGCTGTGGCGGTCCGTGCCCGTGAGGTGCGGTCCTCCTCAGCCTCCCTTCAGCTACGGATTCCTAGCCTGGACGGCATGACGGCACTCACAGCGCACCTGACGGCACCGGACACGGCCCTGGCGGCAGCCCAAGGCGGCCCGGGGCCCCAGTGGGTCCACGACCTCATGGACTCGATGGGCGCCCCCGGTGCCGGACTCGCCATCGCGCTGGAGAACCTCTTCCCGCCGCTGCCCAGCGAGGTGATCCTGCCGATGGCCGGGTTCACCGCGAGCACCGGCCGCATGGGGCTGCTCGCCGTGCTGCTGTGGACCACCGCCGGTTCGGTGATCGGCGCGCTCGCCCTCTACGGGGTGGGCGCACTGCTCGGCCGGGAGCGGACCGTGGCCGTCGCCCGCCGGCTGCCGCTGGTGAAGGTCTCCGACATCGAGAAGACGGAGGCGTGGTTCGAGCGGCACGGGACCAAGGCCGTGTTCTTCGGCCGGATGATCCCGATCTTCCGCAGCCTCATCTCCGTACCGGCCGGTGTGGAGCGCATGCGGCTGCCGGTCTTCCTCGGTCTGACCGCGCTGGGCAGCGCGATCTGGAACACCGCGTTCGTACTCGCGGGCTATCTGCTGGGCGACAACTGGGGGCAGGTCTCCTCCTTCGCCTCGGCGTACTCGAAGGTGGCCCTCGGGGCGGCCGTGCTGGCGGTGCTGGTCTTCGTGGTGCTGCGGCTGCGGCGGCGCGGCACCGGGCGCCGGCGGCGCGACGGTCGGGACGCCCCCCGTCGGGCGCCCGCCGCGGACGGCCGCGAGGAGGACCATCCCACGCGGCAGCTCCGCGTCACGGACCCGTACGAGCCCACCGGCCGGAGTCGGGAGCGCTGAGGGCGGATGAGCGGGCCGGCCGGCGCGTGTCACCCCACCGCACGGGCGGGGTGACGCGCGCCGCGGTCCTCCGCCGGTCAGCGCGGCGCGCGGACCGTCCGCAGGAGCTCGCGCAGGATGCGCGAGCGGGCCGGCCGGCGCGTGTCACCCCACCGCACGGGCGGGGTGACGCGCGCCGCGGTCCTCCGCCGGTCAGCGCGGCGCGCGGACCGTCCGCAGG
>NZ_JBVIYR010000002.1:615353-815207 GCF_055592385.1 Streptomyces sp. NPDC041124
AGGAGCTCGCGCAGGATGCGCTCCCCGGCCAGGACGCCCCGCTCGGGCAGGGCCCTGACCGCGGGGGCCGTCCAGTCGGCGTCGGCGAGCTCTCCGTGGCCGGGACGCCAGCCCCGGTCGGCGGCGAGGAGCAGGTCGGCGTCGAGGAGGGAGTCACCGGCGGCCAGGGTGAGGTCCGCGCCGGTGCGGCGGGCGACCTCGCGCAGGGCGGCGCTCTTGGTGAGCGGCTTCGGCACGGCGTAGATCTTGCGGCCCTGGAGGGACACCGTCCAGCCGCGGTTCTCCGCCCACGCCGCGAGTTCCTTCACCCACTCCTCGCGCAGCAGTTCGCGCTCCACGACCAGGTAGGCGAAGAGGTCCTCGGCGACGCGGTGCTTGCGCACCCACACCGGGTCGGCGGTCCGCAGCAGGTGTTCCTGCACCTCGGACAGCGGGGCGCACTCGTCGGCCAGCCGGGCCAGCACACGGGCGTGCCAGTCCCGGTCCGGCTCACCGTCGACGAGGATGTGGCCGCCGTTGGTGCAGATCGCGTAGGTGGGCTGCGGGCCCGGCAGGTTGATGCGCTGGTACTGCTTGCGGGTGCGGGTCGTCGTGGGGACGAAGAGGGCCGCATCGCCGAGGTCGGCGAGCAGCTGGGCCGCCGTCTCCGTCATGTAGGACAGCGGCCTGCTCTCGTGGACCTCCACGCACAGCAGTCTCGGTGCCCGCGCGTCGGGCATGGTGAGGGCGAGGGCGGCGGCGGAGTAGATGAGGGTGCGGTCGAGATCGCTGGCGACGACGACGGACATCAGCCGGTCACCGCCCGGCCGTCGGCGCCGGTCGCGCCCCGGGTGTAGCGGGGGTGGATCAACCCCACGCAGGTGTACGGGAGTCGGTCGACCTCCTCGACGGGCACGCCCCGCTGCCCGGCGAGCAGGCGGACATGGTCGAGGTCGCGGCCGGCTCCGGCCCGGGCCAGCACCTTCCAGGGCACCCGGCGCAGCAGCACCCGGGTGGTCTCGCCGACGCCGGGCTTGACGAGGTTCACGTCGTGGATGCCGTACTCCTCGCTGATCCGCTCGACCGCGGCCCAGCCCTCCCAGGTGGGGGTGCGGTCGGTGGCCAGAAGTTCCTTGGCCTGGGCGCAGGCCGCGTCCGTGACCTCGGGGAAGCGCGCGGAGACGGCGTCGAGGAAGGCCACCGACAGGTCGGCGCCGGCGAGTTCGCGGTAGAACTTGGCGCCGTGGAAGTCGTCCGGGCCGACCAGGTCGGCGCGCAGTACGGTGCGTGAGATGAGCCCGGAGACGGTCGAGTTGAGGCAGGCCGAGGGGATCAGGTAGTCCTCGCGGGTGCCGTACGTGCGGACGCAGGAGCCGGGGTCGGCGAGGACCGCGATCTCCGGGTCGAAGCCGGTGACCCCCTCGTTCTTCTCGAACTCCGCGACGGCCTGGGCGAGTTCGCGGGTGATGGCACCCTTGCCGGTCCAGCCGTCGACGAACACCACGTCCCGGGGGTCGTGGTGGGCGGCCAGCCAGCGCAGCGCGTTGGCGTCGATGCCGCGGCCGCGCACGATGGAGACGGCGTAGTGCGGCAGGTCGAGCTGGTGGCGGTGGTGCGCCCAGCGGCGCATCAGGATCCCCACGGGGGTGCCCGCGCGGGCCAGGGAGACCAGCACCGGGCGGGGGGACCGTTCGGCGAGGACGGTCTCGGTGACCACGCCCACGGCGTGGGCGAGGCGGGCCGCCGACTCGTCGAGGGCCGCGTGGAACAACCGCTGGTACTGCTCGCTGGGCTGGTACTCCACGGGCAGCGACTCGGCGTAGTGGGCGCCGCCGCTCTGGATGGCCTCCTCGCGCTCCTCGGTCGGCGCCTCCAGCGTCACGTCCGAGAGGTCCTGGAGCAGCCAGCCGACCTCCTCGGGCGCGTACGAGGAGAAGGCGGGGCCTCTGAGAGGGTCGGGCAGCATGGTGGCGGGCCTTTCGGGGGCGTCCTGGGAGGCGGCGGGTACGTACGACGGTACGACCGCGAGGAGGACGTGCGGGGTGTGTGCGGCGAGCCGGTCGAGCAGTCCGCCGGGGGCGTGCAGCGCGGGGGTGTCGGCGGCCGAGTCGACCACGGCGACGACGGCGTCGAAACCGCCGCCGGCGACGTTGTAGGCGTAGCGGTCGCCGGGGCCGTCGGCGGGGTCGTCGTGGGCGGGGAAGACGAGGCGGGTGCGTATGGCGTAGCCGGGGTCGTCGACGGCGAGGACGGGTGAGCGGGTGGTGGTGGAGAAGCGCACCTCGGCGCGGGTGGTCCGCTCCAGCTCGCCGGCGAGACGCAGCGGGGCGTACATCAGCTCCTCGAAGCCGAGGACCAGGACGCGGCGCGCGGGGGCGGGGAGGGCCTCGGCGAGGCGGGCGGCCATGCCGGGGAGGGCCGATTCGAGGCGGGCGCGGTGCGCGGGGGTGAAGCCGTGACGTCCCCCGTCGGGGAGCCCGGCGGGCCAGCGCAGGTCCACCCGCGTCAGCCGGTCGTCCGACCCCGCGGCACCCTCGCCCTCGCAGCCGCCGGCGCCGGCAACACCCTCCAGGGGCGCGGGGAACCGCGCGACGAGCCCCGACGCACCCGCTCCCGGCCGGTCGCCCCCCGTGGCGGCCTCGTGGCGGGCCACCAGTTCCTGCCCCTTCTCCAGGACGCCGTCGGGCAACCGCACCGTGCCCGAGGCGACCGTCACCAGGTCGATCCGCGCCCCGATCTCGCGGCCGAACTCCTCCAGCCGTCCCGCGTCGGCGGGCGACCGCATGTCGACGAGGGCGACCACGGCGTACCGCGTCCGCGGGTACCGGGCGTGGAGATCACGGACGGTGTTCAGCACCGTGTTGCCGGTGGAGAACTCGTCGTCGACCAGCACCAGCGGGCCCTCGCCGGCGAGCAGCCGGGGGTCCTCCGGGAGCAGCAGGTGGGACGTCGCGTGCGAGTGGGCCTCCTCGAAGCCCCCCGCCGTCGCCGTCCCCTCGACCGGGCGGCGCGTGGAGTGCAGGTAGGGGGCGACGCCCAGACCGTCGGCGACGCAGTGGCCGAGCCCGGTCGCGGTCTCCGCGTAGCCGAGGACCACCGCGTCCTGCGCCGACTCCCCCAGCAGTTCCCGCACCCTGCGGCCGAGCTCCACCCCGTGGCCGCGCACGACGGACGGGGACTGGGGCACGTGCTTGCCGAGGACGTTGGACACGAGCAGGTGGGCCCGCTTGGGGTTGCGGCGCAGCGCCAGTCCCAGCAGCCCGGGCAGCGTGTCGTCGCCGGCCAGCTCCACCCCGAGCCGCCGTGCGACCCAGCTGCCGGACCATATGTCCTCACCGGCCGGGGCGCCGTCTCGCACCGGGTGGTGCGTCCCCTCGTTCACAGCCTTCTCCATCCCCGTCAGTCCGCCAGGCCCGCCGCGAGCAGTTCGACGAAGCCGATGTCCTCGTTCGCCACGCCGAAGGCCTCCGCGCGCAGCAGTGTCCGCTCGGCCCAGGCGCGGTGCGGCTTCACTTCGTTCATCTTGTTCGTGTAAGCCGACCTGAGTACACCCCCGCCGCCGCGTTCCGGCCGCAGGATGTCCTGGGCGTCGCTGTACTCCTCGTGGCTGACCACGGACAGCGCGTGAACGGGCAGGACGTGGGAGGGGTGGATGCAGGTCTTGCCCAGCAGTCCGTTGGCCCGGTCGAGGGAGATCTCGCGCAGCAGGCCGTCCATGGCGTGCTCGATGAGCTTCTGGCGCAGGGCGACGGCCTGGACCTCGTGGAAGGGGCTCTGCCGCAGCAGAGGCTTGAACATGCGCTCCTGGACGCGGAAGTACTCCCAGACGGGCCCGGTCACGGTGAACCCGGTGCCGTCGGCGCGGCCCAGCATGTTCACCACGTCGGAGATGACGGAGGCGACGACCTGGATGTCGTACGCCGTCATGTCGGGGCCCCGCCGCAGCCCGTAGGAGGAGCAGAAGTCGGTGACGCCGAGGCGCAGGGCGAGCACGCGGTCGCGGTACTTGTCGACGGCGCGGAAGATGCCCTCCAGGGTCTCCACGCGGGATTCGCGGTAGAGCAGCTCGGGGGACTCCAGGACCGGCATGGCGAACAGCCGGTGGCCGCTTACGGCCTCGGCGAGCGTCAGTGCCTCCATGAACGGCAGGCCGCGTTCGGCGGTGAACTTCGGCAGCACGAATCCGGACAGCAGCCGGACGGCGGGGCCGAGGCGCCGGGTGAGGTCGGGGATCTGCTCGGGGGTGCGGACGCGGATGAACAGCAGCGGCGGTTCCGCCCCGCTCCGCCCGGCCAGGTCGGCGAACTGGCGTACGAGGTTCTCCTCGCCGGCGATCACGTCGGCGTCGCCGATGGAGTCCTCCAGGCACAGCACCATGGAGACCACGCCCTGTCCGCCCTGCTTGACGACGTCGTCGGCGAGCCGGGGTCTGGTGGCCGGGCTGTAGAGCGTGGCGCCGAGGGCGGCGGAGAGCATCCGGGCCGGGGAATCCGGGGTGAACTCACCGGGCTCCCGGTAGAAGAGACGTTTCCGCACCGCAGGGGCGATGTGACCGAAATGACGCATTTAACTCCCCCGTGGTGTCCGTGGAATCAGTGGAATGTCGGAAGGTGGCCGGTAATAGTACGTAGATCTCGATGTCGACAGTTCCCGCCGGGCATGAACTTCAGGTAACCCGACTGTGTCGGGCCCAACCCCCCACGTTGTCGTGACCAGGACGGAGAGGGCAGGATGACCCACATGACGCACGCGATGCTGAAGGGGTCGAACGTCCCTGTCGAGGCCACCACCGTACGCGCCGTGCTGCGCTGGTCGCCCGGGCAGGGGGTGCCGGACGTCGACGCCTCCGCGCTGCTCCTCGGCCTCGACGACCGTGTGCGCTCCGACGAGGACTTCGTCTTCTACAACCAGCCCCGGCACCCTTCCGGGAAGGTCTGGCGGCTCGGCAAGAAACGCGGAGCCGAGGGCCTGACCGACACGATCCAGACGGATCTGGCCGGTGTCGAGTCCGGTGTCGGCCGGATTCTCCTCGTCGCGTCGGCGGACGGCGTCACCTTCGACCGCGTACAGGGGCTGCGCATCCTGCTGTACGACGCCCAGGCCGCCGACGGCGACGCGCTGGCGCACTTCGACGTCAAGCCGGAGACGGGCCAGGAGACCGCGCTGATCTGCGGTGAGCTGTACCGGCGCGGGGACGGCTGGAAGTTCCGGGCGCTCGGCGAGGGCTACTCCAACGGGCTGGAGGGCCTGGCGACCGACTTCGGCATCTCGGTGGAGGAGCCGGATCCGGCCGGCGAGCTGGACGCGGACGGTGCCGCCCAGCAGCCGCCGCCCACCACGCAGATGCCGGACCGGTCCTCTTCCGAGGCGCTGACCCGGCCGCATGCCCCGCTCGTGCCGCCGGCTCCCGAGGTGTCCCGGCCGCTGCCGCCCGAGCAGCAGGCGGGCGTGCCCGCGCAGCCGGCCTACGGCTATCCGCCGCAGCAGCCCGCGGCCACCCAGCCCGCCTACGGCTACCCCGGGCCGGCGAGCCCGCCCGCCTACGGCTACCCGCCCGCCACGGCGGCCGCCGGCGGGCAGGCCGGGTACGGCTTCCCGCCACCGGCCCCCGCCGCCCCCGACCCGGACTTCCGGCTGCCCCCGCAGGGACCGCAGTTCATCGGGCGTTAGGGCCGGTCCGCACCCGCAGGAGAGGCCCGGTCATCGCCCGGCCTTCGTCTTGAAGCCGCGGCCCCACTGCAGTCCCCACCCGTAGAGCCGGTCCAGTTCGCCCTGGAAGCCGTAGACGAACCTCACCTCGCGGCGGACGATCATCTCGTTCTTGACGTTCTCGATCATCACCACCGCGCAGGACCGGGCCTGGGGATGGCGTTCGTCGAGGTTGATCTCGATCCGCGGGCCGTTGCTCGGGTACAGCGTGACGACGGCCTGCGTGCGGTCGAAGGCGGGCGTCTGGTCGTAGATGTAGGCGAAGACCAGCAGGCGCTTGATGTTCTCGCGCTGGTCCAGGTTGACGTAGATCGTCTCGCCGGAGGCGGAGCCGAACCGGTCGTCTCCGCTGAGCTTGACGTACGGCGGCGCGTTGACGTCCCCGAGGAAGCCGCCGAGGGGCTGCACGACGCCCTTGGTGCCGTCCTGGAGCTCGTAGAGACAGCCCAGGTCCAGGTCGACGTTGACCATGGACTGGCTGTGGCCGACGACCTCGGGCGGCTTGAGCGCCTTGAAGGGGTGGCGCAGCAGGCTCTCCCGCTGGGGGCCGCCGAAGTCGGAGGTGCGCATCCGCCAGCTCAGGTTGATCCGCAGGTGACCGGTGGCCGCGCCCTGCTTGGTCAGCGACACCTGTCCGTGCCGTTTGGTCAGCTCGATCGCGTTGGTGGCCGCGTTGCCCGAGTCGAAGGCGCTCTCGCGTCCGCGCCACAGTCCGTCCAGGAAACCCATTCCCGCCCCACATCCGCTTGTCCGACCCCCGCCGGCGGCCGCCGGGCACACCCGTGTGCCGGCGGCCGACGGGGCGGCCCCGAGGACTGGTCCTCGGTGGCCGCCCCGTCGAGAGCGTTCCTCACCCGGGAGACCGTCACACCCCGGAGGAGATTTCGGTCTTCACGGCTTCCTCTCCCTCGACCGCGGCGATCCGCTTGTTGCGGCGCACCGACGACCAGAAGGAGGCGCCGATCAGGACGACACCGACCAGGCCGGTGATGATCTCGTTGATCTCGAACCGGATGGTGACGAGCAGGATCATCGCCAGGGCACCGATCGCGTAGTGCGCGCCGTGCTCCAGGTAGACGTAGTCGTCCAGGGTGCCCTGGCGGACCAGGTAGACCGTGAGCGAACGGACGTACATGGCGCCGATGCCCAGGCCGAGCGCCATCAGCACGATGTCGTTGGTGATGGCGAAGGCGCCGATCACGCCGTCGAAGGAGAAGGACGCGTCCAGCACCTCGAGGTAGAGGAACATGAAGAACGCGGCCTTGCCGGCCAGGGCGACGGCGGAGCGGGGCTTGCCCTCGCGGGCCGCCTTCTCCTCCTCCTCGTGCTCGCGTTCCTCCTCTTCCTCGAGCTTGTCCTCGAAGAAGCCGGAGAGACCGCCCACGACCATGTAGGTGATCAGACCGGCGATACCGGAGAGGAGGACCGTGCTCGCCTTGTCGACGTGGGCGCCGCCGTGCTGGTGGGCCTGGGTCGCGAAGGTCACGGCGGAGATCAGCAGGATGATCAGCGCGATGCAGACCGACAGCATGTCGATCTTGCCGAGCTTGGCCAGCGGGCGCTCCAGCCAGCCGAGCCACTTGATGTCCCGGTCCTCGAAGATGAAGTCCAGGAAGATCATGAGCAGGAACATGCCACCGAACGCGGCGATCGCCGGGTGGGCGTCGGTGACGAGCTCCTGGTAGCGGTCCTTGTCACTGAGCGCGAGGTCGACGGCCTCGATGGGACCGAGCTGAGCACTGACGGCGACGATCACGACGGGGAAGACCAGTCGCATACCGAAGACGGCGATCAGAATGCCGATGGTGAGGAAGATCTTCTGCCAGAAGGCATTCATCTTCTTCAGGATTCCGGCGTTGACCACCGCGTTGTCGAAGGACAGCGAAATCTCGAGGATCGAGAGGATCGCCACGATGCCGAAGGCGGTCCACCCCCCGAAGAGGAACGCTGCGACCAGGCCGAGCGCGGTGACCGCGAACGACCAGCCGAAGGTTTTCAGAACCACTGGCTACCCCAGGTGTGTGTACGGGTCCCCCCGCTGCCGTAACCGGCTTTACGAAACGTTGACTCCGAAGTCTAGAGCGATGCCGCGCAGCCCCGACGCGTACCCCTGCCCCACTGCACGGAACTTCCACTCGCCCTGATAGCGGTAAAGCTCACCGAAGATCATCGCCGTCTCGGTGGAGGCGTCCTCGCTCAGGTCGTAGCGGGCCAGTTCCTGTCCGTCGGCCTGGTTCACCACACGGATGAAGGCATTGCTGACCTGGCCGAACGTCTGGCCGCGCTCGTCGGCCATGTGGATGGAGACCGGGAAGACGATCTTGTCGCACCGGACCGGCACCCTGGACAGGTCGACCAGCAGGGACTCGTCGTCGCCGTCGCCCTCACCGGTGAGGTTGTCACCGGTGTGCTCCACCGAGCCGTCCGGGCTCGTGAGCTGGTTGTAGAAGATGAACCACTCGTCCCCCATGACCCGGCCGTCGCTGCAGATCAGCGCGCTGGCGTCGAGGTCGAAGTCGGCTCCGGTGGTGGAGCGCGCGTCCCAGCCGAGTCCGATCATCACCTGGGTGAGGTTCGGTGCGGCCTTGGACAGGGAGACGTTCCCCCCCTTGGCAAGCGTGACGCCCATGATGCTGGTCCCCCTCCGGTTGGTGTTTCTCACGGTGGTCCTGCGCGTCCGGCGCCGCACGTAAACCGTGCGGCGCCGGGCGGTGCGGCCGCGCGGGCGGCCGTGCTCGGGCGTGGCCGCCCGCGGATGTGTCAGACGTTCACGCCGAAGTCCTGCGCGATGCCGCGCAGGCCCGAGGCGTAGCCCTGGCCGATGGCGCGGAACTTCCACTCCGCGCCGTGCCGGTACAGCTCGCCGAAGACCATGGCGGTCTCGGTGGAGGCGTCCTCCGAGAGGTCGTAGCGGGCGATCTCGGCGCCGCCGGCCTGGTTGACGACGCGGATGAAGGCGTTGCGCACCTGGCCGAAGGACTGCTGGCGGTTCTCGGCGTCGTAGATGGAGACCGGGAAGACGATCTTCTCGATCTCCGCGGGGACGCCGGCCAGGTCGACCTTGATCTGCTCGTCGTCGCCCTCGCCCTCACCGGTGAGGTTGTCACCGGTGTGCTCGACGGAGCCGTCCGGGCTCTTGAGGTTGTTGAAGAAGACGAAGTTGGCGTCGCTGCCGACCTTGCCCGAGTTGTTCAGCAGCAGGGCGCTGGCGTCCAGGTCGAAGTCGGTGCCGGTCGTCGTACGGACGTCCCACCCCAGTCCGATGATGACCGCGGTCAGGCCCGGCGCTTCCTTGCTCAGCGATACGTTGCCGCCCTTGCTGAGGCTGACTCCCACGAGTCCTCCCTTGGTGTCCAGGGGCGGGTGCCCCGTCGTGCGTCGGATGTCGGATCAACGAGTCGATCCTAGTGAGGGGTTCCCGGGGCCCGCAGGCCCTGGAAACGGACGATCACAGGGTGTCGAGCGCCTTCACGTACTCGTTCAGGTCACGGGCGTCCGGCAGGGCGTTGACGACGCTCCAGCGCACGACGCCCTCCTTGTCGATGACGAAGGTGCCGCGCACCGCGCACCCCTTGTCCTCGTCGAAGACGCCGTAGGCGCGCGAGACGTCGCCGTGCGGCCAGAAGTCGCTGAGCAGCGGGTACTCCAGGCCCTCCTGCTCGCCGAAGACGCGCAGGGTGTGGATGGAGTCGTTGGAGACGGCGAGGACCTGGGTGTCCCGGTCGGCGAACCGCGGCAGGTTGTCACGGATCTCGCACAGCTCGCCGGTGCACACGCCGGTGAAGGCGAACGGGTAGAAGAGCACCACCACGTTCTTGTGCCCCCGGAAGCCGGACAGCCGCACGGTGGCCCCGTGGTTGTCCCTGAGTTCAAAATCGGGAGCCTTGTCGCCGACCTGGATCGCCATCGTCGTGATCATCCCTTCGAGGTGGTAGCTCCGTCCACCCTACGCAGGACGTACGACAGGCCGACGGACGGGCCGCCGCGAGACGCGGCCGGCCCGTCCGTCGTCGATTCACCGCTTCGACTTGGCGGCCTTCGGGGTCGCCAGCCGGCTGCCGCTCCAGTCCTTTCCGACGCTGACGCTCTTGGACGCCGTCAGCCCCGCAGTGGTGGCGGCCTCCGAGATGTCGCTCGGCTCGACGTAGCCCGAACGGCCGGTCTTCGGCGTGAGGAGCAGGATCGCGCCGCCCTCTTCGATGTACGTGGTGGCATCCACCAGCGCATCCGTCAGGTCGCCGTCGTCGTCGCGGAACCACAACACAACGGCGTCGGCCACGTCGTCGTAGTCCTCATCGACAAGGTCGCTCTCGATGACGCCCTCGATGGCCTCGCGGAGCTCCTGGTCGACGTCGTCGTCGTAGCCGATCTCCTGGACCACCTGCCCGGGCTGGAACCCCAGCCTGGCGGCAGGGTTCGTCCGCTCCTCCGCGTGGTCCGCGGTCGCGCTCACGGGTTGCCTCCTGATCATGTCTTGGAAATATCTCAGCCACGCGCGTGCGCGAAGCATTGGCCGTAGTCCACACGGGCGGGACGGATCGCGCAAGTACCCGGCCGTACGGACCGCCGAAACGGTGACGATCCTGGCGGGTCACCGCAACCTCAGGCACATCATCGCGGCCCGCTGTGACGCGCACCACACCGATGTGCCCCGTTTGGCCCTGTGGGAACCGTCTCTATGTGCGAAGACTCGATTGGACGAGCCCCCTACACACCGTACTGGCCGCGGGCGCGGATTACCTCCCGGTAGAGATGACGCCGACGGCCCCGAGGTGGACCATGGGAGCGGCGCACACCGGGCCGCAGCAGCGAGACGGCGGCCCTTTCACGGCCCTCTGACAGGTAAGGAACAGCGTGGCTTCCGCATCCGATCGCAACCCGATCATCATTGGCGGCCTTCCGAGTCAGGTTCCTGACTTCGATCCCGAGGAAACCCAGGAGTGGCTCGACTCCCTCGACGCCGCGGTCGACGAGCGCGGCCGGGAGCGGGCCCGCTATCTGATGCTGCGCCTGATCGAGCGCGCCCGCGCCAAGCGCGTGGCCGTCCCCGAGATGCGCAGTACGGACTACGTCAACACGATCCCGACCCGGGCCGAGCCGTTCTTCCCGGGCAACGAGGAGATCGAACGCAAGATCCTCAACGCGACGCGCTGGAACGCCGCCGTGATGGTCTCCCGCGCGCAGCGGCCGGGCATCGGGGTCGGCGGCCACATCGCCACGTTCGCGTCCTCCGCGTCGCTGTACGACGTGGGGTTCAACCACTTCTTCCGCGGCAAGGACGAGGGGGACGGCGGCGACCAGGTCTTCTTCCAGGGCCACGCCTCCCCCGGCATCTACGCCCGCGCGTACCTGCTGGACCGGCTGAGCGAGCGGCACCTGGACGGCTTCCGGCAGGAGAAGTCCAAGGCCCCGTACGCGCTGTCGTCCTACCCGCACCCGCGGTCGATGCCGGACTTCTGGGAGTTCCCGACCGTGTCGATGGGGCTCGGCCCGATCGGCGCGATCTACCAGGCGCGGATGAACCGCTACATGCACGCGCGCGGCGTCGCGGACACCTCGAAGTCGCACGTGTGGGCGTTCCTCGGCGACGGCGAGATGGACGAGCCGGAGTCGCTGGGCCAGCTGACCATCGCCGCGCGCGAGGGGCTGGACAACCTCACCTTCGTGGTCAACTGCAACCTCCAGCGGCTCGACGGCCCGGTACGCGGCAACGGCAAGATCATCCAGGAGCTGGAGTCGGTCTTCCGGGGCGCCGGCTGGAACGTGATCAAGCTGGTCTGGGACCGCACCTGGGACCCGCTGCTCGCCCAGGACCGCGACGGTGTGCTGGTCAACCGGATGAACACCACGCCGGACGGCCAGTACCAGACGTACGCGACCGAGTCGGGCGCGTACATCCGCGACCACTTCTTCGGTGACGACCACCGGCTGCGCGCCATGGTCGAGCACATGACCGACGACCAGATCCTGCACCTCGGCCGCGGCGGTCACGACCACCGCAAGATCTACGCCGCGTACAAGGCGGCCCAGGAGCACAAGGGCCAGCCGACGGTGATCCTCGCGAAGACGGTCAAGGGCTGGACCCTGGGCCCGAACTTCGAGGGCCGCAACGCCACCCACCAGATGAAGAAGCTGACGGTCGACGACCTCAAGCACTTCCGGGACCGGCTGCACCTGCCGATCGCCGACAAGGACCTCGAGTCCGGTCTGCCGCCCTACTACCACCCGGGGCCGGACACGGAGGAGATGCAGTACATGCACGACCGCCGCAGGTCGCTCGGCGGTTACGTGCCGACGCGCGTGGTGCGGTCGAAGCCGCTGGCGCTGCCCGGGGACAAGACGTACGCGACCGTGAAGAAGGGCTCCGGCCAGCAGTCCATCGCGACGACCATGGCCTTCGTCCGGCTCCTGAAGGACCTCATGCGGGACAAGGAGCTCGGCAGGCGGTTCGTGCTGATCGCGCCGGACGAGTACCGCACGTTCGGCATGGACTCCTTCTTCCCGAGCGCGAAGATCTACAACCCGCTCGGACAGCAGTACGAGTCCGTGGACCGGGAGCTGCTGCTCGCCTACAAGGAGGCGCCGAACGGGCAGATGCTGCACGACGGCATCTCCGAGGCGGGCTGCACGGCCTCGCTGATCGCCGCGGGGTCGGCGTACGCCACGCACGGCGAGCCGCTCATCCCGGTGTACGTCTTCTACTCGATGTTCGGGTTCCAGCGCACCGGCGACCAGTTCTGGCAGATGGCCGACCAGTTGGCGCGCGGTTTCGTCCTGGGCGCGACCGCGGGGCGCACCACGCTGACCGGTGAGGGTCTCCAGCACGCGGACGGCCACTCGCAGCTGCTGGCGTCCACCAACCCGGCGTGCGTCGCGTACGACCCGGCGTTCGGCTACGAGATCGCGCACATCGTGCAGGACGGGCTGCGCCGGATGTACGGCTCCGACGAGCAGCACCCGCACGGCGAGGACGTCTTCTACTACCTGACCGTCTACAACGAGCCGATCCAGCACCCGGCCGAGCCGGAGAACGTGGACGCCGAGGGCATCGTCAAGGGCCTGTACCGCTTCAGCGAGGGTACGGCGGGTTCCCTGCCGGCACAGATCCTGGCGTCCGGGGTGGCGGTGCCCTGGGCGGTCGAGGCGCAGAGGATCCTCGCCGAGGAGTGGAACGTCAGGGCGGACGTCTGGTCGGCGACCTCGTGGAACGAGCTGCGGCGCGAGGCGGTGGACTGCGAGCGGCACAACCTGCTGCACCCGGAGGAGGAGCAGCGCACCCCCTACGTGACGCGCAAGCTGGCGTCGGCGGCGGGGCCGGTGGTGGCGGTGTCCGACTGGATGCGGTCGGTGCCGGACCAGATCGCGCGCTGGGTGCCGGGGACGTACCAGTCGCTGGGCGCGGACGGTTTCGGCTTCGCGGACACGCGCGGGGCGGCCCGGCGGTTCTTCCACATCGACGCGCAGTCGATCGTGGTGGCGGTGCTGACGGAACTGGCCCGCGAGGGCCATCTCGACCGGTCCGTGCTGAAGCAGGCGATCGACCGGTACCGGCTGCTGGACGTGGCCGCGGCGGACCCCGGCCCGGAGGGCGGCGACGCGTAGCGCCCGCGGCGGGCCTGCGGAGAACGCGCAGGGCGGAGGGCTCCCGGCGACACGCCGGGAGCCCTCCGCCCGTCCGGTTCCGGGTCAGAACATGCCGTAGCCCGGACCACCCGCCGCTCCGGCCAGGAAGATGATGGCCAGGAGCGTGTCGATGGCGCCCAGGACCACGGCGACCAGGGCCGGCATCGAGCGGGTGCCCGCCCAGCTGCGGCCCATGGCGAGCCATCCGCAGACGATCGCCGCCGGGCCGAGGACGATCCCCAGCACGAAGAAACCGGCGACCGCGCAGATGACTCCGATGATTCCGAGCGTCGCGCGATCCGGCCCGGACCGTGACCCCGTCCGGCCACGTGTGCGGGGGTGCCTGCGCGTGCCGTGTCCGAAGCTCGCCATCATCAACTCCCTTATGAGTTCGTTGACATGGCGGGTACCCCCGCTTCCGTGGTGAATTCACCCCGTATGCGCGGCAGGCGGGCCGCCGCCCGCGCGCTGCCCCCCTCCGGCAGCGCGCCGCGGCGGTACTCCCTCCGTGCCCTGCGGAGGACTTGACCCACTGTGACCTGCGATCCCTCCCCGAGGGGAGGGATCACCGCGTCGGTTCACCCTGATGAGCGAACCGCGTCACGGAACGGTCCGTCAGATGTGCCCGACTCCCGCGCCGGCCTCCGCGTTCTCACCGCGCTTGGTGAGGAAGGCGACGAAGATGGCCACCACGGCGACACCGGCGGCGGTGAGGGACGCCAGGCTCATGCCCGACATGAAGGTGTCGTGGGACACCTCGGTGATCTTCTGGGCGATCTCCCGCGGCATGTCCGGGGTCACCGGCGCGATACCGAACTGGACGGCCTCGGCGGTCGCGTCGGCCTGGTCCCCGCCGAGCGGCGGAAGACCGGCCTCGGTCCAGTTGCCGGGGAGGTCGCTGTCGACCTTGGACGCCATCACCGCTCCCAGCACGGCCGTACCGAGGCTGCCGCCGATCTGCATGGCGGCCTGCTGGAGACCACCGGCGACACCGGACAGCTCCAGCGGGGCGTTGCCCACGATGACCTCGGTGGCACCGACCATGACGGGGGCGAGGCCCAGGCCGAGCAGGGCGAACCAGAGCGACATGACACCGCTGCCGGTGTCCGTCTCCAGCGTCGACATGCCGTACATGGACACCGCGGTGAGGATCATGCCGCCGGCCAGCGGGATGCGCGGCCCGACCTTGGTGATCAGCACACCGGCGAGCGGCGAGCCGACGATCATCGAGCCGGTCAGCGGCAGCAGGTGCAGACCGGCGTCGACGGGGCTCATGCCGTGCACGTTCTGCAGGTAGAAGGTGACGAAGAACAGGCCGCCCATGAAGGCGATGGCCATCAGCACCATCAGCACCACACCCGCGGACAGCGGGACGGACCGGAACAGCGCCAGCGGGATCAGTGGCTCCCGCACCTGCGACTGCCAGACCCCGAAGCCGATGAAGAGGCCGATCGAGACGGAGATGAACGTCCACGTCCAGATGCCGCCCCAGCCCCACTCGGGTGCCTTGATCAGCGCCCAGACGAGGCAGAACATCGCCGTGGACAGCAGGACGATACCGAGGACGTCGAACGACCGCGGGGCGTTCTCCGCGCGGTGGTCGAGCAGGATCCACGCGCCGAGGGCGACGGCGAGGACGCCGACCGGCACGTTGATGAAGAAGACCGACTCCCAGTTGACGTGCTCGACGAGGACGCCGCCGAGGATCGGGCCGCCCGCGGTGGAGGCACCGATGACCATGCCCCAGATACCGATGGCCATGTTGAGCTTCTCGGCCGGGAAGGTGGCCCGCAGCAGACCGAGCGCGGCCGGCATCAGCAGCGCGCCGAACAGGCCCTGGAAGACACGGAAGGTGATGACCATCGTGATGCCCTCGGACAGCCCGATGGCGGCCGAGGACACGGCGAAGCCCGCCACACCGATGAGGAAGGTCTGCCGGTGCCCGAACCGGTCACCGAGCTTGCCCGCGGTGATCAGGGAGACCGCGAGGGCGAGGAAGTACGCGTTGGTGATCCACTGGAGATCGGACCAGGTGGCCCCGAGGTCCGCGGCGATGGCCGGGTTCGCGATGGCCACGATGGTGCCGTCCAGGGCCACCATCATGACCCCCACGGCGACGGTCACGAGGGTGAACCAGGGGTGCCCCCGCAACCCCTCGCCCCGCGTCGCGCCGGACGGGCCGGACGGAGGCCCGTCCCCCGGTCCCGCCTTGTCGATGGTGGTCTGACTAGTCATATGTGCAAGCTAATGTCAGCGACTGACAGTTGACAAACCAATTCACCGGACGGTCACTGACACGAAACCCGCTCATCGCCTGAGCCGCGGGACCAGTTCGAGGAGGCGCCATGGAGACGGCCGAGAACGCCGTGGGTACGCCCCGGCGGCCGGGCCTTCGGGAGCGCAAGAAGCAGCGCACCAGGGACGCGCTGGTCCGGGCCGCACTGGAGCTGATCGCCACGCGCGGGTACGAGGGGACGACCGTCGACGACATCGTCGCGGCCGTCGACGTCTCACAGCGCACGTTCTTCCGTTACTTCGCCGGCAAGGAGGAGGCTGCGTTCTTCGTCACCCGGCTCGCGGAGTCGCGCGTCCTCGAGGCCGTACGCGCACGCCCGCCGCACGAGACGCCGCTGGAGGTGCTGCGCCGGGCCGTGCTGGACAGCTGGGACGGCATCAACGAGGCCGTGGAGCAGCTGGTCCCGCTGGAACTGCACATGCGCGTCTACCGGGTGATCGAGTCGACGCCCGCCCTGCTCGCCGCCCATCTGCGCCGCGCGACGGAGCTGGAGGAGGAGCTGGCGCGCATCGTCGCCGAGCGCGAGGGGCTCGACGTGGACGCCGACCCCCGGCCCAGGATCCTGGTGGCCGCGTTCGGCGGGGTGGTCAGGGTGGCGGAGCGGCGCTGGTCCACCGGGGACGACTGCAGTCCCGAGGCCATGCGGGACGTGATGAGGACCTGCCTGGACCACCTGGGTCCGGCGCTCGCGGGCAACTGGCGTACGGGGGGATCCCCGAACCGGGGCACCGAAACGTGATACCCGTCACTTGATTCACGCGAGACACTCCCGTTCTCCTAGTGTGTCCTTTCAGTGACTTCCTTCGACACCTCCCCGCGACCGAACGTCCTGCGCGCGCTGCTCGCGCTCGCGGTGGTCTTCGTGATGCTGGCGACCACCGGCTGGACGGCGCTGCGCCACCAGCGCCACCCCGCGCCGCTCCAGGCGTCGCTCGGGGCGTGGGAGCAGGGCCGGATAGCCGGCCACCCGCTGCCCGACCCGGACGCGGGACCCGCGCGGCTCGCCCGGTTCTTCGCCTCCCTCACCGACGGGCAGCGGGCCTACCTCGCCCACCGGTACCCGCTGGCGGTCGGCAACATGAACGGCGCGCCGGTCGAGCTGCGCTACCGCGCCAACCGCATCGCGCTCGGGGAGGCCCGCGACGTCGAACTCGACCGCGTGCACGACAGTCGCCTCACGGCGTCCGGCCAGCGGCACGCCGCCCGCAGGCTGGACCGCTTCGAGGCACTGATGCATCCCGGCCGGCACATCCTCGCCTTCGACCCGGCGGGCTCCGGCCGGGTCGCCGAGGTCCTCGGGGACCTTCCCCGGGCCGAGCGGGTCTCGGTCGTCGTACCCGGCGCCGACACCGACCTGCTCACCTTCCAGCGCACGGACCGCCGGTACTCGGCCCCCGCCGGCATGGCGACGTCCCTGTACGCGGCGGAGCGCGACGCCGACCCCACGACCCGCACCGCCGTGATCGCCTGGGCCGACTACACGGCCCCCAGCGGGCTCGGCATGGACGCGGCCATGGCGATGCGCGCCGAGGACGGCGCCCAGCGGCTGGACGCGATGCTGCGCGGACTGCCGGGGAAGGCGCCGGTCTCGCTGTTCTGCCACAGCTACGGCTCCGTGGTGTGCGGCGTCGCCGCGCCCTCCCTGCCGGAGCGGGTGGCGGACATCGCGGTGGCCGGCAGCCCCGGCATGCGGGCGGAGAAGGCCTCCGAACTGGACACCACCGCCCGGGTGTGGGCGATGCGGGACGCCGACGACTGGATCCAGGACGTGCCGTACCTGGAGCTCGGCGGCCTGGGGCACGGGGCCGATCCGGTCGCCGACGGCTTCGGTGCGCGGGTGCTGTCGGCCCGGGAGGCGAAGGGCCACGCCGGGTACTTCGTCCCGGGGACGGACAGTGTGCGGAACTTCGCCGAGATCGGTGTTGGCGCATACCGCGCGGTGTCCTGTGCGCACGGGGACGGCACCTGCCGATCGGGTTTGTCCGGTACGACACCTATCGGACGCGCGTAGAAGCGGAGATACTGCGGTATGCGTGGGGAGGGGACGGAGAAGCTCGTGCCGCATACGATGAGCCGCATGGGTGACGTACTGGCTGGATTTCATGCCGCCTGGGAGTTCGAGTCCGACTCCGTGCTCATCCGTTACGAGCGGGGGATCCGAACACCCAAGCTGTTCCAGGCACTCGGGGAGCGGCGGGTGCCGCTGGAGGCGATCGAGGGGGTGACCCTCACGCCCGGCAGGCGCGGAACCGTCGTACTCCGGGCCGAGCTGCGGCCGGGAGCGGATCCGCTCCTGGAGGCGGCCGCCGGGCAGTTGAAGGAGAGCAGCGACCCCTACCGGCTGGTGCTGCCCGCCGAGCGCGAGACGCTGGCCGAGTACTACGCCGACGAACTGCGCGCGCGGCTCACCGAGTCGGGGCCCGCCGAACGTCACCTGGTGGCCGCGCCCGAGGTGCCGTTGCGGTTCAAGGCGTACGACGGGAAGGCGACCTTCGACGGCACGGCGGTGTCCTTCCGGTGGTTCTGGACGGGCGCGTCGTCGGCCAAGTGGAAGGCCGGGGACCAGCGCTTCCCGATAGGTGAACTGAGCGGCGTCGAGTGGCGCTCGCCCGAGGTCTTCGAGGGGCACCTGCGGTTGCTGCGGCGGGACGCGGGGGCAGGGACGACGGGGCAGGCCGATCAGGATCCGGCGGCGGTGGTGTTCGGCCTGGGGTACGGGCCGGTGCACGAGTCGCTGCCGTTCGCGGGGGCGGTGCTGGCCGCGGTGCGGGCGTGTGCGCCGGTGCCGGTGCCGGTGGCGCCCGCGCGGCGTGACCCGGCGGACATCGCCGAGCGGATCCGGCACTTGGGGGAACTCCATCAGGCGGGCCTGGTGACCGACGAGGAGTTCTCCGCCAAGAAGGCGGAGTTGCTGTCGGAGCTCTAGCGTCCCCCGGGGACGGTGGTCCGTCGTCCGCACGCCGTCGGACGCCGGTCGCGCGGATCCCCCGCCCCCGGGTGCGCTGTCCTACTCCCTGCCCGCGGAGGTGAACGTCATGTCCGCGTAGCGGGTGCCGGACACCTGGGACGCGAGGGGCTCCAGGAGGGCCAGCTCCGCCTCCGTCAGGGTGATGCGGGTCGCCGCCGTGTTCTCCTCCACCCGGGCCGGCTTGCGGGTGCCCGGGATCGGTACGACCGGGAGGCCGTGGACGGCGGCCTGCCGGTGGACCCAGGCCAGGGCGATCTGACCGGGTGTGGCGCCGTGGGCCTCGGCGACCGTACGGACCGGCTCCAGCAGGGCCGCGTTGGCCGCCGCGTTGGCGCCCGTGAAGCGGGGCATCCGGCGGCGGAAGTCGTCGGCGGTGAGGTCCTGGTCGGCGTCGGCGAAGGAGCCGGTCAGGAAGCCGCGGCCGAGCGGGGAGTAGGGGACCAGGGTCACGCCCAGCTCCCGCGCGGCGGGGACCACCTTCGCCTCGATGTCCCGGCTGAACAGCGACCACTCCGACTGCACGGCAGCGATCGGGTGCACGGCGTGCGCGGCGCGCAGTTCGTCCGCGGTGACCTCGCTCAGGCCCAGCTGCCTGACCTTGCCCTCGCGCACCAGTTCGGCCATGACGCCGGCGGTCTCCTCGATCGGCACGTCCACGTCGCGCCGGTGCATGTAGTAGAGGTCGATCACGTCGACGTCCAGGCGCTTCAGGCTGGCCTCGACGGCCTGACGGACGTAGGGGGCGTCGTTGCGGATGATCCTCCGGTCCGGTTCGTCCGGCGGGATCGCCAGGGCGAACTTGGTGGCGAGGACCACCTCGTCCCGGTGCGCCTTGACGAACGGGGCGAGGAAACGCTCGTTGTCGCCGTCCCCGTAGGCGTCGGCCGTGTCGTACAGGGTGACGCCCAGCTCCAGGGCCCGCTCCAGGGTCGCGCGGGAGGTGTCCGCGTCCGCGGGGCCGTAGGCGAAGCTCATGCCCATGCAGCCGAGTCCCTGCACCCCCACCTCGGGGCCGCCCTCGCCGAGCGTCGCCGTCGTGATCCTCGCGCCCTTCATGATGTCCTCTCCGATGCCAGGGCCCGCCCGGCGTCCGCGTAGAAGCTGATCTTCCGGTCGAGCACGGCGAGCGTGCCCTGGAGTTCGGCGATCCGGGACTGCACGTCCTCGCGGGTCCGCCGGAGCAGTTCGAAACGCTCGCTGTAGGTGTCGTCGCCGGAGCGGACCAGCTCCGCGTAGCGCACCATGTCCGCGACCGGCATCCCGGTCAGGCGAAGCTTGCCGACGAGGGCGAGCCAGTCGAGGTCGCGGTTGCTGTAGCGCCGCTGGCCGGTGTGCGAGCGGTCGATGTGCGGCATCAGCCCGATGCGCTCGTACCAGCGCAGGGTGTGCGCGGTCAGCCCGGTGAGGGCGACGACCTCGCTGATCGTGTACCTGTCCTCGCCGTCCGGCCGGCGGTCGCCCTGCGGCGGCCCCGCGCAGCTGTCGGCGCCCGCCCCTGTCGTCTCCGTCCCGGTCACCGTCATGGCCCCCACGCTAGAACGCTGGAGTGCACTCCAAGCAAGCGGCGCGGGCGGGAAACGGGCGGAGACGGCGGCAGGTGGCTCAATACCGTGTGGGTATGACCGCCTGTACGCCGTGCGACGCCCGAGGACGCGGAGGAAATGCTGCGTCTCCATGGGCTTCGGGCCCCGGCCCGACCCCTTGCTGGAGCCGAGGCTGTGAGCGCTTAGGCTCGACGGCATGTCGCTGAAGAGCCTCGCGCTGATCGAGAACTGGCCGGTTCCCACCGTCGCGGCGGGTGTCGTACGGGCGGACGGCACCGTCCTGGGCACCCACGGGCCAGCCGGCCACCGCTTCCCGCTGGCCTCGGTCACCAAGCCGCTCGCCGCGTACGCGGTGCTGGTGGCGTACGAGGAGGGTGCGATCGAGCTGGACGAGGCGGCGGGCCCGGACGGCTCGACGGTGCGGCACCTGCTCGCGCACACCTCGGGGCTGGCCTTCGACGAGCACCGGACGACCTCGGCGCCCGGTGAGCGGCGGCTGTACTCCAACGCGGGGTTCGAGCAGCTGGGGGACCACGTCGCGAAGGCGACGGACATCCCGTTCGCCGAGTACCTGCGGCAGGCGGTGCTGGAGCCGCTGGGGATGACGGCGACGTCGCTGGAAGGCTCCCCGGCCAAGGACGGCGTCTCCACGGTGGACGACCTGCTGCGGTTCGCCGCCGAGGTGCAGGCACCGCGGCTGCTGGACCCGCGCACGGTCGCGGCGGCGATGACCGTGCAGTACCCGGGGACCAAGGGCGTCCTGCCGGGCTACGGCCACCAGAACCCCAACGACTGGGGGCTCGGCTTCGAGATCCGTGACGCCAAGTCGCCGCACTGGACGGGCGCCTCGTCGTCGCCGCGCACCTTCGGGCACTTCGGCCAGTCGGGCACGTTCCTGTGGATCGACCCGGACGCGGGCGCGGCGTGCGTGGCACTGGCCGACCGCGCCTTCGGGCCGTGGGCGTCCGAGGCGTGGCCGCCCTTCACGGACGCGGTGCTGGCGGAGCTGCGCGGCTGACCCCCGCGCAGGACCGCGGAGACCACTCCCGTCCGGTCGTGAAGTCCTCGTGAAAACCTGGTGGATGCGATGTCAGGAGGGCGCCTTATGCTGCTCCGGATCATCACGCGGGGTTCCAGGGAGGGCGCGCATGTTCGGCAAGCTGTTCGGCAGGGGCGAGGAGAGACCGGCGGGCCCGTACGCCCTTCCGGCTCCGCGCAGGAAGAACGGGATGTACACGCTGCGCGCGCTCGGCGACACCCGCGTGCTCGCGCTGGTGGAGGCGGCCGACGCGGGCGAGTGGGAGGCGGTCAGGGAAGCGCTGGCCCCCTTCGACCTCGGCCGTGACCACGACGTCCTCGGTGAACTGGCCGTGCTGGACGGTGTGGAGGAGTGGATCGTCCGTGCCGTGGAGGAGGACGAGGAGCACCGTGCGACGGCGCTGCTGATATCCGGGGCGCGCCACATCCGCTGGGGCTGGGAGGCACGCACCTCCGCCCGGGCGGTGAACGTCACACAGGACCAGTGGCGGGTGTTCCGCGAGCGCCTGCACATCGCCGAGGAGCACCTGTTCGAGGCCGCCGAACTGCGGCCGGAGTGGGTCACGCCGTGGCGCCAGCTCCTCACCTCCGGGCGGGGCATGTCGCTGGGTCCCGCCGTCAACGAGACCCGGCTCGACGCGGCGCTGCGCCGTGACCCGCTGGACCTGTCGAGTCACCTGGAGTGGGTGTCGCAGCTGCAGCCGCGCTGGAGCGGTGAGCGGGGGCAGGCCCTGGCGTTCGCCCGGGAGGCGTTCGCCGGCGCGCCCGACGGGCATCCGCTCGGCTGTGTGGTCGCGATGGCCCACATCGAGGACTGGGTGGAGTCGGACGACTCCGAGTGCCTGGACTCCCCGGAGATCCACGCGGAGCTGGCCGAGGCCGCCCGGCGCAGCATCCTGCACCCCGACTACCGGCGGCGCCTGGGCTGGCAGCACGACTTCAACATGTTCGCCATGGCCCTCTCGCTCGCCTCCGAGAACACCGTCCGCCGGCAGGTGTTCCACGAACTGGACGGCGCCTACACCGAGTGGCCCTGGACCTACTTCGCGGAGCCCGAGAAACAGTTCGCCCGCCGTCAGCGCCGCGCCTGAGCCCGCACCTCTCCGCCGAACCTCTCACCCCGGAACCGCCCGATGACTTCTCCCGGCACCGGCGCCGACCGCACCTTCCAGGTGGATCTGCGCGGCCTCGTCGACCTCCTCTCCCACCACCTCTACTCCAGTCCCCGCGTCTACCTGCGTGAACTCCTGCAGAACGCGGTGGACGCGCTGACCGCCCGGCACACCCTCGAACCGGCCGCCCCCGCGGGGTCGTTCGGCATCCGTCTGTACGCCGACGGCTCCGTGGTCCGCGTCGAGGACGACGGCGTCGGTCTCACCGAGGCCGATGTGCACACCTTCCTCGCCACGATCGGCCGCAGCAGCAAGCGGGCGGAGAGGATCGCCGAGCAACGCGGTGACTTCATCGGCCAGTTCGGCATCGGCCTGCTGTCCTGCTTCCTCGTCGCCGACGAGATACACGTACTGAGCCGCTCCGCCCGCACGCCCGACGCTCCCGCCGTGGAGTGGCGGGGCCGCGGCGACGGCAGCTACACCGTCCGCAGCCTGCCCGCCTCCGCCCGCCCCCGGCCCGGCACCACCGTCACGCTGACCCCGCGCGCCGACGCGGGCGAGTGGACCCGGCCCCCGCGGGTGCACGCCCTCGCCCGGCACTTCGGTTCGCTGCTGCGTCACCCGGTGACCTTCTCCGACGGCACCGGCGGCGCGGGCGCCCCGGTCAACCCGGAGGCGGCGCCCTGGGAGCGTACGTACCCCACGCCCGGCGCCCGCTCCCGCGCGCTGGCCGCGTATGGCGAGGAGGTGTTCGGGTTCGCGCCGCTGGACACGATCGAGCTGGACCTGCCGGCCGTCGGCCTGAGGGGCATCGCGTGCGTGCTGCCCGAGGCGGTGCCCGCCGGGCGGCGTCACGGCCACCGGGTGCACGTCAAGGGCATGCTGCTGTCCGAGCAGGCGGAGGAGATCCTGCCCGAGTGGGCGTTCTTCGTGCGCTGCGTGGTGGACGCGGAGAGCCTGCGCCCCACGGCGTCCCGCGAGTCGCTCTACGAGGACGACACCCTCGCCGCCGTCCGGGACGCGCTCGCCGAGCGGCTGCGCGCCTGGATCGCCCGGGCCGCCGCCAGTGACCCGGAGCTGCTCGGCCGCTTCCTCCAGGTCCACCACCTGGCCGTGAAGTCGCTCGCGGTGCACGACGACGAGATCCTGCGGATGCTGCTGCCGTGGCTGCCGTTCGAGACCACCGACGGGCTCTGCACCCTCGACGAGTTCTCGCGCACCCACCGCACCGTGCTGGTCACCTCCAGCGTGGAGGAGTTCCGGCAGGTCGCGGCGATCGCCTCGGCCGCCGGGCTGGGCGTCGTCAACGGCGGCTACACCTACGACCGCCAACTGGTGCAACGCCTGCCGGAGATCAGGCCCGAGACGGCTGTCGCCGACCTCGATCCGGCGACCCTCACCGCCCACCTCGACCCCGTCGACCGGGAGACGGAGCTGGCCGCCGCGGCCTATCTCGCCCAGGCCCGTGACGCCCTCGCCGTCTTCGACTGCGACGTCGCGCTGCGCTCCTTCCAGCCCGCCTCCGCACCCGCCCTGCTGGTCGACAGCCGCGAGGCCCGGCACGAGCGCACCCGCTCCCAGCTCGCCCGGGAGCAGGAGGGCGGCGTCTGGGGCGACATCCTGGGCGCCCTGCGCCAGGAGGCACCGCGGGCCCAGCTGATCCTCAACCAGCTCAACCCGCTGGTGCGCACCGCCGTCGCCATCGACGAGCCCGAGCTGGCCCGCACCAGCGCCGAGGCCCTCTACGGACAGGCCGCGCTGCTGTCCCGGCGTCCGCTCCGGCCCGCCGAGTCGAGCCTCATCAACCGTTCCTTCCTCGACCTTCTCGCCCACGCCCTCCGCAAGGACAGCTGACGATGCCGACGACCGCACCCCACCCCCAGACCATCGACGAGCTGTACCAGGCGCTCAAGGCGAACGACGAGCGCCCCTACGGCCGCACCCGCACCGTCACCGCCGAGGAACTCGTCGAGGCCGCCGAGCAGTTCGACGAGGCGGTGCCGCTCATCCACGCCCTGTTCGAGCTCCAGGAGGCCTACACCTACGGCTCCGAGCCGCGGAAGTCGCCGGTCGTCTTCGCCCGGCTGCTCACCCTGTTCGACGAGCAGCCCGACGCCTTCGACCCGCGGCTGCGGCACATGCTGTTCTGGCGGTTCAAGTGGGTCGCGAACGCCCTGCGCGCCCTGCCGGAGATACCGCTGGCCAGCCTGCGCCAGTGGCTGACGGAGATGCGCGACCGGTACGAGAAGGCCGGCCTGGAGCTCCAGCCCTACTACGGGCAGGCCTACCAGCTCGCCGCCCACGTGGGCGTGGACACCGCCCTGGCGTACGAACTGTGGGCGGGCCGGGGGCGCACCCGGCTCAGCGACTGCGAGGCGTGCGAGATCTGCGAGCGCGCCCTGTACCACCTGGCGGCGGGTGACGACGAGCGCGCGCTGCGCGTCTGGGAGCCGGTGCTCGCCGGGAAGGAGTCCTGCCAGGAGGAGCCGGCCCGCTCGGTCTCGTACGCGCTGCTGCCGGTGCTGCGCGCCGGCCGTACCGACGAGGCGCGGGCGCTGCACCTCGCCGGGTACCGCGCGTGCCGCCGCAACCCCTCGATGGCCGGGGAGGTCGGCCGGCACCTGGAGTTCTGCGCGCTGACCGGCAACGAGGCGCGCGGCCTGGAACTGCTCGCCGAGAACCGCGCCCTGTTCGACGAGGTGGAGTCACCGCGCGACCTGCTCGACTTCCTCACCGGTACGGAGGTCCTGCTCCGGCGGGTGGAGGGGCTCGGCCACGGCGACCTGCCCGCCGCCGGCTTCACGGGCCGCGCCTGGACGGTGGCGGCGCTGAGCGCCGAGGTGCGGGAGCGCGCCGACGACCTCGCCGCCCGCTTCGACGCCCGCAACGGCACCACGGCCCACGCCGACCGCCGCCGCGCCCGCCTCGGGCGCGAACCGCTGCTGGACGCGCTGGAGCTGACCCTGCGCGCCCGCGTCCTGGACGACGTGACGCCGGCCGCGCCGGCGGCGGCACCCGCGCCGGCGGCCACTGCCCTGCCCGAGTCGCTGGCCGAACTCATCCAGCACGCCCGGGCGTTGGACGAGCAGGGCCATCCGGACGCGCGGGACTGCTGGGCCCGCCTGCGCACGCTCGTCGCCGCCCGCGGCTACGTCCACCCCGGCGACCCGGCCGTGGGCCCGGTCGTGCAGCTGCACGCGGACCTGCTGGCCGACGAGGCGGGCCGGGCCGGTGAGAAGGACGAGTACGCCGACGCCGTCTCCCTGTACGAGGAGGCCGCGGGCCTGTACGACGACGCCGGCCTCCCGGGCCACGCGGCCGTCGCCCGCGCCGGGGCCCTGCTCGCCACCGCCGAGCTGCCCGCGGAGGCCGCCGGGGACGGCCCCGGGCCGCGGGAGGACGACGCCAGGGTGGCCGCGCTGACCGCCGCCCACGTCGCTCTGGTGCGGTTGCAGGAGGAGACGTCCGGGCTCGCCCCGTACCAGGAGGCGCGCCTGCTGCGGGCGCGGGCGACCGCGCTCGGGCTGCGGCTGCAGGAGTCGCGCGGCGAGGAGCACGTCGCCGCCGTCCTCGCCGAGGTGGACCTGCTGGAGGACTTCGCCGGCCGCCACGGCATCGCCGGGCAGGCGGCCGGGGCACGGCTGCTGCGGGCCACCACCCACGCCCTGGCCGGCGACCTGCCCGCCGCGCTCACCGGGACCGGCGAGCTCCTGGACCGGCTGAGGACGCACGGCCCGGCCTGGCACCTGCCCCGCACCCTCGCCCTGCGCGGCCGGCTCCACCTGGGCCTCGGGGACGCCCGGGCGGCGTACTCGGACCTGACCGAGGGCCTGCGGGTGGCCGCGGAGTGGCCGGCCGACCCCTTCGAAACCGACCGCCTGCGCTCCCAGCTGGCGGAGGCGTGCATGCACCTGGGCCGCCACGACGAGGCGCTGCGGCACCTGACGCGGGCGGCGGAGGCGCAACTGCGCGGCGGCGACCGGATCGACGCGTACTGCACCTACAGCAACGCCGCCCAGCTCAGCCTCGACCTGGGCCGCGTCGAGGACTGCATCGCCCTGCTGGACTCCCTGCTCGCCGAACCGGACGTCGCCGCCGGGGAGGTGGACGACCGGCTCGTCGCCCAGCTCCGCCTGACCCGCGCCCGCGCGCTGCGTGCGGGGGACGACCTCAAGGCCGCCACGACGGAACTCGTCGCCCTCGCCGCCGAGTCGGCCGGCTGGGACGACGACCCGGGCAGCCACGCCATGATCGCCGCCGAGACGGCCGTGCTCCTCGGTGAGTCCGGTGAGTTCGACCGGGCCCGCGCGGCCGTGGACCAGGCGCTCGCCGCCCACGCCCGCGAGCCGCGCTTCGAGCACCTGAGCAACGCGCTGCGTGAACTCGCCCGCGTGCAGGCCCAGCAGCAGGGGCCCGAGGGCCTGTCGGGCGCCCGCGCCTTCCTCCAGGACGCCGGCCGGATCACCGACGAGGCCCGCGCCGCCGGGTACGAGGCGCACGGCCGCCCGCTGGACGCGGCCCTGGCCTACGAGCACGGCAGGGTCGACGCGTACGGCGGCGCCTACGAGGAGGCCCTGGCCGCGCTGGAGAAGGCCCTCGGCCTGCTCGGCGAGCCGGAGGCGAACCCCGGCCTGGCCGGGGAGTGGGCCGAGTCGGTGCGCCTCGCGGGTGTGGTGGAGGGCATCTACCTGGAACGCCCCGCCCCCGCGCTGACCCGCCTCGACGCGGCGGTGACCCGCCTGACCGCGCTCGGCCGCACCGAGGAGGCGCAGTCGCTGTCCGACCTCGCGACGAGGCTCCGCGACGAGGAGTGACCGGTGTCCGGTGCCGGGGTGAGAGCCCCGGCACCGGACACTCCGGGTGACGGGGCGGCCGGTGGTTCCGCAGATGGGGTCACGCGTGACGGACCGGTGCGAAGAGGACGTGACGTGCGCCGACGCGGTTCCACGAGAGGACTGTGACAGTGGTCTCGTTTACCCGGCGTTTGTGTACCGGTTGATGACCTTGTGTCATTTCCCCTGTGTGGCGTGGACGTTAAGGCCTGCCCGAACCTCTTGTGCAATCCGCGTAGACCATTCAATCTTTCGGCTGGCGACAGGGAAAAGCGATCACGGCCACAGCGTCCGCGATTGGCATGTACCTGACTAACGTCTGTGCCGGCGACCCGGCGCGGGCGTTCGCTCCGTGCGCCTCCTCGGGGGCGCACATCCCCCACACTCCCCACCTGTCGAGGAGGAACCCTCAGATGGCAGTGAAGCGAAACGCCAAGCGCAGATCGATCGTCACGGCCGGCTCCGTCGCCGCGGCCGCTCTCACCGGCGGTCTTCTCACCGCCCTGCCCGCGCACGCCGCCGAGCCCGCGGTCGGGGCCATCGCCTACGCGGACGCGCCGAACGCGGTCGAGGACAGCTACATCGTCACCCTGAAGCCGGGCACCGAGGCCGCCTCGACCAAGGGCAAGGGCGTCGCCAAGAAGCACGGCGCCGAGGTCGAGCACACCTTCCGCGAGGCCCTCAACGGCTACACCGTGGAGGCCAGCGAGGCCGAGGCCGCACGGCTGGCCGCCGACCCGTCGGTGGCGCTGGTCGAGCAGAACCGCACCTTCACCACCCAGGCGACGCAGACCAACCCGCCGTCCTGGGGCCTGGACCGCATCGACCAGACCGCGCTGCCGCTGAGCGGCTCGTACACGTACGACGACACGGCCGGCCAGGGCGTCACCGCGTACATCATCGACACCGGTGTGCGCATCTCCCACAGCGACTTCGGCGGCCGCGCCCGCAACGGCTACGACGCCGTCGACGGCGACAACGTCGCCCAGGACGGCAACGGCCACGGCACGCACGTCGCCGGCACGGTGGCGGGCAGCGCCTACGGCGTCGCCAAGAAGGCCTCCATCGTCGGCGTCCGCGTCCTGGACAACAACGGCTCCGGCACCACCGCCGGCGTGATCGAGGGCGTCGACTGGGTCGCCGACAACGCGGTCCTCCCGGCCGTCGCCAACATGTCGCTCGGCGGCGGCGCCAGCACCTCCCTGGACACCGCGGTGCGCAACGCCATCGCCGCCGGCGTCACCTTCGCCGTCGCCGCGGGCAACGAGTCCACCACCGCGACCGGTTCGCCGGCCCGCGTGTCCGAGGCCATCACCGTCGGCGCCACCACCAGCACCGACGCCCGCGCCAGCTACTCGAACTACGGCTCGAACCTGGACATCTTCGCCCCGGGCTCGTCCATCACCTCCGCCTGGCACACCGGCGACAGCGCCACCAACAGCATCTCCGGCACCTCGATGGCCACCCCGCACGTCGCGGGCGCCGCCGCGCTGTACCTCGCGGACAACCGGTCGGCCACCCCGGCGCAGGTCGCCTCCGCGCTGATCAACAGCTCCGTCTCCGGCGTCGTCTCCAACCCGGGCACCGGCTCCCCCAACCGCCTGCTGTACACCGGCGGCAACGGTGGCACCACCCCGCCGCCCGGCAAGACCTTCACCAACTCCTCGGACTACACGATCAGCGACCGGACGACCGTCGAGTCCCCGATCACGGTCACCGGGGTCTCCGGCAACGCCCCCTCGGCCCTCCAGGTCCCGGTGAACATCGTCCACACCTACATAGGTGACCTGACGGTCCAGCTGGTCGCCCCCGACGGCTCGCTGTACACCCTCAAGGCGTCCGGCACCGGCGGCTCCGCGGACAACATCAACACCACCTACACCGTGAACGCCTCCTCGGAGACGGCCAACGGCACGTGGAAGCTCCGCGTCACCGACGGCTACGCCGGCGACACCGGCTACATCAACAGCTGGGGCCTGACCTTCTGACGCCCTGACCGCCAGTACGTCACCCCGCTCCGCCCCGGCCCGGACCACCGCGCCGGGGCGGAGCTCTGTCCCACCGGCCGGCGACCGCGTCCACGACCACCAGCGAGGAGTCACCCAGCCCCGGGCCCCCGCATCTCCCACAGCAGCAGTTCCGCCGGTGCGTCCCCGGCGACCGCCTCGACGTCCCCGGTGTCCGTGAGGCGGGCCGCGTCGCCGGGGCCCAGGCGCTCGCCGTCCAGGGCCACCACGCCGCGCACCACGTGGACGTACACGGACGGCGCGTCCGGTACGGCGGTCCGCTCCCCCGCCGCCAGGCGGCGCACGTGCAGCATGGCGCCCGCCTCCGGGAGGGCGTACGGGGTGGAGTCGGCGATGCCCCGGACGACCTCGTAGGACGGCTCGCCGCCCGGTTCCAGGGGGGCCAGCCACATCTGGAGGAAGGTCAGGGGGGCGGAGCCGTCGTTGCGCTCCTCGTGGCGGACGCCGGACGCGGCGCTCAGGCGCTGGACGTCGCCGGGGCGGACCACCGTCTCCCGGCCCGTGGAGTCGCGGTGGGTCAGCTCGCCCTCCACCACCCACGTCACGATCTCGGTGTGGCTGTGCGGATGCTCCTCGAAGCCGGCGCCCGGGGCGAGACGCTCCTCGTTGCAGGCGATCACCGCGCCGAAGCGGAGGTTGTCCGGGTCGTAGTGCGACCCGAAGGAAAAGGCGTGGCGGGTCTCGATCCCGGCCGCCGGATCGCCACCCTGATAGCGCTCACGCGCGCGCCGTACGTCCGTCACGGAGTCCACGGTAGGCCCTGCCCGGCGGGTCAGGCCGCAGTGAAGCGACAGCAACGGATCGACGCCGGTGAGCGGGGTCCGGTGCGTGCGGCTGCAAGGCGGAGGAAGGCGTCGATGCGGAGCATCGGCAACTGACGACAACGCCGCAGATGCGCGTGCCGGACCCCGTGTCCGCGGCGTGACCCGCCGGGCAGGGCCTGACCCTGCGACACGCGCGGCCGTCCTGATAAGGCAGTCTTGTCCCCGTGCCCGAACCCGAAACCAGTACCCGCCGGCCCCCCGCACGCCCCGCCCACCCGCATGCCGCGACGCTGAAGCGGCTGGAGAAGTCGTCCGGGAACCTCGCCGCGCAGGCGATCGCGCGGATGGACGAGACGCTGTCCTGGTACCGGGCCATGCCCCCGGAGAACCGTTCCTGGATCGGTCTGGTCGCGCAGGCGGGCATCGCCGCGTTCACCGAGTGGTTCCGGCGTCCCGACGCCCCCCAGGCCATCTCCACCGACGTGTTCGGCACCGCTCCGCGTGAGCTGACCCGGGCGATCACCCTGCGCCAGACCGTGGAGATGGTGCGCACCACCATCGAGGTCATGGAGTCCGCCATCGACGAGGTGGCGGCGCCCGGCGACGAGAACGTGCTGCGCGAGGCGCTCCTGGTGTACGCCCGGGAGATCGCCTTCGCCACCGCCCAGGTGTACGCGCAGGCCGCCGAGGCACGGGGTGCCTGGGACGCGCGCCTGGAGTCGCTGGTGGTGAACGCGGTGCTCAGCGGCGAGGCCGACGAGGGGGCCGTGTCGCGGGCCGCCGCACTGGGCTGGAACTCTCCCGACCACGTGTGCGTGCTGCTCGGCACCGCGCCCGACGGGGACTCCGAACTGACCGTGGAGGCCATCCGGCGGGCCGCCCGGCACGCCAAACTGCAGGTGCTGACCGGGGTGCTCGGGGACCGGCTCGTGGTGATCGCCGGCGGCAGCGACAACCCGCTGGCCGTCGCGAAGTCGCTGATCGGACCGTACGCGGCCGGCCCGGTGGTCGCCGGTCCCGTGGTGCCGGACCTGCAGGCCGCGACCCGGTCCGCGCAGGCCGCCGCGGCGGGCCTCAAGGCCTGTTCCGCCTGGCAGGACGCCCCGCGCCCGGTGCTGGCGGACGATCTGCTCCCGGAGCGGGCGATCGCCGGAGACCCCTCCGCACGCGAGCAGTTGGTGGAGGAGATCTACAGACCGCTGGAGGAGGCCGGGGCCGCGCTGCTGGAGACGCTCAGCGTGTATCTCGAACAGGCCAGCAGCCTCGAGGGCGCGGCGCGCATGCTGTTCGTGCATCCCAACACCGTGCGTTACCGGCTCCGACGTGTGACAGACGTCACCGGATGGTCACCCTCCGATGTACGCTCTGCGTTCACACTGCGGATCGCGCTCATCCTGGGGCGCCTGGTCGATGGCGATCTCCAGCCCTAGCCTTTTGTGGGGGCTCCACAAAACCCCCTGCTGTTCTTCGTCCTTGTCCTCACGGGCGGCCGTGGCCGTCCCCAAGAGAGAGTGTGAGAGTGCTCGTACTCGTCGCTCCCGGCCAGGGTGCCCAGACGCCCGGCTTCCTGACTGAATGGCTCGAACTCCCCGGTGCCGCCGACCGCGTCTCCGCGTGGTCGGACGCCATCGGACTCGACCTCGCCCACTACGGCACCAAGGCGGACGCGGACGAGATCCGTGACACGGCCGTCGCCCAGCCGCTGCTGGTCGCGGCCGGGCTGCTGTCCGCCGCCGCGCTCGGGGACGTGGCACCCGGTGCCGTCGCCGGTCACAGCGTCGGTGAGATCACGGCCGCCGCCCTCGCGGGTGTGCTCGACGAGAGGGCCGCGCTCTCCCTGGTCCGCAAGCGGGGCCTGGCCATGGCCGACGCCGCCGCGATCACCGAGACGGGCATGGCCGCACTCCTCGGCGGTGACCCCGAGGTGACCGTCGCGCACCTGGAGAAGCTGGGCCTGACCCCGGCGAACATCAACGGCGCGGGCCAGATCGTCGCGGCCGGCACCAGGGAGCAGCTCGCCGCGCTGGAGGCGGACAAGCCCGAGGGCGTGCGCCGGGTCGTCATGCTCCAGGTGGCCGGTGCCTTCCACACCCACCACATGGGCCCCGCGGTGGACACCCTGGCGAAGGCGGCCGAGGCCCTGACGCCCGGCGACCCGAAGGTCACCTACGTGTCGAACCGGGACGGCGGGAAGGTCGCCTCCGGTGCCGAGGTGCTGGAGCGTCTGGTCGGCCAGGTCGCCAACCCGGTCCGCTGGGACCTGTGCATGGAGACCTTCAAGGAGCTCGGCGTCACCGCCCTGCTGGAGGTCTGCCCCGGCGGCACCCTGACCGGCCTCGCCAAGCGCGCCCTGCCCGGTGTGAAGACGCTGGCCCTGAAGACCCCCGCCGACCTCGACGCGGCCCGCGAGCTCGTCGCCGAGCACACCGCCTGACCGCCCTAAGGAGCCGACCCGCATGGCGAAGATCAAGCCCAGCAAGGGCGCCCCGTACGCGCGCATCCTCGGCGTGGGCGGCTACCGTCCCACCAGGGTCGTGCCGAACGAGGTGATCCTGGAGACGATCGACTCGTCCGACGAGTGGATCCGTTCCCGCTCCGGGATCGAGACCCGGCACTGGGCCTCCCCCGAGGAGACCGTCGCCGCGATGTCCGTCGAGGCCTCAGGGAAGGCGATCGCGGACGCCGGCATCGACGCCTCGCAGATCGGCGCCGTCGTCGTGTCGACCGTGTCGCACTTCAGCCAGACCCCGGCCGTCGCCACCGAGATCGCCGACAAGCTGGGCACGAACAAGGCCGCCGCCTTCGACATCTCGGCCGGCTGCGCGGGCTTCGGCTACGGGCTGACGCTGGCCAAGGGCATGGTGGTGGAAGGGTCCGCGGAGTACGTCCTGGTCATCGGCGTGGAGCGGCTCTCCGACCTGACCGACCTGGAGGACCGGGCGACCGCCTTCCTCTTCGGCGACGGCGCGGGCGCGGTCGTGGTCGGCCCGTCCCAGGAGCCGGCGATCGGCCCGACCGTGTGGGGCTCCGAGGGCGACAAGTCCGAGACCATCAAGCAGACGGTCACCTGGGACCGTTTCAGGAGCGGCGACCTCTCCGGGCTGCCCGTCGACAGGGCGGGCAACGTCAAGTTCCCCGCGATCACGCAGGAGGGCCAGGCGGTCTTCCGCTGGGCCGTGTTCGAGATGGCGAAGGTCGCCCAGCAGGCGCTGGACGCGGCCGGGATCAGCCCGGACGACCTGGACGTCTTCATCCCGCACCAGGCCAACGTGCGGATCATCGACTCGATGGTGAAGACGCTGAAACTGCCGGAGCACGTCATGGTCGCCCGTGACATCCGCACCACCGGCAACACCTCGGCCGCCTCGATCCCGCTCGCGATGGAGCGGCTCCTGGCGACCGGCGAGGCGAAGAGCGGCGACACCGCGCTCGTCATCGGCTTCGGGGCGGGTCTCGTCTACGCCGCAACGGTCGTTACCCTCCCCTAGGCACTCCGTGCCGGATGATCGGTCCGGTACGCGAGGCACCACCGTCACATCCCTGGAATCACAACGAAGGAGCGCCATCATGGCCGCCACTCAGGAAGAGATCGTCGCCGGTCTCGCGGAGATCGTGAACGAGATCGCCGGCATCCCGGTTGAGGACGTCCAGCTGGACAAGTCCTTCACCGACGACCTGGACGTCGACTCGCTGTCCATGGTCGAGGTCGTCGTCGCCGCCGAAGAGCGCTTCGACGTCAAGATCCCCGACGACGACGTCAAGAACCTCAAGACGGTCGGCGACGCGACCGACTACATCCTCAAGCACCAGGCCTGAGCCCTGCCGGGCCTTCCGTCCGTACGGGAGGCCCGGGGGCCGGGTACCCCGGCCCCGCCACCCGGCGGTGGCGCCGTACGAATCCTCGTAGATCCGTTGGAGAGAGAATTCCGATGAGTTCGACCAATCGCACCGTGGTCGTCACCGGTATCGGCGCAACCACACCGCTGGGTGGCGACGCGGCCTCAACCTGGGAGGGCCTGGTCGCCGGACGTTCCGGCGTCAAGCTCCTGGAGCAGGAGTGGGCCGCCGACCAGGCGGTCCGCATCGCGGCCCCGGTGGCCGTGGAGCCCACCGAGGTCATCCCCCGGCCGCAGGCCCGCCGCCTGGACCGCTCGGCGCAGTTCGCGCTGATCGCTGCCAAGGAGGCCTGGGCCGACGCCGGTTTCGAGGCGAAGGCCGGTGAGGACCCGAGCGTCGACCCGGACCGTCTCGGCGCGGTCATCGCCTCCGGCATCGGCGGTGTGACGACGCTGCTGGACCAGTACGACGTGCTGAAGGAGAAGGGCGTACGCCGGGTCTCCCCGCACACCGTCCCCATGCTGATGCCGAACGGCCCGTCCGCGAACGTGGGCCTCGCGGTGGGCGCCCGCGCGGGCGTGCACACCCCGGTCTCCGCGTGCGCGTCGGGCGCCGAGGCCATCGGCTACGCCATCGAGATGATCCGCACCGGACGCGCCGACGTGGTCGTCGCGGGCGGTACGGAGGCGGCGATCCACCCGCTGCCGATCGCCGCGTTCGGCAACATGATGGCGATGTCGAAGAAGAACGACGACCCCGAGGGTGCGTCGCGTCCCTACGACACCGGCCGTGACGGCTTCGTCATGGGCGAGGGCGCGGGCGTCGTCGTGCTGGAGTCCGCCGAGCACGCCGCCGCGCGCGGTGCCCGCGTGTACGCGGAGGCGGTCGGTCAGGGCATCTCGGCCGACGCGCACGACATCGTGCAGCCGGAGCCGGAGGGGCGGGGCATCTCGCACGCCCTGCAGAACCTGCTGGACCGGACCGATCTGGATCCGGCGGAGATCGTGCACGTCAACGCGCACGCGACGTCGACGCCGGCGGGGGACATCGCCGAGCTGAAGGCGCTGCGGAAGGTGTTCGGGGACGACGCGGACCACATGGCCGTGTCCGCGACCAAGTCGATGACGGGACATCTGCTCGGCGGCGCGGGCGGGGTGGAGTCGGTGGCCACCGTGCTGGCGCTGTACCACCGGGTGGCTCCGCCGACGATCAATGTCGAGAACCTCGACCCCGAGGCCGAGGCGAACGCGGACGTGGTGCGGGGCGAGGCGCGGAAGCTGCCCGTCGAGGGCCGGATCGCGGCGCTGAACGACTCGTTCGGGTTCGGTGGGCACAACGTGGTGCTGGCGTTCCGGTCCGTGTGACCTGAACGTCGGCGAGTTGAAGGGCCTTCACCTCTTCGGGGGTGGGGGCCCTTCGCCGTCGTCGCCCCCGCCGCCCCTTCCCGTCCTCAGGGGCTGCGCCCCTGTGACCCCGGGAGGTCGGTCGGGTGCGGGTGTGTCATGGTCGCTCGCGCAGTTCCCCGCGCCCCTTCGGGGCGCTCGGCACGAGGGTGTTCAGACGACCTGGTGGAGCCAGCGGACCGGGGCGCCCTCGCCTGCGTGGCGGAAGGGTTCCAGTTCGTCGTCCCAGGGTTTGCCGAGGAGCTTGGCGATCTCCGCCTCCAGGTCGGTCTCCTCGGTCCGGGCGCGGACCAGGGCGGCGCGCAGGCGGTCCTCGGGGATGAGGATGTCGCCGTGGACGCCGGTGACGGCGTGGAAGATGCCGAGGTCGGGCGTGCAGCTGTAGCGCTCGCCCTCGGTGGTGGAGAAGGGCTCGGCGGTGACCTCGAAGCGCAGCATCTGCCAGCCGCGCAGCGCGGAGGCGAGTTGGGAGGCGATGGCGGGCTGGCCCTGCCAGGAGAACTCCGAGCGCCAGGTGCCGGGGGCCGCGGGCTGGCGGATCCAGTCCAGGCTGACACGCGTGCCGAGCACCCCGGCGACGGCCCACTCGACGTGCGGGCACAGCGCGCGGGGCGCGGAGTGCACGTACAGAACTCCACGAGTCGTCACCGGAACCTCCGGGCTGAGCGGGTCGTCTTCGATCGGGCGCAACGGCTGCGGCCCGCGCGGGCCGCGTTGATGGCGAGGCTACCGTGCGACGGAGCAAGGAGTGTGACGTACCGTCCGTCCTGGTGCCGGGAAACGCTCGCCATTCACCCGGCAGGACGCCTGTACGGGTGGGGCACGTCGCTTTCGTACGGGCGCTGCGGACGGGCGGGAACTCCCGTGCGTTGTCAGGGGTTGGAGGGACGGACACCGGCACGGCGCGGGGAGGCGACGGATGGAGCAGGCGACGCGGAGGAGGGCCCGTGCGCGGGCCGTGGCCGCCGTGATGGCGGCCGCCGCGTTCGGCGTGGCGGGCTGCGACGCGGTCGGTGGTGACTCCCCCGCCCCGTCCGGCACGGCGGCGAAGGAAGGGCGGCCGTCGCCGAGTCCCACGCCCGTGTGGGACACCGGCCCGGACTCGGTCGCCGCCGTGGGCGACTCGATCACCACGGGATTCGACGCCTGCGCGGTGCTGACGGACTGTCCGGAGGTTTCGTGGGCGACGGGCGGCAGCGAGCAGGTGGACAGTCTCGCCGTACGGCTGCTGGGCCGCACGGAAGCGGCCGCGCGGAGCTGGAACTACGCGGTGACCGGGGCCCGGATGGCGGACCTGCCGGCGCAGATGGCGCGGGCGGCGCAGCGCTCCCCGGAGCTGGTGGCGGTGATGGCGGGGGCGAACGACGCCTGCCGGGAGACCACCTCGGCGATGACGCCGGTGGCGGACTTCCGCGCCGACTTCCGGGAGGCGATGCGCACGCTGCGCGAGGCGCTGCCGAAGACGCAGGTGTACGTGGCGAGTGTGCCGGACCTGAAGCGGCTGTGGTCCGAGGGCCGGACCAACGAGCTGGGCAAGCAGGTGTGGAAGCTGGGCGTCTGCCCGTCGATGCTGGGTGACGCGGACGCGATGGACGCGGCGGCGACGCAGCGGCGCGAGACGGTGCACCACCGGGTGCGGGAGTACAACACGGTGCTGGAGGAGGTCTGCGCCGAGGACCGCCGGTGCCGCTTCGACGGTGGCGCGGTGCACGACTACCGTTTCGGCACCGGGCAGTTGAGCCGCTGGGACTGGTTCCATCCCAGCATCGACGGCCAGTCCAAGCTGGCCGAGATCGCGTACCGGACGGTCACGGCGACGAAGCCGTGACCTATTGTTCCGCACATGAACGAACTCATCGGCACACTTTCCGACGGCACCCCGGTGCACCGCTGGACCCTGCGGCGGGCGGGCGTGCGGGTACGGATCCTGTCGTACGGCGGGATCGTGCAGGACGTCGAGGTGCCGGACCGTGACGGGCGGAGGGGGAACGTGGTGCTGGGGTTCTCCGGCCTGGACGGCTACCTCCGGCACCCGGAGCCCTTCCTGGGCGCCCTGATCGGCCGGTACGCCAACCGGATCGCCGGCGCGCGCTTCGCCCTGGACGGGTTCACGTACGCCCTGGAGCCGGTCAACGGGCCGAACTCGCTGCACGGCGGTGCGCGGGGCTTCGACAAGCGGGTGTGGGACGCCGCGCCGGTCGAGCACGGTCTGCGTCTCCGTCTGGTCGCCGGGCACGGCGAGGAGGGCTTCCCGGGCCGTCTCGAGGTGTCGGTGACGTACACGCTGGACGAGCGGGGAGCGCTGCGGATCGCGTACGAGGCGGTGACGGACGCGCCGACGCACGTGAACCTGACGAACCACTCGTACTGGAACCTGTCCGGCTCCGACAGCGCGGCCGGGCACGAGCTGCGGCTGGCGGCCTCCCGCTACACCCCGTCCGACGCGGACCTGATCCCGACCGGTGAGCTCGCCGACGTCTCCGGCACCCGCTTCGACTTCCGCGAGGCCCGTAGGACCGGGACGGGCTACGACGACAACTTCGTGCTCGACAAGGGCGTCACCCGGACGCCGGTGGAGGTGGCCGAGCTGTACGACCCGGCGTCGGGCCGCGTGCTGACGGTGGCGACCACCGAGCCCGGGATGCAGCTCTACACCGCGGACCACATCGGGGAGCCCTTCCTGCCCGGGCAGGGCATCGCGCTGGAGACCCAGCACTTCCCCGACTCGCCGAACCGTCCCGAGTTCCCGAGCACGGTCCTGCGGCCGGGCGAGGTGTTCCGCTCGGAGACGGTGTACGGCTTCTCGGTGCGGTAGCCGGCGGGCCCCTCACGCGCATGAGCCCCGGTCCGGGGTCAGGGTCCCGGGCCGGGGCTGCTCATGCGGGCACTTCCCGGACCCGACGGTAATCCCTGCCGGGGTCCGGTGGCCCACGAAGAGACTGCCCGCTTCAATCCCGTACGAACCTTTCACATCTCCAGTCCGTACGCGACCGGCTGGACATCATCGGCCAGGTGCGGTCGGTCGTGGCGGTGGCGGTCAGTGCGACGGAGCGAACGCGAGGCTGACGCCGAGGCCGGCCAGCGCGGTTCCGATCACCTTGTTGAGGACCTTCTGGCCGCGCAGCATCAGGGTGCGCATCCGGTCGTGGGAGAAGAACACCGCGACGACGCCGAACCACAGCAGGTGGGCCAGCGACATGAACAGGCCGTAGCCCGCCTGCTGGAGGACGGGTGTGCCGGGGCTGACGACCTGGGCGAAGGTCGAGACGACGAAGAGGGTCGTCTTCGGGTTGAGGACGTTGGTCAGGAACCCGGTGCGCAGGGCCGCGAACGGGGTCAGGCCGGTCGCGCCCTCCAGGTCGACGGTGACCTCGGCGCGCGTGCGGAAGGTGCGGACGCCGATGTACACGAGGTAGGCGGCACCGGCGAGCTTGATCACGGTGAACAGGAAGGTGGAGGAGGCGATGAGCAGTCCCACGCCGAGCATGGTGTAGGTGACGTGCACCAGGACACCGGCGGCGACGCCGAGGGCGCCGAGGAGCCCGGTGCGGCGGCCGTAGAGGTAGCTGCCCCGCACCACCATGGCGAAGTCCGCACCCGGGGCGATCACGGCCAGGACGGTGATGACGGCGACGGCGAGGACCTCGGTCACGGGGTGACGCCTTCCTGCTCGGACTCCTCGCCGGCGTGCCCGGCCGTCTCCTCACCGAGCAGGTCGCGCGCCATGAGGGTGGCTCCGGCGACCGCGCCCGGCATCAGGAACACGGCGACGAAGGGGACGACGAACGCGACGGCCAGGGGGGTGCCGAAGCCCCAGACGAGGGCCTTGCGGGAGCGCAGCAGGGCGAGCCGCTCGCGCAGTTCGATCCCGCGGCGCTGGAGCGCGACGGCGGTGAGTTCCTCGGTGAGGAAGAACCCGGTGACGAGGAAGCCGATCACCGGTACGACGGTCTGGCCGGCCACCGGGATGAACCCGAGGGCGAACAGCAGCACGGCCCAGACGAGGGCGCGGGCGACGATGCGGAGGCTGTCCCGGCCCGAGATCCACAGCTCGCGCAGGAGCGGCAGGTCCGACTCGGGGGCGGTGCCGTCGGGCGAGACGTCCCGGTCGACCTTCTCCGAGAGGCTCTCGTAGAACGGCTGGCCGATGAGGAGGGTCACCGCCGTGAAGGTGATCACCGACAGCAGGAGGCCGAGGGCGAAGAGCACGGCGGTGAGGAAGCCGCGGAACAGGCCGCCCCAGGGGCTCGACCAGTCGTCGGCGAAGGGGGTGGCCCAGGTGACGAAGTCCGCGCCCCAGAGGGCGAGGGCGATCAGCGCGGCCGCGTAGAGGACCAGGGTGATCAGGCCCGGCAGCAGGCCGAAGCCGTACTGTCTGCCGTGCCGGGCCACCCACTTCTGGCCGTTCAGCAAGTACCGGAAACCCACCCCGAGATCGCGCATGGGAGCACTGTATCGAGGGGTGGGCGGGGTGGTTCGTGCAGCCGCCGGTCAGAGCTTGACGATCATCTTTCCGGTGTTGTCGCCGCGCAGGACCCCGAGGAACGCCTCCAGGTTGTTCTCGATGCCCTCGACGACGGTCTCGCGGTACTTCAGCTCGCCCGAGCGGACCCACGGCCCGACCTCCTGGACGAACTGCTTCTGGAGGTCGTAGTGGTCGCCGACGAGGAAGCCCTCGATGCGGCCCCGGGTCTGGATCAGCCGGGCGAGGTTCTTCGGACCGGGCGCCGGCTCGGTGTTGTTGTACACGGAGATCGCGCCGCAGATCGCGATCCGGCCGTCCCGGTTGAGGGAGCCGATGGCCGCCTCCAGGTGGTCGCCGCCCACGTTGTCGAAGTACACGTCGACCCCGTCCGGGGCGGCGGCGCGCAGCTGCTCGCTCACGGGGCCGTCCTTGTAGTTGAAGGCGGCGTCGAAGCCGTACTCCTCGACGAGCAGCTTCACCTTCTCGTCGGAGCCGGCGGAGCCGATCACCCGGGAGGCGCCCTTGAGCTTCGCGATCTGACCGACCTGGCTGCCGACGGCGCCCGCGGCTCCGGAGACGAAGACGGAGTCGCCCGCCTTGAAGGAGGCGGTGCGCAGCAGACCGGCGTAGGCGGTGAGCCCGGTCATGCCCAGCACGCCCAGGTACGTCGAGAGCGGCGCGGCCTGCGGGTCGACCTTGACGGCGTTCTTCGCGTCCACGACGGCGTACTCGCGCCAGCCGAGGAAGTGCAGGACGTGGTCGCCGACGGCGATCCCCTCGGCGTTCGAGGCGACGACCTCACCGACGGCACCGCCCTGCATGACCTTGCCGAGCTCGTAGGGGGCGACGTAGGACTTGGCGGCACTCATCCGGCCGCGCATGTACGGGTCGACGGAGAGGTACTCGTTGCGGACCAGTACCTGCCCCTCGCCCGGGGCGGGCACCTCCGCTTCGACGAGGGCGAAGTCCTCGGGCTTCGGCCAGCCGACGGGCCGGCTCCGCAGCTGCCATTCGCGGCCGGTGACGGGGGGCGTGGGGGCGTCGGACATGAGCGGGCACCTTCCTGGAAATGCTTCATTACCTGAAACAACCATGCGACTGAATATTTCAGGATGTCAAGCAAGTGGGTACCCTGGAAGGCATGGCCACACCCCGCGACACGCCCAGCCGCCCCGACGCCCTCACCCTGGAGGTCGTCGAACTCATCGGTGCGGTGGTGGCCCGCTACCACGAGGAGTACGAGGAGGCCGCCGCCGGGCACGCGCTGACCGGCGCGCAGGCACGGCTGCTGAGCCTGCTGTCCCTCGAGCCGCTGCCCATGCGCAGGCTGGCGCAGCGGCTGAAGTGCGAGCCGTCCAACGTCACGGGCATCGTCGACCGCCTGGAGTCACGGGGCCTGGTGGAGCGCCGTCCGGACCCGGCGGACCGGCGGGTGAAGCTGGCGGCGGCGACGGCCGAGGGACGGCGGGTGGCGCGCGGCCTGCAGGAGTCCCTGCGGTTCGCCCGCGAGCCGCTCGCGGGACTGTCGGAGCAGGAGCGGGTGGCACTGCGGGACGCCCTGCGCCGCATGCTGGCCCCCAACTGACCGCCACGCGGCACGCCGCGCCGCGGACACACCCTCCCGGAGCACGCCCTCCGATCGCACCTGCCGGACCACACCCGCCGGATCACACCGGCGCGGGACACCTCACCGGCGCGGGGCGGCTCAGGTGCACCACCACAGGAACCGGTTGCACGTCTCCGACGGCTCGGGCTCCGGTTCGGGCTCCTCGGTGGTCGGGGCCGGTTCCGGCGTCTCCGGCCCGGACGGCGGGTCCGCCGGCGGGGCCGCCGTCGGGTCGGCCGACGGCGGGTCGGCGGCGGGCGCGGACGAGGCGCCCTCCTCCGCCTCGGGCTCCTCCTCCGCCCGCGGGGACTCCTCGTCGTCCCCCGGGGACGCGGAGGCCGACGGGGACCCGGACGCGGAAGGGCTCGGCGATCCTTTCCGCACCGGCGCGTCCACGGCCTCTCCCGCCGACTCCTCCGGCTCCACCTCGGCCGCGCCGCCGTCGGGCGCCTCCTGCCCGGCCACCGCCGGGTCGGACTTCGATCCGGGTATCTCCAGGCCGAGTTCGGCGAGGCTCAGCGCACCGGCCGCCAGGACGAAACCCGCCGCGATCAGCAGCGTGCGGTTCCGCCTCCGGCGGTGCGCGGCGGCCTTGCGGTCGCGGCGGCTCTGCCCCGCGGAAGGGTCCTCGGCCGCCGGCCCGCGCCGGCGCCCCTGGCGCCGGTCCGCCCGCCGCCCCCGTGGGGCCTCGTCGCCGTCCTCGCCGTACTCGTCGCCGGGCTCCTCCGCGGACGCTCCGGCGGGCTCCTCGACGGGTTCCTCGGCACGCGCGGTTCCGGCGCCCCCGGCAGGCTCCGCGCCGCCTCCCTCGTACCCCGGCGGCACGGCGGGGTCCTGTCGCTGCCGGGCGCGGAGCGTCTCGACGGGCGTGCCGCAGCCGGGGCAGGCCAGAGCGCCGTTCAGGTGCCGTCGGCACGGGGGGCAAAAGTCCATGACGCGGGAAGGTTAGGTTCCGTTCCGGTCCGCTTCATAGGCCTTGCTGTGAAGGTTTGGTGCGGACCATTGCCCATGGGGTTCGAAACTGTCGAAACCGTTGTGCGCGCGACCCATTGACACCCCCACCGCACCGTCCTTACTGTCACGCCAGCATTTCGAACGTGTGACGAAATATCGAACGCGTCGAACGCAGGCCACCGATGACAAGGTCCACAACCGCAGCGAGGGGCGAACTGCCGTGCGCATCACCGGAATCAGCACACACGTGGTCGGGACGCCGTGGCGCAACCTGAGTTACGTCCAGGTGCACACCGACGAGGGGATCACGGGAGTCGGCGAGACCAGGATGCTCGGTCACACCGACGCCCTCCTGGGGTACCTGAAGGAAGCCGAGGTCAACCACATTCTCGGCTCCGACCCGTTCGCTGTCGAGGACCTGGTCCGCCGGATGAAGTACGGCGACTACGGCCGCGCGGGCGAGATCGTGATGTCCGGCATCGCCGTGGTCGAGATGGCCTGCTGGGACATCAAGGGCAAGGCCCTCGGCGTGCCCGTGTGGCAGCTGCTCGGCGGCAAGGTCACCGACAAGGTCAAGGCGTACGCCAACGGCTGGTACACCACCGAGCGCACCCCGGAGGCGTACCACAAGGCGGCGCGGGCGGTGATGGAGCGTGGCTACCGGGCGCTGAAGATCGACCCGTTCGGCACCGGCCACTTCGAACTCGACCACCGGCAGACCCTGTACGCCGTCTCCCTGATCGAGGCGGTGCGCGACGCCATCGGCCCCGACGCCGAACTGATGCTGGAGATGCACGGCCGCTTCTCCCCCGCGACCGCCGTCCGTCTCGCCCGCGAGCTGGCGCCGTTCAAGCCGGCCTGGCTGGAGGAGCCGGTGCCGCCGGAGAACCTCAAGGCGCTGGAGAAGGTGGCCGCGAAGGTCGACATGCCCCTCGCCACCGGCGAACGCATCCACGACCGCATCGAGTTCCGCGAACTGTTCGAGAGCCAGGCGGTCGACATCCTCCAGCCGGACGTCGGCCACATCGGCGGCATCTGGGAGACCCGCAAGCTCGCGGCGACCGCCGAGACCCACTACATGCTGGTCGCCCCGCACAACGTCGGCGGACCGGTGCTCACCGCCGCGTCCCTCCAGGTGGGCTTCACCTCCCCGAACTTCAAGATCCTGGAGCACTTCAACGACTTCGCGGACGCGGACATCAAGAAGGTCGTCAAGGGCGCACCCCAGGTGGACCCGGAGGACGGCTGCTTCCACCTCTCCGACGCACCCGGGCTCGGTGTCGAGCTGGACGTCGACGCGGCGGCCGAGTTCCCGCAGCAGCAGGCCCGGTTCGACCTGTGGGCCGAGGGCTGGGAGCAGCGCAAGCCGAAGGGCACGCAGTGAGTACCGCCGTGCTCGTCGAGGCGCCCGGCGCGCACCGCCTGGTCCCGCACGAGCCGCGCGACCCCGCACCCGGCGAGGCGCTCGTCCGGGTGCACGCGGCCGGCATCTGCGGCAGTGACCGCGAGGTCTACCAGGGCAACCGGCCCGAGGGGTACGTGCGTTACCCGCTGACGCCGGGGCACGAGTGGTCCGGCACCGTCGAGCGGGTGGGCGCGGGGGTGCCGGATTCGCTGACCGGGGCCAAGGTCGTCGGTGAGGGGTTTCGCAACTGTCAGGTCTGCGACCGCTGCCACGCCGGTGAGACGACGCTGTGCTCGGCGGGCTACGAGGAGACCGGCTTCACCCAGCCGGGCGCCATGGCGCCCACGCTCACCCTTCCGGCCCGGCTGTTGCACGTCCTGCCGGACGACGCCGACCTGAGCGCCGCCGCGCTGCTGGAGCCGGCCGCCTGCGTCGCGGCCGCCGCGCTGAAGGCGAACGCCGTGCCCGGGGAGCGGGTCGCGGTGGTCGGCACCGGCACGCTGGGGATGTTCGCGGTGCAGTTCCTGCGCGCCGGCTCCCCCGCCGAGCTGCTGGTGGTGGGCTCCAGGGGCGAGCGTGAGGCGCTGTCCCGGCGGTTCGGGGCCACCGGCTTCCGCACCAAGGACGGGCCCCTCCCGGACGGCTTCGACGTGGTGATCGAGACGGCCGGCTCCGCCGACGCGGCCCGTACGGCCGCCTCGCTGCTGCGGCGGGGCGGGCGGCTGGTCCTCACCGGCATCCCGGCGCCGGGTGCCGACGGGCTCGACCCGACCGATCTGGTCGTACGGCAGCTGGAGGTGCACACCGTCTTCGGCGCGCCGCCGGATGCCTGGGCGCACACCGTGCGGGTGTTCGCCGCCGGGCTGCTCGATCCGCTGCCGCTGGTGACCCACGAGCTGCCGCTCGCGGCGTTCCCGGAGGCCATCGAGCTGGTGGGGTCGGGTGATCCGAAGGTGGGCAAGGTCCTGCTGCGCCCCTGACCGTGCGCCGGTGCGGGAGCGACAGGGACCGGACCTGAGCCCGGGGCCGCCGACCCGCGGCCCGGGCGGCCCCCGTACCGGCGCGCTTCCCCTCTCCCCCACCGTCTCGACCTCGCCGCGGACCCGATCGGCTCGCACCCGAAGCCGCGAACCTCGTCCGATATATCGAACACGAAGGACAACCCTGTGACCGACGCTTCCGCCAAGGCGCCCCGCCGGCCCGGCGAGCGGGCGCTCGCCGCGCTCGGCCTGAGCGCCCCCGCCCTCGACCCCGCCGACGCCTCGCCGCACACCTTCCCCGGCGGCGGCCGCTGGCGCACCGAGATCCCCTCGTGCGAGGGGCCCGAGGCGCTGGCGGTGGTCCTGAAGGAGGCCTCGCGCCTCGATGTGCCGATCCACCGCATCAGCCAGGGCAGCGGCGTCTGGATGCTGACCGACGCCGAGATCACCGAGATGGTGGAGGCCACCGCCGAGCGGGACATCGAACTCTGCCTGTTCACCGGCCCGCGCGGCACCTGGGACATCGGCGGCTCCACGCGGACCGACTCCCACGGCGCGGGACTGCGCGCCCGGGGCCACGACGCCGTCGCCGGCTGCGTCGAAGACGCGCTGCGGGCCACGGAGCTGGGCGTGAAGTGCCTGCTCGTCGCGGACGAGGGCGTGCTGTGGACGCTGCACCGGGCACGGGCGGCCGGGCTGCTGCCCGCCGACACCACACTGAAGGTCTCGGCGCTCGTCGGACCGGTCAACCCGGCCTCGTACGCGGTTCACGAGCGGCTCGGGGCGGACTCCATCAACGTGCCCAGCGACCTGACGCTCAGTCATCTCACCGAGATCAGACGGGTGTCCGCCGCCCCGATGGACATGTACATCGAGGCCCCCGACGACCTGGGCGGCTACGTGCGGATGTACGAAGTCGCCGAGCTGATCCGGCGCGGCGCCCCGCTGTATTTGAAGTTCGGCCTGGCCAAGGCACCCGGGATCTACCCGTACGGCCACCAGATGCGGGAACTGACCCTGGCGACCGCGAAGGAGCGCGTGCGGCGCGGGCGGCTGGCACTGGACCTGCTCGCCCGCCACGGCGCGGACGGCGACATGGCACCGATCGGATCCCGGCTTCCCGGCGCTCTGCGCCGGTTCGAAACACCGTCATAACGTTCCGGAAAAGCGACTTCACAGAAGAAGACACAGCCGCGCACAATCCCACACACCTGCTCTCGGCCCTCTGGCTCGACTCCCCTCTCGGACACCGCACCGTCCCGACCCACCCCGCCCTCGGACATCAAGGATGATGATCATGCGTAATCGCAGAGCCGCACTCGCCGCCGTGGCCACGGCCGCCTCCCTCGCCCTCACCCTGACCGCCTGCGGCCAGAACAGCGAGGGCGGCAGCGAAGAGGACAAGGGGGGCTCCGAGGGAGCCACCATCGGCATCTCGATGCCGACCAAGTCCTCCGAGCGCTGGATCGCCGACGGCAACAACGTCGTCAAGAACCTCGAGTCCAAGGGCTACGAGACCAAGCTGGTCTACGGCGAGGACGACCCCGACCAGCAGGTCTCCCAGATCGAGAACCTGATCACGCAGGGTGTGGACGCGCTGATCGTCGCCGCGATCGACAACAAGTCGATGAACAACGTCCTGCAGCAGGCCAAGGACGCCGACATCCCGGTGATCTCCTACGACCGCCTCATCCTCGGCACGGAGAACGTCGGCTACTACGCCTCCTTCGACAACGAGAAGGTCGGCGAACTCCAGGGCACCTACATCGCCGAGAAGCTCGGCCTGAAGGACGGCAGCAAGAAGGGCCCCTTCAACATCGAGCTGTTCGCCGGCTCCAACGACGACAACAACACCCGCTACTTCTTCCAGGGCGCCATGAACGTCCTGCAGCCCTACATCGACAAGAAGCAGCTCGTCGTCAAGTCCAAGCAGACCGAGCTCAACCAGGTCACCACCCTGCGCTGGGACGGCGGTACCGCCCAGAAGCGCATGGAGGACATCCTGACCTCGGCCTACCGCAGCGACCGGGTGGACGCGGTCCTCTCGCCGTACGACGGCATCTCCATCGGCATCCTGTCCTCCCTGAAGTCGGACGGCTACGGCTCGGCGAGCAAGCCGCTGCCGGTCGTCACCGGACAGGACGCCGAGGTCGCCTCGGTGAAGTCCATCATCGCCGGCGAGCAGTCGATGACCGTCTACAAGGACACCCGCGAACTCGCCAAGGTCGCCTCCAACATGGTCGACGCGCTGCTCAACGACAAGAAGCCCGAGACCAACGACACCGAGACCTACGACAACGGCGCCAAGGTCGTCCCGGCCTTCCTGCTGGAGCCGGTCGCGGTGGACAAGGAGAACTACCAGAAGGTCGTCGTCGACTCCGGCTACATCAAGCAGAGCGACCTGAACTGACCGCCGCAAACCACTGATTGGAAGGCACGACCATGGCGGGACCCGTCCTGGACATGCGCTCGATCGTCAAGACCTTTCCCGGCGTCAAGGCGCTGTCGGACGTCACCCTGACCGTCCGGCAGGGCGAGGTCCACGCCATCTGCGGCGAGAACGGCGCCGGCAAGTCGACCCTGATGAAGGTCCTCTCCGGCGTCCACCCGCACGGCACCTACGAGGGGGAGATCCTCTTCGAGGAGGAGGTCTGCCGGTTCAAGGACATCCGGGCCAGCGAGCAGCACGGCATCGTGATCATCCACCAGGAACTGGCCCTGGTGCCCTATCTGTCCATCGCCGAGAACATCTTCCTCGGCAACGAGCACGCCACCCGCGGCCTCATCAACTGGAACGAGACCCTCAGGCACGCCGCCGAACTGCTGCGCCGGGTGGGGCTCGACGAGCACCCCGAGACCCGCGTCGCCGACATCGGGGTGGGCAAGCAGCAGCTGGTGGAGATCGCCAAGGCGCTGTCGAAGAAGGTGAAACTGCTCATCCTCGACGAGCCGACCGCGGCGCTCAACGACGAGGACAGCGGCAAACTCCTCGACCTGATCATGCAGTTGAAGGACGAGGGCATCACCTCCATCATCATCTCCCACAAGCTGAACGAGATCCGCAGGGTCGCCGACTCGGTGACGATCCTGCGCGACGGGCGGACCATCGAGACGCTCGACGTGAAGGACCCCCGGACCAGCGAGGACCGCATCATCAGCGGCATGGTCGGCCGGGACCTGGAGCACCGCTTCCCGGAGCGGACCCCGCACCACCCGGAGGACGGCGCCGCCCCGGCCCTGGAGATCCGCAACTGGACCGTGCACCACCCCATCGACCAGCAGCGCAAGGTCGTCGACGACGTGTCGCTGACGGTCCGGCGCGGCGAGATCGTCGGCATCGCCGGTCTCATGGGCGCCGGGCGCACCGAACTCGCCATGAGCCTCTTCGGCCGCACCTACGGCCGGCACGCGGGCGGCACGGTCCTCAAGGACGGCCGGGAGATCCGCACCAGGACCGTCCCCGAGGCGGTCAGGCACGGCATCGCGTACGTCACCGAGGACCGCAAGCACTACGGCCTCAACCTCATCGACACCGTCAACCGCAACATCTCGCTCAGCGCCCTCGGCAAGGTGGCCCGGCGCGGTGTGGTGGACGAGCACCGGGAACGGAAGGTCGCCGAGGAATTCCGCACGTCCATGAACATCAAGACGCCGACCGTCTTCGAGCCGGTGGGCAAGCTGTCCGGCGGCAACCAGCAGAAGGTCGTGCTCAGCAAGTGGATCTTCGCGGGTCCCGATGTGCTGATCCTCGACGAGCCCACACGCGGCATCGACGTCGGCGCCAAGTACGAGATCTACACGGTCATCGACCAGTTGGCCGCCCAGGGCAAGGCGGTCGTCTTCATCTCCTCCGAACTGCCCGAGCTGCTCGGCATGTGCGACCGCATCTACACGATGGCCGCCGGAAGGCTGACCGGTGAGTTCTCGCGCGCCGAGGCCTCCCAGGAATCGCTGATGCGTCAGATGACGAAGGACAAAGAGGTATCCCGATGAGCACAGTCACCGACAAGACCCCGGCAGCCGCGCCGCCGGGCAGGAACGGATCGGGTGACGGCCTGCTCCAGCTGATGCTGGACGGTATGCGCCGCAACATGCGGCAGTACGGCATGCTGATCGCGCTCGGCCTGATCGTGGCGCTGTTCGCGGTGTGGACCGAAGGCGACCTGCTGCTGCCTCGCAACGTGTCCAACCTGGTGGTGCAGAACAGCTACATCCTGATCCTCGCGATCGGCATGATGCTGGTCATCATCGCCGGCCACATCGACCTGTCGGTCGGCTCGCTGACGGCGTTCGTCGGGGCCATGGCCGCGGTGTTCATGGTCAGGAACGACATGCCGTGGCCGCTCGCGGTGGTGCTGTGTCTGGCCGTGGGCGCCGTCGCGGGGGCGATCCAGGGGTGGTTCATCGCCTACGGCGGCATACCGTCGTTCATCGTGACCCTCTCGGGCATGCTGACCTTCCGGGGGCTGACGGAGATCTTCCTGGAGGGCCAGACCCTCGGCCCCTTCCCCGACGGCCTGCAGAAGGTCACCAACGGGTTCCTGCCCGAGGCCGGCCCGGAGACCAACTACCACAACCTCACCCTGCTCCTCGGCCTCGCCCTGATCGCGCTCGTCGTCCTCCAGGAGGTCCGCGACCGCCGGCGCCAGCAGGAGTTCGCTCTCGACGTCCTGCCCACCAAGCTGTTCCTGCTGAAGCTCGTCGCGCTCGCCTCCGCCGTCCTCGTGGTGACGATGCTGCTCGCCAGCTACAAGGGCGCCCCGATCGTGCTGCTGATCCTCGGCGCGCTGCTCGTCGGCTTCGGCTACGTGATGCGCAACGCCGTCATCGGCCGCCACATCTACGCCATCGGCGGCAACCTCCCCGCGGCGAAGCTGTCGGGGGTACGGGACAAGAAGGTCACCTTCCTCGTCTTCCTGAACATGGGCATGCTCGCGGCCCTGGCGGGTCTGGTGTTCGCCGCCCGCCTCGACGTGGCCTCCCCCAAGGCCGGCCTCAACTTCGAACTGGAGGCCATCGCCGCCGCGTTCATCGGCGGCGCCTCGATGAGCGGCGGTGTCGGCACGGTCCTCGGCGCGATTATCGGCGGTCTGGTCCTGGGCGTGCTGAACAACGGTATGAACCTCGTCGGCATCGGCAGCGACTGGCAGCAGGTCATCAAGGGCCTGGTACTGCTGGCGGCGGTCGGCTTCGACGTGTGGAACAAGCGCAAGGTCGGTTCGTAAGTCAGCTCGGGCCCCGCCGGACGGCGGGGCCCCTTCCCTTCCGGGAGTGGCACATGGAACTGAACAGACGCACGGTCATCGCGGGCGCCGGAGCGGCGGCGGCCGGTGTGGCAGCCGGCTCCGCCTTCGGCGGGACGGCCCACGCCGCGCCGGGCCGGGGCAAGCCGGTGAGGAGCCTCTTCGGCCGGCTCGCCGACGGCACCAAGGTCCACAGCTGGTCACTGGAGAACGGCGGGACCCGCATGAGGGTCCTCTCCTACGGCGGCATCGTCCAGTCCCTGGAGATCCCCGACCGGCGCGGCCGGCACGCCAACGTCTCCCTGGGCTTCTCCGCCCTCGACGACTACGTCGCCTCCAGCCCGTACTTCGGCGCGCTGATCGGCCGCTACGGCAACCGCATCGGCCGGGGCCGCTTCACCCTCGACGGCAGGGAGTACCAGCTCTCCGTCAACGACGGCGAGAACAGCCTGCACGGCGGCGCCCAGGGCTTCGACAAGCGGGTGTGGGACGTCGAGCCCTTCACCCGTGGCTCCGACGTCGGCCTCCACCTGTACCACACCGCCGCCGACGGCGAGATGGGATACCCGGGCACCCTGCGCACGAAGGTCACCTACACCCTCACCCGCGGCGGCGACTGGCGCGTCGACTACGAGGCGACCACCGACCGGCCCACCGTCGTCAACCTCACCAGCCACGTCTACTGGAACCTCGCCGGCGAGGGCAGCGGCTCGGTCGGGGACCACGAGCTGTCCATCGCCGCCTCCCGCTACACGCCGGTCGACTCCGGGCTGATCCCCACCGGCGACCGGGCGGCGGTGGCGGGCACCCCCTTCGACTTCCGCCGCGCCAAACCGGTCGGCCGGGACATCCGCACCGCGCACCAGCAGGTGCTGTACGGGCAGGGCTTCGACCACAACTGGGCGCTGGACAAGGGCATCACCGCCCGTCCCGGGCACGCCGCCACCCTGCGCGACCCGTCCTCCGGCCGCACCCTGCGCATCGCCACCACCGAGCCGGGCCTGCAGTTCTACTCCGGCAACTTCCTCGACGGCACCCTCGTCGGCAGCGGCGGCCGGGTCTACCGGCAGGGCGACGGACTGTGCCTGGAGACCCAGCACTTCCCGGACTCGCCGAACCAGCCGTCGTTCCCCTCGACCGTGCTGCGCCCGGGCGAGACCTACCGGACGACGACGGTCCACACCTTCGGGGTGTGAGTCTCCGTCATGCGCCGCCGTCACCCTTTCCTCACATGAGCTGAACGGCGGCGCGCCCCGCTCCGTACTCCTGGGTGGCCCGTGCTCCCCCGCGCGGGCCACCCAGGCATGACGGGCCCGTCACGTCCCCCACGGGCCCGCCGTACACGGAGGTTCCATGGCCGACAACGTCACCTCGCTGTTCCGCAGCACGGCGGCGCACAGTCCGTCGATGGCGGCGCTGACGCGGGAGAGCGACGGGGCCGGCCCGGTGGACTTCTGCATCCCCTGCAATCCGTACTTCCCCACCCCCGCCATGTTCGAGGACATGGCGGGGCGGCTGCGCGACATCATCACGTACTACCCGAGCAGCGCCGACACCGTCACGGCCGAGCTGTGCAGCCTGCTCCAGCTCCCCCCGCAGTGCGTGGCGATGGGCAACGGATCGACGGAGCTGATCACGTGGATCGACCACCTGCTGGTCCGTGAGTCGCTCGCCGTCCCCGTCCCCACCTTCGGCCGCTGGACCGACCAGCCCATGGAGACCGGCAAGCGGGTCGACATGTTCCCGCTGCAGGAGTCCGGCGGTTTCGCCCTCGACCTGGCGCAGTACGCGGAGTTCATCCGGGCCCGGGGGACCCGGGTGGCGGTGATCTGCAACCCGAACAACCCCGACGGCGGTTTCCTCCACAAGCACGCGATCGTGCAGTTCATGGACGCGATGGCCGACCTGGACCTGGTGGTGGTCGACGAGTCGTTCCTGGAGTTCGCCGACGCCGAGGTGGAACCGTCGGTGGTGCAGGAGGCGATGCTGCGGCCCAACGTCATCGTGCTGCGCAGCCTGGGCAAGAACTTCGGCCTGCACGGCATCCGCTTCGGCTACCTGGTCGCCAACCCGGCGCTCGCGGGCAAGGTCCGCTCCATGCTCCCCAAGTGGAACATCAACTCCTTCGCCGAGCACGTGGTGTTCATGCTGAAGGAGCACGGCGCCGAGTACGCCCGAAGCCTGCACCAGGTGCGCCGCGACCGGATGGACATGTCCGGCCGGCTCTCCTCGCTGCCCGGGCTGACGGTCTACCCGTCCCAGGGGAACTTCCTCTTCGTGCGTCTGCCCGTGGGCGCGGAGGGAACCGTGGTCCGGGACCGGATGCTCACCGAGCACCGGATCCTGGTCCGTGAGTGCGGCAACAAGATCGGCTCCTCCAGCCGCTTCCTGCGTCTCGTGGTGCGCCCCCAGGTGGACGTGCGTCGCCTGGTGTCCGGCCTGGAACAGGTGCTCTACGGGACGTCCAGGAGGGGAGCCGCCGTGCCCGAACAGGCCACCGGGACCGGCTACAGCTCGGGCACGGCGGCAGTGGACCGCCTGGTGAGCGAGACCAACGGGGCGGGCATGCGGGGGCTCGCCGCTCAGGCCGCCGCTCCGGGGCTCGCCGCCGCTCAGGCCGCCGGCACCGGCATGCCGCTCCCCGCCGCCGCGTCCACCGTCACGGCGGACCCGGCCGGCGGGATGCCGGTGCCGGTCGCGGCGTCGGCGGGCATGGGGGCGGGGATCGGTGCGGGCTCGGGGGCGGGCATGAGGGCTCGGGGTGTTCCTCAGCCTGTGGCCCAGCCCGTGCCGCAGGCGGTTCCGCAACCCGCCCCCCAGCAGTTCCCGGAGCCCGCCCCGATGCCTGCCCCGGTGCCCGCGCCGATGCCGCCCCCGATGTCCGCCCAGCCGCTCGCCCCGGCCGCCCAGGCGCCGATGCCCGCGGCGGCGTTCCCCGCCCCGGCCCCTCAGGCGCCTTTGCCCTCCGGCCCGACACCGCCCGGAGTCCCCGCCCGCGGCGGTCTGACGGCCGCCCAGGTCAGGGGCACCGACGGCCTCTCCATGGCCCCGGCGACGGGCTGGCCGGGACCGCAGGCCGCCTGGCCCAACGCGGCGGGGATGGGCCAGGTGGTCTGAGCCGGCCTCGTGGAGCGGCCGGATGCCGCCGCACCGTGCGTCGGCAGCGTTCCCGCGTCTCGCCGGTCCCGCCCGCAGGGCGTGCCGCCCCGCGCGGGCGGCCGCGCCGTCGCCCCGTCTCACTCGGAGGGCGGGCTCGACGGCTCCGGGTCCGGGCAGGGTGACGCGGCCGGGGAGCCGGTGGGATCCGAGGACGGTGCGGTGGACTCGGTGGAGCAGTCGTCCGGGGAGGTGGGCGAAGGGCTCGGATCGGTCGGGTCGGGTGACGGCGACGGCGTCCCGGTGGGGGACTCGGTGGGGGACTCGGCTGGTGGCTCGGAGGACTCCTGGCCGGTCGGGGTCGCGGTCGGGGACGCGCTGGGACCGGGTGAGGAGGAGGGGGCGGGTTCCGGACCGGGCGAAGAGGGCGTCGGGGACGGGCCGGGGGTGTCAGGGGTACTCGGGTCCGGCCCGATGACGATGCCGCCTCCCCCGCCTCCGTCACCCCCGTCGCTGCTCCCGCCCCCGTCGACAGGCTCGGTCGCCGGGGTGTCGCCGCCCGCGCCGGGGCTCTTGGGGAGGACACCCTTGCCGTCGGGAACGGCGTGGACCCCGCTCAGGTAGAACTCCAGCCACTGCCTGACCAGCCGCAGGTAGGCCCGTGAGCGGTTGTAGCTGAGGACCGCCCGGTCCAGGTCCGCGCCGCGGGCCAGGTTCCGGTCGCCCGCGCACAGGTAGTGTCCGGCCGCCAGGGCCGCGTCGAAGATGTTGTTCGGGTCCGCGCGGCCGTCGCCGTTGCCGTCCGTTCCCCAGCGGGCCCAGGTGGACGGCAGGAACTGCATGGGTCCCACCGCGCGGTCGTAGACCGTGTCGCCGTCGTGGACGCCGCCGTCGGTGTCCCGGATCAACGCGAACCCGCGGCCGTCGAGCGGCGGTCCGGTGATGCGGCCCAGCGTCGTGCCGGCGCGGTCGACCGCGCCGCCGCGGGCCTGGCCGGACTCCACCTTGCCGATCGCCGCGAGCAGCTGCCAGGGCAGCCGGCAGCCGGGGTCCGTCCGGGCGACGGAGGTCTCGGCCGCACGGTAGGCGCGCAGCACGGTGGCCGGGATGCCGGACCGGGCGCGCAGGTCCCGGATGACCGGCGGTGCGGCCGACGCGCTGTCCGCGGAGTCCAGGGGCGGCAGTTCGACGTGGTAGGAGTCGTCGCCCGGCGGGGCGGGTTCGGCGTACGGGCCGCCCGCCGCCGTCCCGCGGGCGTCGTCGGCAGGAGGGGCGGCGCGGGTGTCCCCCGGCCCCCCGAGGAGTCCGGGCGCCTGGGAGGCGGTGAGGGCCGCCATGGCCGCCACGGTGACGGCGGTCGTCCTCAGTCCCTTGCGGGTCCGGCCGGTGCGCGGACGTCGTGCGCGGCGTACGGGCATGGCTGTCACTCCTGTCGGATGCGGGGCGGTGCGTCCCGGCCGGTCCGTGCCTGCCGGGGGGCGCCCGTCGGTGGGGCGTCGGCGAGGTGGGGCCTCAGCGGCCGAAGGTGTCGATGCCGGAGACGAGCCACCGTCCTTCGCGGTGCACGACGTCGACGGCGAGCAGGGCGCCCGCGTACACGCCCGTGTCCTGCGCGGCGGCCTCGTCGCCGGCCGCCTTGCCCCCGGCGGTGGCGACGCTGCTCTGGTCGGCGTAGACGAGGACGCGGGCGCGCGCCCCGTCGATCCGCTCGACGGCGCTCTCGGTGACCGCCGTGGTGATCACCGCCTTCTGTGCGTCGGCCCGCTCGCGTACGTCGGCGAGCAGGGTGCGGTGCTGTTCCACGGCCTTGCCCGTCAGGAGCTCCCGCGCGGCCTTGTCGAGGGCGCCGGGGTCGGTGTGGTCGTAGGAGAAGAGCCGGTCGACGGCTTCGGCCGTGCGCCCCTTGATCTCGCTGGTGCGGGCGAGGTCGGTCAGCGCGGTGTTGCGCCGCGCGGGTTCGTCACGGAGCGCTTCGGCCTTCGCGTGCGCCCAGCCGGCGAACCCGCCGAGCACCACGGTCAGCAGGCAGAGCATCACGAGGACCACCGGCCGGCGCCGGCGGGCCCGGACGCCGCGCGCACCGGCGGCTCGCTCGCGGAGGGTGCGGGAGACGGCCGGCTTCCGGTCCGCCGTCTCGTCTCCGCCCGGTGAGCCGGGCGGCGACAGGACGGCCCTGCCGCCCGCGCGGTTCCTGTTCCCGGCGCTCTCCGGGCCCGCGGCGGCGGGCCGCGTCCCACGCGCCTGGGCCTGGCGGCGCCGCTGGCGGTTGATGTGGTGGCGGGTCGTCGACATCGTGCTGTCCTCTCGGTGCGGCGGCTCGGCTCGGCGGTACGGGACCGGGTCAGCCGGTCGGTGCGCCGCCCACGGGCGCCTGTCCCAGGGCGCTCAGCTTCCAGCGGCCCTCGGTGCGGGTGAGTTCGCCGAGCATGCGGCTGTCCTTGTCCGTCTTGGCGCCGTCGGACGCCCTGACGGTGACGCGCAGGGCCACCAGGACCCGGGCGCGACCCGCACGGTCGTCGAGTTCGGCGACGGCGCCCGACAGCACCCGTGCCGTGGTGACCGTCTTCGCCTCCCTCACCTGTTCGGCGAACTCGTCGCGGCCCGCTGACAGTTGCTCGTGCAGCTCGCCGGTGGTCGACGACTCCCACAGGTCGAGACCCCGGGCGACCTCCCGGTGGTCGAGCGTGTTGAGGTTCAGTACGGCCTGCTCCCCGGCGGCAAGCGCCCTGTCCCGTTGCTCGGCGTAGGCGGCCGTGCCGTCATGGGCCGCGCCGTACCAGTCCTGCCCCGCCCAGGCCGCGAAACCGCCCGCGGTCAGGCCGGCGGCGACGAGCAGCGAGGAGAGCGCACGGGGGCGGTGGGCGGTGAGGGCGCGGACCGCGCGTTTCATGGGGTGCTCCAGTCTCCCGCACGTGTCAGCGGGCCTTGAGGTCGACGATCCGCCAGCGGTCGTTCTCCAGCCGGGCGGTGACGGTGAGCTGGGCGGCCGCGGTGGTGGGGGCGTCCTTGCCGCGGCGGGAGGTCTGGTCGAGGAAGACCAGCAGCCGCGCCCTGTCGCCGTCGAGTTCGATCACACCGGCGCGGACGGCGCGGGTGCTCAGAGTGACGCGCTGCTCGGCCAGGTCGTCCCGTACCTGGTCGAAGAGGTCCTGGTACTGACGGGCGGCGCGGCCGGTGAGAACGGCGCGCGCGGAGCGCTCGGCGGCCGCGGTGCCGTCCGGCGTGTACGAGAAGACACGGGCGAGCGCGTTGCCGACCTCACCCGCGACACGGTCGGTGGCCGCGGCGTCGGTGAGCGCGCGGTTCCGGGCGGACTCGGCCGACTCGAGCCGGTGGGCGCCGTGGAGGAAGCCACCGCCGCCGAGGACCAACAGGACGGCGATCCCGGCGAGGACCACCCGCCGCACCCGGCCCGCCGGGGGCTTCCCGGCCGGACGGCCGTCATCGGGAGGCCCGGTGCCGGCCGGGACCCCGGCGGACGTCCCGCCCGTGCACGGGTCGTCGCCGGGTTCCGGGCCCCCGGCCCGCGCGCCCTCCTTCCCCGGGGCGGGGTCCGTTGCCGGGCCCCCGCCCGCGCCGGACACCTCGCCCGGGCCTGCGGGCGTTCCCTGGGCGGGGACCTGCGGCCCGCCGCCGCGCAGCAGACGTGACAAGGTCATCGGTCCCCGTCCTCCCGCCCGCCCGAGAGCGGCACCGCGCTCAGGGCCTTCACCTTCCACTCCCCCTCGCCCGTCCGGGCCAGGACCGCCTCCAGGCGTTTGCGGTCGGTGGTCACCTTCTTCGTCCCGGCGGGGGTGACCTCCACACGGACGGTGACGATCAGCTTGGCCGTCCCGGCCCGGGTGTCGAGCGCGGTGACCGCCGCCTCGGTGACCGTGCCGCGCGCCGAGGCGCCCACCTCGGCCTCGGTGGACTCCAGTTCCTCGCGCAGCGGCCCGGTGGAGGCCTCCCGCCAGGCCCGGATGCCCGTCCGAGCCCGCTGCCGGGTCGACGCGTCGAGGGTGGTGAGCACGGTGACGCCCTCCCGCCCGTCGGCGAGCGCCCGGTCGCGCTCCCGGCCGTGGGCGAGCGCGTCGTCGGTGCGGGCCTGCGCGTACGTCCACGCGCCGGTGCCGCAGAAGGCGACGGCCAGGGCGAGCCCCACGCCGCCCAGGATGCGGGCCGCCCTCACCGGGTGCTCCGTACGCCCGGGGCGAGGAGTTCCGTCAGGTCCCCCGGTGCCTCGCCGGCCTGCCCGGGCAGGGCGAGGGCACCGGGGGGCGCGGCCGGTGAGCCCGTCCGCGCCGCGCCGCCGCCGGAGGGCAGCGAGCCGGGGCGGGCCGGCTCGGGGACCGGGCCGCCCCCGGGAGCGTTCGCGGAACCGCGCACGTTGTACCCGTCCGCGGCCGAGGCCGTACAGGCCGCACCGGTGTTGAGGGCGGGCGTGGTGCCGAGGTCGAGCCCGTTGCGGTAGCGCGTGGCACCGTAACCGGCGGTGCAGGGCAGGGGTTTGAAGAAGGTGACGGCCATGCCGAAGTTCAGCTTCCCTCCGTCGACGGCGGTGGCGCCGGCGGCGACGGCCGCCGGGAACTTCACGAGGAGTTCCTCCGTGCCGCGCTGCCGGGTGACGGCGATCTCGGAGGTGGTGAGCAGATTGGCGAGGACCACGCCGAGGCTCGGGTCGAGGTCCCGCAGGACGCCGCTGACCTGGCCGGCCGCCTCGGGGGCGACGGCGAGGAGGCGGCGCAGGTCGGTGTCGGAGCCCTTGAGGGCGCGGGCCAGTTCCTCCGCCCCGACGGCGAAGTCGCGGATGGCCCGCTTCTCCTCGGCCTGGGTGCGCAGGACGGTCTCGCCGTCGGTGATGAGCCGGGTGGTGGACGGCAGGGCGCGGTCGGCGGCCTCCACGAAGGCGCCTGCGCTGTCGAGCAGGACCTGGAGGTCGTCTCCGTGGCCCTCGAAGGCCTCCCCGAGTTCGTCCACCACGGTGCGCAGGTCGTCGAGGGGGACGGAGCGGGCGAGGCCGTCCACGCTCGCGAGCACGTCGGTGACGGGTCTGGGCACCTGGGTGTCGGCCCGCTCGATACGCGCGCCGTCGGCCAGGTAGGGGGCACCGCCGCTCTCCGGCCGCAGGTCGATGTACTGCTCGCCCACGGCGGAGAGCCCGGCGACCACCGCGCGGGTGTCGGCGGGGATGCGCGGGGCGGACTTCTTGATGCGCAGTTCGGCCACGACACCGTCGGCGGTCAGCCCGATCGGTCCGACGCGCCCCACGGAGACGCCCCGGTAGGTGACGTCGGAGTGGGTGAACAGTCCTCCGGTGTGCGGGAGGCGCACGTCGACCGTGTAGTAGTCCGCAACGCCGACGTACCGCCCGAGGTCGGCGTAGCGGATGCCGAGGAAGGACAGGGCGAGGACGGCGATGAGGAGGAAGGCGAGGTTCTTCAGCCGTACGGCGAGGGTGATCATCCCGCCTCACCTCCCGGTGCGGCCTGCGGAACCGTCGCCGTTCCGGTGGCGGGGACGGACGGCAGGGGCAGGGGGGAGGACGGTGCCGGTGAGGACCGGCGCGGCGGCGGGGCCGAGGACGACGCGGGTGTTTCTGCCGCCCCGCCGTCCCTCCCCGCGGACTTCTCCTCCCCGCCGGGCTCCCCCGCGCGCCGCCGCTCCCCGGACGCCTCCGGCCCGCCGCCCGCCGGAGGGGACGTCGGGGGTGTGTCCTGGGGCACCAGCGGCGGGATCAACCGGGTCCCGGGCACGGCGACCATGTTCAGGTACACGTTGAGGTAGTCGCCCTTCACCCCCCGCAGCACCTCGTCGGTGAACGGGTACGTCAGCAGCACCTCCAGGGAGTCGGGCAGATCCGCGCCCGCGTCCGCGAGGGCTTTCAGGGTCGGCGCGAGGGCCTTGAGGTCGGCGATCATGTCGTCCTTGCTCGCGTCGATGGTGGAGACGGCGACGCCGGAGAGGGTGTCGAGGGAGCGCAGCATGGTCAGCAGGGAGCCGCGCTGTTTCTCCAGCGTCCTCAGTCCGGGCGAGAGGTCGGTGAGGACGGTGCCGACGTCCTCCTCGCGGGTGGCGAGGGTCGTGGAGAGCCGGTTGACGGCGTCGAGGGCGTCGGTGATGTCGCCCCGGTGGTCGTCGAGGTCGGTCACCAGGGTGTTGACCCGCTTCAGCACGGAGCGGACCGCCGGTTCGCGGCCGCCGAGCGCCGCGTCGAGTTCCCGGGTGATGGTCTTCAGCTGGTTGACGCCGCCGCCGTTGAGGAGCAGGGACAGCGCGCCGAACACCTCTTCGACCTCGGTGTCGCGGCCGGTGCGGGAGACCGGGATGACGCTGCCGTCGTCGAGCCGCCCGGCCCCGGTGTCCTTCCCGGGCGCGACGAGCTGGACGTACTTCTCGCCCAGCAGGCTGGACTGTTCGATCCGGGCGGCGGCGTCGGCCGGCAGGCGCACCTCACCGTTGATCTCCATGGTGACGCGGGCCGTCCAGTCGTCGCGGCCCAGGTCGACGGCGGTGACCCGGCCGACGGCGACGTCATTGACCTTCACCGCGGAGTGCGGGACCAGGCTGAGCACGTCCCGAAGCTCCGCGGTGACGGTGTAGGGGCGGTCGCCGAGGTCGGCGCCGCCGGGCAGCGGCAGGTCCTCCATGCCGGTGAAGCGCGGAAGGTCGACGGTGACCGCGCCCAGGGCCAGGGTGAAGCCGAGTCCGAGGGCGATCAGTCCCCCCACGGTGAGACCGGCGGCCCCGCCCGCGGTCAGCAGGCCGCGCTTCACCGAGGCCGTTCCCGGGCCGGAGCGCCGTGTGCCGCGCTTCACCGCTCCCCCTTCCCGGCGCCCGCGTCGCCACCCGCGGAGGAACCGCCCCCGGAGGAGCCGCCCGCGGAGGAACCGCCCCCGGAGGAGCCGCCCGCGGCGGGCAGCGGCAGCAGGGGGCCGCCCATGCTGATCTCGTTGAGGTTGACCCGGCCGTCGAGGGTGCGCGAGTCGGGGTTGTAGGCGTTGACGAGGTTGCCCGTGGCCAGCGGTGCGGTGTCCAACGCCTCGGCCAGCGAGGCACGCTGCTTCACGAGGGTCCGGGTGATGGGCAGGAGCCGGTCGACGTTGCCCTTCAGCTCGCCCCGGTTGTCCTCGATGAAGGTCTTGACCTGGCCGAGGGCGGACCCCAGTTCCTCGAGCGCGCCGGTGAGGTCGTCCTTGTTGTCGGCGAAGAAGCCGACGACCTCGTCCAGGCGTTCCTGCGCGGTGCGCACGTCGGAGTCCTTCTCCTTCAGCATGGTGGTGAAGGTCTGGAGCCTGCGCAGCGTGGCGAACAGGTCGCCGCTGCTGCCGTCGAGCGTCCTGGCCGCCTTGCCGAACTCCTCGATGCCGTCGCCGATCGCCTTCCCGTTGCCGTCGAGGTTGGCGGCGCCGGTGCGCAGCAGGTCGGACAGGGCGCCCTCCGCGTTGGCGCCGTCCGGGCCGAGCGCCTCGCCGAGCTCGGTGATCGAGTCGTAGAGCTGGTCGATCTCGACGGGGGTGCGGTTGCGGGCGGCGGGCAGGACGGCGCCCTCGGCCAGCGCGGGTCCTGAGCTGTAGGCGGGGGTGAGCTGCACGTAGCGGTCGGCGACGACACTCGGTGCGACGACCACGGCCCGCGCGTTCTCGGGGACCTTCACGCCGTCGTCCAGGCGCAGTCCGACGCGCACCGTGGTGCCTTGTGGCCGGACCGACTCCACCTCGCCGACCCGCACGCCGAGGATGCGCAGGTCGGATCCGGCGTAGACGCCGACGGCGCGGTCGAAGTAGGCGGTCAGGCGGGTGCCGCCGGAGCCGAGGATCCGGACGGTGGCCAGGGCGCCGGCGACGAGCACCGCGAGGGCGAGCACGCCGGTGAGGACTCTTCTGCGTCTGGTCATCGCTCACCGTTCTCCCGGGCCGCCGCCTGCTTCGGCGGCAGGCAGCCGGACTCGGGCCGGGACGTCTCGGGCAGGTAGTCGCGGGGGACGACACCGCACAGGTAGCTGTCGAACCAGCGGCCGTTGCCCAGGGTGTTGCCCACGAGGCGGTAGTACGGGCCGACCAGCGCGAGGGTCTTGCCGAGCTCGGTGTTGTTCTTCTCCAGCACGCCGGTGACCCGGCCGAGCGCCTTGAGGGTGGGGCCGAGCTGCTTCTCGTTGTCGTCGACGAGGCCGCCGAGTTCCTTGCCGAGTTTCCTGCTGCCCTTCAGCAGCGCGCGGATGGCGTCCCGGCGGTCGTGGAGTTCGCCGAGCAGGGAGCCGCCGTCCTCCAGGAGGGTCTCGAAGCTGGACTGCTTGTTCTGCAGCGTCTTGGTGAACCGGGCACTGCCCTTGAGGAGTTCGGCGAGCTTCGCGTCGCGTGTGGAGACGGACTTGGACAGCGCGGACAGGCCGTCGGCGGCCTTGCGCACGTGCGGCGGGGAGTCGGCGAAGGTGTCGGAGAGGGTCGCGAAGCTCTCCGCGAGGCGCCGGGTGTCGATGTCCTCGACGGTGGAGCCGAGGTCCTGGAAGGCCTGCGTCACGTCGTAGGGGGAGGTGGTGCGGGACAGCGGGATGCGGCGGTCCGGGTCCTGCCGGCCGGTGCCGAGCGGGTCGAGCGCCAGGTACTTGTCGCCCAGGAGGGTCTTGATGGCGATGGCGGCGGTGGTCCGGTCGCCGATCCACACGCCCTCGACCTCGAAGGTGACCTTCACCTTGGGGCCGTCGAGGGCGACACCGGTGACCTTGCCCGCCTTCACGCCGGCGATGCGCACCTCGTCCCCCTCGGCGAGGCCGGCCGCTTCGGAGAAGTCGGCGCTGTAGTGCGTACCGCCGCTGAACGGCAGCCGGTCCGCGTTGAGGACGAGGGCGGCGAGCAGGCCGAGGGCGACCAGTCCGGCGACGGCGACGGCGGCGGGCTCGCGCTCCTTGACGGGCCGGAAGCGGGGGCGCCGGGGCCCGGCCGCCCTCCCGGTTCCGTGCATGCCGGTGCGCTCCGCCCCCTCGGAGCGGTGGCGTCGTGCGAAGCGCCTCATCCGCGGCACCTCGATTCGGTGATCGCGATGCCGGTCGGCGGCTTCGAGCCGTCGGAGGTGGTCACTGCGCTCACGCGTGCCTCGCAGAGGTAGAGGTTGAACCACGACCCGTAGGAGGACAGCCGGGCCAGGGCGGTCATCTTGGCGGGGCTCCGCTCGAGGAAGTCCTCGATCCGCGGCAGGTGGCCGCCGAGGCCGGTGGAGAGCCGGCCCAGTTCGCGGATGTCCCGCTTCAGGGGCGCCCGCCCGTCCTCGACGAGGCCCGCGGTGACCGTGGTCAGGTCGCCCATGGCGGCGACCGCCTTGCCGAGGGGTTTGCGGTCGTCGTTGAAGCCGGTGACGAGGTCCTGGAGGGTGACGACGAGGTCGTCGAAGCTGTCCTCGCGGTCGTTGAGGGTGTCCAGGACGGTGCTGAGGTTGTCGACGACCTGGCCGATCACCTTGTCCTTGGCGGCGACGGTCGTGCTGAGGGAGCCGACGTGGCGGATCAGGCTGTCCACCGTGGCGCCCTCCCCCTGGAGCACCTGCACGATCGATCCGGCGAGTTCGTTGACGTCCTTCGGGGACAGTCCCTCGAACAACGGCTTGAACCCGTTGAAGAGCAGCGTCAGGTCGAGGGCCGGCGTGGTGCGGTCGAGCGGGATGGTGTCGCCCGGCTCGAGGGTGCCGGTGAGGTCGCCGCTGCCACGGCCGAGGGCGACGTAGCGCTGGCCGACCATGTTGAGGTACTTCACGGCGGCGGTGGCCGACCGGGGCAGCCGGCGGTCGTCGCGGACGGTGAAGGTGACCTGCGCGGTGCGCCGTTGCACGACGCGGACGTCGGTCACCTCGCCGACCTTCACTCCGGAGATGCGCACGCTGTCGCCGTCGACGAGTCCCGTGACGTCGGTGAACAGGGCCCGGTAGGTGCGGGTTCCGGTGTCGACGCCGGTACTGGCGACACCGATGCCGAGCACGGTCGTGGCGATGCCCGTGACGATCACGAAGACCAGGGACTTGAGCAGCGGCCCGGTGAGCGGGCGGCGGCGGGTGTGGGCGTTGTCCGCGCGGGTCATCCGAGCGTCACCTCCGTGCCGCGGTAGGCCGGGCCGACGAGCAGGCTGCTCCAGTCGGGCAGATCACCGGGCGTCCGGCCCGCCGCGGGCGCGAGCAGTTCGTTGACCAGGTCGTTCTCCTGCGGCGAGTTGGCGGGCCCGAGGTCCTGCTCGACGGCCGCGGACGCCTGCGCGGCGGGCCGGGCCAGGGTGCCGAGGTAGGGCACGGAGGGACAGCGGGGACCGCCCCCGGCGTCGTACACGGGGGTGTCGCGGCCGGGCAGGTAGGCACCGCGCGGGGGGACCGCGGTGACGTCGACGTGGATGCCGGGCCGGTCGGTGCCCTTGCCGAGCACCTTGTCCATGGCGGGGACGAACTCGGCGAGGGTGCGCAGGGTGCAGGGGAAGGACGGGGAGTACTCGGCGAGCAGTTCCAGGGTGGGCCTGCCGGTCGCGCTGAGCCGGATGATGGTGTCCTTGTTCTTCCGCAGGAAGGCCGTCACGTCCTCGGCCGCGCGGGTGGTGGCGCCGAGGGTGCGGGCGTAGGCCGCCTCCTGTTCGGCGAGGGTGCCGCTGGTGGTGGTGAAGTCGGTGAGCGCCGTGATGATGTCGGGCGCGGCGTCCGCGTAGATGTGGCCCACCTCCACCAGGTGTGTGAGGTCCCGGTTGAGGGCGGGCAGGTGGGGATTGAACTCCTTGAGATGGGCGTCCAGTCGGACGAGGGTGTCGCCGAGCCGGTCGCCGCGCCCCTCCAGGGCCTGGGAGACGGCCGACAGGGTCGCGGACAGCTTCTGCGGCTGGACCGCGGTGAGCATCGGCAGCACGTCGTCGAGGACCTGCTGGAGTTCGACGGCGTTCTCGGAGCGGTCCTGGGGAATGACGGCCCCGGCGGCGAGCGGCCGGTCCGAGGGACGCTTCGGCGGTACGAGGGCCACGAACCGTTCGCCGAACAGGGTGGTGGGCAGCATCTGCGCCCGGACGTCGGAGGGAACGTCGTCGAGGGCGCCGGGTTTCATGGCGAGGGTGAGCCGGGCGCCGGTGTCGGTGGCGTCGATGGCGCGGACCTCCCCGACGACGACCCCGCGCAGTTTGACCTCGGCGCCCGGGTGCATCTCGTTGCCGGCGCTGCCGGTCTCGACGACCACCGGGTCGGACGGGGTGAACCGCTTGTCGTAGACGGCGACGGCCAGCCAGACCAGCAGGACCGGCACCAGCAGGAACACCACCCCGGTCGACCGGAGGCGCAGCGTCCGGCCTCGTGCTCCGCTCATCTCACCCCGCCACCTTCACGGTCGTGGTCGCGCCCCACAGGGCGAGCGACAGGAAGAAGTCGGTGACACTGATCAGCACGATGGCGTTGCGCACCGACCGGCCGACGGCCACGCCGACGCCGGCGGGACCTCCGGTGGCGCGGTAGCCGTAGTAGCAGTGGGCGAGGATCACCATGACGCTGAAGATCAGCACTTTCAGCACCGAGAGCAGGACGTCCGTCGGGGAGAGGAAGAGGTTGAAGTAGTGGTCGTAGGTGCCCCGGGACTGGCCGTTGAACAGGACGGTCACGTAGCGGGACGCGAGGTAGGAGGAGAGCAGCCCGATCGCGTACAGCGGGACGATGGCGACGACCCCGGCGATGATGCGCGTGGTGACCAGGTAGGGCATGGAGCGGATGCCCATGCCCTCGAGGGCGTCGACCTCCTCGTTGATGCGCATGGCGCCGAGCTGGGCGGTGAAGCCCGCGCCGACGGTCGCCGAGAGGGCGAGTCCGGCGACGAGGGGGGCGATCTCGCGGGTGTTGAAGTAGGCGGAGACGAATCCGGTGAACGCGGCCGTGCCGATCTGGTCGAGGGCCGCGTAGCCCTGGAGTCCGACCACGGTCCCGGTGAAGAGCGTCATCGCGATCATCACGCCGATGGTGCCGCCGATGACGCCGAGGCCGCCGGAGCCGAACGCGACCTCGGCTAGGAGGCGTTGCACCTCCTTGAGGTAGCGGTGCAGGGTGCGCGGGATCCACAGCAGTGCCCGGACGTAGAAGATCAGGTGGTCGCCGGACCGGTCGAGCAGGGCGAGCGGGGAGGCCATCGGCCTCAGCCTCCCTTCGGCGGGACGATCTGGAGGTAGATGCCCGTCATCACCATGTTCACGAAGAAGAGCAGCAGGAAGGTGATGACGACGGACTGGTTGACGGCGTCGCCGACGCCCTTGGGGCCGCCGCGCGGGTTGAGGCCGCGGTGGGCGGCGACGATGCCCGCGATGAAGCCGAAGACGAGTGCCTTGAGTTCGCTGACGTAGAGGTCGGCCGGCTGGGCGAGCGCGGAGAAGCTGGACAGGTAGGCGCCGGGGGTGCCGCCCTGCAGGATGACGTTGAAGAAGTAGCCGCCGAGGGTGCCGACGACGGAGACCAGGCCATTGAGCAGGACGGCCACGGCCATGGTGGCCAGGACCCGGGGGACGACCAGGCGCTGCACGGGCGAGACGCCCATGACCTCCATGGCGTCGAGCTCTTCGCGGATCGTGCGGGAGCCGAGGTCGGCGCAGATGGCGGAGCCTCCGGCGCCGGCGATCAGCAGGGCGACGATGAGCGGGCTCGCCTGCTGGACGACGGCAAGGACGCTGGCGCCCCCGGTGAACGACTGGGCGCCCAGCTGCTGGGTGAGAGAGCCGACCTGGAGCGCGATGACGGCGCCGAAGGGGATCGAGACGAGGGCGGCGGGCAGGATGGTGACGCTCGCGACGAACCAGAACTGCTCGACGAACTCGCGCAACTGGAAGGGTCTTCGGAAGACGGCGCGGCTGACTTCGGCGGCGAGCGCGAAGAGCCGGCCGGTCCCCCGGAGCGCGCCGATGATCATGTGCCGCTCCCGGCGGCGGGCACCGTCACGGTGGGGGCCGCGGCCTTCGCGGCGTAGGTCTCGCGGATGGCGGAGCGCGCGGCGGGCGGCAACTGATCCATCATGCCCATGACACGCTGGTGCCGTCGGGCGACGGCCGCGCGCGGCGGCAGGCCGGGCGACGGTTCCAGCTGGGGAACGATCCTGCGGGGCGGGGCCGGGGGCGCACCGGCGTCCGCCTCGGCGGCGAGGGTGGCCGCGTCCTTCTCCTCGGACATCCCGATGGGGCCCTCGCGCCGGCCGTCGAGGAACTGGGCCACGACCGGCTCCTCGCTGGTGAGCAGCACCTCGCGCGGGCCGAAGGTGACCAGCTCGCGCCGGAAGAGCATCCCCATGTTGTCGGGCACCGTGGCGGCGATGTCGAGGTTGTGGGTGACGATCAGCATCGTCGCGTCGATCTGCGCGTTCAGGTCGATCAGCAGCTGGGAGAGATAGGCCGTGCGGACCGGGTCGAGCCCCGAGTCCGGCTCGTCGCAGAGGATGATCTGCGGGTCCAGTACGAGCGCGCGGGCCAGACCGGCCCGTTTGCGCATGCCGCCGCTGATCTCGCCCGGCAGTTTGCCCTCCGCGCCCAGCAGCCCGACGACCTCGATCCGCTCCATGACGATGCGGCGGATCTCCGACTCCTTCTTGCGGGTGTGCTCGCGCAGCGGGAAGGCGATGTTGTCGAAGAGGGACATGGACCCGAAGAGGGCTCCGTCCTGGAACATCAGCCCGAACAATTTCCGGGTCTCGTAGATTTCCCTTTCGGGGCTGTTCACCATGTCCACCCCATTGATGAGAACACGGCCCTTCTCGGGTTTGAGCAGCCCTATGAGCGATTTCAGGAAGACGGTCTTTCCGGTGCCGGACGGACCGAGCATCACGCTCACTTCTCCGGCAGGAAGGGTGAGTGTCACATCCCGCCAGATGCTCTGCTTGCCGAAGGACTTGGTCAGCCCTTCCACCACCACTTCGATTCCCATATCACCTCCACCGGACGTGTGTCGGATGCGCACCGCGGGCGCAGTCAAGTCGGCGCGGGACGCCGTGACAACGGGTACGACGCCGGCTTCCCGCGACCCCTCCGCTCTTTGTCACCGCGCAGACAACATGCGGACCCCGCACTTGTCTCCGCGGAGACAGGCAGGGTCCCGCGACTCCGGGAGGGGTGGAGCCCCCGGAACCCTGCCGACGGAGTCCGGCCACGAGGACGCAACCGTGGAGGATCACCCGTCGCGGTGACAGGCCGGCAGGGGGGCGCCGACCTGGAACCGCGCACCGCACCGGCACGTTACGGCCGAGTAACCTCAGCGGGCAATACAGGAAGGGGAGTTTCCCCGGAGATCCGCCACAGCTCCCCCGAACCCCTCAGCGGGCAGACAAGAAATGGCCGTGGAATTGTCACGCGGTGAGCCTCGCCGCCCGGCGCGGCCGACGGACCGGCCACCCCGGACACCAGCCGGCGCGCACCTCCGCTTTGACAGTCGGTGACTAAGTCGAGCCGTCGGCCACTCACCCAGGAAACAGATGGTTGCGCTTTTCAAAGAATCATGAACGGTGCCATTGTCCGGCCGAGTTACCCGCCCGTAACGTCAGGGACCGCGGACAGGGACCATCGAGCCGCGGGCCGCACGGCCCTCCCCTCGAACGATTCGGCCACGGCCCATCTCTGGCCAACCCCAAAGGAGTCCTGAAGCGATGAAGAAGAACTCGAGAAGGTCCGTCGTCGTGGCGGGTGCGGCCGCGGCCGCCTTCGGCCTCACCATGGCACCCGCTTCGGCGGTGCCCTCCACGGTGTGGACCGTCACCCCCGTGGGCAGCTACACGGCGACGAACAGCAGCAACATCGTGCTCACCGCCACGATCCCGATGACGTGCACGACCTCCGGCGCCTCGGGCAGCATGGCGAGCGCCACCGGCAACCCCGCCACCGTCGCCACCATCAACGCCATCAACTTCGGCACCTCCGCCTCCCCGTGCACCAGCGTCCTGGGCAACGTCACCACGGTGGCGGTCACCCCCTGGACGGTCGTCGCGCAGGACTACACCGCCTCCACCGGCGTCACCAAGGGCTACGTCGGCAACGTCAAGGCCAACGTCACCGCCGGCGCCTGCAAGTTCACGGTGACCGGCAAGGCCTCGGCCACCTACACCAACTCCACCGGCGTCCTGTCGGTCAGCAGCGTCGCGGGCGAACTGGCCGTCAGCGCCAGCCCCGCCCCCGTCAACTGCGGCTCGGTGGTCACGACCGCCACCAAGCCCACCTTCAAGGGCAACTACACCATCAAGGCGTCGAACGGCAGCATCCCGAAGATCGTCGGCTCCAACCCGTAAGGCACCGCCCGTCCGCGTCCGCCCGGCCGGCACTCCGGCCGGGCGGACGCGGGCCTGCCCGCCCGGTCCTCGCACGCCGGTCCCGAACGAGTCGAGTGGAGCTGTATGAGAGGCCATCGTGCCGCCGCACCGCGGCTGTCCCGCGTCCGCGCCAGGGGCGCCGTCATCGGTGCGTTCGTCGTGACCGCCGCCCTGGTCCCGGCCACCGCCACCGCCGCGGGCACCCAGGAGGTCGACGCCGCACTTCCCTACGTCTGTACGCTGCCCTCCGGGAAGCAGCCCGCACAGGTGAGGATCTCCGCCGTGTTCCCGGAGCGGGCCGAGGCCGGCAAGCCGGTCGAGCCGACCGGTGTCACCACCGCCGTGGAACTCCCGGCGGAAGCCGTCGCGGACCTCACCGCGCTCGGGGCCGTCACCGCACGGCCCGCCACCCGCCTCACCGTCGGCGTCGCCCAGGACGGGGCCACGGCCGAGGTGACCTGGCGGGGCACGGCGGAGCCGGTGCCCGTCCCCGGGTCCGGGACGCTGGCCCTCACCACGACGGGGGACGTGCCCTCGGTGACCGGACACGGCAGCGGCGAGCTGACGTTCTCCGCCGGGTCCCTCGCCGTCGACCTGGCCCTCGCCACCGCGGACGGTGCCGCCGCCGGGACCGGCGCACTGACCGTCGACTGCTCCCCCGCCGCGGGGGAGGAGCGGAAGCCGCTGGCCACCGTGCCGGTCGGCGCGGGCACGCGGGACCCGGGCGGCACGCCTGCCTCCCCCGGTGCCTCACCCGGATCGTCCGGTTCACCGTCCGCGCCGCCGGACGGGCCGGAGAGCCGGCAGGGAGACCGGGCACCGGAGGTGGTACAGGCCCCGCCCGGCGGCACCGCCGCGGACCGCGAGGCCCCGCCGTGCCGCTACGACGACGCGTACCCGTCCACGTCGGCCTCCCTGAACGCCTACATCACCGGCTACACGAACGTGACCAAGCTGAAGGGCGCCTCTCTGCTCCCCCTCTCCTGCGTGCTGATCGAACAGGGCCCCACCGACATCGAGTTCTTCCCGGACTTCACCGGGGGCTATCTGACCCAGCACTCGGAGGGCACGCTCCGCCATCAGGGCCGTGCGCAGACCCCGCCGTTCGAGGCCACCTTCCTGACCTTCGGCTTCACCCCCACGAAGGCCACCATGGTCCTGGAGCAGACCGGCCCCATGACCATGGACGCCCGCGGCGAGACCTCGTTCATCACCTCGTACACGGAGCTGGAGACCCGGGTACGCATCCCGGTCGTCCTGCGGGTGACCGCGCTCGAGGTCAACGGGGTCCCCCTGGAGGTCGGGTCCGGCTGCAGGACGAAGGGACCGCTGCGCTCCCTGGAGCCCGAGCCGGAGAAGTTCCCCGGCGCCCACCTGCTGCTGACCGGCAGCAGCACCCACCAGCCCCCCGACCAGCCCGTCGGCTACCTGCTCAGTTCGGGCGGTCCGCTGACCGGGGAGATGACCATCCCGGCCTTCACCGGCTGCGGAAGCGGCGGCGAGAACATCGACCGCCTCCTCACCGCCTCCGTCTCCGGACCCGGCAACTACGTCAAGCAGACGCAGGGCCAGACGTGCGCGGTGCAGGTCTTCAACCCGGACGAGTGCACCGAGGACCTGCAGCCCCTGAAGATCCCCGTCGCCGAGCGCTGAGCCGTACCTCCCCGCTCCCCTTCACGGAAGGCCACCCCCATGTCGACACCGCGTCCCCGCATCCGACTCGCCACCGTCTCCGCCCTGACCGCACTGGGCGCCCTCGCCTCCCTGGGCACCGCGACCGCCGCCGAGCCCCGGCTGAACGGCGAATGGGGCCCCTTCACCCGCTGCCCCGTGGACGCCCCGGCGATGCTGGCCGCCGACGGCCTCGCCCGGACCCCGCAGTGCGTGGTCTCCACCTCCGCGAGCGGCTCCATCAAGCTCGGCAAGACCACCGTGGTCACGGGGCGGACGAACCTGCAGATGGGCATCGTCCAGAACGCCGACGGCACCAGCAGCGTCGTCGCCCCGCCCTCCGGCGCCCTCGTCGCCGACTCGGCCACCGTGCCCGGCGGCCTGCTCGGCCTGATGTGTCCGAGCAACGTGCCGCTGATCACGGCGATCTGCAAGTCGCTCGACGACTCCTCCCTCAACCGGATCACCGCGACCATGGAGTCCGTCGGCGCGCCCTACGCCTTCGACCAGACCGCGGGCATCCTCACGGACCTGCCCATCGTCGCCCTGCCGGTCCGGATCCACCTGGAGAACCCCCTCCTGGGCAGCAAGTGCTACATCGGCACGGCCGCCGACCCCATCCTGCTGCGCCCGGAGAACCGCACCTACCCGGAGTTCGGGATGAGCTTCTTCTCCGGCGACGGCACACCCGACGAGGCCGGCGAGATGAGCCGGATCAACCTCACCGGCGCCACCCAGAACGACAGCACCTTCTCGGTCCCGGCGGCCACCGGATGCGGCCTGGACGTCGGCCTGATCAACGCCGCGGTCAACGCCAAGTCCGGACTGCCTTCCGCCTCCGGGAACAACAGCCTCACCCTCAACGACACCCGGACCCACCTCAGCGGCCTCAACGCACCCGGCACGGCCGCCCCCGACGCGGGCAAGGTGCTCGCCGAGAACTGGCACTCCGCCGTCGGGTAACGGCCACGCGGCGGCGGTTCCCGGCCGTCCCGGCGACCGGGTCGTTTGCTTCTGAAGCTTTTCCGATCACAACGGTGTACAAAGCAACGAAGTTGATTTAGCTTCAGCGTCCCAGACCGGCGCGACCCGGCGGGTTCGGGGGCCGTCCGCCACCCGGACGGCCCCGCCCGGCCGCCCGCCGGACACGTCGGAGATCAAGGGGTGGCTGATGCCCACGACCGCACGGTCCCCGGAGGCCGGTGAACCGCTCGAGCCGTTACCCAGAAGGTTCGCGACCTTCATACGGCCGGAGCTGCCGGGGCTGCTGAACGAGATACGCAGCGAGGTCACCCGGGCCTACCCGGTGTACGGCCGGCTGCTCAACGGCCCGAACGGGGACGCGATCCGCCAGGGCGTGGAACAGGCGCTGGTCGCGTTCGTGGACCGGGTCGCCGACCCTGGCCGGAGTTCGGAACTGCGGGACGAACTGCTGCGCAGGTTCGGCCGGGTGGAGGCCTACGAGGGCCGCGACCTGGAGACCCTGCAGAGCGCCTACCGGCTCGGCGCCCGCATCGCGCTGCGCCGGGCCAGGACGGTGGGCCGGCAGTACAACCTCTCCCCCGCCCTCATCCTCGCCTTCGCCGACGCCCTCTTCGCCTACGTCGAGGAACTGGAGGCGGTCACCCGCGAGGGGTACACCGAGGTGCGGGAGCGGGCCACGTCCGAGATGACCGCGTTACGAAGACAGCTGCTCCATCTGATCCTCGCCTCGTCCCCGCTGCCCCGCTCGACCCTCTCGGAGCTGTGCGAGTCCGCCGCCTGGGAACTCCCCGCGACGTGCACCCTCATCGCCCTCCGCCCTCCGGTTCCGGACCACATCCAGGCCGCCCTCGACGGTGACGTCCTCGCCGACCTCGACATCCCGCAGCCGCACCTGCTCGTCCCCGGGGACCTCACTGCGCACCGCCTGACGATGCTCGGTACGGCGCTGGCCGGCACGCGTGCCGCCGTGGGCCTGACCGTACCGGTCGCACAGGCCGCCGATTCCGTCCGCTGGGCGCGTCGCGTGCTCCAGTTCGTCGACGACGGCGTGGTGCCCGACGCTCCGCTGATCCGGTGCGAGGACCACCTGACCACGCTGTGGCTGCTGTCCGACCCCGCCCTCGTCGGTCACCTCGCCGCCCGGGAACTGGCCCCGCTGCGCGGGCTGCCCCCCAGCCGGCGCGACCGGCTCGTCGAGACGCTCCGGGTACACGTCTCCACCCGGGCCTCCGCCGAGCAGGTCGGCGAAATGCTGGGCGTCCACGCCCAGACCGTGCGCTACCGCCTGCGGAACCTGGACACCTACCTGGGCGACCGCCTCAGCGACCCCGAACGCCGCTTCGCCATCGAGGTGGCCCTGCGCTCCCTGCATCTGCGGAACGACCACGGCGGAGGGTGATCCCCCGGCCCGTGCGGGCGGCGGCGCGCTGCCGCGCGGGCCCGCCCGCACCCAGCCGCCGGTCAGTCCTGCGGGCACTCCCTCCACGCGAGGTGGCAGACCGTGCCGATGTCCCCGTCGGTGGAGTCCATCGTCATGAGAGTGACCTCGTCGGACGACGAGGACCCGGCGCTCACGCGCAGCTCGGTGCTGATGTGGAAGGTGCGCCGGACCCCGCAGGGCGCGTGGACCAGCTGCGCCCAGTCGGTCCCGTCCGTGGCCCGGCGGGTGAAAGGGGCGGCGCCGTTCGGGGAGAATGACCCACCAGCACCCCTTGTGACACCCGTACCAGGAGGCGCTCCCTTGGAGCTCAGCAGGCGCACCTTCACCGCTCTGGCCGGCACGGCCGCGCTCGGTCTCGCCCTGGCCGGCAGCGGCGGGGCGGCGCCCGGCGCGGACGGTCCGCGCGTCGTGCCGACCGGTCCGCCGCCCCCGGCGCCGCGCGCGGACGGCAGGCGCCACCGGATCGGCCACGACGGTTACTCCCTGCTGGTCGACGGCCGGCGCCTGGTGCTGTGGTCCGCCGGAATGCCCTTCTACCGGCTGCCCAGCCCGTCCCTGTGGCGGGACGTGCTGCAGAAGCTGCGCGCCCACGGGCACAACGCGGTGAGCGTCCCCGTGCCGTGGAACCACCACTCCCCCGCACCGGGCACCTACGACTTCACCGGGGTGCGGGATCTGAACCGGTTCCTGGACATGGCCGCCGAGGAACGGCTCTACGTCGTCCTGCGGCCCGGCCCCTACCTCGGCCCCGACGTGGACGCCGGGGGCCTGCCCGGATGGCTGACGGCCGCCGCCGGGACCGCGCGGACCGACGACCCGGAGTACCTGCGGCACGTCGACGAGTGGCTGAGCGCCGTCAACGCCATCGCCGTCCGGCACCTGTTCACCGCCGGCGGCGGCACCGTGCTGCTCTACCAGTTCGAGGACGCGAGCGCGGCCCCCGGCGGCGACGGCCCGGCGGGGCGCGCCCACCTCGCCCACCTCCACGCGAAGGCGCGCGCCGACCGCATCGACGTACCGGTCCTCCACGGGGGCCGGCTGTCCGGCGACCGTGAGGGCGGCCCGCGGGCGCCCGGCTTCCGCGCCGGCGCCGGACACGAGCGGACCGGTCACCTGACCGACCTCGCCCGCGGCATCACCGCGCACGACGTCCCCACGGTGTTCGGCGGCACCCCGTGGGGGTGGCTGCCCGGGACGGGCGGCACCGGCCCCCACGACTCCGGCGCACCGCTCGACGAGGCCCGCCGGCCCACACCGGAGCTGGCCCCGCTCCAGCAGTTCGGGCACCTGGTGCGGACGGTGCCCGACCTCGCCCGGCTGGACCGGGCGGACCGGGTGCGGGCGGCGGACGGACGGCTGAGCGTGGAGCACCTGGCCAACCCCGACACCGGCGCCCAGGTGTACGTCGTGCGCAACGACTCCGGCGAACGCGTCCGCTCGATGCTGCCGGGCACCGCGGTCGAGGTGCCCGTCTCGGTGGCCCCGTACGACGCCAAGCTGCTGTTCACCGGTCTGGCGCTGGGCCGGCGGAAGCTGGCGTACACCACCGCGCAGCCCCTGCTGAGCATGGCCGCCGGACGCCAGGACGTCGCCGTGTTCGCCGGCCGCGCCGGTGAGACGGCACAGGTCGTGCTGGACTGCGAGACCCAGCCGGAGGTGTACCGGGCGGACATCGAACCGGCGTGGACCTACGACCGGGGCCGGCTGAACGTCGTCGCGGCGCTCGGCGTGGGCGGGCTGGGCCGGGTGCTCGTCAAGAAGGGCGACTCCGACGTCCCCCTGGTGCTGCTGTTCGCCGACGACGCCACCGCACTGCGGCTGTGGCCCTACGAGACCCCGTCCGGTTCCCTGCTGGTCTACGGTCCGGCGATGCTCCGCTCGGCGACGCTGCGCGGCGACACCGTCCACCTCGTCGGCGACGTCGTCGGCGAGACCGGGGTGGAGGTGTGGGGGCCGCGCGGGATCACGTCCGTGACCTGGAACGGTCAGCCGGTGCGCACCTACGTCGGCCGGGCCGGGAGCCTGGTGATGGAGGGCATGGTGCCGGACGCGCCGGACGTGCCGCTGCCGGAGCTGGGCGGCTGGCGGCGCCGGTCCGGGAACCCGGAGTCCCGGCCGGACTTCGACGACTCGGCGTGGACGGTGGCCGACCGCACGTCGTCCCACAGCACCACGCCCGTGCCCGGTGACGGGCCCGTCCTCTTCGCGGACGACTACGGCTTCCACCACGGCGACGTCTGGTACCGGGGCCGGCTGACGGACACGCGCGGCATCACCTCGGTGTCGCTGTCGTACAGCACCGGGCCGCACGGTCTGCTGATGGCCTGGCTGGACGGGCGGCCGCTCGGCACCCACCGCATGCCGGCGCCGGACGAGGACACCGCGGACCGGGGCACCTGGACGGCCACCGCCACCTTCACCGTGCCCGGGGAACTGCGCGCGCGGGGGCGGCACGTGCTGTCGGTGCTGGTCCGGCCGACGCAGCACGACGGGGACGAGCGGACGCGGGACGCGTACAAGGCCGCGCGCGGGCTGACCGCCGCCGCGTTCGGGGGCGGTGCACGGGACATGGAGTGGCGGATCCAGGGGGCCGGGTCGCCGGACCGGTCACGCGGGCCTCTCAACAACGGCGGGCTGCACGGGGAGCGTCACGGCTGGCACCTGCCGGGGCACGACGACCGGGACTGGCGGCCGGTGGACCTCCCCCGCGCGGAACGGCGCCAGGGCGTGACCTGGTACCGGACCGGCTTCCGCCTCGACGTCGATCCGGAGCTGGACGCCTCCGTCGGACTCACCCTCGAGGACGACCCGGAGCGCGCCTACCGCGTCCAGGTCTTCCTCAACGGCTGGAACATGGGCCAGTACCTCAACGACGTGGGCGCCCGCCGCACCTTCGTCCTGCCGAACGGGATCCTGCGCACCCGGGGGGCCAACACCCTGGCCCTCGCGGTGCTGTCCGACGGCACCACCCCCTCCGGGCCGGGCGAGGTGCGGCTGACGCTGCTGGGCGCGGCCCGGGGCGGGGTGCCGGTGGAGCCGGTGGAGACCCGGGACGCGGTGGACTCGACCGAGGGGTGAGCCCACCGCGCCTGCGCCGCCGGTGCGGCTCACGCGGGCCGGATCAGGCCAGCCGGATCACGTTCCAGGACAGCGGCTCCAGCACGGCCGTGAGGCGGCCGTCGTCCAGGGTCGTGCCCTCGGCCGCGTGCGGGGCGACCCGCTCCGGCTCGGCGAGGGTGTTGCGGGCGTCGGGGTCGGCGTCGGACAGGACGCTGTGCTCGACGACCGAGGTGAGACCGAGACCGCCGAGCGCCACCTCCAGCGGGAGCGGCTCGGTGCGGCACCGGTTGACGGCGAAGACGGTGACCGTGCCGTCCTCGGCACGCACGGCGGTGGCGTGCAGCAGGTCGGCCTCGCCGTACTTCTCCGTCTCGTACGTCGGTGAGTCCACGCGTACGTCCAGCACCTCGCCGCGGCCGTGCGCCGAGGCCTGCGCGAAGGGGAAGAACGTCGTCTGCCGCCAGGCCGGGCCGCCGGGCTCGGTCATGATCGGGGCGATCACGTTGACGAGCTGGGCGAGGCAGGCCACGGTCACGCGGTCGGCGTGCCGGAGCAGCGCGATGAGCAGCGAACCGAAGACGACCGCGTCGGTGACGCTGTAGCTGTCCTCCAGGATGCGCGGCGCCTCGGGCCAGTCCAGGGCACCGACCTGCGCCTCGGTGCGGGACATGTACCAGACGTTCCACTCGTCGAAGGAGAGGTTGATCCGCTTCCCGGACTTCAGGCGGGCGCCGACGTGGTCGCAGGTGGCGACCACGTTCTCGATGAAGGACTCCATGTCGACGGCGGAGGCGAGGAAGGAGTCGATGTCGCCGTCGTGCGGCTCGTAGTAGGCGTGCAGGGAGATGTGGTCGACGAGGTCGTAGGTCTCCATCAGGACCGTCGCCTCCCACTCGGCGAAGGTCTCCATCGACTGACCGGAGGAACCGCAGGCGACGAGTTCGACACCGGGGTCCATCTGCCGCATGGCGCGGGCGGTCTCGGCGGCGAGACGGCCGTACTCCTCGGCGGTCTTGTGGCCGGTCTGCCAGGGGCCGTCCATCTCGTTGCCCAGGCACCACAGCCGGATGCCGAAGGGGTCCTTGTCGCCGTGCCCGGCACGCAGGTCCGACAGCGCGGTGCCGGAGGGGTGGTTGGCGTACTCCTGGAGCTGCAGGGCCTCCGCGACGCCCCGGGTGCCGAGGTTGACGGCCATCATGGGCTCGGCCCGGGGGCCGATCTTCCTGAGGAACGCGATGTACTCGGAGAGGCCGAAGCGGTTGGTCTCGGTCGACCGCCAGGCGAGGTCGAGTCGGCGCGGGCGGTCCTCCACCGGGCCGACGGAGTCCTCCCACCTGTAGCCGGAGACGAAGTTGCCGCCGGGGTAGCGGACGGCGGTGACGCCGAGCTCCCGGACGAGGTCCAGGACGTCCCCGCGGATGCCGTCCGCGTCCGCGGTGGGGTGGCCGGGCTCGAAGACGCCGGTGTACACGCAGCGGCCGAGGTGTTCCACGAACGAGCCGAAGAGACGGGGGTTGACTTCACCTACGGTGAAGGCGGGGTCCAGGGTGAAACGGGCAGTGCGCAAGGTCTTCCTCTCAGGAGTTCGGTTTCGTCCACGGCCGCGCGAGGGCTCGCCGCGACCGTGGCGCACGACCGGCCGGCCGTTCTTCCGGCTCGGGGCGCTGTCGGGCCAGGGCGTCCCCTGCCCTGCCCCGTCCGCTCATGGATGGTGCCCACCCCTCGCCCCTACGGTGGTGTTCGACATATCGGATGGCGCTCGTCACTTCGAACGGGACCGTAAGCGTGCTGCCCAGGCGCGTCAATGGTGCGGACGGGAACCCGGGTGGGAACCCGCGGCGGGACGGTCCGCGCGGCGCATCGCCTGACGCGGGCGCTCCCGGCCGCGTAGGCTCGAACGGCCTTGTGTGCGGCGGCCGATGAGAGTGAGGGAACACGATGGCGTTCGCGGACGCGGCCCTGGGCCCCGCCTCGTCCCTCAGCGCCTTCTACACGTCCTTCTGGTGGATCCCGGCCGGCGTGCTGGCCGCCGCCCTGGCGATCAAACTGCCGACGATCATCCGGCTGTGGACGGACCCGCTGCTGCGCGCGGTCGGCGGCCTGCTGCTGCTCGCCTGCGCGGTGTTCGTGTTCGTCGCCCCGTCGACCATCGCCCTGGTCAACCGGGTCACCGGGGTGCCGAACATCTCCGCGCCCCTGGTGTACTCGCTGCTGACCGCCTTCTGCGCGTCCTGCCTGGTGCTGATCATCGCCTGGCGCGACGGACTTCCCGAGCACTCCCCCTCCACCCGCCGCGCCACCCGCTGGGTCGTCTTCGTGTACGGGGGCGTCATCGCCGCGCTGTGGGTGCTGTTCGCCCTCGCCGACGTGCCGGTGGAGCGGACCCGTGACCTGGACACCTACTACGCCACCACGCCGTTCATGCGCGAGGAGATCCTGCTGTACCTCCTCGCGCACACCACCGCCGTCCTGATCACCTCGAAGCTGATCTGGAACTGGATCCGCACCGAGGGACTCGACGCCTGGCTGCGCTGGGGACTGAAGTTCCTGGGCATCGGCTACGCGCTGAACCTCGCCTTCGACGCCGCCAAACTCACCGCCGTGGGGGCCCGCTGGAGCGGGAACGACCTGGACTGGCTCAGCCTGCACGTCGCCCCGGCGCTGGCCTGTCTGTCGGCCGTGTCGATCGCGGTCGGCTTCATCCTGCCGCACGCCGGCCAGTACCTGCACGAGCGCTGGCGGATCCGGGTGGCCCACCGCCAACTGCGGCCCCTGTACCTGCTGATGCGGACCGCCCACGGCTCCGGACTGCCGATCGTGCTGCGCGCCGGACCCGAACTGCGGCTGACCCGGCGCGAGACGTTCATCCGTGACGTGCTGCTGCCCCTGGCCCGGCGCACCGACGAACGGCTGCGCGAGCGGTCCTACGACGCCGCCCTCGGCCTCGGACTCCCGCCGGAGCGGGCCAGGGCGGTCGCCGCGGCCGTGGTGATCCTCGACGCGATCGCGGCCGGTCCCGGCCGGGACGAGGGCGGCCACGAGGCCGACACCACCGAGCTGCTCCGCGAGATCGGTGCGCTCTCCCGCGCCCTCGGCCACCCCGACCTCCTGCGGAAGGTCCGCGCCCGCGCCATGGCACCCGGGGACACCGTGGCGGTCACCGAGTGACCGTGCCACCCGGGGAACTGGCCGGGAGGCCACCCGACTTGGCATATTGCACAGGTGACCGAGCGACACCCGGCGGAACAGGGAGACAGCGGTGCGTACCAGGAAGGAGATGCGTCGTCTCGCTGACGCCCTCATCGACCCCATCGACGTGGCGGTGCCGGCCGACCCCGACGTGCTCTTCGACGCGCTCGTCGCCTCCGTCAGCGCCTGGCGGGGGCGTGAGGTCGTCGTCCACCGGGCCGCGTTCCCGCCCCGTACCGCGAGCGGCCTGTGGCTGGAGCGGGAGGGCCACGACGACGTGGTGGTGGACGAGCGGGCCGCCGTGTGGCACCAGATCGTGATCTTCTGCCACGAGGTGTGGCACATGAACCGCCGGGCGACGGACCGGGAGGCGGGCGCGCGTCCGGCGGCCGTCGCCGCGCGCACCGACTTCAGCCTGGCCGAGGAGCAGGAGGCCGACCGCTTCGGCATGCTCATGGGCCGCCGGCTGCGCACCTGGCTGGAGCCCCATGCCGACGCGGGCCACACCCCTCCGGCCGGCGCCGGGGACCCGCAGGACCTCGCCGGCCGCATCGGGGCCGCGCTCAACTACCGCGGGACGAAGAGATGAGCGGCCTGATCAACTACGTCAGCTGCGGAGTGCTGTGGCTCGGGCTGCTGGTGAAGGCACCCGACCTGCTGCGGCACCGGCGCGACCCGTACCTGCGGGCGATCTGCGCGGTGCTGGGCCTGGCGGGCCTGTGCTTCTTCCTCGGGGCGCCGCCGACGGTCGGCGCCGTCAACCGCCTCGGCGGCGTGCCGAACCTGGCCGCGCCGCTCACCTACGCGGCGATCACCGGGTACTGCGCCGCCTCCCAGGTCCTGATCGTGCACTGGCGCGGAGGGCCCCGGGTCCGGCGCACCGCCCGCCTCTGGGTACTCGGCTACGCCGTCGTCGTCCTCGGCATCGCGGTGACGTTCGCCCTCGGGGAGGCCCCGGTGGAGCGCCGGACCGACCTGGACACCTACTACGCGAGGACCCCGTTCATCGCCCAGATGATCCTGCTGTACCTGCTGGCGCACCTCACCACCGTCACCGTCACCACGGTGTCCGCGCTGCGCTGGGCACGCCGGGTGCGGGGCGGACTGCGGGCGGGGCTGGTCCTGCTCGCCACGGGCGCGCTGTGCGGGGCCGGGTACAGCGTGACCAAGCTGATCGCGGTGGGTGCCGGCTGGTCCGGACGGGACTGGTCGGCGCTCGGCACGACCGTCTCTCCGGCCGCCGCCGCACTCGGCGCCCTGCTCACGGTCGTCGGGGTGCTGGTGCCGCTGGTCGAGCCCCGGGCCGCCGAGTGGCGGCGGGCCCGGCGGACGTACGCGCGGCTCGCCCCGCTGGAGCGGGCACTGGAGGAGTTGCTCACCCGCCGGGCGCTGCGGCTGCCCCGCCCCCGGTTCGCCTCCCCCACCACCCGTCTGATGTGGCGCCGGACCAGCATCCACAACGCGCTCGGCCACCTCGACGCCTACTTCGACCGCGAGGTGTACGACCGGACCCGCGCCGGCGTGCTGGCGGCGACGCGGGACCCCGAGCGGGCGGAGGCCGCCGCCTGGGCCGCGGTGATCACCACGGCGGTGCGGCGGGAGGCGGACCCGGCGGGGCCGGTCACGGCCCCCGGCGGCGGCGCCCGGCTCCCCGGCCGGGTACCGGACCCGGCCGTGCTCGACCGGATCGCCGACGCGCTGGCCGGGACCGTCCCGGTGCCGACGGCCCCCGCCGTCGCGAGCGGCACGACGACGGCGGGGACGGCGTGAACCGGCGCCCGGCGGAGAGGAGCCGGCCGGCATGAGTCTCGTCGTCTACCTGGCGGCCTTCGTGTTCGGGATGACCCCCGTGCTGCTGTTCCGCCGCCCGCGCACCGCCGTGCGCAACCCGCTGACCGTCTCCACCTGCGCGGCGATCGTCCTCGGCGCGCTGGTCTTCGTCTGCGCCGCCCCGGCCACCCTGGCAGCCGTCAACGAGTTCACCGGCGTCCCCAACTTCGGGGCTCCGCTCACCTACAGCGTGCTCTGCGCGTACAGCTGCGCGGTGCTGGTGCTGCTGATCAACTGGCGGGGCGGTACCCGCGCACGGGTACGGCGCAGGGTGCTGCGCACCGTCACCGCCTACGGTCTGCTGATGACCGCCATCGTCGTGCTGTTCCTGCTCGCCGAGGCGGACACCGAGCGGCTGAGGGACCTCGACACCTACTACGCCAACACGCCGTTCATGCGGGAGATGATCCTGCTGTACCTGCTCGGGCACAGCGCGGCGATGCTGGTGATGTGCGCGGTCTGCGTGAAGTGGGCGCGCGAGGTCGGCGGTCCGCTGCGCACCGGGCTGCGGCTGATCCTGGTGGGCGCGCTGCTGGACCTCGTGGGCTTCCAGGTGGCCAAGTACACCGCCGTCGTGGCGCGTTGGAACGGCCACGACCTGGACTTCCTGTCCACCACGATCGCCCCGCCGATGGCCTCGCTGGCCGCGCTGCTGTGCTCGGCGGGATATCTGCTGCCGTCGGTGGCCGCGCAGCGGCGGGCGTGGGCCGACCACCGGCGGCTGGCCCCGCTGTGGTCGCTGGTGCGGTCGGTGCCCACCGCGCCCAAACCCCCGACCGCGTGGTGGCAGTGGCCCCGGGCCCGGCTGCAGTGGCGCGAGGTGTCGATCCACGACGCGCTGCTCGCGCTGGCACCGTACTTCGACCACACGGTGCGCGAGCGGGTGCGGGACCGCGCCCTGCGCGCGGGCCGCTCCCCGCACGGGGCGCGGCTGGCCGCGGAGGCGGCCATGGTCGCCGACGCGGCACGGCGGGCCGCCGCCGGCGAGGAACCACCCGAGAGCGCCGGCACCTACCGGCTGCACGCCACCGAGGTCCTGGGCACCGGCGGGCTGGTCGAACTGGCCCAGGCGCTGCACCGGCCGCCCGCCCCGGTCACCGCGCCCGACGGCGCGGTGCCGTCCTCCCTACCCGCAACCGTGACCGAACCCGAGGAGCCCCATGTCGCGTAGAGCTGTCGTCATCGGTGCCGGTCTGGCCGGCACGCTGGCCGCGGCCGTCCTGTCCGCCGCGGGGGCGGACGAGGTGGTCGTGCTGGACCGGGACGAGCTGCCCGAAGGGCCGGAACACCGCAAGGGGCTGCCGCAGGGGCGGCACGCTCACCTGCTGATGCCGGGCGGCATGGACGCCATGGAGGAGCTGCTGCCGGGCGCGCAGCTGCGCAAGCGGCTGCTCGCCGCCGGGGCGCACGAGGTATCGCTCAGCTCGGGCATGCTGGCCCTCACGCCCGAGGGCTGGCTGCGGCGGTGGCGGCGCGAGGGCCCCGTCATGCTGACGTGCAGCCGGGCACTGGTGGACTGGGTGCTGCGGGAGACGGTCCGGGAGCGGACGCCGGTGGAGATCCGCCGGGGCGCCGTGGTGGGACTGACGGGGTCCGCTGGGCGGGTGCGCGGGGTGCGGATCGCGGCACCCGGCGGGGACACGGACCTCGAGGCGGACCTGGTCGTGGACGCGAGCGGGCGCGGGACGCGGGTGGTCAGCTGGCTGGACGGGCTCGGGCTGACCGGTGTGCGGGAGCGGGCCGTGGACTCGGGGCTGGTCAACGCCTCGCGCGTGTACCGGGTTCCGGACGGGGCGCAGCGGTTTCCGCTGACGATCGTGCAGCCGAATCCGTACGTGCCGGGGCCGGGCAGGAGCGCGATGGTCATGCCGATCGAGGGGGACCGCTGGCTGGTGAGCTGCGGCGGCTCCCGCGGGGGTGAGCCGCCGGCCGACCCGGAGGGGTTCCTGCGGTACGCGCTGTCGCTGCCCGACCCGATCGTGGGGCGGCTGATCTCCGGTGCGGAACCGCTCACGGACGTGCACCTGAGCCGGTCGACCAGCAACGTGCGGCGGTACCTGGAGGAACTGCCGCACTGGCCGGAGGGGTTCGTGGTGCTGGGGGACGCACTGGCCACGTTCAACCCGGCGTACGGCCACGGGATGTCGGTCGCCGCGTTCGGTGCGCGGGTGCTCGGCCGTGAACTGGACCGCGCCGGTGACCTCCGCACGCCCGGCCTGGCCCGGCGGGTGGTGCGGGGCGCGGCGCGCTCGGCGGACGCGGCGTGGTCGATGGCCGTCAGCCAGGACGTGCTGTACCCGGGGGTGCGGGGCGGGCGGCCGGCCGCGGGCGACCGGGTGATGACGGGGTACATGCGCCGGATGATGCGGGCGGCCACGGGGTCGTACGCGGCGGCGTCGGCGATCTGGGACGTCACGAGCCTGCTCGCGCCCCCGACGCGGATGTTCCGGCCGGGTGCGGTGCTGGCCGCCGTGGCGGGGTCGCCGCTGCCGCCGTCCGTCTCGCCGCCGCTGACGGCGGCGGAGCGGGACGTGCTGCGGTCGCTGGACCGCACGGGGGTGTGACCGCCGGGGGGGTCTCGCCCCCCGCCCCTTCCCTGCCCCGTCCCCGGGGGCGCTGCCCCCGGACCCCCGCTCCTCAAACGCCGGAGGGGCTGATGCAGCCCCTCCGGCGTTTGAGGAGCGGGGTCTGGGGCGGAGCCCCAGGTGCGGGACGGGAAGGGGCGGCGGGGGCGAGACCCCGCTTCAGCCGGCGAAGGGGGGCTGGGGGAAGCCCTGGCCCGCGTCCGGGACTACCAGGAGGGAACCGGCCAGGGGATGGGGGGCGGTCAGCCCCACCCGGGCCGTGGTGATGTAGAGGTCGGTCAGCGAGGGCCCGCCGAACGCACAGGCCGTCACCCGCGGCACAGGCAGCCGGATCTCCCGGTCCAGCTCCCCGTCAGGGGTGTAGCGGCGGACCGCCCCGCCGTCCCACAGCCCGACCCAGACGCACCCGTCCGCGTCGACGCACAGCCCGTCGGGAAAGCCGGCCCCGTGCTCGATCGAGACGACCGAACGGCGGTTGCTGATGCGGCCGTCCGCCTCGCCCACGTCGAAGACGTCGAGACGGCGGGTCGGTGAGTCGATGTAGTACATCAGCCGCCCGTCGGGGCTCCAGCCGGTGCCGTTGCTCACCGCCACGTCGTCCAGGAGGACCTTGACCGTGCCGTCGCCGGAGACCCGGGAGAGGGTGCCGCCGCACGGGGCCTCGTCGTAGCGCATGGTGCCCGCGAAGAGGCTGCCGTCGGGGGCGATCGCGGCGTCGTTGGCGCGGCGGCCGGGGACGGGCTCGCGGTGCAGCCAGCGGAAGGTGTCGTCGGGGTCGATCAGGCCGATGCCGTCCCGCAGGTTGAGGACGAGGCCGCCGCCCGCGCGGGGTCTCACCGCGCCCACGTGCTGGTCGGTGCGGCGCACCGTGCGCCGGCCGGTGGCGGGGTCGTAGGTGTGGACGCGCGAGCCGAGGATGTCGATCCACAGCAGGCGTCCGGTGGCCGGGTCCCAGGCGGGGCCCTCGCCGAGGGCCGCCTCCGCGCGGACCGCCACATCGAAGGTGCTGCTCATGCCGCGCTCCTGTGGCCCAGCCGCTCGGACAGTTCGGCGGCGCCCTCGACGGCGAGCCGTTCCAGCTCGCCCAGCCGCTCGTCGCTCCAGCGGATCATCGGTACGGAGATGGACAGCGCCGCCACCACCTGTCCCGTGCGGTCGCGCACCGGCGCGGCGACGCAGGAGACGTCCGGGTTGGACTCGCGGCTCTCCACGGCGACGCCCCGGGCACGGATCCCGGCGAGGGTCTCGCGCAGGGCGGCCGGGTCGGTGATGCTGTTGGGGGTCATCGCGGCCAGCTCGGCGTCGTCGGGCAGGCGGGCGGCGATCTCCTGTTCCGGGAGGGAGGCCAGCAGCATCTTGCCGACGGAGGTGCAGTGGGCGGGCAGTCTGCGGCCGGCCGCCGACACCATCCGTACCGCGTGGGTGGAGTCGACCTTGGCGATGTAGATGACGTCGGTGTCCTCCAGTATCGCCACGTGCACCGTCTCGTCGCAGGTCTCGGCGACGGAGCGGGCGACCTGCAGGCCCTCGGCGGCGAGGTCGAGGTGTTCGGCGTAGCGGGCGCCGAGCTGGTACGGCCGCACGCCGAGCCGGTAGCGTCCGGGCTGGCCGGCCACCGGGACGATGTACTTCCGGGCGGCGAGCGTGGTCACCAGCTCGTGGACGGTGGTGCGGGGCAGCTGGAGCCGGCGCACGATGTCGGGTGCAGAGAGCGTCCCGTCCCCGTCGAGGAAGAGCTCGAGGATGTCGAGAGCCCGGGTCACGGCTGGTACGAGGCGTCCCACGACCGGCCCCCTCCCTATGTGTTCTCAGGCGCCTGTTCTCGTTCGAGATTTCAACAGGCGATCGGCATGACGAACACAGGCTAGCCACACGCCGCTCAAACGGGCAATGGGTGAGGGCCCGCAGGTCGCCTTCGGGGTCCCGGCGCACGGGACCACGCCGGACGTACGGGCCGGGGCGGGGGCGGGCCCGCGGCCCGGGCCCGGCGGCCGGCGCGGGCGGTCAGGTGCGGTCCGGTCCGTTGCGGGGCACGCCGGAGGCCACGCCCGGTGGGTCGCCCCCGGCGCGGTCGGCACCGCCGGCCGGGCCGGCCGGGCCGGTTCCGCAGCTCCCCCTCGCAGGGCTCCGGCCGCCTCAGGGACTCGGGGTGCCGAGGGCGCCGCGCAGCCGCTGGGCGCGCAGCACCAGTTCCAGTTCGAAGCGGCGGTCCGGATCGTCGATCGCGGCACCCCACAGTTCGCGGATCTGCCGCAGGCGGTAGCGGACGGTCTGCGGGTGGACACCCAGCCGGGCCGCGACCTCCGGCGCCCCGCCCCGGGTCTCCAGCCACGCCAGCAGCGTCTCCGCGAGGCGCCTGCCGTGGGCCGAACCGCAGTGCGCCAGCGGGGCCAGGCACCGCGCCGCGAGGTCCTCGATCAGCTCCTCCGGCTGGAGCAGCACCAGCGCCTCGGTGTGCTCGGTGCAGTACAGCACCTCACCGGCGGGCAGCAGCCCGCGCCGCATCAGCCGTACCGCCGCATCAGCCCAGCGCAGCGACTTCGCCGCGTCGGCGACCGGCACGGGCGGACCGATCGCACCGGACCAGCCGGTGAGCGCGCGGTGCAGCAGTTCGGGGCGGCCGGCCGCGTCCGGTTCGGGCACCACCATGCGGGGCTGCTCGTACTCCATGTCCAGCAGCACGCCCTGCCCCACCGCGGGTGCCATCGCCTCCCGTGCCGGGCGCAGCAGCACGCCGACCGCGACCTTCCCGGGCAGCGGCCAGCCGATCCGGGCGGCCCGCTCGGCGAGCGCGTCGGAGGGGTCGCCCCGGTGGTGTTCCACCAGCAGCAGTTCCATCAGCCGGCGCTGCAGCCGCAGCCGCTCCCCGGCCTGGCGGGCGGCGGCCTCGGCGTAGCCGCGCACCGACTGGTCGACCAGGCCGTCCAGGTACTCGTATCCGGCGTCGACGAGCTCGTACATGGCGGGCGCCGGGATGTCGATGCGCTGGCCGATCTCGGCGAAGCGGCGCCAGGCGAGGCGGACGCCCATGCGGTAGGTGGCCTGGAGCGCGTCCAGCGACCGGCCGTTGAGCCCTTCGCCCCGCCCGAAGTCCTGGAAGACGCCCGGCGGCACGGTGGGCCGGCCCGCCGGGTAGTCGTGCGCGACGTGCTGGACGAAGGCCTCGATGGCGCGGCGGATGCCGACCAGGGCCATGGGTTCGCCGGAGTCGTCGAGGACGACCGGCAGGTGCGGGTACTCACGCTGGATCTCACTCATGATCTCCTCGGCCAGCGCGGGCACGTCGGCCATGGCGATCTCGGCGAACCGGCGTACCTGGTGCCGGGGCACGTCGTTCCAGGCGGAGCGGGCCGTGAGGGTACGGGACGCCGTCACCGGTCAACTCCCCTGGCCGGCCTGCTCATAGGTGATCAATGGGGTGTTGGGCTGGTCGGGCGTGGCGTCGAGCAGTGCCACGACACCGACCGCGGCGCCCACGGCGAGGGCGGCGGCGAGCGCGACCGTCAGGGCGGCGGCGAGCAATCTGGACATCTCCGGGTCAGCCTCTCAGTCGGGAGGTTCCCCACCCCCACGGTGACCGGCCACCCCCGTGTGTCGTGACCACAGTGTCGACGTGACATTGACACTCCGTCAAGGGGCGCATACGGTTCCCAGCCCGTAGGGGGTGGGGACTCCCGCACGCGCACCTTCCCGAACGGCTCCGGCCCGAACGCGCCGAGCCGTCCTGAACCTCTGGAGTACCCGGATGCGCCGTACTGCTTCCCCCTTCTCCCTGATCCTGCTGGGTCTCGGCACGTTTCTGCTGGTCCTGGCACCGCTGTTCGCCTGGTACGTGAAACCACGCGCGGCGGTGAACCCGGTGGACATCGACACCACCGCCGTCTACACCGGCCGGGGCAGTGTCTTCGACCTGGAGAAGGTCGAGACCGTTCCCGACCAGAAGATCACCATCACCCAGCGGGTGCGCGGCAACGTCGCGGAGAGCGAGCGCAGCGGCCACGCGGTGTGGGACGTGACGACGTCCGTGGACACGGACACGTCACTGCCGGCCGCCGACCCGCACGACGCCCTGAGCTTCACCCCGCACCGCTGGGTGCTGGACCGCGAGACCACCAAGGCGGTGCGGTGCTGTGACGCGAAGCCGAACATCCAGGGCGAGGCGTACCTGAAGTTCCCCTTCGACGTGCAGAAGCGCTCCTACCAGTGGTGGGACAACACCCTGCGCGACACGGTCGTCATGCGCTACCGGGGCACGGAGAAGGTCCAGGGCTACACCGGCTACCGGTTCACCGCCACGGTGCCGCCGACCAAGTCGGGCACCCGGATGGTGCCGGGAAGCCTCGTCGGCCAGCCGGAACGGCCGCAGGTGCTGGCCGAGGAGTGGTACTCCAACCACGGCGTGGAGCTGATCGTCGACCAGCGCACCGGCCGCGTCATCTTCGCGCGGACCAGCCCCCGGCAGACCCTGCGGGCGCCGGGCGGGGAGAAGGACGCCGCGGTGCTGCTGGACGCCGAGAAGGGCGTGTCGTTCACGGAGGAGACGCAGAAGGCGGCCGTGCGGCAGGCCAAGGACGACAGCGGCCGGCTCGAGCTGGTGGGCGAGACGCTGCCGATCGGGGCCGCCGTGGCGGGATTCGTCCTCGCGGTGCTCGGTGGCGCCCTGGTGATACGCGGACGGAAGGTCACCGAAGATCCTGATGTGTCCGGTACGCCCCGGCCGACCCTCACGCCGCGAAGTGACTGACGAGTAAGAAAAGCCGGAAATTGTCACGTGCGTGAGTAGCCGTGAGGAACGGCGGGGCGAAAACTGTCCAATCCCCACCCAACCACGGTCCGTCCACACCCTTCACCCAGGAACCCCGACGAGCCCCACCGGAGGCTCATTCCCACCCCACCTCCTCACGTCCCGACCACCCCACGTCCTCCCGTCCTCCCGTCCTCGCGTTCCCCACGCCGAGTTCCCCGAGACGAGTTGGAGCACCGATGCCCCAGCACGTGCCGTCCCGTCCCCCGCTCCCGCCCACGCTCGAGCAGGGGGACACCCACCCCACCCCGCGCCCCGGCGCGTCGCAGCACGCTCCGGCGCTTCCCCCACATCCGCGCCGGATCGTCTTCCTCGCCCACCGCGACCTGGGCAATCCGTCCGCCGGCGGCTCCGAGCTGCTGGTCGACCGGCTTGCCGACGGCCTGACCCGGCTGGGCCACCAGGTCACCCTGCTGTGCGGGGGGCCCGCGGCCTACCGTGACTACCGGGTCGTGTCGGCGGGCGGGACGTACGGCCACTACCTGCGTGCCCGTTCCGCCTTCGCCCGTCAGGTCGGCGACTGCGACCTGCTGGTCGAGGTGTGCAACGGCATGCCCTACCTGGCACCGCTGTGGCACCACGGGCCCACCCTGTGCCTGGTCAACCACGTGCACACCGATCTGTGGACGATGCGGTTCGGCGGCCCGCTGGCCCCGGCCGCGCGCATCGGCCGACGGCTCGAGCACTGGGCACTGACCGGTTCCCGGCGGCAGGGACTGGTCGTCGCCGTCTCGCCGTCCACCGAGCACGCGCTGCGCGGCATCGGCGTACCGCGGGAGCGGATACGCGTCGTGCACAACGGCGTGGCCGAGCCGGGACCGCTCACCGAACGCTCCCCGGAACCGCTGTTCGTGGCGGTGGGCCGGCTCGTCGAGTACAAGCGGATCGATCTGCTGCTGCGGCTCTGGGAGCGGGTGCGGCCCGTCACCGGGGGCCGGCTGGTGATCGTCGGCGACGGTCCGGAACGGGAGCGGCTGGAGCGGATGGCCGGCCCCGGCGTCCGGTTCACCGGGCACGTCTCCGAAGCGGAGAAGCACCGGCTGCTGTGCGCGGCGTGGCTGCTGCTGCACCCCTCCGCCGTGGAGGGGTGGGGCCTCGTCGTCACCGAGGCGGCGGCGCGGCAGACCCCGGCGGTCGCCTTCGACGTGCCCGGGCTGCGGGATTCCGTGCGGGACGGCGAGACGGGCGTGCTGGCAGGCGGCGAGTCCTCGTTCGCGGCCGCCTGGATGTCGCTGACGCTCGCCGAGGACCGGCGGGAGCTGATGGGCAAGGCCGCCCGGGAGCACGCGGCGGCCTACCGCTGGGAGCACACGGTGCAGCGGTTCCGGGCGGTCGCCCGGGAGGCGGTTCGGGGTTCCGCGCCGTGACGCCTCATCGCTTCGTCGGCGGGATGGCCGCCAGGCTGCGGGCCGGTGGGTCCGCCGCCCGGTCCGGAGCCGTGAAGGATCCCTCGCTCCGGCGTTCCGCCGCCCTCTTCCGTGCCTTCCTGCGCGAGCAGGAGGAACCCGACGCCTGCTACTCGCTCCTCGCCCGTGACGCCGCCGACCAGGTCGAGGCGTACGGCGGGCCGGTGGCCGGGCGGGTGGTCGTGGACGTCGGGGGAGGCAGCGGGTACTTCACCGACGAGTTCCGCCGGCGGGGGGCCCACGCCTACCTCTTCGAGCCCGATGTGGGCGAGCTGGGCGGGAAACCCCCGGAGGGAACCGTGGTGGCGGACGGCTACCTGCTGCCGCTGGCCGACGGGGCGGCGGACGTCACCTTCTCCTCCAACGTGCTGGAGCACGTGGCCGATCCCCAGACGTTCCTCAGCGAGCTGGCCCGGGTCACCCGGCCCGGCGGACTGATCTATGTGTCGTTCACCAACTGGCTGTCCCCGTGGGGCGGTCACGAGTGGGCGCCCTGGCACTACTTCGGCGCCGAGCGGGCCCGCGCACGCTACCTGCGCCGTACCGGCAGGCCCGCCAAGCACACGCTCGGCGAGAACCTCTTCCCGGTGCACATCGGCACCACCCTGCGGCAGGTGCGGTCCCGCGACGACGTGCGGATCGTGTCGGCTCGCTCCCGTTACTGGCCGTTCCTCACGCGGACCGTGGTCAAGGTGCCCGGTCTGCGCGAGTTCGCCACCTGGAACCTCCTCCTCATCCTCCGGCGGTGTCCCGAATGACGACCACGGTCCAGGCTCCCCCTCCGGCAGCCGTTCCTTCACGCAGAGCCACCGCGGGCCCTCCCGAGGGCCCGCGGTCGCGCCGCTGGCTGCTCGGCTTCTGGGCGGTGGTGTTCGTCCTGTTCCTGGCGGCACAGCCGGGGCGGCAGACCTTCGACACCAAGCTCGGCGTCACCGTCGACCCGGGGCAGTTCCTCGCCGACCTCGGCCAGTTGTGGCACAACAGGGGCTCGTTCGGCGGCATCTCCGACCAGTACATCGGCTACGTGTGGCCGATGCTGCCGTTCTACTGGCTGGCGGACGCGGCGCAGCTGCCGGTGTGGCTGGCCGAGCGGCTGTGGATGTCGCTGATCGTGTCGGTGGCGTTCTGGGGCGCGCTGCGGCTGGCGGAGCGGCTGCGTGTGGGCAGCGGCGCGTCGCGGCTGCTCGCGGCGGCCGCGTACGCGCTGTGGCCGGTGTTCACGGCGGTCGTCGGCTCCACGTCGGCCGCCGCGCTGCCGGGCGCGCTGCTGCCCTGGGTGCTGCTGCCGCTGACGGACGAGCGCTACACGGCCAGGGTCGCCGCGCTGCGGTCGGCGCTGCTGGTGCCGTTCATGGGCGGAGTCAACGCCGCCTCGACGCTGGCGTCCCTGCTGCCGGTCGGGCTGTACCTGCTCTCCCGCCCGCCGGGCCCGCGGCAGCGCAAGCTGATCGCCTGGTGGACGCCGGCGATGATCGTGGCGACCGCCTGGTGGTGGATACCGCTGCTGCTGCTCGGGGCCCACGGCGAGAACTTCCTCCCCTACATCGAGACCTCGCGGACGACGACGGACACGATGGCGGCGACCGAGGCACTGCGCGGCGCCGGCAACTGGGTGGCCTACCTGAACTTCGGTGAGGCGTGGCTGCCGGCCGGCTGGACCGTCGCGTCGTCGGCGCTGGTGGTCGTCTGCTCGGCGCTCGCGGCCGGGCTGGGGCTCGCCGGGCTGGCCCGGCGGGACATTCCCGAGCGGCGCTGGCTGGTGCTGACCGTGCTGGTCGCGGCCCTGGTGCTGCTGGCCGGGTACGGGGGCGCCTTCGGCGGCCCGTTCCACTCGGTGGTGCAGGGCTGGCTGGACGGCTGGCTGGCACCGTTCCGCAACATCTACAAGTTCCAGACGGGGCTGGCGCTGGCGTTCACCCTGGGGCTGGCGCACCTGGTCGGGGTGTCGGCGCAGGCGCGCGGGACCCACCGGGTGCGCGCCCGGCGGTTCGCGCCGCTGATCGCGGCGGTGCTCGTCCTGCCCGGACTGCTGTGGCCGTACCTCAACGGGTCGATCCTCACCCCGGGTTCGTTCCAGGAGATCCCCAAGTACTGGCAGGCGACGGCGGACTGGCTGGAGAAGAACTCGCCCGACTCGCGTGCCCTGGTCGTCCCCGCGACCGCGCACGGCATCCACACCTGGGGGTCGACCATCGACCAGCCGCTGGACGTGGTCGCCGACTCCCGCTGGGCGCAGCGCGACTACGTGCCGTTCGGCACCCCCGGGAACCGGCGCGCCATGGACGCGGTGGAGCGGGCCCTGCTGACCGGGAGCGCGGTGCCGGGTCTGGCCGACTACCTGAGCCGGGCGGGCGTCCACTACGTCGTCGTCCGCAACGATCTCGACCCCGCCCAGATCGGCCAGGTGCCGACGGCGACGGTCAAGCGCACCCTGGAGCAGTCCGGGTACCAGCGGGCCAAGGGGCTCGGACCGGTGACGACCGGCGGGGTGATCGCGCCCGGCACACCGCTCCAGGTCGAGGGCCTGTACCCGCAGCAGCGGGCGGTGGAGATCTACCGTCCGGCCGGTGCGGAGGTCCAGCGTCCGGGGCAGGCACGGCTGCTGCCGGTCGCCGACACCGCCGTGGTGTCCGGCGGGCCCGAGGCGCTGCTGCCGCTCGCGGACCGGCTGCGGGGCCGGCCGGCCGTGCTGACCGGGGACGCGCACCCGGGGCTCGGCACGCCGCCGGTGCAGGTGATCGGCGACGGGCTGCGGCGGGCGGACACCCGCTTCGGGCTGGTCAACGCCAACACCTCGTACACGTACACACCGGACGAGCGCAACGCCTCGGACGCCGCCCAGGACGCGGGTGAACGCCCGCGCCAGATCCTGCCGACCGAGGGCCTGGAGCACCAGACGGTGGCCGAGCTGCGCGGCGCCGACTCGGTGACGGCGTCGTCCTACGGCAACTGGCTGTTCCACCTGCCGCAGTACGACCCGGTGAACGCCTTCGACGGCAACCCGGACACCGCGTGGGCCGAGGGCGCCGCCGGCTCCCCGGACGGGCAGTGGCTGCGCATCGCTTTCGACGGCGCCTACGAGATGCCGGACTCCATCGGCCTCACCCCGCTGCCGCAGGACGGCGTGCGGGCGGCGGCGACCCGGGTGCGGGTGGAGACGGAGAACGGCTCCACGACCTCGATCCTGCGGGCCAACGGCACCAAGCAGCAGGTCAAGGCTCCCGCCGGGCCGACGGACTGGATGAAGCTGACGATCGTCGACTCGACGGCCGAGCGCCCCGGACTCACCGGTGCGGGCTTCTCCGAGGTCGACCTGCCCGACGTCCGGGTGACCCGGCTGCTGCGGCTGCCGACCGACGCGGAGCGGTCGACCGCCTCGGCACAGATCGTCTCCCTGCACCGTGCCGCCGACCCCACCGGGATGTCCCTCACGGGCAGCGAGGCGGGGCTGCACCGGCAGTTCGACACGAGCACGGCGGGCACGTACGAGGTGAAGGCGAGCGCGGTGGCGGTGCCCGGCGAGGCACTGGACCGGCTGCTGTACGAGGTGGCGCCCGAGCAGCGCGACCGGATCACCGCCACCGCCGACTCCACGGCGCGGCTCGGCGCGGGTCTGTCCGCGCGCAACCTCACCGACGGTGACCTGACCACCGCGTGGATCGCCGGCGGGAAGCCGACCGTCCACCTGAGCTGGACGGGCAAGCAGGAGATCGACGAACTGGTGCTGGCCCCGGCCGGCGGACTGTCCGCCCGGGCCGCCGAGGTGCACATCAGCTCCCCGGACGGTGCGGCGATCGCCGCCGTCGACGACAACGGCTGGGTCCGCTTCCCCGCGATCACCACCGACCGTCTCGACATCACGGTCACCAGGACCGCCCCGATCACCGTGCACAACCCGGCGGTCGACGCGGACATGCAGCTGCCGGTGGGGCTGACCGAGGCGTACGTCCCCGCCCTCGACAGCTTCCGCACCCCGCAGCCGGACGGGACCAGGGAGTTCGCCCTGGCGTGCGGCAAGGGTCCGGCGCTGGCGGTGGACGGCACGCCGCACGAGACGAGCGTGCGGGGCACCGTACGCGATCTGGTGGAGCGTCGGCCGGTCGAGGTGACGCCGTGCCGCAACGGGTCCGACAACCCCGCGCTGGAGCTGTCGGCCGGAACGCACCAGGTGGAGGGCGGTGACGCGGGCCCGCTGGCGCTGACCGAGGTGACGCTGACCCGCGGGACCGTGCCGGAGACGTCGGCCGCCGGCCGTGAGCTGAAGATCCGGGACTGGCTCGGCGACCGGCGCGAGGTGAGCGTCGGCGCGGGAGCGGCCTCCTACCTCACGATGCACGAGAACCACAACGACGGCTGGAAGGCCACGCTGAACGGCGAGGAGCTCACCGCGCTGCGGCTGGACGGCTGGCAGCAGGGCTGGCGGATCCCGGCGGGCGAGGGCGGCACGGTCACGCTGTCCTACGAGCCGGCGACCACGTACGACGCCGCGCTGATCGGCAGCGCGGCCGGGATCGTGGTGCTGATCGGTCTGGCCCTGTGGCGCCGCAGGGCCGTCAACCCCGACGCCCCGCAGCCGGTGCCCCCGGCGCCCGGGCTGTGGCTCGGCGCGGTGGCGCTGACGCTGGTGGGTGTGGTGATCGCGGGCTGGTGGGCGCTGCTGGTGCCGGCCCTTGCGGTGCTCGCGTCGCGCCGGCCCGCGCTGCTGGTGCCGATCGCCCTCGCCGGGCTCGCGGGAGCGGGCGCCGCGGCGGCGATCGGCGCGGGCGAGCCGGTGGGCGCGGGCCGGGGAGCCTTCGGCCACGCCGCCCAGCTGCTGGCGCTGATCGGCCTGTTCGCCGCGCTGGTGAGCCTCGGCGGGTCGCGTGAACGGGACCCGGAGGGCGGACGCCCGGACGACGGACACCCGGACGACGGACCGGGCACGACGGCGGTGCTGCCGCCGGTCGCCGCGCCCGCGGCCGCCGGACCGCATCCGGCGCCGCCACCGCCGCCCTCCGCCGCCCGTGCGCGTCCGTTCGTGCCGCCGCCCCCGCCGGGGAGCGACCCGGGAAGGGGCAAGACCGTATGACCACACCCCTTCGCATCCCCTTCCCCGTCGTCGACGAGGTGTCACGGCACTGCGACCGGGAGACGGAGCCGAACACGGTGCTCATCGAGGTGCACCTCCCCGGTGACCTCGACCCCGGGCGCATGCGCAAGGCGTTCACCGAGGCGCTGCGGCGCCACCCGCGCGCTCTCGCCCGGGAGGCGCCGGGCCCCTGGTACCGGCGCCGCTACGAGTGGGAGCTCACCGACGCGCCGGACGTGGAGGTGGTGAGCTTCCCGCCGCCGGGGCGGGACGCCCTGCGGGACGCCCGGGCCCGGGCCCTCACCGAGGCGCCCCCGCTCACCCAGTCCCCGCCCGTCCGGCTGGAGGTGGTCGCCGGTGAGGAGGGCACCGGCACCGCGCTCGTCCTCACCATCAACCACACCGCCCTGGACGGTCCCGCCTGCCTGCGCGTGCTGGCCACGGCGGCGGAGCTCTACGGCGGCCGGGACAACGCCCCGGCCGCCCCGCCGGTGCGTCCCCCCGACGCGCCGCAGGGCCCGCCGGACACACCCTCCAACTGGGCCCCGCCGGCCAGGGTGGCGCGGGGCACGCCGGAGGCGACGCCGGGCAACGGCCTGATCCTCACCGAGCTGGCGCTGCCGCACCGGCCGAAGGGCTCCCCGTACACCGTCAACGACCAGCTGATGGTCGCCACCGCCCTGACGATCGCCCACTGGAACCGGGAGCAGGGGGCGGCGCGCCGCCCCCTGCGCATCACCATGCCGGTCGACGACCGTCCCCGGGACGCCGCGATGCCCATCGGCAACGGCACCCGGCTGGTGGAGGTGCCGTTCGCGCCCGAGGAGCTGGACGGGGGCGACCTGCGGGAACTGCTGCGCCGCACCGCCCTGCGCACCCGGGCGCTGAAGGCGCTGCCGCGCCCGCAGCTCGGCCACGGCGCCCGTCTGCTCACCGCCCCCTGGGCGCCGGTCGCCTGCCGGGCCGCGTTCATCAGGGGCCTGCGCAGGGCCGCGGCGCCCTGGACGTCGACGACGCTGCTGAGCAACATCGGCCGCATCCCGTACGCGCTGGACTTCGGGGACGGGGCGGGCCGGGCGAGTGCCGTGTGGTTCTCCGCGCCGGCCCAGATGCCCCGCGGCCTGACCTTCACCACCGCGTCCACCGCGGGCCGGCTCCACCTGGCGCTGCGCTGGTCGCGGTCGCTGCTCGGCCACGGTGACGGCGACCGTCTGCTCGAACTGTTCTCGCACCATCTGCACACCACGGAGGCGACCGAGTGACCACCACCGCTTCCCCTCCGCGTGACCTGAGGGACTTCTACGAGAACCCGTCCGTGCCCGTCGCCTCGGGCCCTTCCCGCAGCCGTCGCCAGGCCCGCATGCTGGCCCGCGCCCTCGGCCCGGCATCCGCCGGCCCGCGCACGGTCCTCGACATCGGCTGCGGCGACGGTACGGCGGCCGCGACCGCCGCCCCGTACCTGCGCGGTCACCGGCTGGTCGGCGTCGACTGGTCCCAGGACGCCCTGACCCGCGCCCGCACCCGGGTGCCCTACGCGGTGCGCGGCGAACTCACCGACGGCGGGCTGCCGTTCGCCTCTCAGTCGGCGGACGCGGTGCTGTTCAGCGAGGTGATCGAGCACCTCGTCGACCCGGACGCGGCGCTCGACGAGCTCCGGCGGGTGCTGCGCCCAGGGGGCCACCTCATGCTGTCCACGCCCAATCTGGCCGCCTGGTACAACCGCGCGCTGCTGCTGGCCGGGGTGCAGCCGGTGTTCTCCGAGGTCAGCCTGCGCGGCATCCACGGGCGGCCGGGCTCGGAGGTGGTGGGGCACCTCCGGCTCTACACGGCGCGTGCCCTGAGGGAGTTCGTCGCCGCGTCCGGGTTCACCGTCGTACGGCTGGAGGGCGCCCCCTTCCACGGTGTACCGCGTGCGCTGCGTCCGCTGGACCGGCTGGCGTGTGCGAGACCGTCGCTCTCCTCGATCCTGCTGCTGCACGCGCGACGCGCCTGAAGGGGGCCTGGGGGGAGATGTGGTGGGGAGTGGCCGCGGCCCTGTCGGCGAACGTCCTCTACAGCGGCGGGTTCGTGCTGGAGAAGCGGGCGCTGGCGAACCTGCCCGAGGTGTCCGTCCGCCGACCGGTGCGGCTGCTGGGGCTGGTGGTGAGCAGTCCGCTGTGGATCGCCGGCGCGCTGGCCCTCGCATCCGGCTTCGCCGCCCAGCTGGCCGTGTACCGCACGCTGCCGATCGCCGCCGCGCAGGGCATCTTCGTCTCCGGACTCGTCCTGCTGGTGCTGCTGTCGTCGCGGCTGCTCGGCGAGGAGACCAGCGGCCGGGAACGGTACGCGCTGGGCGCCATCCTGCTCGCCCTGCTGATGGTGGTGCTGTCGCTGCGGGACAGCGGCGCGGGCGCCGACACCGTGGGACAGGACGCGCCCACCTCGCTGATCCTGCTGGTGTGCGTGCCGGCGCTGGCGTCCGGGGTGTGGCTGTACGTCTGTGCCGAGCGCAACGCCCGCCGCCGGCACCGGCGGCCCACCACCGGCATCGCGTACGGGGTGGCCGTCGGTCTGCTCTACGGGGTGAGCTCGCTCGCCATCAAGGGTGTCTCCAGCCACCTGGCGTCCGGCGGGATCGGCAGTGCCGTCGTCGGCCTGCTGGGCTCCCCGTACCCGTATCTGCTGGTGTTCACCGGCGTGTTCGGTCTGGTGATGTCCCAGGCGGCGCTCCAGCGCTGCCGGGCCTCGCTGATCGTGCCGGTCTGCACGACCGTGAGCTGCGTGTTCACGGCGGTGCTCGGCACCCTCTCGTTCGGTGAGCAACTCCCCGACGAGCCCGTACGGCTGGCCCTGCGCGTCACCGGCACCGTGCTCGCGGTCGCCGTGCTGCTGGCCATGCCCAAGCACGACACCGCACCCCGACCCGCTGTTCCCGCGAAGGAGTTGACCCGATCGTGAAACCGGACGACCCACTGCTGAGAATCCTGGCCTGCCCGCTCGACAAGGGGCCACTGCACCTGCTCGCACCGGACGACGGTGGCGAGCAAGCGCTCTACAACCCGCGCCTGCGCCGCCGTTACCCCATCGTGGACGGCATCCCCCAGCTGCTGCCGTCGTCCGGGGAGCAGGTGCCGGAGGAAAAGCACGAGACACTGCTGACACGGGTGACCGAAGCGCCGGAGACGAGACCATGACGACGACACGGCGCACGCTCGCCGCCCGGGTGGCGTCCTTCCTGCCCACGCGCGTGGTGGCCGCTACGGCCAGGGCGGTCTACCCGCGCTACGAACCCGAGCTGGCCCGCCTCGCCGACCTGTGCCCGCCGGACTGCGGCACGGCGGTGGACGTCGGCGGCTGGTACGGACCGTGGACCCACCGGCTGGCGCGGCGCGCCCGCCGGGTGGTCACCCTGGAACCGGTCCCCCACCTGGCCCGGCTGCTCACCGCGACCGCCCCGCCGAACGTGCGGGTGATCCGCGCGGCGGCCTCGGACAAGCCCGGCACCGCCCGCCTGTGGCTGCCCCCGGGCGACGGCGGCGACCAGGGCGTGTCGTCGCTGATCCGCCGGGACATCCACGGCCACGGCGTCGACGTCACCTGCCTGGCGCTCGACGGCCTCGAACTGACGGACGTCGGCTTCATGAAGATCGACGTGGACGGCAACGAGGCGGCGGTGCTGCGCGGGGCCACCGGGATCCTGACCCGCGACCGCCCGGCCCTGTTCGTGGAGCTGGAGTCCCGCATCCAGCCGGTCGGGCCCGTGGTCACCCAGCTGGCCGAGCTGGGGTACGAGGGCTGGGTGCTGCCCGCCGACACCTGGGTCCCGCTGGCCGACTTCCCCCTGGAGGACCACCAGGCGCGCACCTCGTACGTCGTCGACCACGGCCTGCTGCGCCGGGTGCTGCCCCACGACGCGCTCCGGGGCCCGCGCTACGTCAACTCCGTGCTGTTCCTCCCGGACGGCCGCCGCCCCGGAGCGCCCCCGGTGAGCGACGATGGGTCCCGTGCCGACCGGACGACGCCCCAGTAGACCGTTCACCCCGCTCGACTTCCAGCTCGTGCTGCTGCGCCGCATGGCCGACCACAATCCCGGCCCGGTGGAGGACGCCCGGCGCGCCCTCGGCGCCTCCCTCGCGGACCAGCGCGAGGCCAACCGGCGCTGGCAGGCGATGGTCCGCTCGCCGCGCTCCCGCCCGGCCCTGTCCCGGTACCGGTCGGTGCTCGGCGAGCCGGAGTCCCGGACCCCGCGCAGGGTCGGCGACCTGGACTGCGAGGCGTGGCGGTGGCCGCTGCCGCTCTGGCCGGACCTGCGCTTCGAGGTGCTGGCCCCGGCGGCCGGCGGCGCGGTGTGGAACGCGTGGCTGGTCCGCGCGCCGGGCGCCCCGGCGCCCGTCCTGCGCACGGTGGAGGACCTCGCGCCCTGGTCCTGCACCGTGGACGAGGCCGCCCGCGCCTTCGCCCCCGCACGCCCCCTGGAGGGCTCGGCCCCCACCCGGTGGTGCCTCGCCCTCACGGCCCCCGACGCGAGCGGCACACCGCGTGAGGTGGTCGCCGAGTTCACCTGGGGGCTGCTCCAGCGGACGGCGGTCAGCGGGCCGCGGCCCTGAGGATCTCCTCCACGACCCGCGGCACCGACTCCGGGTGCAGCCACAGGAACAGGTTCGGCTCGACGAGTTCCAGCTCCATCACACGGGGCAGGCCGTCCTCCCCGTCGACGAGGTCGACGCGCGCGTACAGCGGCTCGGACGTGCCGGGCACACAGGCCAGCGCCTGCCGGGCGACGGCGGCCTCGGCGAGGCTCGGGGTCCAGTCGGTCAGCCCGGGGTGCGCCACCTTGCGCCGGTCGTAGGGGGTGCCGGGGGCGAGGACCGGCCCCTTGCGGCTCGCGTGCAGCAGGGTCCCCCCGACGTACACCAGCGCCCGCTCGCCGGTGGTGTCGATGCCGCGCACGTAGGGCTGCACCATCGCGGTGAACCCGTCCGCGTGCAGGCGCCGCACGTGCCGCACGGCGGTGGCGTGCTCGCCGGGTGCGTAGCGGGCGGCGAACCGGGCGCCGGCCCCGGACGTCGGCTTGACCACGTACTCGTGGCCGTCGGGCAGGTCGGGGGCATCCCCGGGAGCCAGGTACCGGGTCTCCACCACCGGCACCCCGGCGGCGGCGAGATCCCCGAGGTAGCGCTTGTCGGTGTTCCAGCGCACCACGTCCGCCGGGTTGGCCAGCCGGGTCACCGCGCCGCACCGCTCGGCCCATGCGGTGAACTCCGCCGCCCGCCAGCTGTAGTCCCAGGTCGAGCGGATCACGACGAGGTCGAAGCCCGCCCAGTCCACGCCGCCGTCGTCCCACACCTCGGCGGACGCCTCCGCCCCGGACTCCTTCAACGCCCGCACCAGCCCCGGCAGATCCCGGTCCTCGGACACCTCGGGACCGGGGGCGCAGGTCACCAGCGCGATACGGGGCACGACGACTCACTCCTCAGGCGAACGGCGCGGACGGCCGACCGGCGAGCAGGCTAACAACCGTCCCCGGGAACCACGAGAGGCGGCTTGACCTTCACCTTCGGGGAAGCCCCAGCATCGGTGGCGGAACGCGAGACGGCGAGGGAGAGACGGACATGCTGACGATCGGAGCCTTCGCGAAGGCGTGCCGGCTGTCCCCGAAGGCGCTGCGCCTCTACGACGAGCTGGACCTGCTGCGTCCCGCCCGGGTGGATCCGGACACGGGATACCGCTACTACGCGGTGGAGCAGCTCGAACAGGCCCGTCTGGTGGCGTGGCTGCGCCGCGTGGGCATGCCGCTGGCCGGCATCCGCCACGTGTGCTCCCTCGGCCCGGCCGCCGCCGCCGCGGAGATCCGGGCGTACTGGGCCCGGGTGGAGGCGGAGACGGCGGCGCGCGGGGACCTCGCCGCGTTCCTGGTCGATCACCTGACGGAAGAGTCGAGAAGGGACACCACCATGAACACACTGGAGCTGCGTTACCGCGCCCACTCCGACCGGGGCCGGGTCCGCCCCGCCAACCAGGACACGGCGTACGCGGGCGGCCGGCTGCTGGCCGTGGCCGACGGTTTCGGTCCGTCGGGGGCGACGGCGAGCGGCGCGGCGGTGGAGGCACTGCGGTTCCTGGACACACCGGAGGTACCTGCGGGCGGGGTGCTGAGCCTGCTGGAGGACGCGGTGCAGGGTGCCGCGCGGGCGGTGCGGGACGCGGCCGCGGGGACGGAGGAGGCGGGCACCACGCTGACCGCCCTCCTGTGGACGGGCTCCCGGCTGGCCCTGGTCCACATAGGCGACTCCCGCGCCTACCTGCTCCGTGCCGGCGAGCTGTTCCGCATCACCCACGACCACACCGTGGTCCAGTCGATGCTCGACGAGGGCCGCCTGACCCCGGAGGAGGCCGCCTCCCACCCCCGGCGCAGCCTGCTGCTGAAGGCCCTCACGGGCGAGGAGTCCACCACCGCCGTCCCCGACCTCCGCCTCCACGAGGCCCGCCCCGGCGACCGCTACCTCCTGTGCTCCGACGGCCTGCCCACCGCCGTCCCCGACGACACGATCGCGCACCTGCTGGCCACCGCACCCACCCCGGACGAGGCGGTCCACGCCCTGATCACCGGGGCGAACACGGCCGGCGGTCCGGACAACGTGAGCTGCGTGGTGGCGGACGTGGTGACCGCGCCGGCCCGCCCCGGGGCCGCGCCCGCGCGGGCGTAGGGCACCCTGGACCCACCGGGTACCGACCGTCTTCGCACGACAGCCAGTCAAGGAGTACGACGCGTGTCCTCTCTCTTCCCCGCCCTGGCCGACGCCCGGGCCGCCCACCGGCCCGCCCTGCGCTTCGGCGAGCGCTCACTGACGTACGGAGAGCTCGCCGGGGCGGCCGGTGCGGTGGGCGGGGATCTGAGGGAGGCGCACCGGGTCGCCGTGTGGGCCGTGCCGGGGCTGGAGACCGCCGTCGCGGTCACCGGGGCGCTGCTCGCCGGGGCGGCCGTCGTGCCGCTCAATCCGAGGTCGGGTGGGCGGGAGCTGGCGCACATCCTCACCGACAGCGCCCCGGACCTGGTGCTCGCCGCGCCCGGCACACCGCTCCCCGCCCCGCTGGACGCGCTGCCCCGGGTCGACGTGGACACCGCGGCCCGGGCCGCGCTGCCCTACGACGGGGCGCTGGACGCGGAGCACCCCGCGCTGATCGTCTACACCTCCGGCACCACCGGCCCGCCCAAGGGCGCCGTCCTCCCCCGCCGCGCCGTCGCCACGACCCTGGACGCCCTCGCCGACGCCTGGCAGTGGACCGGCGACGACGTCCTGGTGCACGCACTGCCGCTGTTCCACGTGCACGGGCTCGTCCTCGGCACGCTCGGCCCGCTGCGGCTCGGGGGCTGCGTACGCCACCTGGGCGGGTTCACCACCGAGGGCGTGGCGCGCGAGCTGAACGACGGCGCGACCATGCTGTTCGGCGTGCCGACGATGTACCACCGGCTGGCGCAGGCGCTGCCCGACGGGCCGGAGCTGGCGAAGGCGCTGGCCGGGGCGCGGCTGCTGGTGTCCGGGTCCGCCGCGCTGCCCGTGCACGACCACGAGCGGATCGCGGCGGCGACCGGACGCCGGGTCGTCGAGCGGTACGGCATGACGGAGACGCTGATGAACACCAGTGTCCGCGCGGACGGCGAGGGACGCCCCGGCACGGTGGGCGTGCCGCTGCCGGGCGTGGAGCTGCGGCTGGTGGAGGAGGACGGCTCGCCGGTGGCGTCGTACGACGGTGAGACGGTCGGCGAGATCCAGGTCCGCGGGCCGAACCTGTTCACCGGGTACCTGAACCGGCCGGACGCCTCGGCCGCCGCGTTCACCGCCGACGGCTGGTTCCGCACCGGGGACATGGCGGTGCGTGACCCCGACGGCCAGGTCCGCATCGTGGGCCGCAAGGCCACCGACCTGATCAAGAGCGGCGGTTACAAGATCGGCGCGGGAGAGATCGAGAACGCGCTGCTGGAACATCCGGGAGTGCGGGAGGCCGCGGTCACCGGCGAACCCGACGCGGATCTGGGCGAGCGGATCGTGGCGTGGGTGGTGCCGGCGGATCCGCAGTCCCCGCCCCCGCTCCGGGAGTTGGCCGACCACGTCGCCGGACGTCTCGCCCCCCACAAGCGGCCCCGCGTCGTCCATCACCTCGACGCCCTGCCCCGCAACGACATGGGCAAGATCATGAAGCGGGCGCTCACCCGTGACTGACCGCCTCTCCGCCCGCGAGACCGTCGCCGCCGTCGCCGACGACTTCACCGAACTGCCGTACTCCATAGCCGAGTCGGGGCCGGACGGCCCGCTCGGCTGGCCCGGTTACGACGCCGCCCGCGCCCGCGCCACGCTGCGCACCGGTGAGCGGGAGTCGGTGATCTGCGGCACGGCACGCGTCGGGGACACCGAGGCGGTCGTCGTCGCCTTCGAGTTCGGCTTCCTCGGCGGCTCCCTCGGCGCCCGCACCGGCGACCGTCTGGAGGCGGCGTACCGGCACGCCCGGGCACACCGGCTGCCCGTGGTGCCGCTGGTCGCCACCGGCGGCAGCCGGATGCAGGAGGGCATGCTCGCGCTCACCCAGCTCCAGCGGGTCGCCAGGGAGTCGGCGCTCACCCGGGAGGCCGGGCTGCCGCAGGTCGCGGTGGTGCGGGACCCGACGACCGGCGGCGGCTGGGCCACCCTGGGCGCGGGTGCCGACGTCGTCCTGGCACTGCCCGGCGCCCAGGTCGGTTTCGCCGGCTCACGGGTCCGGCCGGCGGACGCGGACCCGGCGGCGTACACGGCCGAGGCGCAGGTGGCGGCGGGCGCCGCGGACGCGCTGGTCCGGCCGGAGGAGCTGCGGGAGACCCTGGGCCGCTGGCTGCGGCTGCTGACCCGCCCCTCCACCGCCCCCGCCCCCACGCCCCTCCCGCTGGGCGCGCCGGACCTGCCGGCCACCGGCTGGGACGCCGTCCTGCGCGCCCGCTCCCCCGAACGCCCCCGCGCCGGCGCCTACCTCGACGCCTACTTCACCTCCCGCGTCGCCCTCGGCGGCGACCGGTGCGGCGGCACCGACCCGGACGGCATGCTCTGCGGCTTCGGCGAGCACGAGGGCCGCACCGTCGCCTACGCGGCACAGACCGGCGCGGCGACCCGCCCCGCCGGCTACCGCACGGCCGCCCGGCTGGTCAGGCTCGCCGGCCGGCTCGGCATCCCGGTGCTGACGCTGGTGGACACACCGGGCGCGGCCAACGACGCGGAGGCGGAACGGCAGGGCGCGGGACCGGCCCTCGCCGACCTGTTCGGTGCCGTGGCCGCAGCCCGTACGCCGGTCACCACGCTGGTCGTCGGCGAGGGCGGCTCCGGCGGCGCGCTGGCCCTCGCGGCCCCCGGCAGCACCTGGGCCACCCCGGACAGCTACTTCTCGGTGATCGCCCCGGAACTCGCCGCGGCCATCCTCAAACGCCCCCCGCAGGAGGCACGGGCCACGGCGGACCGGCTCCGCGTCCGCCCGCAGGACCTGGTGGAGCTGGGGGTGATCCGGGGCGTCGTGGGAGCGGCGGACGACCGCCGCACCGCCCGGTGACCGGCGGGGCCCCACCGCCGCGGGCCCGAGAGCGGCGCGCGCGGTCCCGGACCACCGGGGAGTCCACGGCGGCACGCGCCGCGCCGGCGCGGCGCGTGCCCGGGCGTGGGTGCGGGTCCTGTACCACCCGGGCCCGCACCACGGCCCGGCCCGCGCCACGGCGGCCCCGTCCGGGACCGCCCCGCCTCCCGGTCGCACCACCCGGCGGGTCCGCGCCACGCGCGACCTCCGCGGTGCCCCCGGCTCCGGCCACGGGGCGGGCCCTGCTCGACCCCGGCCGTGCAGGTCCCGGCGGCGGGTTATCCAACGACGAAGCCCGGTCGGCCCCGGGAGCCGGTGCGGATGGCCGGGAGGCCGCCCGTGCCACGGCGCGACCCCCGTTCGGCGGCCCCCCACCCGGCCCCCCAGGAAAGGCGCCCGCCCCCGCCCGGCGCGCACGATGCCAGAGAGGTCCGCCGCCCGGCGGGCCGCCGGGCCGCACTCGGGAGGGTCTGCCGTGACCGCAAGTCTGGAGCAGCTGCGCCGCTGCCACTTCGCCGTCGACCTGGGGGCGGCCCGTACCAGGGTGTACGTCAAGGGGACCGGGCTCGTCGTCGACCAGCCGTCGGTCGCCGCCGTGAACACCCGCACGGGTGCCCTGATCGCGGTCGGTGAGTTCGCGGAGAAGATGACGGGCCGCACACCGGGCTACATCCGGGTGGTGCGGCCCGTGTCCGGGGGCACGGTCGTCGACATCGAGATGGCGCAGCGCATGCTGCGGCAGCTGATCGGCGACCGGACCCGTCGCGCGCTGCGCCGCAAGCCGCGGCTGCGGGCGGCGGCCTGCACCCCGCACGACGCCGATCCGCTCGCCCAGCGTGCGGCGATCGAGACGCTGGTCGGTCTCGGCGCCCGCCGGGTGGAGCTGGTGGACACGCTGATCGCGGCCGCCGTCGGCTGCGGCCTGCCGGTGGAACAGCCCGAGGCCACCATGATCATGGTGTGCGGTGCGGCGGCCACCCAGGTGGCCGTGCTGTCCCTGGGCGCGATCGTGCAGGCCCAGCGCGTCCCGGTCGGCGGTGAGGCGGTGGACAACGCGATCGTGCAGCACCTGCGCCACCAGCACGAGCTGATGCTGCCGAGTCAGTCCGTACGGCCGCTGCAACTGGCCCTGTCCGGCAACGGGCTCACCCCGCAGGGCCCGGAGTCGACGGAGATCCACGGCCGGGACGTCGCCACCGGTCTTGCCCGTTCGGTGACCGTGGACACGGCCGCGGTGCGGCAGGCCATCCAGACACCGCTCACCGCCGTGCTCGACGGCATCGGCAAGGTGCTGCGGGAGTGCCCGCCCGACCTGGTCGCCGATCTCGCCGACCGCGGGATCATGATGGTCGGCGGGAGCGCCCTGCTGCCGGGTCTGGACCAGATGCTGCGGCAGGCGACGGGCATGCCGGTGCACATCGCCGACCGGCCGGAGCTGTGCGCCGTGGAAGGGCTGGGCGCGATGCTGGAGGGCAGGATCGCGCCGATGGTGCTGGACCCGCTGGGCGCCTGAGCCCCGCGGACGGGGCGTCCGTCAGCGGGAGAACCAGCAGCGGATGGTGGTGCCCTGGTCCCCGGTGTGCACCCGGACCAGGTCGGCGAGCAGGTTGACCATCAGCAGCCCGCGTCCGCCGCGCTGGTCGCGGGAGGCGGGCCGGCGGCCGGCGAGCGGGTCGGTGAACCGCCCCCCGTCGCGCACCTCGCACAGCACGCGCCCGTCCTCGCCCCACACCCGCAGCACCCCCGAACCGCCCCCGTGCAGCACGCTGTTCGTGGTCAGCTCGGCCGTGGTGAGGGCCAGGTCCTCCAGGGCCGTGCCGGTGAGGCCGAGCCGTCGTCCCTCGTCGGTCGCGGCGTGCCGGGCCTCGGGCAGCGAATCGGCCACGAAGGGGAAGGTCATGGCGTCCGCGGCGAGCGGCAGCGGCTCGTTGTAACGGGCGACGACCGCGTCGGGGGCGTACGCCCCGCTGGGCCGTGCAGGGCCGGAGCCGCCGGGGATGACGGTGGGGTGGGTGGCGTGGGCGTCCTCCAGGACGTGCCCGGGCAGCCGTGCGGCGTCGTAGGGGCACAGGATGGTCACCGTACGGCCCCGGAAGGCCGCGTTGATCAGCGCCTCGTGCTGGACGCAGGCCGGGTACTCGCTCGCGGAGCGGCCGGCCCAGATCGGCTCGCCGATGATCCGCACCCGCTGTCCGGCCGGCTGGGCGTCGGCGAAGGCGCGCAGCACGCCGGGGATGATCCGGCCGGGGTTGCGCCCGGCCTCCCGCATGTCCAGGAGCCGGATGCGCCGCGCGTCGGCGCCGAGCGCGTCGCGCAGCAGCCGCAGCCGGTCGCCGGGCACGGCGACCGCGACGGGCTCCCCGGCGGCGAGCCCCGCGCGTACGAAGGGGACGGTGCCGTCCAGGTACTCGCGGTCGCCGCGGTAGAACAGGGCGGGGTGGCCGAAGGGGCCGGAGACGACGTCCGGGGACGCGGCCGCGGTCGTCATCACCTCGACACCTCGATCGTCGGCAGGCCGGGCCAGAACGCCTCCAGGGTCCTGCGCAGCGCGGGCGGCGGGCGGCGCACCACGAGCCGCCGTCCCGCGCCGAGCCGCCCGGCGGCCGCCACGAGCGCGCCCGCGCCCGCCACGTCGACGAACGTCACCTCCGACAGTTCCAGGTAGTACACGGCCTCACCTTCGCGTACCGCCTGCTCCAGTACGCCTTCCCAGATCCTGTGCGTGGCCAGCCCGACCTCTCCGGCCGCACGGATCCCCCGGCACCCCTCCAGCGGGCGCACCGTCAGGGACCGCCCCGGATCCCCGGGGCCGTACGGCGTCCGATGCCGACTGCCCACCACGCGTCTCCTCACGCTCCCGGGACCGCCCCTACCCACGGCGGTTCCCGGCCGTTCCCCGGCACGGTGTGTAGTAGGCAGCAAGGTGGGCAGGCGCACCCAAAGCGCAGCCGGGAACGTGCGCAGCCTACCGCCCCGGTACCGGCGACGCCCCGGGTGCACCCCGGACGCCCCGGCGATCCACGAGCACCGACAAGGCGGTGACATGGCCGGCCGCGGCATCACTCGCCCTACCGGGAAGGCAGGAAACCTTGGTCATCGGCGGTCGCATGGACGCGGACCGGGCGCTGCTCAGCCCGCGCGGCGAGCTGGTCCGCGGGTCCGCCCGGGCCCTGGCCGAAAAGCTGGCGCAGCTGCCCGCCGGCACGGCCCGGGTCGATCTGGACATGAGCGGCGTGCACTTCATGGACACGGCCGGACTGGAGTTCCTGGAGGTGCTGCGCGACCACGGCCGGCGGTGGTCGGTGCCGGTCACGGCGACCCGCTGGAACGGTCAGCCGCGCCGCATACTGGAGCTCGCCGGCCTCGACACCACCGATCCGCTGTCCTCGCCGGCGCTGGACCGCACGCCGTCGCCGGTCGTCTCCGCGGTGGCGCGGGAGCGGGAGGAGCGGCTGCACCTGCTCCAGGAGGAGATCGAGCAGCTGCGGCAGGCGATCGCCTCCCGCCCGGTCATCGACCAGGCGCGCGGCATCCTGATGGCGACGTACGGCTGCACCTCGGACGAGGCCTGGCACATCCTGCGCGAGGCGTCCCAGCTGTCCAACACGAAACTGCGCGACGTCGCGCAGTCCCTCACCGCCTGTACGGAGGCGGAGGGCACTGCCCCGCCCGAGGAGGTCCGCACGGCGCTGTCCCGTGCACTGGCCCGCCGCCCGGGACTCGGCGCGTAGCACCGCGCCACCGGGGCCGCCGGGGTGCCGCTCGCGCGGTGCTCCCGGACCGGGCGGGGTACTCGTCGGGGACGGTCCCGCGACCAGGAGGCATCACCATGAGCGAGCACACTCCGTCCCAGGCCGAGGGCGACCGGGACGAGGACGAGTGGACCACCCCCGACGTGCCGCACACCACTCCGTCCCAGGCGGAGGGCGAACGCGACCCGGCGGACGCCACCGAACCGTCCCACGACAACGCCGAGCGCGGCTGAGGACGCCGCACGGCAGGATGGGGGACCGGCGGCCTCGGCCGTCCGCCGCGATGACAGGGCGCAGGGCGGTGCCGCGGTGCTGGTGGGGCGGGTGGGACTCGAACCCACGGCCGACGGATTATGAGTCCGCTGCTCTAACCGGCTGAGCTACCGCCCCATAACGGCGTGTCGCGTACAGGTGTGCGCGCCGTCTGCCGCAGCATAGCCGCTCATACGATCTCCTGCTTCGGCTGGTCGGCTGCTCACGGCCCTGTCGACCACGGAGACTTCGCCGAGCGCCGTGCGGTTCCCCCGGACATGAAAAAGGACCCCCACGGGGTCCTCGTTCATCTGCTCCCCCGACTGGACTCGAACCAGTAACCTGCCGGTTAACAGCCGGCTGCTCTGCCAATTGAGCTACGGAGGACCGAGCTCCCCCGACTGGACTCGAACCAGTAACCTGCCGGTTAACAGCCGGCTGCTCTGCCAATTGAGCTACGGAGGAATGCCTCGTGCATCGAACGCACCCGCCTGGGTATTCGCCAGGGGGCGCGCGCTCGCTGCGACACATACATTAGCGCAAGCAGGGGGGTGCTCCGCCAATCGGTACTCCCCGGCGCTGTCGCCGTGCCGGAGACCTTCGCAGACTGGAACAACGGGAAGGGTGGCCGCCATGATGTACCGGCTCACGTTCGTCGCCGGAGCAGCCCTGGGTTACGTGCTGGGCACGAAAGCCGGGCGGGAACGCTACGAGCAGCTGAGGAGGTCCGCTCAGCAGCTCACACAGAACCCCGCGGTGCGCAACACCGCGGAGAGCGCAAGCCGGCAGAGTCGCGAGTTCGCGGACAAGGCCTACCAGGCGGTGAGCCACAAGGTCGGTGACCGCATGCCCGACTCGGTCGCCCAGCGGGTCTCCGCCCTGCGGGAACGCACGGCCCACGGCCCGGCGGAGGACGACTGGGGCACCAGCAACACGTGACGGGCCCTCCCGGCTGTCACTCCGATGCCGCCCGCTCCCCCACCCCGCGGGGGGCGTGCGGCAAACTTGCGGCATGGGGATAGTCGCCGGGCTGGACAGTGCGCCCGATTTCACTCGCATCGTCGTCTGTGACACGGACACCGGGGCCGTGGTCAGGCAGGGGTACGCCCAGCATCCGGTGCAGGGCCCCGACGGCGGCGGCCGTCCCTCCGACGTGGACCCGCAGGCCTGGCTGCTGTCGCTGGGCGAGGCGGCGGGCGGCGGGCTGCTGGAGGGGGTGCAGGCCATCGGCGTGTCCGCCCAGGCGAACGCGCTGGTGCCGCTGGACTCGCAGGGCAACACCGTGCGTCCCGCGATGACCGGCGGGGACAAGCGCGCGCAGGTAGCCGCGGCGGACCTGATCGACGCGCTCGGCGGGCGCGAGGCCTGGGCGCAGGCCGTGGGCTGTGTTCCGGGGGCCGCGCAGTCGGTGACCAAGCTGCGCTGGCTGGCCCGCAGCGAACCGGAGAACGCGGCGCGCACCGCGGTGCTGCTCCAGGCGCACGACTGGCTGGTGTGGCAGCTGCTGGGCCGTCCGGTGCGGCGCACCACGGACCGGGGCGGCGCGTCCGGCACCGGCTACTGGGCGGCGGCGACCGGGGGTTACCGGCCCGATCTGGTGGAGATGGCGCTCGGTCACCAGGCGATGCTGCCCGAGGTGATCGGCCCGGCGGACGCGGCCGGGACGACGCCCGAGGGGCTGCTGATCTCCGCCGGTACGGGCGAGACGATGGCGGCGGCGTTCGGGCTGGGCATCGGGCTGGGCGACGCGGTGGTCTCGCTCGGAGCGTCCGGGTCCGTGATGGCCGTGCACCCGGAGCCGCTGGTCGACCACCACGGCATGATCACGTCCCTGGCCGACGCGACCGGCATGCACCTGCCCGTCGTCACCACCCTGAACGCCGTACGGGTCCTGCGCGGGACCGCGGAACTGCTGGGGCTGCCCGACCTGGAGAGCCTGTCCGAGCTGGCGATGAAGTCGACACCGGGCTCCCACGGGCTGGTGCTGCTGCCCTATCTGGAGGGGGAGCGCACCCCGAACCTGCCGCACACCGCCGGGACACTGGCGGGTCTGCGGCGCGAGTCGATGAAGCCGGAGCACCTGGCGCGGGCCGCGTTCGAGGGGATGCTGTGCGGGCTCGCGGACGCGCTGGACGTGCTGCGCGGCCGGGGCGTGGACGTGCGGCGGGTCTTCCTGCTGGGCCAGGCCGCGGAACTGCCGGCCGTGCAGGCGGCGGCGCCCTCGCTGTTCGGGGCGCAGGTGGTGGTGCCGCAGCCGGCGGACTACGCGGCGATCGGCGCGGCCCGGCAGGCGGCGTGGGCGCTCGGCGTGTCGCAGGGCACGCTCGATCCGCGGACCCCGCCCGTCTGGCAGGGTCCGGTGGCCCAGGTGTTCGACCCCGGCGAGGAGTTGGCGGTGGGCCAGGCGGTGCGCCAGCAGTTCGTGTCGGTGCGCGAGCAGACCCATCCGGGGGCGCTCCGGTAGCTCCGGGGGCGCTCCTCCAGGAGCGGGCGCGCAGTACGGGCGCGTGGATGCGGGCACGCCGGTAAATCGGTTGGGGTAACGCGGGTGGAGTGTCCGACGATGGGGGCCACGGGCAACCATGCGCCCTCGCCGACCACCCGAGAGAATCAGCGTGCTCATACGACTCCTGCGGACCCGTCTTCGGCCCTACAAGAGATCCATCGCCCTTCTGGTGCTGCTGCAGTTCCTGCAGACCTGCGCCTCGCTCTACCTGCCCACGCTCAACGCGGACATCATCGACGACGGCGTCGTCAAGGGCGACACCGGCTACATCCTGGGCTTCGGCGCCCTGATGATCGGCATCTCGCTGGTACAGGTCGTGTGCAACGTGGGGGCCGTGTACTACGGCGCCCGGACCGCGGCGGCCCTCGGGCGGGACGTGCGCGCCGCCGTCTTCGACCGCGTGCAGTCGTTCTCCGCGCGTGAGGTGGGTCACTTCGGCGCGCCCTCGCTGATCACCCGTACGACGAACGACGTGCAGCAGGTGCAGATGCTGGCCCTGATGACGTTCACCCTGATGGTGTCGGCGCCGATCATGTGCGTGGGCGGCATCGTGATGGCGCTCGGACTCGACGTCCCGCTGTCCGGGGTGCTGGTCGGGGTCGTCCCGGTGCTGGCGATCTGCGTGACGCTGATCGTGCGGAGGCTGCGCCCGCTGTTCCGGACCATGCAGGAGCGGCTGGACACGGTGAACCGGGTGCTGCGCGAGCAGATCACCGGCAACCGGGTGATCCGGGCGTTCGTGCGGGACGCGTACGAGCAGGGGCGGTTCCGGAGGTCCAACACCGAGCTGACCGACGTCTCGCTGGGCACGGGCAATCTGCTCGCGCTGATGTTCCCGGTGGTCATGACGGTGGTGAACCTGTCATCGATCGCGGTGGTGTGGTTCGGCGCGCACCGGATCGACAGCGGCGGGATGCAGATCGGTGACCTGACGGCGTTCCTCGCCTATCTGATGCAGATCGTCATGTCCGTGATGATGGCCACCTTCATGTTCATGATGGTGCCGCGCGCCGAGGTGTGCGCCGAACGCATCCACGAGGTGCTGGACACCTCCTCCAGCGTGGTGCCGCCCGCGGCCCCCGTCACCGAACTGCACCGGCACGGGCACCTGGAGGTCCGGGGCGCGGGCTTCCGCTACCCGGGCGCCGAGGAGCCGGTGCTCAGGGAGGTCTCCCTGGAGGCACGGCCCGGCGAGGTCACGGCCGTGATCGGCTCGACCGGCAGCGGCAAGTCCACCCTGCTGGGGCTGGTCCCGCGGCTGTTCGACGTGACCGAGGGCGAGGTCCTCGTGGACGGGGTGCCGGTGGCGGACATCGAGCCCGCCCTGCTCGCGAGGACCGTCGGCCTGGTGCCGCAGAAGCCGTACCTCTTCGCGGGCACGGTGGCGACGAACCTGCGCTACGGCAACCCGGACGCCACCGATGAGGAGTTGTGGCACGCGCTGGAGGTGGCGCAGGGCAGGGAGTTCGTGGAGCGGCTGGAGGGCGGCCTCGACGCGCCGATCGCGCAGGGCGGGACGAACGTCTCCGGCGGGCAGCGCCAGCGTCTGGCGATCGCCCGGACGCTGGTGCAGCGGCCGGAGATCTACCTCTTCGACGACTCCTTCTCCGCGCTCGACTACGCCACCGACGCGGCCCTGCGGGCGGCTCTGGCCCGGGAGACGGCTCAGGCCACCGTGGTGATCGTCGCCCAGCGGGTGGCGACCATCCGGGACGCCGACCGGATCGTCGTCCTGGACGAGGGCCGGGTCGTCGGCACCGGCCGGCACCACGAGCTGATGGCGGACAACGAGACCTACCGGGAGATCGTGCTCTCCCAGCTGACGGAAGCGGAGGCCGCCTGATGGCCGGGCCGGCAGGACGGATGATGGCCGGGGGCGGCCCGGACCAGCGCTCACTCGACTTCAAGGGGTCGAGCAAACGGCTGATCGGCCGGTTCCGCCCGGAACGCCTGACGATCTACGGGCTGCTGGCCTGTGTGGTGTTCAGCGTGGGTCTGAGCGTGATCGGTCCGAAGATCCTCGGCGAGGCCACCGACCTGGTCTTCGCCGGGATCGTCGGACGCGAGATGCCGGAGGGCGCCACCAAGGAACAGGTGCTCGACGCGATGCGGGAGCGGGGCGAGGGCAATGTCGCCGACATGCTCCGCAGTACGGACTTCACCCCCGGCCAGGGCATCGACTTCACCGCGGTCGGCAACGTCCTGCTGTTCGCGCTGGCGGTGTTCACCGCCGCCGGCCTGCTGATGGCGGTGGCGACCCGGCTGGTGAACCGGGCGGTCAACCACACCATGTTCCGCATGCGTGAGGACGTGCAGACGAAGCTGTCGCGGCTGCCGCTGTCGTACTTCGACAAGCGGCAGCGCGGTGAGGTGCTCAGCCGCGCCACCAACGACATCGACAACATCGGCCAGACGCTCCAGCAGTCGATGGGCCAGCTGATCAACTCGCTGCTGACGATCATCGGTGTGCTGGCGATGATGTTCTACGTCTCGTGGATCCTGGCGCTGGTCGCGCTGGTGACGGTGCCGCTGTCGTTCGTCGTCGCCACCCGTGTGGGCAAGCGGTCGCAGCCGCACTTCGTGGCGCAGTGGCGCACCACCGGCCGGCTCAACGCGCACATCGAGGAGATGTACACCGGGCACACCCTGGTGAAGGTGTTCGGCCGGCAGGAGGAATCGGCGAAGCGGTTCGCCGAGGAGAACGGGGAACTGTACGAGGCCGGTTTCAAGGCGCAGTTCAACAGCGGCATCATGCAGCCGCTGATGTTCTTCGTGTCGAACCTCAACTACGTGCTGGTGGCGGTCGTCGGCGGGCTGCGGGTCGCCTCGGGCGCGCTGTCCATCGGTGACGTGCAGGCGTTCATCCAGTACTCGCGGCAGTTCTCCATGCCGCTGACACAGGTCGCGTCGATGGCGAACCTGGTGCAGTCGGGTGTCGCCTCCGCCGAGCGGGTCTTCGAACTGCTGGACGCCGAGGAACAGGAGGCCGATCCGTCACCGGCCGAGAAGCCGCGGGAGCTGCGCGGGCGGGTGGCGCTGGAGCACGTGTCGTTCCGGTACGACCCCGACAAGCCGCTGATCGAGGACCTGTCGCTGACGGTCGAACCGGGCCACACGGTCGCCATCGTCGGCCCCACGGGCGCCGGCAAGACGACCCTGGTGAACCTGCTGATGCGGTTCTACGAGGTGTCCGGCGGACGGATCACGCTCGACGGGGTGGACATCGCCCGGATGTCCCGGGACGAGCTGCGCGCCGGGATCGGCATGGTCCTCCAGGACACCTGGCTGTTCGGCGGCACCATCGCGGAGAACATCGCGTACGGGGCGGCGCGGGAGGTCACCCGGGAGGAGATCGAGGAGGCGGCGCGGGCGGCGCACGCCGACCGGTTCGTGCGGACGCTGCCCGACGGGTACGACACCGTGATCGACGACGAGGGGGCGGGGGTCAGCGCGGGCGAGAAGCAGCTGATCACCATCGCGCGGGCGTTCCTGTCCGATCCGGTGATCCTGGTGCTGGACGAGGCGACGAGTTCGGTGGACACGCGGACGGAGGTGCTGATCCAGCAGGCGATGGCGCGACTGGCGCACGGGCGCACGTCGTTCGTGATCGCGCACCGGTTGTCGACCATCCGGGACGCGGACACGATCCTGGTCATGGAGAACGGGGCGATCGTCGAACAGGGCGCGCACGGGAAGCTGCTGGCGGCGGACGGCGCGTACGCCCGCCTGTACAAGGCCCAGTTCGCGGAGGCGGTGGCGGAGGTCGACTGAGGCGTCCCCCGCCCGCTCCTCGAACGCCGTCGAGGTCAGCCCCTCCGGCGTTCGAGGAGCGGAGTCCGGGGCGCAGCCCCGGGCCGGGACGGGAAGGGGCGGCGGGGGCGGCGACGATCAGTCGAGGTACCCCCGCAGCTGGTCCGCGAACGCGTGGTCGCGGAGCTTGTTCAGTGTCTTGCTCTCGATCTGCCGGATCCGCTCCCGCGTCACCCCGAAGATCCGGCCGATCTCCTCCAGCGTCCGCGGACGCCCGTCCACCAGCCCGTAGCGGAGCTGCACCACCTTCCGCTCCCGCTCCCCCAGCGTGGACAGCACCGCCTCCAGGTGCTCCCGCAGCAGCAGGAACGCCGCCGACTCCACGGGACTCGCCGCGTCGCCGTCCTCGATGAGGTCGCCGAGCGCCACGTCGTCCTCCTCCCCCACCGGCGCGTGCAGCGACACCGGTTCCTGGGCGAGCCGCAGCACCTCGCCGACCCGCTCCGGCGGCAGGTCGAGCTGCGCGGCGACCTCGGCCGGCGTCGGCTCGTAGCCGCGCTCCTGGAGCATCCGCCGCTGCACCCGCACGACGCGGTTGATGAGCTCGACCACGTGCACCGGCACGCGGATGGTGCGGGCCTGGTCGGCGAGGGCCCGGGACATGGCCTGGCGGATCCACCAGGTGGCGTACGTGGAGAACTTGTAGCCGCGTGCGTAGTCGAACTTCTCCACCGCCCGGATCAGCCCGAGGTTGCCCTCCTGCACCAGGTCCAGCATGGTCAGGCCGCGGCCCACGTACCGCTTGGCCACCGACACGACGAGCCGCAGGTTCGCCTCGATCAGCCGCCGCTTGGCCACCCGGCCCAGGACGACGAGCCGGTCCAGGTCGGAGGCGAGTCTGCTGTCCAGGTCGGGGGTGCGGCGCAGCTTCTCCTCGGCGAAGAGTCCCGCCTCGACCCGGCGGGCGAGCTCGACCTCGTCGGCGGCGGTGAGCAGCGGGATGCGGCCGATCTCGCGCAGGTACTGGCGGAACAGGTCGGAGGAGGGACCTCCCGTCTCGGGCCGGACGGGGGCGGGCGGCTCACCGGGGTCGACGGCCCCGACGGGGGCGGCGGCGTCGGCCGCCCCGGCGGGCGGTGGGGATGCCTTCGCCGTGTCCGGCGGCCGCTCGGTGTGGAGCGCGACGCGGCTCCGCGCGGGCATGGCGACGAGCACGTCCGCGCCGGGCTGGGTGAGGATCTGGCTCTGGGTCTGCACGGGGGCGACCTCCAGGATGATCGCTGCCGGGGGGTGGGGCAGCGGCACTTCGGGGGCGGAGTCGACGGCCTCGCCGCTGTCCGTCCCGTACTCGATGAGCCGGGGACTCAGGCACCGCCCCCAGTGTGGGGTACGGCACATCGTCCCCACGAGGGGCGTGCGGTGACTTTTTGCGTCCGCTGCGTGACAGCGCGGTGACGCGGACCGGGTCCGTGCCTCCGCACCGTCCCCCGGTCGGCCCTACAGGGCGGCCGCGCCGTGCTCCCGCAGCGCCTGGTCGTACTGCTGGAGGACCCACAACTCGTTCTGCACGGCGGTCAGTTCCGCCGGGTCGCCGTGGCCGCCGAGGCGGGTGAGACGGCCGGCGATGTCGCGGATGCGGCGCTCGACGGCGCGGCGGCGGACGGTGACCAGCTGGGCGCCCGCATAGGTCTCGTCGACCTCCTTGACGCCCCGGTGCAGCATGATCGCCTCGACCGCGAGTTCGGTGACCATGGCACGCACGGTGTCGTCGGGGGCCGCGTCGCGCACCCGGATCAGGTACTCCTGCGGGTCCCCCACCCCGTGCTCGGCGCCGCCCGCGTCCAGGATCGCCTGGCGCACGGCCGCGTAGGGAGGGGCGGTGAACTCGTCGACGCCGTACGCGTCGAAGGCCGGGGAGACCAGTTCGGGACGCTGGAGGGCGAGCTTCAGCAGTTCGCGTTCGGTGGCGAAGACCGGGTTGCGCAGGTTCAGGGCGGGTCCGCGCGGGGCGGCGGGAGCGGACGCGTACGGCTGCGGGGCGCCGCCGCCACCGCCCTGCTCCCGGCGGCGGTCCGGGGCCGGGCCCTTGCCGCCGCGGTCGCGGGCCCAGCGGGCCAGCTGGGCGACCCGCTTGACGACGAACTGGGTGTCGAGGATGCCGAGCATCCCGGCGAGCTCGACGGCGACCTCGTGCTGGGCGCCGCTGTTCTTGATGCGGGCCACGATCGGGGCGGCCTCGTCGAGGGCGCCGGCGCGGCCGGCCGGGGTGTCCAGGTCGTAGCGGCGGACGATCTGGCGGAGCGCGAACTCGAAGAGCGGGGTGCGCGGTTCGACCAGGTCGGCGACGGCCTCGTCGCCCTTGGCGAGGCGCAGGTCGCAGGGGTCCATGCCGTCGGGGGCGATGGCGATGTAGGTCTCGGCGGCGAACTTCTGGTCGTCCTCGAAGGCGCGCAGGGCCGCCTTCTGGCCGGCCGCGTCGCCGTCGAAGGTGAAGATCACACGAGCCGATCCGTTGTCCATCAGCAGCCGGCGGAGGATCTTGATGTGGTCGCCGCCGAAGGCGGTGCCGCAGGTGGCGATGGCGGTGGTGACGCCCGCGAGGTGGCAGGCCATGACGTCGGTGTAGCCCTCGACGACGACGGCGCGGGAGGACTTCGCGATGTCCTTCTTCGCCAGGTCGATGCCGTAGAGGACCTGGGACTTCCTGTAGATCGCGGTGTCGGGGGTGTTCAGGTACTTGGGGCCGTTGTCCGCCTCGTAGAGCTTGCGGGCACCGAAGCCGACGACCTCTCCGCCGATGTCGCGGATGGGCCACATCAGCCGGCCGCGGAAGCGGTCGATGGGGCCGCGCCGGCCCTCCTGGGAGAGTCCGGAGAGGATGAGCTCCTTGTCGCTGAAGCCCTTGCCGCGCAGGAAGCGGGTGAGGTGGTCCCAGCCCTGGGGGCTGTAGCCGACACCGAAGTGGAGGGCGGCGCCCTGGTCGAAGCCGCGCTCGGCGAGGAAGACCCGCCCGGTGTCGGCCTCGGGGGACGTCGCGAGCTGTTCCGCGTACCACTCGGCGGCGATCTTGTGGGCCTCGACGAGGCGGATCCGCTCACCGCGCTGGTGGGCGGGGTTGTACCCGCCCTCCTCGTACCGCAGGGTGATGCCGGCCTGACCGGCCAGGCGCTCGACCGCCTCCGAGAAGGAGAGGTGGTCGATCTTCATCACGAACGAGAGGGTGTCGCCGCCCTCCTGGCAGCCGAAGCAGTGGAAGAGTCCCTTGCTCGGGCTGACCTGGAAGGAGGGCGACTTCTCGTCGTGGAAGGGGCAGAGACCCTTGAGGTTCCCGCCGCCCGCGTTGCGCAGCTGCAGATACTCGGACACCACGGCGTCGATCGGAACCGCGTCCCGAACCGCCTTCACGTCCTCGTCATTGATCCGCCCAGCCACACGTGAAGTCTACGGGTGCGCTGTGACATCCCCGGTGGCCGGCGGCGCCCCCGCGACGCCCGCACGTGCGACCGGAGGGACGGACCGTGGGGACGGGACGGATCCCGGCGGTGGCCTAGGCGACGAGGCTCGCCAGCGGCACGCGCGGATCCGCCAGCGCCTCCGTGTCCACCCGCGTCCGCGAGCGGACCAGCTCCTGGATGGGATCCGTGACATCCCACACGTTCACGTTCATCCCGGCGAGCACGCGCCCCTCCTTCACCCAGAACGCGATGAACTCGCGCTTGCCCGCGTCCCCCCGGACGACCACCTGGTCGTACGAGCCCGGCGGCGCCCACCCGGAGTACTCCATCCCCAGGTCGTACTGGTCGCTGAAGAAGTACGGCAGCCGGTCGTAGGCCGCGTCGCGCCCCAGCATGGAGCGGGCGGCCGCCGGACCGCCGTTCAGGGCGTTGGCCCAGTGTTCCACCCGCAGCCGCGTGTCGAAGAGGGCGTGCGGGAAGGCCGCGACGTCACCGGCCGCGTAGACGTCCGGGTCGGACGTGCGCAACCGCTCGTCGACCAGGATGCCCCCGCCCGCCTCACGGTCGGCGAGCTCCAGGCCCGCCGCCTCCGCGAGGGACACCCGCGGGGCCGCGCCGATCGCCGCGAGGACGGCGTGGGCGGGGTGCTCCTCGCCGTCGTCGGTGCGGGCGGCGAGGACCATGCCGTCCTGTCCGGTGATCTCGGTGAGGCTCGCCCCGAAGTGGAAGCGCACACCGTGCTCGCGGTGCAGCTCGGCGAAGAGCTGGCCGAGTTCGGGGCCGAGGACCGAGTGCAGCGGGGTCCGTCCCCGGTGGACGACGGTGACCTCCGCGCCGTAGTGGCGGGCCGCCGCCGCGATCTCCAGGCCGATCCAGCCGGCGCCGGCGATCACCAGGTGCCCGTTGTCCCGGCCGAGGGAGGCCAGGACGCCCTTGAGGCGCTCGGAGTGGGCGAGGCGCCGCAGGTGGTGCACGCCCGCGAGGTCCGTGCCGGGGATGTCCAGCCGGCGCGGTTCGGCGCCGGTGGCGAGCAGCAGCTTGTCGTAGCGGACGGTGGTGCCGTCGTCGCCGAAGCGGACCGTCTTCGCGGCCCGGTCGACGGCGTCGACCGTCTGGCCGAGGTGGAGTTCGATGTCGTGCCGCGCGTACCAGGCGGGCTCGTGCACGAAGACGCTGTCGCGTTCCTTCGTGCCGAGGAGGTAGCCCTTGGACAGGGGCGGTCGCTCGTACGGGTGGTCGCGTTCGTCGCAGATCAGTATCACGCGGCCGGTGAAGCCCTCCGTTCTCAGCGTCTCGGCCGCCTTGGCTCCGGCCAGTCCGCCTCCGACGATGACGAAAGTCTGATCCGCGTCGACCACGTGATGCCTCCTCGTAAGGGTGTCGCCACCTGTGAGCCTCCCGCACGCAGAATGATGCCGTAAGGGGGAGTGCGCCGATCAGGCCATGCGGGACATGGCCGGACCGCTCACGACTGCCCCGTGAGCCGGGCGTGAAGCGAACGGGCCGAGATGTCCGTGAGCGACGCGATCTGGTCGACGACCACCCGCTTGCGGGCGCGGTCGTCCGGCGCCCGGTGGAACAGGGCGCGGAACTGCGGGTCCAGGCCGTCGGGGGCGCGGGCGGTGAGCGCCTGGGCCAGCTCGAGGACGACGACGCGCTGGTCGGCGCGGAGCTGTTCCTGCTCGGCGCGCTGCATGACGTAGCGGTCGGCTACCGCCTTGAGGACCGCGCACTCCATGCGGGTGCCGCGCGGCACGACCAGCTCGGCCCCGTACCGGGTGAGGCGCCCGGCGCCGAAGGCCTGCCGGGTGGCGCCCTCGGCGGCGAGGCAGAAGCGGCCGATGAGCTGGCTGGTGGCGTCCTTCAGGCGGGCCTGGGCGACGGCGGTGCCGTCGTAGCCGTGCGGCCACCACTCCTGGGCGAGGAGGCGGTCGAGGGCCTCGGCCAGTTCGGCGGGGTCGGTGTCCGCGGGGACGTACCGGCCGACGGCGACGGCGAAGACGGCCCGGCGCTCCGGTTCGGCGTGCAGGCAGTTGGGGTCGATGTGGCCGGCGTGCAGGCCGTCCTCCACGTCGTGCACCGAGTAAGCCACGTCGTCGGACCAGTCCATGACCTGCGCCTCGAAGCAGACCCGGTCGGCGGGGGCGTCCTCGCGGACCCAGTCGAAGACGGGACGGTCGTCGTCGTAGACGCCGAACTTCGGGGAGGCCGGGTCGGTGGGGTGGGCGCCGCGGGGCCAGGGGTACTTGGTGGCGGCGTCGAGGGCGGCGCGGGTGAGGTTGAGGCCGACGGAGCCTTCGGGGGTAAACCGCTTCGGTTCGAGGCGGGTGAGCAGGCGCAGCGACTGGGCGTTGCCCTCGAAGCCGCCGCAGTCCTCGGCGAACTCGTTCAGCGCCTGTTCGCCGTTGTGGCCGAAGGGCGGGTGGCCCAGGTCGTGGGAGAGGCAGGCGGCCTCGACCAGGTCGGGGTCGCAGCCGAGGGCCGCGCCGAGCTCTCGGCCCACCTGCGCGCATTCGAGGGAGTGGGTGAGGCGGGTGCGGGGGCTGGCGTCCCACATCTGGTGGTGCGCGCCCGGGGTGACGACCTGGGTCTTTCCGGCGAGGCGGCGGAGGGCCCCGGAGTGCAGGACCCGGGCGCGGTCGCGCTGGAAGGCGGTGCGGCCGGGGCGTTTGTCGGGTTCGGGGGCCCAGCGGGCGACGGACGTCGGGTCGTAGGCCGGGGGGAGCGCGGTGCCTTCCATGTCATGACAGTACGGGGAGGGTGTGACAGCCGGGGCGGGGGTGTGACCGTGTGGTGCCGCGGGGCGGGGGTGTGACCGTGCGGGTGCGCCGGGGCCCGGGTTCCCGCGGCCCTTCAGGCCGGGACCAGCTGCCGCGCCGCGGGGGCCGGGAGGCTCAGGGCCTCGTCGTAGCGGTGGAGGAGCAGGTGGGCCATGGCCCGGTGCGTGCCCAGGGGGGCGGAGGCGATCCACGGGGCCGCTGCCGCGCATGCGGTGGCGAAGCGGCCGGGGGCGGTGAAGCAGGAGGCGACGGCGACGCGGGGGCGCCCGCGGGCGGCCAGGGCGCGCAGGGCGTCGGGGACGGTGGGGGCCGCGGCGGAGGCGTACGCGGGGACCACCGGGACGCCGAGCCGTTCGGCGAGCAGTCGCGCGGTGCGGTGGGTGTCGACCCTCGACTGCGGGTCGCGGGATCCGGCGGCGGCGAGGACGACGCCGCTCGCGCGGCGGTCCGTCGCGTCCGCCGGGGTGCGCCAGCCCGCTTCGGTGAGGCGGGCGTGCAGGGCGTCCGCGAGCAGGGGGTGCGGGCCGAGGGGTGCGGCCACGCGCGTGTGCAGCCGTGCCCCGGCGGCCAGGTCGGGGATGTCCCGCTTGACGTGGTACCCCCGGCTGAGCAGCAGCGGTACGAGCACGGCCGCGCCGGTGCCGCGGGCGTCGAGCTCGGCGAGGGTGTCGGGGAGCAGGGGCGCGTTGAGCTCGATGTGGCCCAGGTGCACCGGCAGTCCTGGGCGCAGGGCGCGGACCCCGTCCAGGAGTCGTCGTACGGTGCTCAGCGCACGCGGGTCGCGGCTGCCGTGGGCCACGACGACGAGAGCGGGAGGGTTCGTGGTGGACGCCGTCATGCACCGATCGTGGCGGGGTCACGTTGCCTTCCCGTTGCGCGCGCGTGTCCGGTGTTTTCCGGCGGTTCACCGTGCGGACCGGGGTGGGTGTGAGGGCGTGTGACCTCGGGGTTCGTCCGGCGCGTGAAGCTGATCACAGGGGGTCGGGTGAACCGCGGGGTGCGGCGTGGCGTCTCTCCGGGTCGGGGAGCGACCGGGGAGGGGCCCGTCCGATGCGCCGTTTCGAGGTTCGCCGTCCACGTCTGCCCCGCACCCGCAGGGGGCGCAGGCGGCTGGTGCGGGCGGTGGTGGCGGTGTGCGTGCTGGCGCTGCTGCCGGCCACCTGGCTGCGCCTGACGACGGACGGGCGGCTGCGCACGACGGCCGACGTGCCGCGCACCGAGGTCGCGGTGGTGTTCGGCGCGGGCCTGTGGGACGGGGAGCCGTCGCCGTACCTCGCGCACCGGCTGGACGCGGCGGCGGAGCTGTACCGGGCGGGGCGGATCGAGGTGGTGCTGGTCACCGGCGACAACAGCCGCGAGGACTACGACGAGCCCGACGCGATGCGCGCGTACCTGACCCGGCACGGCGTGCCCGACGCGCGGATCGTGAGCGACTACGCGGGCTTCGACACCTGGGACTCGTGCGTCCGCGCGAAGAGGATCTTCGGCGTCGACCGGGCGGTGCTGATCAGCCAGGGCTTCCACGTCCGGCGGGCGGTGGCCCTGTGCGAGACGGCCGGGGTCTCCTCGTACGGGGTCGGCGTCGACGAACCGCACGACGCCACCTGGTACTACGGAGGCGTCCGGGAGGTGCTGGCGGCGGGCAAGGCGGCGTCGGACGCGGTGTTCCGGCCGGATCCGCGGTTCCTGGGACCCCGGGAGCCGGGCGTGGCGCGGGCCCTGGCGGAGGCGCGCGCGGAGCAGGCACAGGGCTGACCGGCCACGCATATCGCGGTATGCCCGCCCCATGGCGGACACGACGCGCATCACGGTGACGCTCCCCGCGGAGCAGGTCGGCCGGACCGAACAAGCTCACCGGCAGCGTCTCCGGCTACGTCGCCGAAGCGGTGGCTCGTCAGCTGCGCCGTCAACTGCTCGGCGCCGACCTGCTGCGCCATCAGGAGGAGCACGGCCCGGCTGCGGTGGACGCTGTCCCGCGTCAAGGTCGAGCCGGTGACCGAGCAGGCGGCGAGGGCATCGGCGGAACTGCTCAAGGCAGCGGGCCTGCACGGGCACACGTATGCGATCGACGCGACGGTGGCCGAGATGGCACTGCGTCAGCCGGGCCCGGTGGCCCTGTTGGCGTCCGACGTCGACGACATGGCCCGCCTGTGCGGTGACCGGATCCGGCTGATCGGCGTCTGAGCGGGGCCCCGGCGCCTCACCGCGGGCGCCCGGCGGCGGGGAGGTCGCCGTTCCGGGTGTGTAACAGGGGCCGGTGCGGTGCGTAACACCGGCGGCGCAGGGTGGCCGTATGCAGAACACCGTGACGCCCACGCACTGCCCCTACTGCGCGCTGCAGTGCGGGATGAACCTGACGCCGGCCCCGGACGGGAGTGCCGTCGAGGTGAGTGAGCGCGCGGACTTCCCGGTGAACCGGGGGGCGCTGTGCGGGAAGGGACGTACGGCTCCGGCGGTGCTGTCGTCGAGCGTGCGGCTGACGTCGCCACTGGTGCGGGACGCGGGGGGCGCGCTGGTGCCGGCCTCGTGGGACGAGGCGCTGGGGCGGGTCGCCGAGGGGCTGGGGCGAACGCGGTCGGAGTCCGGGGCGGACGCGGTCGGGGTGTTCGGCGGGGGCGGGCTGACCAACGAGAAGGCGTACAGCCTGGGGAAGTTCGCCCGGGTGGTGCTGGGCACCTCCCAGATCGACTACAACGGGCGGTTCTGCATGTCGTCGGCGGCAGCGGCCGGCAACACGGCGTTCGGGCTGGACCGCGGGCTGCCGTTCCCGCTGGAGGACATCCCGAGGACCGGCTGCGTGATCCTCGTCGGCTCCAACCCGGCGGAGACCATGCCGCCGTCGCTGCGTTACTTCACCGAACTCAGGGAGAACGGCGGCACGCTGATCGTCGTCGACCCGCGCCGCACCAAGACCGCCGAGCACGCCGACCTGCATCTCGCCCCGCGCCCCGGCACCGACCTCGCGCTGGCGCTGGGCCTGCTGCACCTCGTCGTCGCCGAGGGGCGCACCGACGAGCGTTACGTCCGGGAGCGCACGGCCGGCTGGGAGGAGACCCGGGCGGCGGCGATGGCGCACTGGCCGGAGTACGTGGAGCGGATCACCGGTGTGTCCGTGCCGCAGCTGCGGGAGGCCGTACGGCTGTTCTGTGAGCCGGAGGCGGCGATGGTGCTCACCGCGCGGGGTCCCGAGCAGCAGTCCAAGGGCACCGACACGGTGGGCGCGTGGATCAACCTGTGCCTGGCGACGGGCGGGCGGGCCGCCCGCTGTCCGGGTACGGCTGCCTCACCGGGCAGGGCAACGGGCAGGGCGGGCGCGAACACGGCCAGAAGGCGGACCAGTTGCCCGGCTACCGCAAGCTGACCGACCCGGCGGCGCGGGCGCACGTCGCCGGGGTGTGGGGGGTGGCCCCCGAGTCCCTGCCCGGGCCGGGGCGCAGCGCGTACGAACTCCTCGACGCGCTCGGCACGGACATCCGGGCGCTGCTGCTGATGGGGTCCAACCCGGTCGTGTCGGCGCCCCGCGCCGCGCACGTCGAGGAAAGGATCCGCTCGCTGGACTTCCTCGCGGTGTGCGACGTGGTGCTGTCGGAGACGGCCGCGCTCGCCGACGTGGTCCTGCCGGTGACGCAGTGGGCGGAGGAGACGGGCACCACGACCAGCCTGGAGGGGCGGGTGCTGCTGCGGCGGCGCGCGATCACCCCGCCGGACGGCGTCCGCAGCGACCTGGAGGTGCTGCACGGGCTCGCCGCGCGGCTCGGCGGCGGACGGAACCTGGAGAAGGGCTTCCCGACCGACCCCGAGGAGGTCTTCGAGGAGCTGCGCCGGGCGAGCGCGGGCGGCCTCGCCGACTACTCCGGCATCACCTACCGGAGGCTGGCGGAGGAGAACGGCGTCTTCTGGCCCTGCCCGGCGTCCGACGGGCCGGAGGACGGCGTCCACCCCGGCACCCCCCGGCTCTTCCACGACCGGTTCGCCACCGAGGACGGGCGGGCGAGGTTCGTACCGGTCTCGCACCGGCCGATCGCCGAGGAGCCCGACGACGAGTACCCCGTGCTGCTGACCACCGGGCGGGTGGTGGCGCAGTACCAGTCCGGCGCCCAGACGCGGCGCGTCGACGAGCTGAACGCCGCCGCCCCGGGGCCGTTCGTGGAGCTGCACCCCCGGCTCGCGGAGCGGCTCGGCGCCGCCGAGGGCGATCCGGTGGCGGTGGTGTCCCGGCGCGGGCGGGCGGTGGCGCCGGCGCGGATCACCACCGCGATCCGCCCCGACACGGTGTTCATGCCGTTCCACTGGGCCGGCGAAGGCCGCGCCAACACCCTCACCAACCCCGCCCTCGACCCGACGTCCCGCATGCCGGAGTTCAAGGCGTGCGCGGTCCGGGTGGAGACCGTGCGGGCCGAACGAACGGGCCGCGCGGCGCTCTAGGCGAACGGGGGTCCCGTCCGCCGTCGTCCCGGCGCTACGCTGGGGCGCCGCCGACCGTCCACGCAGGTGAGACCAGTGATCCTCCCCTTTTTCGTCTACGGGACGCTCCGCCCCGGCGAGCGCAACCACGACGTCTTCCTGCGCGGCCGGACCCTCGGCGAGGAGCCCGGCCGGCTGCGGGGCGTGACGCTGTACGAGGGGCCCGGCTACCCGTACGCCGTCGAGGAGCCGGACGGCGCGGTGCGCGGGGAACTGGTGACCGCGCTGCCGGAGGCGTACCCGGCGCTGCTCGCCGGGCTGGACCGGCTGGAGGAGTTCGTACCGGGCGATCCGCGCAACCTGTACGAGCGGGTGGCGCGGGACGTCGTCCGGGACACGGACGGAGCGGCGGTCCGGGCGTGGGTGTACGTCGCCGCGCCCGCCGTCGCCGCCCGGCTCCGGGCACGGGGGACGCCGCTCGGGAGCGGGGAGTGGCGGGGCCGGGGCGGTCAGTGGCGGGGCCGGGGGTGAGGACCGGGCCCCGTACGGGCCGCCGCGCCCGCCCCGGTCACCCGTTCACCGCCGCGCCGCCCGCCCTTCGGGTACTTTCGCCCGCCCGTCCGGCACGGCTGCGGTGACCTGCTGAAACACGGTGCGGGCAGCGCGTGTCCGCAGGTGTCCGACACCCGTTCAGCCGCCGCTCCGGCCGCTTCTCGGGGAGCGCCACCGACGCGGTGGCACTTACCTCGAAGAGGCAGGGACGCGTTCGACGGCGGCACATGGGGGTGCCGCGGGCCGGGTCCCCTTCGTGAGCCCGAGGGAGCATCGATGCGACGTACCGCCCGGCTGCTGACCGGTGTCACCGGTCTGACCGGTCTGACCGGCGCCGCGCTCGCCGTGGCCACCGCGGGGCTGCTCGCCGTGCCGCCCGCGTACGCCGTGGGGTCCCGCGGGCCGTCGGCCGGGAGCCTGGAGGTGTACCCGTCGTCGGTCGCGCCGGGCTCGCAGGTCACGGTGAACACCGACGCGTGCGACGGTGACGACACGGCCGCGGGCGACGCCTCCGCGGTCGGCGCCGGCCGGTTCACGCTCGCGCCGAGCACCCACGAACGGGACGCGATCGGGCAGTTCCAGGTGCCGCCGGGCGCGCAGCCGGGCACGTACGAGATCGTCGCGACGTGTGCGGGGAGCGGCCGGCGGGTGGCCGGTGACCTGCTGGTGACGCTGACTCCGGAGGCACAGCTGGTGCATCCCCGGGGAAGTGTGAAGACGGGGGTCGGTGGCGCGCTGGGCACCGACCCCGCACAGACCGCGGCCGGTGTGACGGCTCTCGCCGTCGCCGCCGCGGGCGGTACCTGGCTCCTGCATCGCCGGGCGAGAGGCGACGGGATCTGACGGGCACCCTCCGCTGCCCGTCCCCGCCGGTACCGCATGTCCCCTCCCCCTCCGGGTCCGACGCCCCTCGCGGCCCGGAGGGGGGTACGGGGCCCGATTCGAGAAGAGGTCGGTCCGTGATGCGCCGCAGGTTCCACCGGGCGGGGGGCCCGGGCAACGCAGCGATAGCAGCCGTCACGGTGTTCGCCCTGTGCGCGGGGACGTGGCTGCTGCGCGACGGAACCGGGACGCACCCCCCGCCGCAGCCCTCCGCCGCCCAGGCGCACACCGGTGCCGACGACCGCAGCGCGGGCGGGTCCCCGGCACCGGCGCTGGCGCCCTCCCCTCCCCTGCGCGTCCGCATCCCCGCGATCGACGTGGACGCGCCCCTGACGGGTCTCGGCCTGACCGCCACCGGCAGCCTCGACGTGCCGCCCGCCGACGTCGAGAACCTCGCCGGCTGGTACGAGGCCGGCACCACCCCCGGCGAGCGGGGCACCGCGATCGTCGCGGGCCACGTCGACAACGCCGACGGTCCCGCGGTCTTCTACGCGCTGGGCGCCCTGCGCAAGGGCAGCACCGTCGAGGTGGACCGGCGGGACGGCCGGACGGCCGTGTTCACGGTGGACGCGGTGGAGGTCTACGACGCGCAGGACTTCCCCGACGCGAAGGTGTACGGCGCGGCGGCCCGCCCCGAACTGCGGGTCATCACCTGCGGCGGCGGCTGGTCCCGCACCACCGGCTACCGGGGCAACGTGGTCGTCTACGCCCACCTGACCGGCAGCCGCTGACCCGGGAACGGCGACGGCTCCCGTGCCGTGTCACCGCGCGGACGAGTACTCGGTGTGCGTGGACCGGCTCCCTCGGGACCGGTTCTCGGTTGCCGCCCACGGGGAGGACGGTGCCCGCCGGTCCGCGTCCGGACGGTTCAGGCCAGCCACTGCTCGTACGCCAGGTTCGCCACCAGGGCGAAGACGACCGTCAGCAGGACGACGCGGACGAAGCCGCTGCCCTTCTTCAGCGCCGTGTGGGCGCCGAGCGTGCCGCCCGCCAGGTTGAACACCGCCATCAGGGCCGCCAGCTGCCACAGCACCGCGCCCTGCCAGGCGAAGGTGGCGAGGGCGCCGGCGTTGGTGCAGCAGTTGACGATCTTGGCGGTGGCGGAGGCGGTGACCAGGTCGAGGTGGAGCAGGGCGGTGAGCGCCAGCACGAGGAACGTGCCGGTGCCGGGGCCGATGAGACCGTCGTAGAAACCGATGCCGAGGCCGGCCAGGCCGATCGCGGCGAAGATCTGGCGGCGGGTGGCCGGGCCGGTGGCGGGAGCCGTGCCGAAGGCGGGGCGCAGGATCACGAAGGCGGCCACGGCGAGCAGCACCACCATGATCACCGGCTTCAGCACCTCGGTGCTCATCCCTGCCGCGAAGAACGCCCCGGCCGACGACCCGGCGAGGGCGGCAAGACCGATGCGCACGGCGGTCTTCACGTCGACCGGCGCCTTGCGGGCGTAGGTCACCGCGGCGCCGGTCGTGCCTACGATCGCGACCGCCTTGTTGGTGCCCAGGGCGTGCGCGGCCGGGGTGCCGGCGGGCAGCCCGAGCAGCAGGGCCGGCAGGAGCAGCAGCCCGCCTCCGCCGACGACGGCGTCGATCCAGCCGGCGGCGAGCGCGGCCAGACAGAGCAGAACGACCGTGGTCAGGGAGATGTCGGGCATGGTCGTGACCCTAGGGACCGGATAGATGGCGCGTCCATCAAGATGAGCGTTTGTTGAGGTTGCCGCCGGGGTCGGCTTCCTCACACCCCTCGTGCTCCCCCGCTGAGGGCAGCGTTCCGCGCGGGAAACAGAGGGGATGCCGACGGGTAACACCCGCACCGCACGCTCGACGGCATGACCTCGAACGAGCGTGTGGTGGTGATCGGCTCCGGCCTCGCGGGCGTACGGCTCGCCCGGCGGCTCGGCGAGCTCGGCACGCCCGTGACGCTGATCGGCGAGGAGGAGCACCGGCCGTACAACAGGGTGCTGCTCGCCGAGGTGCTGGCCGGGCGCTACAGCCCCGAGGTGATCGCCCTCCCGGCGCCCGCGCGGCTCACCCGGGCCCGCGTCACCGGCATCGACCGCGCGGCCCGCACCGTCGCCTGCGCGGACGGTTCGGTGACCGGATACGGCCGGCTGGTCCTGGCCACCGGCTCCAACCCGGTGCTCCCCGCGCTGCGCGGACTGTTCACCGCCGACCACGAACTGCCTGAGGGCGTGCACGCCTTCCGCACCCTGGACGACTGCCTGGGCCTGGCCAAGGCGGTACGGCCCGGGGTGCGGGCGGTGGTGATCGGCGGCGGACTGCTCGGCGTCTCCGCCGCCCGGGCGCTCGCCGTGCGCGGCGCGCAGGTCGTCCTCGCCCAGCAGTCCGAGCGGCTGATGGAACGCCAGCTCGACCCGGCCGCCTCGGCGCTCGTCCGGCGCCACCTGACCGGTCTCGGCGTGGAGGTGCACACCGAGTGCCGGGTGCGCGACGTGCGCTCGGCCGGCGGCGCGGTCCGCTCGGTGGAGATGGCCGACGGGTACGCCCTCGACGCCGACCTCGTGGTCCTGGCCTGCGGGGTGCATCCGCGCACGGGGCTCGCGCAGGCGGCGGGACTCAAGATCGGCAAGGGGGTCGTCGTCGACGACGAGCTGCGCACCTCCGACCCGTACGTCCACGCGATCGGCGACTGCGCCGAACACGCCGGCACGGTGTACGGGCTCGCCGCCCCGGCCCTGGAACAGGCCGACGCGCTCGCCGCGCTGCTCGCCGGGGACACCACCGCCCGCTACACCGGCACCCGCTCCCTGACCCGGCTCACCCTCGCCGGCCTCCCCGGGCCCCTCGACCTCGCCGCGTTCGGTGAGACCGAGGCGCTGCCGGGCGACGACGTCGTGCAGCTCACCGACGCCACCCGCGGCACCTACCGCAAGGTCGTCGTCCGGGACGACCGCCTGGTCGGCGGGGTCCTGGTCGGCGAACTCGGCACCGTCGGCGCCCTCGCGCGCGCCTGGGAGGGAGCAGAGCCGCTCCCGTCCGCCGGCGGGCCCCTGCTCCACCTGCTCACCAACGACGGAGGCTCCTGATGTCCACGGACACACCGACCATCGTGCTCATCGGCCACGGCATGGTCGGCCAGCGTTTCCTTCAGGCGCTCGCCGAGCGCGGCCTGACCGCCACGCACCGGGTGGTCGTGCTGTGCGAGGAGCCGCGTCCGGCCTACGACCGGGTGCAGCTCACCTCGTACTTCTCGGGGAGGACGCCCGAGGACCTGTCCCTGACGGACCCGGCGTTCATCGAGGCGCACGGCATCGAGCTGCGCGTCGGCGACCCTGCACTGGCCGTCGACCGCGAGGCGCGCGAGGTGACCGCCCGCTCGGGACTGGTCCTCGGCTACGACGTCCTGGTGCTGGCCACCGGCTCCTACCCGTTCGTGCCGCCGGTGCCGAACCAGGACGCCGAGGGCTGCTTCGTCTACCGCACGATCGAGGACCTGCTCGCGATCGAGGAGTACGCGAAGACGTCGACGACCGGCGCGGTCGTCGGCGGCGGCCTGCTCGGCCTGGAGGCGGCGGGTGCGCTCAAGGGTCTCGGGCTGACCTCCCACATCGTGGAGTTCGCGCCCCGGCTGATGCCGGTGCAGGTCGACGAGGGCGGTGGCGCGGCGCTGCTGCGCACCATCGAGGACATGGGCCTGTCCGTCCACACGGGGGTGGGCACGCAGGAGATCGTGGTCGGTGAGGACGGCGCGGTCACCGGCATGAAGCTCTCCGACGGATCCGAACTCGCCACCGACCTGGTGGTGTTCTCCGCCGGTGTCCGCCCCCGCGACCAGCTCGCCCGGGACTGCGGCCTCGACGTCGGCGAACGCGGCGGCATCGCGGTCGACGGGCAGTGCCGCACGGTCACCGATCCGCGCGTGTTCGCGATCGGCGAGTGCGCGCTGGCCGCCGACGGGCGGGTGTACGGGCTGGTCGCGCCCGGCTACGAGCAGGCGGAGACGGTGGCGGCGACCCTCGCCGGGGAGGAGTCGGCGTTCACCGGAGCGGACCTGTCCACCAAGCTGAAGCTGCTCGGTGTGGACGTGGCGTCCTTCGGCGACGCGCACGGCGCCACCGGGGACTGCCTCGACGTCGTCTACTCCGACTCCCGGGCGGGCCTGTACAAGAAGCTGGTCGTCGGCCGGGACGGCACGCTGCTCGGCGGTGTCCTGGTCGGCGACGCGGAGGCGTACGGCACGCTGAAGGCCTTCACCGGATCGGTGCCACCGGTCCCGCCCGAGTCGCTGGTGCTGCCGGCCGGTGCCGGGGCGCCCGTCCAGCTGGGTCCGTCCGCGCTGCCGGACGACGCGATCATCTGCTCCTGCAACAACGTCCGCAAGGGCACGATCCGCGAGGCCGTCACCGAGCACAGGTGCACCACCGTGCCCGAGGTGAAGAAGTGCACCAAGGCCGGTACGACGTGCGGCAGTTGCGTCAAGGTGCTGGGCCAGCTGATCAACGCCGAACTGGAGGCGAGCGGCGTCGAGGTCGACAAGGGTCTGTGCGGCTGCTTCTCCCGGACCCGCGAGGAGCTGTACGAGATCGTCCTCGCGCTGCGCGTCACCTCCTTCCGGGAGCTGCTCGACCGGCACGGCCGGGAGGGTGCCCGGGGCGGTGACGGCTGCGAGGTCTGCAAGCCGACGGTCGGCTCGATCATCGCCTCCCTCGCCCCGACGATCGGCGCGAGCACGCACGTCCTCGACGGCGAACAGGCCGCCCTCCAGGACACCAACGACCACTTCCTGGCCAACCTGCAGAAGAACGGCTCGTACTCGGTCGTGCCCCGCATCCCCGGCGGGGAGATCGCCCCCGAGAAGCTGATCGTGATCGGCGAGATCGCCCGCGACTTCGGCCTCTACACGAAGATCACCGGCGGTCAGCGGATCGACATGTTCGGCGCCCGCGTCGAGCAGCTGCCGCTCATCTGGACCCGGCTGGTGGACGCCGGCTTCGAGTCGGGGCACGCCTACGGCAAGTCGCTGCGCACGGTGAAGTCCTGTGTGGGGCAGACCTGGTGCCGGTACGGCGTCCAGGACTCGGTGCGCATGGCGATCGACCTGGAGCTGCGCTACCGGGGACTGCGCTCCCCGCACAAGCTGAAGTCGGCGGTCTCCGGCTGCCAGCGCGAGTGCGCGGAGGCCCAGTCGAAGGACTTCGGTGTCATCGCCACCGCGGGCGGCTGGAACCTGTACGTCGGCGGCAACGGCGGCGCCACTCCGCGCCATGCGGACCTGCTCGCCCAGGACCTCTCGGACGCCGAACTGATCCGGCTGATCGACCGGTTCCTGATGTTCTACATCCGCACCGCCGACCGCCTGGAGCGCACCAGCGTCTGGCTGGACCGGATCCCCGGCGGCCTGGACCACGTGCGGGACGTCGTGGTGCGCGACTCCCTCGGCATCTGCGACGAGCTGGAGGCCCTGATGGCCGCCCATGTCGCCCACTACCGCGACGAGTGGGCCGAGACCATCGACGACCCCGAGAAGCTGGCCCGGTTCGTGTCCTTCGTGAACGCGCCCGACACACCCGACCCGGTGGTCGCCTTCGTTCCCGAGCGCGACCAGATGAAGCCCGACCTGCCGCTGCTGAGCATCGGCCTGCGACCCGCCGACGACGTCCTGGAAGGAAGCGCCACGCGATGACCCTGACGCTGGAGACCACCGATCTGAAGGTCCGCATCCGCCTGGCGGACGACTGGTTCACGGTCTGCGACCTGGGCACGCTGCTGCCGGGCCGCGGGGTGGCGGCCCTGCTCCCCGACGGCCGCCAGGCCGCCGTGTTCGCCGACCGCACCGGCCGGCTCTACGCGATCGACAACCGTGACCCGTTCACCGGCGCGGCGGTCCTCTCCCGGGGCCTGACCGGCACCCACCGGGGCCGCCCGTTCGTCGCCTCCCCGCTGCTCAAGCAGCGCTTCGACCTGGAGTCGGGGCGGTGCCTGGACGACGAGACGGTACGGGTGACGGCGTACGAGGTGAAGGCGGCCTGACCGCCTGGTTCTTGACTGCCCGTTTCAGAAAGGCCTAGGCTGCACGGCGTGGCCAGGACCAAGGAGTTCGATCCCGACGCCGCGCTGCGGGCAGCCCTGGAGCTGTTCTGGCGGCGCGGCTACGAGGCGACGTCGATGTCCGACCTCGTCACACACCTCGGCATCGGGCGCGCCAGCCTCTACGCGACCTTCGGCAGCAAGCGTGAGCTGTACCTGAAGGCACTGGAGCAGTACGAGCGGGAACGGTTCCCGCATCTGCTGGAGGACCTGTCCCGGCCGGGGCCGGTACTGCCGGGGGTGCGGGCGCTCGTGCGGCGTTCCGCCGCGGAGGCGACCGAGGAGGCCCTGCGCCTGCGCGGCTGCTTCGTCACCAATACGGCTGCCGAGCTGGCCCCGCACGACGCGACCGTCGCGCGGCGGGTGGAGCGCAGCTGGGACCAGCTGGAGACCGTGCTGCACACGGCACTCGTCCGCGCCCGGGCCCAGGGCGAGCTGCCCGCCGACCGTGATCCGCTCGCCCTCGCCCGCACGCTGCTCGTGCTGCTCCAGGGGCTGCGGGTGGTCGGCAAGGCGTCCGCGGACCCGGCCAGGGTGAGGGACGCGGCGGAGCAGGTGCTGGCACTGCTCGGGGACTGAGCCACGCGGCAGGCCGCCGGACGGCGGCTTTCAGACCCCGCATCCTGCCCACATACTGAACCGATCGGTCAAGAAATTAGGGGAGATCATGACCAGCCGTTTCACCGACCGCACCACCTTGGTCACGGGCGCCGGCTCCGGCATCGGACGGGCCGTCGCCCTCGCCTTCGCCGCGGAGGGCGCGCACGTCGTCGTCGCCGGACGGCGAACGGAGCCGCTGGAGGAGACGGTGTCCCTGATCGAGCGGGCCGGCGGCAAGGCGCTGGCCGTCACCGCCGACGTCTCCCGCGCCGCGGACGTCCAGGCCGTCACGGACGCCGCCGTGGACCACTTCGGTTCACTGGACGTGGCGGTCAACAACGCAGGTGTCTTCCGGGGCGGACAGCCCCTTGCCGATCTCACCGACGACGACTGGCGGAGCCAGCTCGACATCAACGTCACCGGCGTGTTCAACGCCCTGCGCGCGGAGATCCGCCAGATGCGCACCCAGCCGGGCGGCGGCGCGATCGTGAACATCTCCTCCACGTTCGGCCCGCACAAGCGCAGCCCGGGCTCCACCGCCTACGCCGCCACCAAGGCGGCCGTCTCCGTGCTCACCCGGGGCGCCGCCCTGGACCACATCGCGGAGGGGATCCGCATCAACGCCGTCAGTCCCGGCGCCACGGCGACGACCATGTCACTGCTGCCGGGCGAGACGGAAGCCGGACGCGCGGAGCGCATGCGGCACGGCGTGCCGCTCGGCCGCGTGTCGGCGGTCGGGGAGATCGCGGCGGCGGTGCTGTACCTGGCGTCCGACGACGCGGCGTCGGTGGTGGGCACCGACCTCGTGGTGGACGGCGGCCAGACGGCCTGACCACGAGGTGCGGCTGAGGGTCACCCCCCGGTCACGTCACGTTCTCGTCACGGCATCTCCATATCTCCCACACGCCACGGGCCCCCCAGTAGCTTCGGCACCCTCGTACCGAGCACACGCATTCGCCCGATCTGGGGGGCTCCTCACCATGACTCCGTTCCGTACCTCCGCCGCCGCGCTCCTCGCCGCCCTCGCGCTGGCCGCCGTACCGGCCACCGCCGTGGCGCACGACGGCAACCACCCGTTCAAGAACTGCACCGAGGCGTACGAGAACGGGTACAAGAACATCGCCAAGGGCGACGACCACTACAGCAAGCACCTCGACCGGGACGACGACGGCGTGGGCTGCGACCGGCCGCCCGCGGACTTCGTGCCGCACGAGGAGACCGGCACGGACTCCGGGGACGACGCCACCGACAGCACGGGCAGCACCGGTGGCAAGGAGCAGAGCGTCGGCGGCACCGACCTCGCCGAGACCGGCGGCAGCGACACCACCCCCTACATCGCGGCGGGCGGCGCGGCCGTGGTGCTGCTGGGCGGCGGACTGATGATCGCCGCCCGCCGGCGGCGCGACAACCGCTGAGCAGGCGCGGGGAGCCGGCCGGCCGGCTCCCCGCGGCTCACAGGGACAGCAGCAGGGAGTCGGTCTTGCCCTTCCGGCGGCGCACGTGCCCGCGCCGGCCGGCCAGCACGGCCATGAGCGTCCACGCCACGAGCCCGGCACCCAGTCCCCCGAGCCGCCCCGCGGCGTCCACCTCGTCCGCCCGCTCCATGGGCACCACGCCCTCCGGGTCACGGATGACGTCGAGGCGTTCGCCCACCTTCGGGGCCCAGGCGGAACCGTTGTAGGTCAGCCGCTCCGTCAGCTCCCCGCCGTCCGCCGTGCGCAGCGTGTACCGGTGGTTCTTGCCGCCCTTCCCGGTCGCCTCGTCCGCGACGATCACCACGCTCTCGCGCACCCCGCGCACCTCCAGCGCCGCCTCGGGGGCGTACTGGACGGCCCCGACCAGGATGAACAGCCCGGGTACCAGGGCCAGCAGGGCGATCCACGCGGCGCGGTGCAGCAGCATGAGCATGACGATGAAGGCCATGCACAGAGCGACGCCCACGACGATGGGCACCCACACCCAGCGGAGCGCGAGGTAGGACACGAACGCGGTGACCAGCGCGGCGAGCCACCCGTATGCCGCCGTCCCGGCCGTGCGCCGCACCGACTGCCACGGGTCGACGGCGTACCCGCCCATGCTGCTCAGCGGTCTGATGGTGCTCCTGCGCATGCGTATCGGCACTGCGTCCCCCCGTGTTCCGGCCGGCGTCCTGGTGGCTCTTCCGGGACCGGACCCTACACAGGCGAGAGAGCGGCACCCCCGCACGGGTGCCGCTCTCTCCTTTCGTGATCCGGAGCCGTTGCCGATCGGTGAGGGTGGTCGGGTGACAGACAACGGCTCCGGGGTTCAGCGGTGGTCGCTGCCCGTCGAGGTGACCGCGGCGCGGCCGGCCTCCAGCCGGGCGACCGGGATGCGGAACGGGGAGCAGGAGACGTAGTCCAGGCCGACCTCGTGGAAGAAGTGGACGGACTCCGGGTCGCCGCCGTGCTCGCCGCAGACGCCGAGCTTGAGGTCGGGGCGGGTCTCGCGGCCGGCCTTGGCGGCCAGCTTCACCAGGGAGCCGACGCCGTCCTTGTCGATCGTCTCGAACGGCGACACCCCGAAGATGCCCTTCTCCAGGTACGCGGTGAAGAAGCTGGCCTCCACGTCGTCCCGGGAGAAGCCCCACACCGTCTGGGTGAGGTCGTTCGTGCCGAAGGAGAAGAACTCGGCCGCCTCCGCGATCTGACCGGCGGTCAGCGCGGCGCGCGGAAGCTCGATCATCGTGCCGATGGAGAGCTTGAGCGAGGTGCCGGTGGCCTCCTCGACCTCCGCGATGACCTGGTCGGCCTCCTCGCGGACGATCTCCAGCTCCTGGACCGTGCCGACCAGCGGGATCATGATCTCCGCACGCGGGTCGCCCTTGGCGGTCCTGCGTTCGGCGGCGGCCTCCGCGATGGCCCGCACCTGCATGGTGAACAGCCCGGGGATGACCAGGCCGAGGCGGACACCGCGCAGACCGAGCATCGGGTTCTGCTCGTGCAGCCGGTGCACGGCCTGGAGCAGGCGCAGTTCGTTCTCGTGCGGCTCCTGCCGGGACTCGGCGAGGGCGACACGGACCGACAGTTCGGTGATGTCGGGCAGGAACTCGTGCAGCGGCGGGTCGAGCAGGCGGATGGTGACGGGAAGACCGTCCATGGCCTCGAACAGTTCGACGAAGTCCTGCTTCTGCAGCGGAAGCAGTGCCTTCAGCGACTCCTCGCGCTCGGCCTCGGTGTCCGCCAGGATCAGCCGCTCGACGAGTTCGCGCCGGTCGCCGAGGAACATGTGCTCGGTGCGGCACAGGCCGATGCCCTGGGCGCCGAAGCGGCGGGCGCGCAGCGCGTCCTCGGCGTTGTCGGCGTTGGCACGCACGCGCAGCCGGCGCTTGCGGTCGGCGAAGGCCATCATCCGGTGCACGGCCTCGACGAGCTCGTCGGCGTCGTCGGCACCCGGGTGCATACGGCCCTCGAAGTACTCGACGACCGGGGAGGGGACGACCGGGACCTCACCGAGGTACACCTTGCCGGTGGAGCCGTCGATGGAGACGACGTCGCCCTCCTCCACCACGTGCCCGCCGGGGACGGTCATCCGGCGGCGCTTGGTGTCGACCTCGAGCTCCTCCGCGCCGCAGACGCAGGTCTTGCCCATGCCGCGGGCGACGACGGCCGCGTGGGAGGTCTTGCCGCCGCGCGAGGTGAGGATGCCCTCGGCCGCGATCATGCCGTCCAGGTCGTCGGGGTTGGTCTCGCGGCGGATCAGGATGACCTTCTCGCCGGAGCGGGACCACTTGACGGCGGTGTAGGAGTCGAAGACCGCCTTGCCGACCGCCGCGCCCGGGGAGGCGGCGATGCCGCGGCCGACCTGCTCGACCTTCGCCTCGTCGTCGAAGCGGGGGAACATCAGCTGGGCGAGCTGGGCGCCGTTGACCCGGCAGAGCGCCTCGGCCTCGTCGATCAGGCCCTGGTCGACGAGCTGGGTCGCGATGCGGAAGGCCGCGCCCGCGGTGCGCTTGCCGACGCGGGTCTGCAGCATCCACAGCTGGCCGCGCTCGATGGTGAACTCGATGTCGCAGAGATCCTTGTAGTGGTTCTCCAGGGTCTCCATGATCTGCATGAGCTGGTCGTACGACTTCTTGTCGATCGACTCCAGATCGGCGAGCGGCACGGTGTTGCGGATGCCCGCGACCACGTCCTCGCCCTGGGCGTTCTGCAGGTAGTCGCCGTAGACGCCCTGGTGGCCGGAGGCGGGGTCGCGGGTGAAGGCGACACCGGTGCCGGAATCGGGGCCGAGGTTGCCGAAGACCATGGAGCAGACGTTGACGGCGGTGCCGAGGTCGTGCGGGATGCGCTCCTGGCGGCGGTAGAGCTTGGCGCGGTCGCCGTTCCAGGAGTCGAAGACGGCCTTGATGGCGAGGTCCATCTGCTCGCGCGGGTCCTGGGGGAAGTCCCGGCCGGCCTCGGTCTTGACGATCTTCTTGAACTTGGTGACGAGCTTCTTGAGGTCGGCGGCCTCCAGCTCGGTGTCGACGGTGACCTTCTTGGCCGCCTTCGCCGCGTCCAGCGCGTCCTCGAAGAGTTCGCCGTCGACGCCGAGGACGGTCTTGCCGAACATCTGGATGAGGCGCCGGTAGGAGTCCCACGCGAACCGGTCGTCGCCGGCCTGCTTGGCCAGGCCCTGCACGGACTTGTCCGACAGGCCGATGTTGAGGACGGTGTCCATCATGCCCGGCATGGAGAACTTGGCGCCGGAGCGGACCGAGACCAGAAGCGGGTTGTCGGCCTGGCCGAGCTTCTTGCCCATCGTCGCTTCGAGGGCGTCGAGGTGCGCACTCACCTCGTCACGCAGTGCCGCGGGCTCCTCGCCACTGTCGAGGTAGGTCTTGCAGGCCTCGGTGGTGATGGTGAAGCCGGGCGGGACGGGAAGGCCCAGGTTGGTCATCTCGGCGAGGTTGGCACCCTTGCCGCCGAGCAGGTCCTTGAGGTCCTTGTTGCCCTCGGTGAAGTCGTAGACGAACTTCACGCCCTCAACGCTCGTGCCCGGCTGAGCTACGTGGGGATCTTTGTTTTCCGACACGGGTCTCGACTCCCTCGAGGACGCGGTGGCTGCCCTGACGGCGAGGAATCTACCCAGATCAAAGGCGTCTGGGTACGTCCACTTGTGCGTCATGCGCCCGTAACCACTCGTGCGCCAGCGGATTGAAAGTCAAAGCTTGGCAAGCCATCGTCGCCGAGTGTTTTCACTTCTTGAACGCATCACCTCGCCAACAGGGCTTCAGTGCGCTCACATGAGCGACTGTGGCCACGTCTGATTTCGCTCGATGAACGATCAAGGGATGGCACTGAGTGCCAACCTTTGAGAAGTGCAACCGCGCATGATCCGCTCATCTGAGCGCAACCCCTATCAGGGGTGGCGAGAATCACGCTGCCACACGGCTCCGCATTTCACCATGCGGACGAGGCCGGGCACCCCGCCGCCCCACCCCGGGTACACGCTCTTCCCAGAGGAAATCCCCGGTCAGGTGAACGCACCGGTCGTCCCGCCCGTACGGAACTGCGGCGGACCCGGACCCCCACGCCGGGTCCGCCTCCTCACCGGCCTCGGTACGGAAGGAACCTCCGGGTTGCCCGCCTTCACACGTGTCCTCGCACGCCTGCGCGCTCTTCCGCGTCCGCGCGTCCGCACACGCCTGCGTGCCGCACGCGTCGCGCACCCCACCGCCGCCCGCCACGTCCGGTGGGCCGTCCACCTCCTCGCCGCGGTGCTGGTCGTCGGCGCCCTCCTGATGCCCAACACGGCCCCCGCGGTCCGCGCCGACCGCTTCACCCGCATCCCCGCCGAGGCGATCGTCGGGGCCGTCCTGCTGCTCGCCCTGCCCCGCCGGCCGCGCGTCGTCGTGGCGGCGCTGTACGGGGCGGGGATCGGCGTGCTGACCGTGCTCAACCTGCTGGACATCGGGTTCAGCGAGTACCTGGGGCGCGGCTTCAACGTCGTCCTCGACTGGGGGCTGCTCGACGACGCCCAGTCCTATCTGGAGGACTCGATGGGCGACACGGCGGCCGACGCCGCGGCGGTCGGCGCCGTCCTGCTCGCCCTGCTCCTGGTGACCGTCATGGCGCTGGCCACCGTCCGGCTGGGCGACCTGCTGGCCCGGCACCGCGCCCGCGCCACCCGGGGCGCGCTCGTCGCGGGCACCGTGTGGATCACCTGCACCGCTCTCGGGGTGCAGATCGCCGGTGTGCCGGTCGCCTCCGACCTGGCCGCGGAGGCGGTGAAGGGGCAGACCCGGCGGGTGGTGGCCACCCTGCGCGACGAGGCCGCGTTCGCGAAGGAGGCCCGCGAGGACGCCTTCGGCGCCACTCCCCCCGACCAGCTCGTCCCGGACCTGCGCGGCAAGGACGTCGTCTTCGCCTTCATCGAGAGCTACGGCCGCAGCGCGCTGGAGGACCCGCTCATCGCACCCGGCGTCACCGGGACCGTCGACGCCCGCACCGCCGCGCTCGCGAAGGCCGGCTACCGGGCGCGCAGCGGCTGGCTCACCTCGTCGACGTTCGGCGGCAGCAGCTGGCTCGGTCACTCCACCACCCTGTCCGGCCTGTGGATCGACAACCAGCAGCGCTACCGCACCGTCACCAACGGCGACCGCCTCACCCTCACCAAGGCCTTCCGGAAGACCGGCGCCTGGGACACCGCCGGCGTCATGCCCGGCGTGCAGAAGGCCTGGCCGGAGGCCGAGTGGTACGGCCTCGACAAGGTCTACGACGCCTTCGACCTGGGCTACCGGGGACCGAAGTTCAGCTGGTCACCGATGCCGGACCAGTACGCCCTGGAGGCGTACGAACGCCTGGAGCACGGCAGGGCGCGCGCCAGGCCGCTGATGTCGGAGATCATCCTCACCTCCAGCCACCAGCCGTGGGCGCCGCTCCCCGAGATGGTCGACTGGGACGACCTCGGCGACGGTTCGCTCTTCCACGCCGTGGCGAAGGCGGGGCGGAAGTCCGCCGACGTCATCGCCGACTCCACCGAGTCCCGGCGGGAGTACGGCAGGTCGATCCAGTACTCGGTCACCAGTCTCACCGAGTGGCTGGAGCGGTACGGCACCGACGACACGGTGCTCGTCTTCCTCGGCGACCACCAGCCCATCGCCCAGGTGAGCGGTCACGGCGCGAACCGGGACGTGCCGGTGACGGTGGTCGCCAAGGACCCGGAGGTGCTGGAGAAGATCGACGACTGGAACTGGACGGAAGGGCTGCGGCCGGCGAAGGACGCGCCCGTGTGGCGGATGGACGCCTTCCGCGACCGCTTCCTGACCGCCTTCGGCTCCGTCCCGCACCCGACCGGGGACTGACCGGGCGCCGGAGCGGGCAGGCCGGCCGCCGGAGCGGCCGGGTCGACCGCCGCGGACGGCTGGGCGGCTACCGCGGACGAGTCATCACCCGCCGGAGGTGTCGAGTTCCGCTTCCTCGCCGACCCCCGCGCAGTCGTACGGGTCCTTCAGCCAGCCGTCCGGCAGCACCACCCGGTTGTTCCCGGACGTGCGGCCGCGGGGGCCGTCGGCGCCGGCCGGCCAGGGCTGGTCCAGGTCCAGCTCGTCGAGCCCGGCCCGCAGTTCCTCCAGCGAGGAGGTGATCGCGAGCCGCTTGCGCATCTCGGAGCCGACCGCGAAGCCCTTCAGGTACCAGGCGACGTGCTTGCGGAAGTCGATCACGCCGCGGGACTCGTCACCGAGCCACTCGCCCAGCAGCGTGGCGTGCCGGACCATGGCGTCGGCGACCTCCCTCAGGGCCGGCCGCGCGCGGTCGTCGGCCCGTCCCTCGAAGGCGGCCACCAGGTCCGCGAACAGCCACGGCCGGCCCAGGCAGCCCCGGCCCACGACCACGCCGTCACAGCCCGTCTCACGCACCATCCTGAGCGCGTCCTCGGCCGACCAGATGTCGCCGTTGCCGAGCACCGGGATCTCCGGCACATGCTCCTTGAGCCGCGCGATGGCGTCCCAGTCGGCGGTGCCGCCGTAGTGCTGGGCGGTGGTGCGGCCGTGCAGCGCGATGGCGGTGACCCCCTCCTCGACGGCGATCCGGCCGGCGTCCAGGTAGGTCAGGTGGTCGTCGTCGATGCCCTTGCGCATCTTCATCGTCACCGGCAGTCCGCCCGCCCCGCTGACCGCCTCACGCAGGATGGACCGCAGCAGGTTCCGCTTGTACGGGAGGGCCGAGCCGCCGCCCTTGCGGGTCACCTTGGGGACCGGGCAGCCGAAGTTGAGGTCGATGTGGTCGGCCAGGTCCTCCTCCACGATCATGCGGACGGCCTTGCCGACGGTCGCCGGGTCCACGCCGTACAGCTGGATGGAGCGCGGCGTCTCGCTCGCGTCGAACCGGATCAGCTGCATGGTCTTCTCGTTGCGCTCGACCAGCGCCCGGGTGGTGATCATCTCGCTGACGAACAGCCCCTTGCCCCCGCTGAACTCCCTGCACAGGGTGCGGAAGGGGGCGTTGGTGATCCCGGCCATGGGTGCGAGCACGACGGGCGGTCGCACGGCGTGCGGGCCGATGGGCAGGACGGTGTTCACGGTAGGCGAGGGCATGGGCATTCCCCCATTGTCCCGCATGCGGCGGGGTACCCGGGACGGTCATCGCGGAGCGGTCATGAGTTGACCGCACTAGGGGAATCCGCGTGCACCGGGCCGTCTCCGGGGCGGGCGCGACGGCACCCCGCCGGCACCGGGTCGCGCGGACACCCCGCCCCGGGCCCCGCCGACCCGCACCCGCCGAACTCACTTCTGCGGCACACTCCTTGTCATCCCCGGACGGGAACGGGGGCACAAGGAACGGCGACACCGACGCCCTGCCGAACCTCCGGAGGAACCATGCCGCAGATCGACACGAGCAAAGTCAGCCGCTGGGACCTGCACGGCCGGGAGCACACCGTCCACGTCCAGCGCACGGGAGTACAGCGCACGATCAGATGCGAGACCTGCGGCTGGCGCCAGGGCGCCCAGTTCCTGCCGTGGCTCAAGGCGCAGGAGCACCTGACGCAGGCGCACCAGGCGACCGTGGACCCGACGGTGGCATGAGCCCGCCCACCACCCGGACCCGGGTGGTGGGCGGGCCCACGAGACGGTCAGGGGCAGAGGCCCCTGGTACGGCGACGGCGGCCGAAGGCTAGGCGCCGATCAGTCGGGCCGCCAGGTACCCCTCGATCTGGTCCAGCGACACGCGCTCCTGCTTCATGGTGTCGCGCTCGCGCACGGTCACCGCGTTGTCGTCCAGCGTGTCGAAGTCGACCGTGACGCAGAACGGCGTGCCGATCTCGTCCTGGCGGCGGTAACGGCGCCCGATCGCACCGGCGTCGTCGAACTCGATGTTCCAGTTCTGCCGCAGCGTCTGCGCGAGCCCCTTCGCCTTCGGCGACAGCTCGGCGTTGCGGGACAGCGGGAGCACGGCCGCCTTCACCGGAGCGAGGCGGTGGTCGAGCCGCAGCACGGTCCGCTTCTCCATCTTGCCCTTGGCGTTGGGCGCCTCGTCCTCGACGTAGGCGTCGAGCAGGAAGGCGAGCATGGCCCGGCCGACACCGGCCGCCGGCTCGATGACGTACGGCGTCCAGCGCTCGCCGGCCTCCTGGTCGAAGTAGGCGAGATCCTGGCCGGAGGCCTTGGAGTGGGCACCGAGGTCGTAGTCGGTGCGGTTGGCGACGCCCTCCAGCTCGCCCCACTCGCTGCCGCCGAACTGGAAGCGGTACTCGATGTCAGCGGTGCGCTTGGAGTAGTGGGAGAGCTTCTCCTTCGGGTGCTCGTACCACCGCATGTTCTCCTCGCGCAGGCCGAGACCGGTGTACCAGTTCCAGCGCTGCTCCATCCAGTACTCCTGCCACTGCTCGTCCTCGCCCGGCTTGACGAAGAACTCCATCTCCATCTGCTCGAACTCACGGGTGCGGAAGATGAAGTTGCCGGGCGTGATCTCGTTGCGGAAGGACTTGCCCATCTGGGCGATGCCGAACGGCGGCTTCTTGCGCGAAGCGGTCTGCACCTGGGCGAAGTTGGTGAAGATGCCCTGGGCGGTCTCGGGGCGCAGGTAGGCGATGGAGCCGGAGTCCTGCGTCGGGCCGAGGTGGGTGGAGAGCAGACCGGAGAACTGCTTGGGCTCGGTGAAGGTGCCCTTGTTGCCGCAGTTGGGGCAGCTGAGGTCGGCGAGGCCGTTCTCCGGGGCGCGGCCCTTCTTCTCCTCGTACGCCTCCTCCAGGTGGTCCGCGCGGAACCGCTTGTGGCAGGAGGTGCACTCGGTCAGCGGGTCCGTGAAGGTCGCGACATGACCGGAGGCGACCCACACGTCCGGGGCGAGGATCACGGACGAGTCGATACCGACCACGTCCTCGCGCGAGGTGACCATGTAGCGCCACCACTGGCGCTTCAGGTTTTCCTTGAGCTCGACACCCAGCGGTCCGTAGTCCCAGGCGGCCTTCGTACCGCCGTAGATCTCACTACTGGGGAATACGAAGCCACGGCGCTTGCTCAGGCTGACGATGGTGTCGATCTTGTCGGCGGCCACGGTGCTCTCTTCATTACGACGACGGGCGACGAAGCGAGATTGCTTCCAGCGAAGCACTCAGGCTACCGGCGTGGCCTGCCCCGCGACCAATTCGGTGTCCGCTACAGCCCTCTCACGTGCTTTGTTGACAACGGTTTCCATATTTGTTGAAAATGAGTGTCATGAACGTACGACGACGCCACATATCCGCGGCCGCCCTGGCCGCGGTCACCGCCCTCGGCCTCGGCGGCCTCACCGCCTGCTCCTCCGACAGCACCGCCGCGGGCAACACCGACAAGTTCGACGTCGTGGCGTCGTTCTACCCGATGGCCTTCCTCGCCGAGCAGATCGGCGGCGAGCACGTCAACGTCACCAGTCTCACCCAGCCCGGCCAGGAGCCGCACGACCTGGAGATCAGCGCCAAGCAGACCGCGCAGCTCCAGGAGTCCGACGCCGCCCTCTACCTCAAGGGCCTCCAGCCGACCGTCGACGAGGCCATCGGCCAGTCCGAGGTGAAGACGAAGATCGACGCGGCCACGCTGACCTCCCTGGAGTCCCACGCCGCCGAGTCCGGCGGTCACGAGGACGAGCACGGCCACGAGGACGAACACGGTCACGAGGACGAGGGCCACGCGGACGAGGGCCAGAAGGACGAGGGCCACGACCACGCGCACGAGGAGGGCCAGGACCCCCACGTCTGGCTCGACCCGGTCAAGTACGCCGAGGTCGCCGAGGGCGTCGGCAAGGCCTTCGAGAAGGCCGACCCGGACCACGCCGCCGACTACAAGAAGAACACCGCGGCCCTGGTCGGCAAACTGAACGCCCTGGACGAGAAGTTCGAGACCGGCCTCGCGGACCGCAGGACCGGCGTCTTCATCACCACGCACGCCGCCTTCGGCCACCTCGCCGGGCGCTACGGCCTGACCGAGGAGTCCATCAGCGGCCTGGACCCCGAGTCGGAGCCCAGCGGCGCCCGCGTGAAGGAACTCCAGCAGACCGCGAAGGCCGACGGCGTCACCACCGTCTTCTACGAGACCCTCGTCAGCGACCGGACCGCCAAGACCCTAGCCGCCGACGCCGGACTCAAGACCGACGTCCTCGACCCCCTCGAAGGCATCACGGACGACTCCCGCGGCGAGGACTACTTCCAGGTCATGGAAGCCAACCTCACGGCGCTGCAGAAGGCCCTGGGCGCCAAGTGACCGGCACACCACCGGAGGACGGCATGACGACGACCGACCCCGTCATCTCCCTGCGCGGCGTCCGCGCCGAACTGGGCGCCCGCCCGGTGCTGCGCGGCATCGACCTCACCGTGCGGCGCGGCGAGGTCGTCGCCCTGCTCGGCGCCAACGGCTCCGGCAAGTCGACGGCCGTGCGCGCCGTCATCGGCCAGGTGCCCGTCACCGACGGCGCGATCGAGCTGTTCGGCACCCCCCGGCACCGGTTCCGCGACTGGGCGCGCGTGGGCTACGTCCCGCAGCGCACCACCGCCGCCGGAGGCGTGCCCGCCACGGTCGCCGAGGTCGTCTCCTCCGGCCGGCTGGCCCGTACCCGCTTCGGTCTCTTCCGCAAGGCCGACCGCGAGGCCGTACGGCACGCCCTGGACCTCGTCGGCATGGCGGACCGCGCCAAGGACTCCGTCGACGCCCTCTCCGGCGGCCAGCACCAGCGGGTCCTGATCGCCCGCGCGCTCGCCGCCGCCCCCGAACTGCTGATCATGGACGAGCCGATGGCGGGCGTCGACCTGGCCAGCCAGGAGGTCCTGGCCGAGACCCTGAGGGGCCAGGTGGCCGAGGGTGCGACCGTCCTCCTCGTCCTGCACGAACTGGGCCCGCTGGAGCCCCTGATCGACCGGGCGGTCGTCCTGCGCGACGGCTGCGTCGTGCACGACGGACCGCCCCCGAAGGCCGTCGGCCAGCACGCCCTGCCCGGCCACGACCACGTCCACCCGCACGCCCCCGTGGGCGCCGAACCGATCCGTACGGGACTGCTGAGCTGATGGAGATCCTCGACTACGCCTTCATGCAGCGGGCGCTGCTCGCCGCCGTCCTGGTCGGCATCACCGCCCCCGCCGTCGGCATCTACCTGGTCCAGCGCCGCCAGGCCCTCATGGGCGACGGCATCGGTCACGTCGCCATGACCGGCGTCGGTCTCGGCTTCCTGTTCAGCTGGTCCCCGGTGTGGATGGCGACGCTGGTCTCGGTGCTCGGCGCCGTCTTCATGGAACTGGTCCGCTGGTACGCCAAGACCCGCGGCGACATCGCCCTCGCGATGCTCTTCTACGGCGGTATGGCCGGCGGCGTGATGTTCATCAACCTCGCCCCCGGCGGCTCCACCGGCAACCTCTCCTCGTTCCTCTTCGGCTCCCTGTCCACGGTCTCGGAGTCCGACGTCACCGCGATCTGCCTGCTGGCCGCCTTCGTGGTGCTCGTCACCGTCGGCCTGCGCAAGCAGCTCTTCGCGGTCAGCCAGGACGAGGAGTTCGCGCGGGTGACGGGCCTGCCGGTGCGGTTCCTGAACCTGCTGACGGCGATCACGGCGGCCGTGACGGTCTCCGTCGCGATGCGCGTGGTCGGCCTGCTGCTGGTGAGCGCGCTCATGGTGGTGCCGGTCGCGGCGGCCCAGCAGCTCACCCGGAGCTTCGCCGCCACGTTCGCCATCGCCGTCGCGATCGGCGTGAGCGTGACCATCGGCGGCACGGTCACCTCGTACCACCAGGACGTGCCGCCCGGCGCGACGATCGTGCTGCTGACCATCGCCGCGTTCATCGCCCTGACCGCGCTGGCCACCCCGCTGGCCCGCCGCCGCGCCCGGGCTCTCGCCGCCGCACAGCCGGGCGGCGATCCCGCGGAATGCGCGATTCCGGCCAGCCGCCCGGCCGGCTAGGAGACGGCGCCCGACTCTCCTCCGCCCGGGCTGGCACAATGGCCCGGGCAGACGCCAGATGCGAGGAGGCAATCCCGTGACGACCGCAGGACCGCCCGTGAAGGGCCGCGCCACCCGGCAGCGTGCCGCAGTGGCGGCTTGCCTCCAGGAGGTCGACGAGTTCCGCAGCGCGCAGGAACTGCACGACATGCTCAAGCACAAGGGCGACTCGGTCGGACTCACCACGGTGTACCGCACCTTGCAGTCCCTCGCCGACGCGGGCGAGGTCGACGTCCTGCGCACCGCCGACGGCGAGTCCGTGTACCGCCGCTGCTCGACCGGCGACCATCACCACCACCTGGTCTGCCGCAGCTGCGGCAAGGCGGTCGAGGTCGAGGGCCCGGCCGTGGAGAAGTGGGCCGAGGCCATCGCGGCCGAACACGGCTACGTCAACGTGGCCCACACGGTGGAGATCTTCGGCACCTGCGCGGAGTGCGCGGCGGCGTAGCGCCCCGGCTCACCCGAGCCGGCGCACGCCACCGCGCACCCCCGCTCAGGACTCCTGGCGTCCCTCCATGGCCAGCAGTTCCTCGTTGGGGATCGCCCCGCCGAACCGCCGGTCACGGGAAGCGAATTCCAGACAGGCCCGCCACAGGTCACGCCGGTCGAAGTCCGGCCACAGCACGTCCTGGAAGACCATCTCGGCGTAGGCGCTCTGCCACAACAGGTAGTTGGACGTGCGCTGCTCACCGCTCGGCCGCAGGAACAGGTCCACGTCCGGCATGTCCGGGTAGTACAGGTACTTCTCGAAGGTCTTCTCCGTCACCTTCGACGGGTCCAGCCGCCCGGCCTTGACGTCCTCCGCCAGTGCCTTCGCGGCATCGGCGATCTCGGCGCGCCCGCCGTAGTTCATGCAGAAGTACAGGGTCAGCCGGTCGTTGTCCTTCGTCTGCTCCTGGGCGATCTGGAGCTCCTTGGCCACCGACTTCCACAGCTTGGGCATCCGCCCGACCCACCGCACCCGGATCCCCAGCTCGTCCAGCTGGTCGCGGGTCCTGCGGATGAAGTCACGGTTGAAGTTCATCAGGAAGCGCACCTCGTCGGGTGAGCGCTTCCAGTTCTCGGTGGAGAAGGCGTACAGCGAGATCGCCCCCACGCCCATCTCGACCGCGCCCTGGAGCACGTCCAGCACCCGCTCGGCGCCGACCTTGTGGCCCTCGGTGCGGGGCAGCCCGCGCTCCTTCGCCCAGCGTCCGTTGCCGTCCATGACGATCGCCACGTGGTTCGGGACCAGCTCCCCGGGGAGCTTCGGCGGCCGCGCGCCCGACGGGTGCGGTTCCGGCGTCCTGTACTCCCGGCGCTGACGCCCCAGGAACCCGCGTACGACCATGTGCCTCTCGTCTCCTCTGGCTGTGCGCTGCGCGCGTCACTTCTCGACGAACCGGAGCGAGCGCAGCCCGCGCTCCAGGTGCCAGTGCAGGTAGGCGGACACCAGCCCGCTCCCCTCCCGGACGTAGCGCGCCTCGCACGCGTCCGCGGTCTCCCAGTCTCCCGTAAGCAGCGCTCCGAGGAGTTCCAGGGCCTGCGGTGAGGGTACGACGCTGCCGGGCACCCGGCAGTCGGGGCAGAGGGAACCGCCCGACGCGACCGAGAAGAACCGGTTCGGCCCCGGCATCCCGCACTTCGCGCAGTCGGTGAAGCTCGGCGCGTACCCGTTGACGGCGAGGGAGCGCAGCAGGAACGCGTCGAGCACGAGAGGGGGCGCGTGCTCGCCCCGGGCGAGCGTCCGCAGGGCCCCGACCAGCAGCAGGTACTGCTGCACCGCCGGCTCCCCCTCGTGGTCGGTGAACCGCTCGGCCGTCTCCAGCATGGCCGTCCCGGCGGTGTAGCGCCCGTAGTCCGTCACGATCCCGCCGCCGTACGGCGCGATCGTCTCGCTCTGCGTGCACAGCGGCAGGCCGCGCCCGACCAGTTCGCTGCCCCTGGAGAAGAACTGCACGTCCACGTGCGAGAACGGTTCGAGGCGGGCGCCGAACTTGGACTTCGTCCGGCGCACCCCCCTCGCCACGGCGCGTACCCGGCCGTGACCACGCGTGAGCAAGGTGATGATCCGGTCCGCCTCCCCCAGCTTCTGGGTGCGCAGCACGATGCCGTCGTCGCGGAACAGACTCATGGGTCCATTCTCCCGTACGCGGGCACCGCCCCGTGCGCCGCCCGCTCTCGCGGGCGGTGCCTCGGATCCGGTTCGGGCCGCCGCCGATGTTCAGGCTCGGCCCGGTGTCGAAGCCGCCCCGGGGCCACAACGGTGACCTCCTGCGGGCGGTCCGGCGGGCACCGGCCGCACCACCACCCGCTCGTCGCACCCGGCCGGGGTCCTGGGCGTCACGGGGCGCCCTGGCCACCGGTGCCCCCGGGCAGGCGGTCAGTGACCTCCTCGCCGTCTGGCGCGACGACGGCAGCGTCCGCCCGCGGGACCGGTTCCGGCGAGCCGTCGACGACGGCGCACTGCCGCCGGAGACGGATCCCGGACTCCTCCCCCCGCCACGTCACCGCCGTCGCCTTCGGCATCGCCGTGCGGGCCGCCGGCGGCACCGGTCGCGGCGGCCTGCAGGAGACGGCCGACGCCGCTCCGCGCGGCTGGCCGTCGTGACCCGCGTTCAGGGCAGTTCCCCCCGGCTGCGCGCGTTGACGTAGGCGGTCGCCGCGCGCAGCCGCTCGGCCGGGGTCGCGTGCCGCACGACGCGGGGGTCGGCGTCCCACTCCCGGCCACCACCGTACGGTCTCAGCTGGACGTAGGGGCCCTCGTGCCCCATGACGATGCCGATCCGCTCGGTTCCGGTGTCCACGACGTACGCGCCCAGGGGAGGCTTCACCGCGACACCGCCGCCGCGATGCGCCGCGCGGTCTCGACGGAACACCGCCCCAATTCGACGAGCGGACAAGGCGCCTCCCGCGCAAGACTCACCGGGTCAAGACCCAGTGACGGCAGGGAAATTCCGGCCTTCGCGAGTGCCGCCCGCAATTCCTTCACCACTTCCTCCGCTTCCCCGACGCAGTGCGCCGCATGTCGTGCCGTCACGCTGATTCCCTTTCCCATCGACCTTCACCCCTCGTATCCCAAGAGTGACGCTGCGTGCTTACACTCGGAAGGGGTTCACGCCCTACAAGTGCGGGGCTGCACAAAGGGGTTAACAATGGCCAACGGTTCACGCCAGGCGACGTGGGAGTTCTTCGGCGCGGAGCTGAAGCGACGCCGGGAGGACGCCGGCTTCACGCAGGTGGACCTGGGGACACGGGTGTTCGTCTCCGGCGGTTACATCGGCCAGTTCGAACAGGCGATCCGCAAACCGCAATTGGACGTGGCCCAGCGCATCGACGAGACGCTGCAAACCGACGGTATTTCGAGCGGCTGTGCAAGAAGCTGATCGACGACCGCCGGTACGCGGAATACTTCGCCAAGGCTGCGGAGTTGGAGGCGCTGGCGACCAAGATCTGCGACTTCGCGCCCGCGCTGGTGCCGGGACTGTTGCAGACTCCGGAGTACGCGAGGTCAGTCACTCTGGCGATGAACCCCTTCGCGTCGGACGAGTACATCGAAAACAAGGTGCCGGGCCGAATGGAGCGCCACCTTCTCCTCAAGGACGCGAAACGGCCCATCTACTGGGTTGTTCTCCACGAGCACGTACTGCGTATCCCGGTCGGTGGACTCATCGGCATGGCACGGCAGCTGGAGCACGTGGCGGCGCTCACTCGGGAGCGGACGGTGGTGGTGCAGGTGCTGCCGTACAAGGTCGGCGCGTACGCGGTCATGAACGGAACCCTGCGGCTGATGGAGTTCGACGACGCGCCACCCACGGCCTATACGGAGGCCGTGTATTCGGGGAATCTGCTGGACGATCCAGCTGTGGTGAAGCGTGCGACCTCGACATACGATCTGATCAGGGCCGCCGCACTTCCGCCGGAGGCATCGCTGGCCCTGATCGAGTCGGCAGCGGAGGACTCCAGACGATGCGAGAGTACGAGCTGAGCAACGCACGCTGGCGCCGGAGCAGTTACAGCGACGGCAATGGAGGCGAGTGTGTCGAGGTCGCCTACGACTTCCCCGGCGCCGCCCGCTGGCGCAAGAGCACCTACAGCGACGGCAACGGAGGCAACTGCCTCGAAGTCGCCGACGGAGCCCCCGGTGCCGTCCCCGTCCGGGACAGCAAGCTGGGCACCGGCGGTCCGGTGATCGTCGTCGGGTCGGCCGCCTGGACGGCGTTCCTCTCCGCCGGCGCCATGGCTCCGCGCCCGGGACGAGGGGCGCACCCCCGGTCCGTCCAGGGGTAAGCCACCGTAGGAACAGGGCCGTTGCCCGGATGGGGACATCGGCGTGATGCCGCGACGCTCGTAGGCATGTCATCGACCCTGCGCAACCTCGCCCTGACGGCCGTCCCCGCCGCACTCCTCGTCGCGCTGCTCCCGCCCCTGACCGCCGGAGCCTTACCCGCTCCCGCCACCGGTGGCGAGCCCCGGGCGGCGCTCGCCTGGGTCCCTGCGAGGGCACCGGTGCCGCCGACCCCCGTCAGCGGTGCGCCACCCTCCGGGTCCCCCTGGACCACGCCGCCCCCGACGGCAAGCAGATCTCCCTCGCGCTGTCCCGGATCCCCGCCGAGGACGGCCGGGTGCGGCGCGGCGCGCTGTTCCTCATCCCGGGCGGGCCGGGTGGATCCAGCCTCGGTGACCCCTCCGGCAAGGGACAGAAGCTGCCGCAGGAGGTGCGCGACCGGTACGACCTGATCGGGTTCGCGCCGCGCGGTCTCGCCCCGTCCACGTCCGTCGACTGCGGTCTGGGACACGACGACCTGGCGCTGACGAAGCTACGCCCCTGGCCCGCCCCGGACGGCTCGGTCGACGAGAACATGGCCACCGCCGAGCGCATGACACAGGCATGCCTGCGCAACGGCGGCGATCTGATCCGGCACATCAGCACCCGCGACAACGCCCGCGACCTCGACCGCGTCCGCGCCGCACTGGGGGAGCGCAGGATCTCCGCGTGGGGCGTCTCGTACGGCACGTACGTCGGAGCGGTGTACAGCCAGATGTTCCCGCACCGGACGGACCGGATCGTGCTGGACAGCAACGACGATCCCGACCCGGCCCGGGTGGCGCGTGCCTGGCTCGCCGGGCACGAGCAAGGCGTCGAGGACGTGTTCTGGCACTTCGCCGCGTGGGCGTCGGCGCCCGGCAACCCGGACCGGGTGGCGGAGACGGCCGCCGAGGTGCGTCCGCTGTTCCTGCGGCTCGCCGCCCGCCTGGACCACGAGCCGATCCCCTGGCCCGGCGCCAACCCCGGCGAGCTGAACGGCAACGTGCTGCGCCAGACCATGCTGGACAGCCTCTACCAGCCGCGCCGTTACCCGGCCCTCGCGAAGGTGATGCTGGCGGCCGGGCAGGGCACCGTACCGCCCGTGCCGGCCACGCCGCCGGAGACGGTCCTGCAGAACGTGACCGCCGTCGGAATCGGGACGCTGTGCAACGACGTGTCCTGGCCCAAGTCGGCCGCCGAGTACGCACGGGGCGTCGCCGAGAGCCGGGCGTCGCACCCGCTCACCGCCGGCATGCCCCGCAACGCGATGCCGTGCGCCGCCTGGCCCCACCCGCCCCGCGAGGCTCCGACGCGGATCACCGGCCGGGGGCCGTCCAACGTCCTCCTCGTCCAGAACGAACGGGACGTGGCCACGCCCCTCGGCGGCGCGCTGAAGCTCCGTGAGGCGTTCGGCGGCCGGGCGGTCATGGTCACGGTGAACTCCACCGGCCACAACGCCTACCTCGCCGAGGGGAACCCCTGCGGCGACCGGGCGGTCTCCCGCTTCCTGACCACCGGCGAGCGCCCGGGCCGGGACCTGTACTGCCGCTGACTGGACGGCCTGGTCCTCCAGCTCGTCGACACCGCAAACGATCATCGACGTGACGTGCTGCCGAACGACCTCGACGCACCCTGGCTCTTCCCGACTCAGCGGCCGGCAAGCCGCTGAGCGGCAAGCAACTCGCCGCCGCCTCCGCAGGACCGGACTCCCGACGGAGGCCGGGCGATGCGCGGCACTGCTCGATCTCTGCACACGGACGCCACCGGCCGTCCTCCAACGCCTTCTCGGTATCAGTCCGTCAGTCGCCGAACGGCGGGCCGCCGGGGCCGTCAGGACCGCCCATGCAGCCGAGGTGGCCCGCCGCCAGACGGCTGAGACCGACTACGCAGCACCCCGTCTGCCGCGGGCTGCCATCATGCTCGAATGGCCCACGACGTAGTGTTCTTCCTCGCCCCTGACGACGAGACGGCCGCCTCGACGCGCCTGCGGGGGCCTGGTGAGGCATTTGAGTCCGTGACCTGCCGTTCTATTGAGCCGGACAGTGCCATCGCCGAGTGGGACATGTACTTCGAGGTGCCTTCGGCCGAGGCTCCGCCGCTTGAGCGGCTCTATGCGTGGCGGCCGTGGCCCGAGTGGGTCACCGCCCCCCTGAACGACGGCGTTGAGGTGTTCGCTCTGCCGAAGCGGCTGACCCGAGCGCTCGGCAAAGCGAGTTCCGCCGAACTCGAAGAGCTCGCAGGCCGCTGGACCACGCGGCTCCGGTCCGAGGACGGCGACGACATGACCGACGATGACCTCCTTGCGGTCTTGCAGGGCGTTGCCCGCCTCGCAGCGTCTGCGGCGGATACGGGTGGCGGCCTCTACAGCTGGAGCTTCTGACCGTCCCCCCGCGGAGGTCGCTCGTTCTTGACGCCGCTGCACGCCAGGAGCTCGGTCCCGGTGGCGTCGAAGTACAGGGTGAAGAACCAGGACCGGTCTGCTGCGACGATGTTGCCGGTACGCAGGTGCTCGTCGCGGTGCCGAGCGCGAAGGATCTCAACGGTCTCGTCAAGGCCGAGGGTCGTCAGGCCGGTCTTCGACGACCGTTTCAGCCTTGTCGCAGCGATGCCGAGGGCCATCCACTGTGGCGGCTGCCCGTTGTAGAGCATTACCTCGCCGCCGGCGGCGATGGCGTCGCGTGCTGCCTTGCAGGCACTGGTCTGGTCTTTGAGCATCGCGGTGATGTCGGGCCGGCTTGGGTGCTCGTCCTCGGTGGTCATGCGGCGACTGTAGGGAGCGAACGCGGGCGTTGCTACGGGGTTTGGCGTGGCCCGCACGGGGCCGTTGGGCCGTGGGGAGCCGTCAGGACCGCTTGCCCGGCGGGTGATGTCCGTCAGTGACGATGCCATTCCGCGCTGACGGCCGCAGCCTGACTGCGGCACCGTTCCAGCCCCGCAGCCACCTCTTCCTGGTCCGGACCGTCCTGGCTGGCCAGGAGTTCGCCGGCCGCGGTCATGGCGGCCCAGAAGTCGGGTGGTGAGCCGCGCCCATCCAGGAACCGGGTCCTGGTGAAGTAGAGGAAGATCTTCGTGAGTTTCCCGGTGCGGAACCATGCGAGCAGGCCGGCGGGAAAGCCTCCGCGGGCACCAGCGGCGGTTCCCAAGAGGTCGCGGATGCGCTCCTCGTGTTCCTCAAGCACTCGGTCCACGATGAAGACGTGCCCAAACCTGAGGAAGTAGGCGAGGTCCTCCTCCTCACCCACCGTGAACTCCGAGAAGAGCGGTTCGACCTCGCGGAGCCGGGTCTCGGCGTCAGTCCGGGGCACACCCAGGGCCAAGCACACGGCCAACACGCAGACGCCCCAGTCGCCGGTCCTCGCGGCCAGTTCGGCGAAGACCTCCTCGTCGCTTCGCCCCGCGGCGAGCATCTCCTGCGCCTCCAGAACCAGCGCGCCCTCGCCTTCCCCGTGACTCATGGCGAGAGGCTACCGCGAGGTGCGATGGCCGAGCCGGCCGCGATCCCCTCGCTCACCGGGGCAGCACGAAGCCGTCGCCGCGCTCATCGCCACGACCAAGGCCACCACCCGGTGACCGGCCAGTCCCGGACGCGACTGGAACGCGTCCGCGCTGCGGTCGGGATCGCTTCGCTTGCCCTCCAGCAGATCGAGGACCAGCTAGCGGGCGAGGGCCGTCGGCCCGGGGGTGGCGACGGCCAGGCGCAGGCCGAGGTCGACCAGCCTCCAGCCGAGGCGGGCGCGGAGGCACGGGGGGCGCCCCGCCGAGGCGGCGAGGCGGTACGCGTCCGCTTCCGCGTGGAGGTCGGCGGCTCGGGCGCGGTGCAGGGCGAGATGGATCTCCGGGTGCGTCTGCGGGTGCATCGGGCAACCTCTCAGTCCGTGTGGACGGGGAAGACGTGGGTGTGGACGCGCACTCGCTCGGCGCCCGGGGCACCGGCACCGGGTTCCTTCGCGCGGTAACCCTCCACGAGTTCGTGCATCTTGTGGACGAGTTCCTCGGCGAGTTCCGGTGTGAGCCGCAGCGTCCAGTCGCTCGTGTCCGACGCGCGGCGCCAGGCCTCGGACCAGTCGCCGCGGGTGCCGAGCCAGGTCGCGATCTCGCTGGTGTGGTGGTTCGCGACCTCGTGCAGGAACAGGTCGGCGGCTCCGCGGACCTCCGGATCGCGGTCCTTGAGCAGGGCGTCGTCGAAGCGCACCCCGTCGTGCACCGCCTTCCACCACCGCTCCCGCCCCTTGCCGTGCTCCGGTGCGTCCTCCACGAACCCGTGGGCGGCGAGTTGGCGCAGGTGGTAGCTGGTGGCTCCGCTGGACTCACCGAGCTTGGCGGCCAGTTGGGAAGCGGTGGCCGGACCGTCGCGCCGCAACGCCCTCAGCAGCTCCATGCGCAGGGGATGCGCCAGGCCGCGCAGCGAACGGGCGTCGAGGCTGTGGACCTTGAGATCCTGCGGATCGGTGGGCTCGTCCATGGATCCAAAGATAGCGCTGCAAAGGAACCTCTGCAACGAACTTTATGCAATCACTTCTTTGCAAGTCGATGAGCTGCTGATGACGCCGTTGGCGTGACGTTTCCGCTCCGGCGCAACCGGTTCTCCCCCAGCCACGCTCCTGTCCAGCAGAACCGACACCCCCTTGGTGAGGAGACCGGCCATGACCGCGACCGCTTTCGAGTACGGCCCGCACCACGCCTTCAGCGCCCCCGGCGCCCTCACGGACGACTCGGCCGCCCCCTGGTGGCCCGCGCCCGCCGGAGCACAGGAGGACGACTACCTGCTGGCCCCGCCGCACCCGGCCCACCGCCTGGACACCGCGATCGACCCGCGCGACCGCCGCCGGCTGGACCTGCACGCCGCGCTGACCGCCGCCGGCATCCCGCCCCGCCCCGAGGACCGCGAGGCCATCGAGAGCCTGAGCGCCCTGTCCGGCAGCATCAACACCACCATCCAGCGCTGGCTGCACCACACCCTGTGAACCGCCCGGCGGCTCACGCCCCGCCCGGCGCCACTAGCCCCGACTCATAGGCGACGATGACGAGTTGAGCCCGGTCCCGGACGCCCAGCTTGCCCATGGTCCGGCTCACGTGGGTCTTCGCGGTGAGCGGACTCAGCCCCAAGGACTCGGCGATCTCCGTGTTGTTGAGGCCGCGCGCGACCAGCGCCAGCACCTCCCGCTCGCGGTCGGACAGGCACTCGGGCCCGGCGGCGACCGGCGCCGGCGGACTGCGCAGAAAGCGTTCGATCAGGCGCGCCGTGGGCCCCGGCGACAGCAGTGCGTCACCGGCCGCCACCGTGCGTATGGCGTCGAGGAGTTCGGCGGGCCGGGTGTCCTTCACCAGGAAGCCGGAGGCGCCGGCGCGCAGCGCCTCCACGATGTTCTCGTCCGTGTCGTAGGTGGTCAGGACGAGAACCCTGACCCCCGCGAGGTCGTCATCGGCGGCGATCAGGCGGGTCGCCTCGATACCGTCCAGGTCCGGCATCCGGATGTCCATGACGACGAGGTCGGGCCGCTCGGTGCGGGCGAACTCCGCCGCCTGCCGGCCGGTGGCGGCCTGCCCGACGACCTCCATGTCCGGCGCCGACTCGACGAGCATCGCGAACGCCTCCCGTACGAGGGTCTGGTCGTCGGCGAGCAGCACGCGGATGGTCATCCGGTGGTTCCTTCCCGGGTCGCGGTGGTCAGCGGCAGGGTCGCGGTCACCTGGAAGCCCCCGCCCGCCCGTGGTCCGGCGTCGAGTGTGCCACCCACGCTGCGGGCCCGCTCCCTCATGCCGAGGAGACCGAATCCGGGGGTGCCGCCGGGGACGGGGCCGGTGCCGTCGTCGGTGACGGACAGGCGCAGGGCCCCGCCCTCCCCGCGCAGGTCGACGCGTACGGCGGGGCCGGGCCCGGCGTGGCGCACCGCGTTGGTCAGCGCCTCCTGCACGACACGGTAGGCGGCGGCGCCGACCGCGGGCGGGACGGGATCCGCCACCCGCACGGTGTGTTCCACCCGGGCACCGGCCGCGCGCGCCGCCTCCACCAGATCGGGCAGCCCGTCGAGGCCCGCCAGCGGGCCCCGGGCGTCCGCGGGACCGCCGTTGTCGCGCAACACCTCCAGGACCGTGCGGAGTTCACCGCGCGCCGTGCGGCAGGTGTCGGCGATGTCGTCGAGTGCCTTCGTCACGGTCGCCCGGTCCAGGCGGTCGGGGTCGGCGGCCAGGACGTGCGCGGCGACGGACGTCTGCACCCCGATGAGGGTGATGCTGTGGGCGAGCAGGTCGTGCAGGTCCCGCGCGATGCGCAGCCGTTCCTCCGCGACCCGGCGGCGCGCCTCCTCCTCGCGCGTGCGCTCCGCCCTCACCGCGCGTTCGACGATCGCGGCGACGTACTGCCGGTAGAAGCGGACGTCGACACCGAGGAAGAGCACGGCGACGACCCAGCCGGTGATGCGGAGCAGCTCCACGAAGCCGTCGGGATTGGTGAGGGCGTTGAGGGTGAGGGTCGTGCCGATGACGACGGTGCCGATGAGCAGGGTACGGCGCGGTGTACTGGTCGCGGCGACCGTGTAGAGGACCACCATGGAAGCGGCCACGGGCGCGCCGTGGTTGTGGTCGAGGGCGTGGTACGGCACGACCAGGGCCATCACCACCAGGAACACCGGAAGCGGCCGCCTGCGCCGCCACGCCAGCGGTACGTGGGCGGCGAGCAGCAGCGTCCAGCCGAGCGCGTCGAGCCGGCGGCCGTGGTCGGCCAGCAGCGCCACCGCGACGGCCAGGACCGCGGTGCACGCGGCGAGGACCGCGTCGTTGCGGACGGCGTGCGGGGCGGTCAGCGGGTCGCGGTTGATCGCGGCCATGATCCGCTCGCCGGTGCGGGGGCGTGGGGCCGTCTGTGCTGTCGTCGGGTGCACTGGTCCATCCTCGGGGAGGAGGGCGCCCCTCCGGGAGGGAGGGGCGCCCGGCGTCGTCACGCGGGCGGACTACACCGGCTCCGGCTGCCGTGCGCGGGGCGCCGGCTCGGCGGGCCGGGACAACCGCCCCGGCCACCACATCCAGCGGCGCAGCAGCACACTCGCCGTGGTGACCAGGTAGGTGCGCACGAGGAAGGTGTCGAGGAGGACACCGACCGCGATGACGAAGCCGAGTTCCACCAGCGCGACCAGGGGCAGCGTGGTGAGCACGGCGAACGTCGCGGCGAGCACGACGCCGGCGGAGGCGATCACCCCGCCCGTGGTGCGCAGCGCGGTGAGGGCGGCGGCCCCGGGTTCGGCGCCGTTCAGGGACTCCTCCCGCATGCGGTGCATGAGGAAGATGCCGTAGTCGACGCCGAGGGCCACCAGGAACACGAAGGACAGCAGCCCGAGTCCGGGGTCGGTGCCGGCGAAGCCGAACAGCGGCTCGAAGACCAGCCCGCCGATGCCGAGCGCCGCGCCCCACACGGCGACCACCGCGCCGAGCAGCAGCAGCGGGGCGACGAGGCTGCGCAGCAGGACGACGAGGATCAGGAACACGGCGACGAGCACCAGCGGCACGATCACCGATCGGTCCCGCGCCTCGCTGTCGGCGAGATCGAGGCGCTGCGCGCTGGGCCCGCCGACGTAGGCGTCGCCGTGATCGTCGTCGAGTGCGTCCCGCAGGGCCCCGATGGTGCGGGCCTCACCCGGTGATTCGGGGGCGGCGGTGGCGAACACGGTGATCTCGCTCCACCCTCCTCCCTCTCGCCCCACGGCGGCCTCGGCGACCCCGTCCGTGCCACGGACCTTCCCCAGAACGGCGTCCGCCTCGCCGGCGGGCGCGATCACGGTGAGCGGCTGGGCGCTGCGCTCCGGGTACTCCTCCGCCAGGACGCGCATCGCGGCGATGGACTCCGGCCGGTCGGTGAAGGAGTCCTCCTGCTTGAGGTCGCCGCCGAGGTTGAGCGCGCCCAGGGCCAGCGCGCCGAGGAGCACGGCCCCGCCCGCCAGGACGGCAGCGGGCCGGCGGGCGGCGGACGTCCCCATGACGGCGAACAGCGACCGCCGCGCCTTGGGTGCGCTGCCGAAAGCGGGGATCAGCGGCCAGAACACCCGCCGTCCGAGCAGCACCAGCACCGCGGGCAGCAGGGTCGTCATCGCGACCAGTGCGGAGAGCACCCCGACCATGCCCACAGGACCCATACCGCTGCTGCTGTTGAGGTCGGCGGCGAGCAGGCACAACAGTACGGCGGCGACCGTGCCGGAGGAGGCGAGGATCGCCGGACCGCAGCCGCGCAGGGCGGCGCCCATGGCGTCGTACGGCCGCTCGTGGCGGCGCAGTTCCTCCCGGTAGCGGGAGACGAGCAGCAGCGCGTAGTCGGTGCCGGCGCCGAGGACGAGGACGGTCATGATGCCGCCGCTCTGCCCGGTGATCGTGACGTCGAACAGTTCGTGCATCCCGTACCCGGCCGCCATCGCCACGGCGGCGCCGACTCCCGCCACGGCCAGCGGGACCAGCCACAGGAACGGGCTGCGGTAGATCAGCACCAGCAGCACGGTGACGACACCGAGCGTGGCCATCAGCAGGGTGCCGTCGACGGTCTCGAACACCTTGTTCATGTCGGCGTTGAGGGCCCCGGGCCCGCCGACCTCGGCGCTCAGCCCGCCCGACCCCTCGGTGATCTCCCGCACCCCGTCGACGAACGCCTCCCGGGCCTCCTCGTCCTGCCCCGGCCGCGTACTGGAGACGGGATACATGAGCGTGCTGCCGTCCTCGGAGAGCACGCCCCGCGGCACGTCCGACAGCTCGTGGCCCTGCTCCACCTCGGCGACCTGCCGGGCGGCGACCTCCCGGTCGGCGGCCGTCAGCCCGCCCTCCCGGTGGTAGACCACCACCAGGTCGGTGGACTCACCGCCCGGCAACTCGTCCTGGACGCGGGCCACCTGGGTGGAATCGGCACTGTCGGGCAGATAGTCGACGGCCCGGTTCTGCTGCACCTCCCCGAACTTCCCGGCGAGCGGCCCGACCAGCACGAGCACCGCCACCCACAGCCCCACCACCACCCAGGGCACGGCACGCCACCCCCGAGCACGCGTCCTTGCAGCCCCCATGAGCCTCGGCTCCCCTCCGGTCCGGTATCTGGATCGGTATCCAGCCTCCCGGCGGCAGGGGGCCGGCGCGTCGGGCCTGAGACCGAGCCGAGAGCTACTGCGGCGGGCGGCCAGGAGCGGCGGCTACTCCCCGGGGAGTAGCCGGGCGTCCCCCGGCCGGGCCCGCGCCGTCACGCCCGGTCGACCATCCAGGTGCCGTCCTCCTCGTCGTCGACCCGCACCTCCAGTTCGCGCAGGCTCATGCCGGCGTCCCACAGCTCCCGGAAACGCTTCATGCGGTCCTGGACGTGGTCGTGGCGGGCGATGAGCCGGGTCCGGATGTTGACGTCGCGCAGGTCCTGGTCGGTCTCGAAGGAGACCGTCTCGTCGTAGACGATGAAGTCGTTGGTCGTGCCCCGCAGCAGGTGCGGCGGCAGCTCCGGCAGGACGGCCACGCGGACCTCGATGTGCAGGACCTGCTGCTCCTCGCAGAGCCGCAGCAGCCGGTCGTCCAGCTCCCGCGCGCTCTCCAGCAGGAACAGCCGCCGCACCGGGACCCCGTGCTCGATCGCCTCCCGCTGGGCCTGCAGGTAGCGGCTGGCGGGTTCGCTGTTCCAGAACTCACGGTCGACGGAGGTGCTGGTGGCGCAGATGGAGTGCTCCGCGGCCCGGGTGAGGCTGAGCAGCCAGTCGTGGTTCTCACCGGGGCACTCCGCGATGAGGGTGGTGAGATCCGTCATCTGCCCGATCACCCGCTGCATCTCCAGGCGGACGAAGGTGGAGAGGATCGGCAGACCCGGGGACAGGACCTCGGCGAAGTTGGTGGCCAGGTCCGGCACGGACTCGATGCGGACCCACGCCGGTGCCGGTTCGGGCCCCGGCTCGGCGGGGCGCGCCGGGGCCACCAGGCGGGTCTCGACGAGCTCCTTCATGTCCTCGGTGTGCCGGTTCAGCCCGCTCTGCAATTCGTCGTCGTAGCGCCGCAGTCCGTCCCGCACGGTGGCGGCGGTCTCGGCGAGCAGACGCTCGGCCCGCCGGGCCCGTTCCTCCGCCGTGCGGTCCGTGCCGAGGAGGAGGTGCTGGGCGGCGACCGCGGCGACGGCACAGAGTGCGGCGGCGCCGAGCTGCCGCGCCGTACCGTCCTCCGGGCTCAATAACGCGGCGACGCCCCAGGCGAGCAGACCGGCGACGAGGCCGACCAGCAGTCTGCGGGGCCACGGACCGGCTTCGGTGTCCCGCTCCGGGACGTCCGTTGCGGTGCCGGCCGGCGGCCGGTCCGGGGTGGGTGCGGGGTGGGGCGGTACCGGCTTGCCGGGTGGCCTGCGGCCGGCCGGCCGGTCGGATGTGCTGACGGTGACCGGCGGGCCGGCCTTCTCTTCGGGCTGCGGTGACTGTGCCGTGCTCATCTCGCTTCTCCCCCCGTCGGGAAACGCGTCGGTTCGGGGTGCGGACATGTGCGTGGGGCCGGGTCGGGACCGCTCCGGGTCGCATCAGGGTGTCGGCTCCACCTCCCGGCGAGCCGGAGGGATCGCGTGCAGGGTCAGCTGGTCGCGGACGCGCTGCACCAGGGCCAGCCACTGCCGGGTGAACCCGGGCTCGTCCTCGAGCACGTCCCACAGCGTGGCCAGTTCCGCGGACACGCGGGCCCGGGGCATCCACAGGTGCAGCAGGTGGTCGACGGCGGGTCTCAGCGCCCCGACCACGACGGGCAGGCCGTCCGCGGCGGCCGGCGGACGGCGGGGACCCGGTTCCCCGGGTCCCAGGCGGATGCCGTCGAGGATGCGGACCAGGGTCGTCAGCAGCCAGTCGTGCAGCGCGAGGTCGTCGCAGAGCCCGGCCACGTCGGCGCTGCGGGTGCCCTCGGGGACCCGCAGCCGTACGGTGCGCAGCTCGTCCTCCGCGAGGGTGAACCGTTCGAGGGACGGGCCGTCGCCGTCCCGTGCGGGCACCGCCACCCAGCGCAGCCGGGTGGGCCTGGACCTGAGGGGCGGCCGCTGGTCGAGCAGCGGGTGCCGCAGCAGCCGCGTCTGCAGTCCGGCGGCGATCAGCCCGACGTCGAGGTCTCCGTGCCGGCCGCCGCCGAGGAAGCCCTCGGCGACCGCGTCGCGGGGCAGCTTGCCGAACGGTTCGAGCACCGCGGGCCGGACCAGGTAGTGGCCCCAGGGCCTGCGGTGGTCGGGGCCGGTGGCCGTGACCCGGAAGTGCGCGGAGGTCTGCAGGACCCGTCCCTCGGTGAGCGCGGCCCGGGCGGCGACTGTGCCGACCGCGCGGACCCGGGCGCCGTTGGAGCTCGGCAGCGGGCAGTCGACTCCGGTGAGGACGTCCGGGGAACGCCCGTACAGGTTGGGGCGTTCGGAGACCAGGACCCGCTCGTCGGCGCGCAGGCGCAGCAGCTGGGCGGCGGCACGGCTGTCGAGGGCCTGCCCGGCGGGCAGCAGGCAGGTCCGGACCTCGCCGCAGGCGAGCACGGCACGCGGTGCGGTGTCCTCCGGCCGCACCTCAGGACCCCTCGTAGAAGAGGTAGGAGATGCGGTCGGCCACCGAGGCGGGTACGGCCACGCCTTCGCGGGCGGACCGTTCGGCGACCTGGCGCAGCGCCTCCGGGTCCACGTCGGTCTGGTCGAGGATCACCCGGACCGCGTGCTCGACGGGCAGGAAGCGGTTGGGCAGCACGGAGCAGGTCCGGTAGGCGGCGAAGGGCGCCGCCCGCGGGTTGAGCCGGATCAGCGCGGGCATCTCGTCCCAGTCGTCCGGGAACGCGGAGTCGGTGTGGGGGTGCGGGTCGAGGACGGCGTCGCCCTGGTGGCGCAGCAGCCCGAGGCGGGCGAGCTGCCACACGGCGGCCAGGAAGGGGCAGGACCACACGCGCTGCCCGTCAGGGGTGTCGTTCCAGAGTTCGACGTCCAGGAAGACGGAGTGCCGGCGGGCCGCGGTCTCGGTGGGCGGCTGCCAGGCCGCGGCCTTTCTCATGGCCTGCGGGGCACGCGCGGTGGGGCTGCGCACTCCGTTGGCGAGCCAGCCGGTCTGTGCGGCCGGGGGCCGGTTGCCGTAGCTGCCGGGTGGTGGTTCCTCGACGATACGGCCGGCCACCGCCTCCGCGACCGGGACCTTGCCGGTGACCGCGCAGCCCGATTCGCGGGCCAGGTAGTCGACGGGCAGTCCGGCGCGGTCGGCCTCGGCCAGCAGGAGCGGGACGAGTTCGGCGGGGCTGGAGAAGCGGGTGAAGTAGTCGTCGATGAGGAAGCAGGTGCTGATCCGGGGGCGGGTGGTGCCCGCACGGTCGGCCTCGGCGGCGCGTGCCGCCTCCGCCCACGGGCGCACCCGGGCGAGGTGCCGGCGCAGAGGGCCCGGCCCGCCTTCGAAGTCCTCCATGTACAAGTGGCCCAGCTCCAGGGAGAGATGGGCCAGCGGCACCGACTGGGTCCGTGGTTCGGCGGTGGTTTCGCGGAACACCGCTTCCGTCATGGCCGCCCCCAGTGGGAGTCGTCGGTCAGCCGCCGGGCGATCTCCTCGAGCGCTTCCAGCGTCTCCTTGTTGGCGATCTGGGTAGAGAGCACGTCGTCCTCGGTGATCAGCTGTTCGCGCCACTGCAGGATGGGCTCCAGCGGGACGGTGCCGAGGACCACGCTGTCACCGATGTGCTGGTCGGCGGCGAGCCGGCGCAGCGCCTTGTTGCAGGACTGCATCCAGGCTTCCTGGGCGTGTGACACCTGCGACCACAGCGGCGACTCGGGATCGGGTACGGCGGCGCGTACGAAGCGGATGTTGCCCAGCAGGGTCTCCTCGTCGTGGCCGCGGTCGACGCCGCTGCGGACGATGCCGTTCTCCTTGTGGACGAGGCCGGCCGCGGCGATGACGTGCTGGTGCGTCCAGCGGTGGAAGACCAGCCAGCGGTAGGGGATGTTGCGCATCCGGGGGTGGGCCGTCGCCGCCAGGACCAGGTCGACGGCGTAGCTGCGGCCGGCGCTCAGGTCCACCACGACGAGGTCGAACTCCCCGTGGAGCCGCAGGAGAAGATCGATGCACCGTTCCAGGGCGTCCTCGCCGGTGGCGAACTCGCCGCCGCCGATGTCGCCGGGGTAGAGGACCAGGCGGCCGGACTGGTTCTGCCGGGCGCGCAGCACGGGGTGTTCCGTCTGCCGCCAGATGTCGATGCCGGCCGGCTCGGTGACCTCGCCCTCGAGGTAGGAGTGCAGGCCCTGTTCCTCGGTGCCGCGCATCGCGCTGGGGACGTCGAAGACGGCGGCGGCGGTCGGCGACCCGAAGTCGAAGTCCACGTAGGCCACGTGGTCGCCGGTGAGGGCGCGCTGGTAGGCCAGGTTGGCGCTGGTGACCGACCGGCCGGTGCCTCCCTTGTCGGAGGCGGCGAAGACGAGCACGGCTCAGCCCTCCTGCCCGGCGGCGTCCCGGGCCTGTGCCAGGGTGTCGAGTTCCTGAAGCACCGGCAGGGCGAGGGCGAAGGCGGTGGCGGGCCGGTCGTCGACGAGACTGCGGGCGTGGTCCAGGCGGCTCTCTATGCTCCGCATGGCCCGGCCGCGGCTCCCGTCGGCGGTGGTGGGCGCCTCCAGCTGCTCCTTGCCGAACAGGTGGGTGGCCTCGCTGAGCAGGTCCCGGGCGAGTTCGGCGAGTTCCGGGCTGCGGATGGGCTGCTGCTCGTACAGGTTGCGGGCGGCGACCAGGCATTCGGTGACGCGCTCGGTGACGCTCCAGGAAAGGCGTCGGGTGATGCCGTGCGCGTCCGGGTAGACGGCCCGCACGTTGTCCCAGAGGCCCGCGCCCGGGCCCTCCTCGATCCGCCGGTTCCAGAGGTGTTCGAAGGTCCGCTCGGCGAGGCGCAGCAGCCGGTCCTGGGCGTCGATGTTCCGGGAGAGTTCGGCGAGCTGGACGGTCCGCTTGAGCAGCTGGGCCGAGAAGTCCGTCATCCGCCACTGGAGGAGCGACCCGGAGCGTTCGGACCCGGCGAGCGGCATCAGCACGCCGGGGTCGTGCAGCCGGACGACGGGGTCGTTCCTCGTCATCCTGCTGGTGACGCGGCCCCGGTCGGCGAGGCGCTCCATGATGGCGACGGTGCGGGTGAGGTCGTCGTCGGTGGCCTTCCGGCGGACCAGGTCGTGGACGAGGATGGCCGCGACGGTGAGGGAGAAGTACTCCGACTCCAGGCGCAGTCCGGTGGTCTGCCAGGGGAGGTCCTCCAGGGGCCAGCGGTCGCTGCCGAAGCGGGCGACCGCGGACCAGTACTGCTGGCTGAGCTCCCAGCGCAGCCGGAGCGCCTCGGCGAGTTTCTGCTGGTCGGCGTTGAGCAGGCCCAGGGTGAGGGTGCGCTCGGAGAAGAGGTCCTGGATACCGTCCAGGGCGACCACGGTGAAGTACACGTAGGGGAGCCGGTCGGCGATGCCGTCGGGCTGGCCCGGGACCTGGACGTCCAGGTCGGTGATCCGCGGCGCGTCCTGCACCACGCCCCAGGCCCAGCCGCACTCGAAGAGCTGGCTCTCGTCGCGGATGCTCTCGTCGACCTGGATGCCGCGGCTGAGGCTCTCGATGATGGTGGCGCGCAGCGGGCGGAAGCGGCGGGAGAACTGCTGGAGCACCGCCCGGTCGGAGTGCCTGTTCTGGCCGATGACCTGGATCAGCCGCCGGCCCTGTTCGGACTCGGCGTCGAAGACGTTGACGGTGAAGGAGCGCAGCAGGCTGATCATCGCCGAGGTGAGCCGGGTGTTGGTGGCCTCCCTGAGTTCACTGAGCGCCCGGCGCACTTCGGGGCGGGTGGTGCTGCTCTCGTAGACCTTCAGGAAGCCGAGGGTGGCGAGACAGAGCGTGACGGACATGGAGTAGGAGTCGACGACTCCTAACTTGCCCTGTTCGTAGGTGAGTTCCTCGTTGGCGTCGGCGGGTTTGAAGTACGGCCCGCCGGCGAAGGTGGGACTGTCGTCGGGTCCGGTGTAGGTGCGCATGAACTGGGTCAGCGCGGTGATCAGGTTCGGCGGGATCTCCAGCCGGCTGCCGACCTGCTCCAGGGCGCGCAGCACGTCCCGCTCGGTGGTGTCCGGCTGGTCCAGGCGGAACGCCGGGATCTCGGTGGCGGGGTACAGCAGACACAGCAGCCGCTCCGCGTCCGCGACACTGCTCAGCCCGTCGGTGTCCCCCCAGACGAGCTTGCCGTCCTCGAACGAGTGGCGGGCCGCGGCCCGCCAGAGCTCCAGCAGGTGCTGCCGTGGTTTGATCTGCATCCCCTACCCCTCACAGGTCCGGTTGCCCGTGTGCAGTCATGGTCCCCGTTCCTACGTCCCGGCAATCTCCGCGTTACGCCGCCCCAGGGCGAGGAGGATTCCCTCGTGTCCCGGCCGCACCACATGGTTCAGATCGTGGATCTCCAGGCCGTCGGCGAAGCCCGCGAGGCTCTCCCGGACCCGGTCCTCGCCGACCCGGCAGGCCGGGTACCGGTGTTCCCCGATCCGGTAGCCGACCGACTCCTTCATGAAGGCGGCGGCGAACGGGGCGCCTTCGTTCAGCGCGCCCATGAAGCACTCCACACCCCGGCGGAACTCCTCGGGGCACTCCGACATGGAGTCGGCGACGAAGAACATCGTCCCGATGTCCCAGCGGCGCTGTCCGTCGAGATCGAGGAGGTTCGCCCGCTCCACGCGGACGATCTCACCGAAACGGCTCCTGGGCTCGACACGGTGGTAGGCGGGATCGTCGCGGAGCACGTCCCAGAAGGGGTCCCACACCACGTCGTACCCGGTGGGGGACGCCTGCTTCTCCAGGTACTCGACGTTGGGCCGGGCGTACTCGAGCAGCAGGATCTTCTCGCACCACGGCAGCATGGACAGCGCCGGATAGAGATTCGCTCCGGCGCCCACGTCGACACCCCGCACCGCGTCCGGGACACCGTCCGCGAAGCAGCCGCTGAAATGGTCGCGCATCAGCCGCACGATCATCAGGTCGACCTCGAGCGGCGTGCGGTAATTCAGGTCCACATAAGCCTCTGGATCGAACTTCGACCACGGGGCGTCGGCGTTTCGGTCCATCATCACCCTGCCGCGTTCCATTCAGTGTTGGACAAGACCGAGTGCCCTGTCTGCGCGCCCGGATGGACGTCGGCAGGCGAAACAGCATCTCCGGTTCTCGCACGGTAGGCCGCTGTGGCACGCGGAGACAGCCAGGAACACGCCAGTCCTCAGTGAACGGGCGCACACCAGGCGCACACCAGCATATCTCCGCACACCTGAAATCGCCCTTGCACGCGGTGAGTTGGACGCTCACTCTAGCCAGTGGACGTCACCGGCCGCCACCGGGAACCTGAAATCCCCCCGGTGTGAACGGTCGGTGCGTCGCGTTGACGTCCGCACGTCCCGACTGGGGGTTGCATGACCGCCGAACCGCTGGAGCGCACCCTGGACCACGACGGGCACCTCGGGGAACCCGCCGGGTTCCCCGGGTCCCGCAGTCCGTCCCTACGGGCGGCCCGGGAGTCCGACCTGCCCGAACTGCGCCGGCTCGACGAGGAGGTCTTCCAGGAGGTCGCCTATCCGGCCTTCCTGCTGCGCCAGCTCTACGACATGTACGCGGAGCACCTGCTGGTCCTCGACGAGGGCGAGGGCCGTCTGCGCGGTTACGTGCTGGCCGCCACCACGGCGCTCAACCGGGACAGCTGGATCCTCGGTCTGTGCGTGACCATGAGCCGCCGCCGGCACGGACTGGGCCGGGAGCTGATGACGGAGGTCCTGGCCCGGCTGCGCGAGGACGGGATCGAGCAGGTCCGGCTGACCGTGGAGCCCGCCAACCGCCCGGCGATCCTGCTCTACCGCTCCCTGGGTTTCCGCCCCGAACCCCCCGACGACGGAATCAGGGCCGACTACTTCGGTCCCGGTCTGGACCGTCAGATCATGCACCTGCGGCTGTCCGGGGACCACTGACCGACCGCGGGCCGGCCGGCCCGAACGCCCGTCAGGACGGTGTCCGTGCCGCCGCCAGCAGGCGGGTCACGTCCGTCGAGCAGATGGTGAGGGCCGCGCCGACCGTGGCGAGGGCGTCCCGTTCGGCGGGGGTGTAGGGGCCGTCGGCGAGGGCGATGCGGGCGCCCTGGAGGAGGATGGACTCGCGGCCGGGGGCGGCGAGGTGGGGGGCGAGGGGGTCGAGGGCCTCGTGGAGTTCGATGGCGAGGCCCGCCGTACAGGGTTCGCCGGTGAAGCGGCCGGTGTCCGCCTCCAGGGCCTCGACGAGCGCGGCCAGCTGCTCCTGCGTGCAGTCGTCGAAGCCGGCCGCGCGCACACCGGTGACGGCCGTCTCCAGGGAGGCGCGGGAGCAGACGCCGCCGGCGGCGAGGACCGCGAGGGCGACGGTGTGGACGGCGTCGCGGAGCATCGCGGAGAAGCGGGTGGTGGTGGGGTGGTCCAGGACGTCGGTGCCGAAGTGGCGGCGGCAGGCGGCGCATTCGACGGTCGGGCCGGACTCGCCGCGCGGCAGCACGGGCACGCCGAGCAGGGTGAGGCGGCGGCGTCCGGTGAGCCGCTGGTAGTTGCGGTCACCTCCGCAGCCGGGGCAGAAGAACTCCCCGTCGCCGACGGCCGTCCACGCCGTGCGGGTGCCCAGCAGGCGCGACAGTCCGGCAGCAGCGGTATGGCCGCGGGGTCCCCGTTCTGGCAGCACGTCGCACCTCCGTCGACACCACGGCATCATCGCCGCGCTTGCGTGATGTTAGCCACATCCATGAGCCCGAGTCAGTACCCCGGGCGAGACCTTCCCGTGACCTCCACAGCCTTTGGCCGGTAAACGACGGGGCTCCGCCCGCCGGGAACGGCGGGCGGAGCCCCTCAAACCCCACGAAACGGCTGTTCAGCGCGCCGCTCGGTTGACGGCCGAGACGACGGCCTTCAGCGAGGCCCGTGTGGTGTTCGCGTCGATTCCGATCCCCCACAGGACCTTGTCGCCGATCGCGCACTCGATGTACGAGGCGGCCTGCGCGGAGGCGCCCTCGCTCATGGTGTGCTCCTGGTAGTCCAGCAGGCGCACGTCGATGCCCACGGCGCCCAGGGCGTCGAAGAAGGCCGAGATGGGTCCGTTGCCGGAGCCGGTCAGGGTGGTCCGCTCGCCGTCGACGGTGGCCTCGACGGTGAGGGTGTCCACGCCGTCGCGGTCGGTGGTGGACTGGCCGTTGGCGACCTGGATGCGGCCCCAGGGGTTGTCCGGGTTGGGCAGGTACTCGTCCTGGAAGACGTCCCAGATCGCGGTCGGGGTGATCTCGCCGCCCTCGGCGTCCGTCTTCGCCTGGATGATCTTCGAGAACTCGATCTGCATCCGGCGCGGCAGGTCCAGCTTGTGGTCGTTCTTCAGGACGTAGGCGATGCCGCCCTTGCCGGACTGCGAGTTGACGCGGATGACGGCCTCGTAGGAGCGGCCGACGTCCTTGGGGTCGATCGGCAGGTACGGGACCGCCCACTCGATGTCGTCGACGGTGACGCCCCTGGCCTTCGCGTCGGCCTCCATCGCGTCGAAGCCCTTCTTGATGGCGTCCTGGTGGGAGCCGGAGAAGGACGTGTAGACCAGGTCGCCCACGTACGGGTGGCGCGGGTGGACCTCCATCTGGTTGCAGTACTCCCACGTGCGTCGGATCTCGTCGATGTCGGAGAAGTCGATCTGCGGGTCGACGCCCTGGGAGAACAGGTTCATGCCCAGGGTGACCAGGTCGACGTTGCCGGTGCGCTCGCCCTGGCCGAACAGGCAGCCCTCGACGCGGTCGGCGCCGGCCATCAGGGCCAGCTCGGCGGCGGCGACGGCCGTGCCGCGGTCGTTGTGCGGGTGGACCGACAGGCAGACGTGCTCACGGCGGGACAGGTGGCGGCCCATCCACTCGAAGCGGTCGGCGTGGGTGGAGGGGGTGGAGCGCTCGACGGTGGCGGGCAGGTTGAGGATGATCTCGCGGCCCGGGCCGGGCTGGTAGACGTGCATCACCGCCTCGCAGACCTCCAGCGCGAAATCCAGCTCGGTGTCGGTGAAGATCTCGGGGCTGTACTGGTAGCCGAACTCGGTCTCGTCGCCCAGCAGCTTCTCGGCGTACTCCATCACCAGGCGGGTGCCGTCGACGGCGATCTGCTTGATGTCGTCCCTGGAGCCGCGGAAGACCACCCGCCGGAAGACGGGCGCGGTGGCGTTGTACAGGTGGACGGTGGCGCGCCTGGCGCCCTTCAGGGACTCCACCGTGCGCTCGATCAGGTCCTCGCGGGCCTGGGTCAGTACGGAGATGGTGACGTCGTCCGGGATGGCGTCCGGGTCCTCGATGATGGAGCGCACGAAGTCGAAGTCGGTCTGGCCGGAGGCGGGGAAGCCGACCTCGATCTCCTTGTAGCCCATCGTGACCAGCAGGTCGAACATGGCGCGCTTGCGGGCGGGCGACATGGGGTCGATCAGGGCCTGGTTGCCGTCGCGCAGGTCGGTGGAGAGCCAGCGGGGGGCGGTGGTGATCCGCTGCTGCGGCCAGGTGCGGTCGGGGATGTCGACCTGCTCGTAGCGGCCGTACTTCTGGATCGGCATGGAACTGGGCTGCTGGCGGTTTGCCATGATGCGTGGGCTCCTCGGAGGTCCGCGGGGTGTCCTGGTGGACGGCCGACGGCGCAGCGCCGAACTCCGCGGGGAGGGGGTCGGCCTCTAGTACAGGCCCTCGCCGCGGCAGCTAAGGAGGAGCAGCCCGAAACGCATGATGCTCCGCAGCCTATCCGAGTCGCCCGCCGTGCGAGGGTCCGTATCAGTATGCGGGACCGCCGGGATGAAGGGGACAGAAAGTGCCGTATACCACTCCTGAGGTCCACCGGAGGCGGCGGGTCCCCGGATTTCATCCATCATGGTTGCGCCTGGTGACAGACCGGTGACTCAGTGCAATGGTTCCTGGCATGACCATCCACGGGGGCTTCGAGCCCGTCTTCTGCACGATCATCCCGCCGCACGTCCTCGACCGGCTCGCGCAGGCCGACGACCCCGCGCTCTCCGGGCCCGCGCGCCGCACCATCCAGCGGGACGCCTTCGAGCGCACCCGGCGCCATCTGACCACGGTCGCCGGCGCCCCGGCCGTCGCCCTGCTCGCCGACGCCGAGCCGGGCAAGCCGCACCGCACCGTGTACGACGCCCGGCACGGCACCGACCTGCCGGGGACGAAGGTGCGCGGCGAGGGCGACGCGCCGGGCAAGGACGCCACGGTCAACCGCGCCTACGCCGGTCTCGGCGCCACGTTCGAGCTGCTGCTGAAGGCGTACGACCGCGACTCCATCGACGGCCACGGTCTGCCGCTGGACGCGACGGTGCACTACGACGAGGACTACAACAACGCCTTCTGGAACGGCGAGCAGATGGTCTTCGGCGACGGGGACGGGGAGATCTTTCTCGACTTCACCAACGCCATCGACGTCATCGGCCACGAACTGGCCCACGGCGTCACGCAGTACACCGCGAACCTGACCTACTACGGGCAGCCGGGCGCGCTCAACGAGTCGGTCTCGGACGTCATCGGAGCGCTCATCAAGCAGTACACGCTCGGCCAGACCGCCGACCAGGCCGACTGGCTGATCGGCGCCGGGCTGCTCGCCCCGCGCGTCACCGGCAAGGCGCTGCGCTCCATGAAGGAGCCGGGCACGGCGTACGACGACGACGTGCTCGGCAAGGACCCGCAGCCGGCGACGATGGACGACTACGTCCGCACCGGCCGGGACAACGGCGGCGTGCACATCAACTCCGGCATCCCGAACCACGCCTTCTACCTGGCGGCCACCACCCTCGGCGGGCACGCCTGGGAGCGGGCAGGGCAGGTCTGGTACGACGTGCTCACCGGCGGTGACCTCGAGCAGGACGCGCTCTTCACCGACTTCGCGACGCTGACGGTGAAGGCGGCCCGCGCCCGGTACGGGGACGGTGACGAGTTGCAGGCGGTGAGCAAGGCCTGGGAGCGGGTGGGGGTGCGGACGCTGTAGTTCCGTACTAGACACGGACCCATGCGTATTCAGGTACGACGCACGGGCGGGTTCGCGGGCATCGAGCGACGGGCCGAGGTGGACACCTCGGGACGGGCCGACTCCAAGGAGTGGCACGCCCTGGCCGAGCGGGCGCTGGCCGCCGGCCGGGCCACACCGCCCGCCGGGGTGCCGGACGGTTTCAGCTACCGGATCACGGTGGACGGCAGGTCGGTGTACTGCGCGGATCCCGGGCTCACGGAGGAGCAGCGCACGCTGATCAGAAGGGTGCTGAAGGAAGGAGCATGACCTGATCCCGGTTTCGTCGCCCTCGTCCTGACCTGGGGGTGATGACCCTTCGGAACACGGGCGTTGACGTGACCCGCCGTCGGTGCGGATGATCCGGGCCATGGCGACGACGAACCCGGTGCCCCGTTTCCCGGACGGATTCCTGTGGGGAGTGTCGACCTCGGCGCACCAGATCGAGGGAGCGGCCGACGCGCGCGAGCCGTCCGTGTGGGACGTGTTCTCGGCGGAGCCGGGGCGGGTGCGGGACGGCTCGACGGCGGCGGTGGCCTGCGACCACGTCCACCGGCACGCCGAGGACGTGGCGCTGCTGGCCGGCCTGGGCGTGGACGCCTACCGCTTCTCCGTCTCCTGGCCGAGGGTGCGGGCGAAGGGCGGCCTGGACTTCTACGACCGCCTGGCCGACGACCTGTGCGCGGCGGGCGTACGGCCGGTGCCGACGCTGTTCCACTGGGATCTGCCGGTCGGGCTGGACTGGCTGGAGCGGGACACCGCCGAGCGGTTCGCGGAGTACGTGAGCGAGGTCGCCGGCCGGCTGGGCGACCGGGTGGAAAAGTGGATCACGCTCAACGAGCCCGCCGAACACACCCTGCTCGGGCACGCCCTGGGCGTGCACGCGCCCGGCAGGAAACTGCTCTTCGACGCGCTGCCGGTGGCTCATCACCAACTGCTCGCGCACGGACTCGCGGTGGGCGCGCTGCGGGCGGCGGGCGCGGACGACATCGGGATCGCCAACTCGCACGCCCCGACCTGGCCGGCCTCCCAGGACGAGGCGGACAGGACGGCGGCCGGCTTCTACGACACCCTGCTGAACCGGATGTTCGCCGACCCGCTGCTCCTCGGCCGCTACCCGGAGGGCATCGGCGAACTGATGCCGGGCGACGTCGAGGCGGACCTGGAGGTCATCGCGGCGCCGCTGGACTGGTACGGGATCAACTACTACGCGCCGACGCGCGTGGGCGCCCCGCAGGGCACGGAGATCGACTTCGGCGGAGTGCGGATGCCGGCCGAACTTCCCTTCTCCGTACGGGAGATCGAAGGGCATCCGGTGACGGACTTCGGCTGGCCGGTGGTCCCGGAGGCGCTGACGGAGCTCCTCACCACCTTCCGCGCCCGCTACGGCGACCGCCTGCCTCCGGTGGTCGTCACGGAGAACGGCTGCGCGTACGAGGGGCTGGACGACCGGGACCGCATCGCCTACCTCGACGGCCACGTCCGCGCGCTGCACCGGGCGGTGGAGGCGGGCGCGGACGTGCGCGGCTACTTCGTGTGGTCCCTGATGGACAACTTCGAGTGGGCCGAGGGCTACGCACGCCGCTTCGGGCTGGTCCACGTCGACTTCGACACGCTGGAGCGGACCCCGAAGGCGTCGTACGGCTGGTTCAGGGACCTGCTGCGGGAGCAGCGGCGCGGCTGAGCGGCAGGCGCGCGAACGCGGCGACGCCGGTCAGAAACCGAGGCGCCGCAGCTGCTTGGGGTCGCGCTGCCAGTCCTTGGCGACCTTCACGTGGAGGTCCAGGAACACCGGGGTTCCGAGGAGCGCCTCGATCTGCTGGCGGGACTTGATGCCGACGTCCTTCAGGCGCTTGCCCTTGGGGCCGATGACGATGCCCTTCTGGCTGGGGCGCTCGATGAACAGGTTGGCGTGGATGTCGAGGAGGGGCTTGTCGGCGGGGCGGTCCTCGCGCGGGAGCATCTCCTCGACGACCACGGCGATGGAGTGCGGCAGCTCGTCGCGGACGCCTTCCAGGGCCGCCTCGCGGATCAGCTCCGCGACCATGACCTGCTCGGGCTCGTCGGTGAGGTCACCCTCGGGGTAGAGGGCGGGGCCCTGAGGCATGAGCGGGATCAGGAGGTCGGCCAGCAGGTCGACCTGCTGGTTGGCGGTCGCCGACACCGGGACGATCTCGGCCCAGGTGATGCCCAGCTCCTGGCCGAGCTGGTCGACGGCGATCAGCTGTTCGGCCAGGGCCTTGCCGTCCACCAGGTCCGTCTTGGTGACGATCGCGACCTTCGGGGTCTTCTTGATCCCGGCGAGTTCCTTGGCGATGAAGCGGTCACCGGGGCCGATCTTCTGGTCCGCGGGGAGGCAGAAGCCGATCACGTCGACCTCGGCCCACGTGGTGCGCACCACGTCGTTCAGCCGCTCGCCCAGGAGGGTGCGCGGCTTGTGCAGGCCGGGGGTGTCCACCAGGATCAGCTGCGCGTCCGGGCGGTGCACGATGCCGCGGACGGTGTGCCGGGTGGTCTGCGGCCGGTTGGAGGTGATCGCCACCTTCTGCCCGACCAGAGCGTTCGTGAGGGTGGACTTGCCCGCGTTGGGGCGGCCCACGAAGCAGGCGAAACCGGCCCTGTGGACGGCCTCGGCCGGCTGGTCGGATGACTGGGTACGAACGCTCATGCCGCCCATTCTCCCTGATGCCGGGAGCCCTGCCGCACCACCGTCCGGAACGGGGCCGGACCGGGCGCCCGCGGGGTGCCCGGCCCGTCCACCCGGTGCCCGGTGGGATCAGTCGAAGACGAACGGGCCCGGCGCCTGGGGTCCGGTCGCCGTACAGGTGATGGTGATGAAGCCGAATGCGGTCACCTTCACGGTGCCGCCGAACGCCTCCAGGCTGTCGCCGGAGGCCACGGTGCCGGTGAGCGGGCCGACCTCGAGGGCGTCGCCGGCCGCCATGGCCGGGTTTTCGGTGCCCCTGAAGACGGTGGTGCCGCCGCCTGCCTTCACCATCCTCAGCTCCGAGACCAGGGAGTCCTCGGCGAGGGCGACGGGCGCCGTGACCGCGGAGGTGGTGATGGTGACGGTGGCGGACGTGCCGTTCTGGGTCGCCGTCAGGGTGGCTTCGCCGCCACCCCAGGTTCCGCAGTCGGCGTTGACGGTCGCCGCCCCGGGGGCGACGGCCGCCGCGGCGGGGGCGAAGGCGAGTCCGCAGACCGCGAGGGCGCCTGCCGCCAGGGACAGACCCGTTCCGAATCGCTTGCCTCTCATGGGATTCCGGCTCCCTTTCCGTGTGGGGGGGGAGTTCCGTGTGGTGGGGAACTCCGTCGGGGGAACTGTTCGGAGAACTGATCGGCAGATGGGTCCGGACCCGCTGCGACGCCGGTCGCCCACGACGTCTCGCCGGGCCCGGCGTTTCCATTGATGCGCGGGAGGCAGTGCGCGACAAGGTGGAAATCTGGCCTATTTACCGGCGGTAACACCCGGGGGCGGGCGACGCGTCAGCCCGCGGTCAGCGTCTCCCGCACCGTTCCGTCCGGGCCGGCCAGCAGCACCGGGGTGCCGGGCCCGCCGAGGTCCCGTACGGCCGCCCGGTCCTCGGCCGTCGCCGTCTCCGCCTCCGTCACCACGGCGGCCGCCTCCAGTGACGTCGCCCCGGACGCCACGGCCATCGCCACCGCGGTCTGCAGGGCGCTCAGCTTCAGGGAGTCCAGGGTCACGGTCCCCGCGGCGTAGGTCCGCCCGGTCTCGTCGCGTACGGCGGCCCCCTCGGGCACCCCGTTGCGGGCCCGCACGGAACGGGCCAGGGTGACGATCTTGCGGTCCTCGGGGGTGAGGTCGGTGCTGTCGGTCATGGGACGAGCATAAGGAAGGGTCCTGGGGCTCGTCCGACGAGAGGGGCGGACACCGCTCAGGAACCGGTGCGGAGCGCGGGCAAGGGGTCGGCGAGGGAGCGGAGGAAGGAGTCCCACACGGCGGGGGTGACGGCGACGATGTCGCCGCAGCGGCGCTTCGAGTCCCGGACGCGGACCTCGACACCGGTGGAGGCAACCTCGACGCAGTCGTCCGTGTCCACGGATCTACTGCTCTTGCGCCATGCCCATGCCTGACTCACCCTCGACCTCCACCCCGGTTGTGGACCGCCCAGCCGGGGGCGTCCCCCGTGCAGTGCCGTGCATCACACGGCAGACCTCCCATGCTACGTGCAGAACCCACGCACCCGGACATGACAAAATCCGCCAACTTACCGTGCCGGCACGGCAAGTTGGCGGGGAAACCGCTCCGACGGGTCTGCTCAGGCGACGGCCTGCTGCAGCAGCGCCTCCAGTTCGTCGCCTCCCTCCGCGATGCGCTCCGCGAGTCGCCGCAGCACGACGTCGACGCCAGTCTTCAGCGACATGTCCTCCAGCTCCCAGAAACGCTCCAGGTACTTCCGGGTCTCCTCCGGGGAGGTCGAGGCGGTGGTCAGCCCCCGGGAGTCCTCGATGAACAGAGAGTCCTCCATCCCCTCGGCCTGGAACTCGAACAGCGTGAACGGCCCCTGGACGCCGGGGTGCGCGCCGATGCTGAACGGCAGGATCTGAATCGTGACGTGCGGACGCGCCGACAGGTCGGCCAGATGCTCCAGCTGAGCCCGCATCACCCCGCGGCCCCCGGTCACGCGGCGCACCACCGACTCGTCCAGGACGAAGGAGAACTCCCGCCCCTCCCCCTGGTCCAGCAGCTCCTGACGCGCGAGGCGCGACTCGACGACGCGGTCGACGTTCTCCTCGGGCATGTCCTTGCCGTAGGCGCCGATCACGGCCCGCATGTACTCCTCGGTCTGCAGCAGACCCGGCAGGAGCGATGCCCCGAACTGGCGATGGACGGAGGCCGCCGACTCCAACGCGAGGCGCTGCATGAAGTCCTTGCTGTACAGGTCCCGGTACTCGGTGAACGGCATACGCCGGCTGCCCCGGGCCATGTCCAGCAGTTCTTCGAGCTTGCGCCGGTCCGTGATCCCGTAGGCGGCGACGAGCGGACGCAGGTCGTTGACCGAGATGCCGACCTCACCCGCTTCGATCCTGATGAGCTTGGACGGACTCCACTCCATCCGGTCGGCAACCTCACGCTGCGTCAGGCCGGCGGTCATGCGGGCCTTGCGCAGTTCAGTGCGCAGCCGCAGGCGCAGCAATGCCGCACTCGTCACGACCATCCCTGCTCCACCCCCCATCGGATCCAGCATTGTGCAAGGTAGCAGATATGCATGTTACCCATCGAGACCTTTCGAGGAGGACGCATCGGATCGATGCACGTGCACGTCGATCCCAGGAGAGACTTACCACAGCGCACACACCTCCGCATTCGGACGCTCCGCAATCTGCCATGTCGCACATCGAACAAGTCGTTTCAGATGCTTCACATAGCAGACTTACAACAGGCACTGTCCAATGAGCACCTGCCGCGTTACGCTGTCCAGCGTAACGCTTGTCGAACGGCCCGCCGCACACAAGGGGTTGATCAGCCATCAGAACGCGCCGCGGACATCGTGAGTGCACGTCAAGACCACCGGTCCCACTTCTGACACAGCCCGTTCGCGGCTCGCCGGGACACGGCGACGGACGGAGCCGAGAGGAGCCGATGGCCGATGTCGGACCGACAGGAACAGGGAGGAGAGCGCCGCCCCGAGCGAGTCGAGCGCACATGGGGAGAGCGGGTGGCCCTGGCCCTCCCGCTGATCAACCTCCTCATCGCGATCCAGAAGATCGTCGACGAATGGGTTCTCCCGTTCGTGTGACAGCAGTCAGCCCCGACCTGAGCGGTCGGGGCCGAGAGCGGCGGACGCTGTAGGAAGACGCTTCCGCTCCGAGTTTCCCTGGCAGGCGGCCCGGAGCGGTGGCGTCGTAGCGCACCGTGAGTACATTCTGCCGCCACGTCCTGGCATTGGCGAGGGGCCGGTCGGGCCAATCCGGTGTGCGCCGGGTGCACACCCGGGGCAGGTCACGCTCGGTCGAGCTTCAGCCGCTCCGCCCGCGGCAGACCGGCCACGACCAGGTCGTACGAGTCCTCCACCAGCTCCCGGACCAGGCGGTCCGGGAGGGTTCCGTCGACCGTCACGGTGTTCCAGTGGCGCTTGTTCATGTGGTAGCCGGGGGAGATCAGGTCCGGGTGTTCGGCGCGGAGCCGGATCGCGTCCTCCGGGTCGCACTTGAGGTTGACCGTGAGAGGCCGCGCGTCCAGAGCCGTGAGGGCGAACAGCTTGCCCCGCACCTTGAACACCGAGGTCTCGGGGTTGAAGGGGAAGTCCTCCACGGCGGCGTTGAAGGACAGGCACAGGGCGCGCAGCTGTTCCGGGGTCACTCCGGCCCGTCCTCCTCCTCGCCCGGCGGGTCCGCGGGGCCCACCGGCTCCACCAGCACCGTCACGATCTTGTTCCGGCGTCCGGCCGACGCCTCCGCGGTCAGCCGCAGCCGACGTCCGTCGGGCAGGTCGACCACGGACGAGGCACCCGCGATCGGCACCCTGCCCAGGTGCTTGGCGAGCAGACCGCCGACGGTCTCCACGTCCTCGTCGTCGTACTCCTCCAGCCCGTACAGCTCACCGAGGTCGGTGATGTCGAGGCGGGCGGTGACCCGGTAGCGCTCCTCCCCCAGCTCCTCGACCGGCGCGATCTCCCGGTCGTACTCGTCGGTGATCTCGCCGACGATCTCCTCGAGGATGTCCTCGATGGTGACGATGCCCGCGGTGCCGCCGTACTCGTCGACGGCGACGGCCACGTGCCGGCGTTCCTTCTGCATCTCGCGCAGCAGGTCACCGGCGTTCTTGGTGTCGGGCACGAAGAACGCGGGGCGCATCGCGGTCGACACCAGTTCGCTCTCGGCGTCCCGGCTGATGTGCGTCTTGCGGGCGAGGTCCTTGAGGTAGACGATCCCGACGATGTCGTCCTCGCTCTCGCCGGTCACCGGGATGCGGGAGAACCCGGAGCGCAGGGCGAGGGTGAGCGCCTGCCGGATCGTCTTGTACCGCTCGATGACCACCAGGTCGGTGCGCGGCACCATCACCTCACGCACGAGCGTGTCGCCGAGCTCGAAGACGGAGTGCACCATGCGGCGCTCCTCGTCCTCGATCAGTGATTCCTTCTCCGCGAGGTCGACCATCGCGCGCAGCTCCGCCTCGGAGGCGAAGGGACCGCGCCGGAAGCCCTTGCCGGGGGTGAGCGCGTTGCCGATGAGGATGAGCAGCGAGGGGATCGGACCCATGACCCGGGCGAGCGGCACCAGCACGTACGCGGCGGCCGTGGCGGTGTTCAGCGGGTGCTGGCGGCCGATGGTGCGCGGGGACACGCCTACGGCGACGTAGGAGACCAGGACCATGACCGCGATGGCGATCAGCAGCGCCTCGGCCGTCCCGTCGAACTCGCGCAGGCAGCCGTAGGTGATCAGGGAGGCGGCCGCCATCTCGCAGACGACGCGGACCAGCAGCGCCACGTTGAGGTAGCGGGTGGGGTCGGCGGCGATCTGCGCGAGCTTGGCACTGCCCCGGCGGCCGGACCGTACGGCTTCCTCGGCGCGGAAGCTGGAGACGCGCGCGATGCCGGCCTCCGCGGAGGCGGCCAGCCAGGCGACGACGACGAGGGCGATCGCGCCGAGGACGAGTGCCGGACTCATGAGACGGTCGGGGCGGGGGACGGGCCGGTCAGGCCCTTCTCCGCGCGCCAGCCGTCCACGATGGCCGCCTGGAGGCCGAACATCTCGGCCTTCTCGTCCGCCTCCTCGTGGTCGTAGCCCAGCAGGTGCAGCACACCGTGGACGGTGAGCAGCTGCAGCTCCTCGTCCATGGTGTGCCGCGTGGGCGCGTCCTGGCCCTGCCGGGCAGCGACCTCGGGGCAGAGCACGATGTCGCCGAGCAGCCCCTGCGGGGGCTCGTCGTCGTCCTTGGACGGCGGCCGCAGCTCGTCCATCGGGAACGACATGACGTCCGTCGGCCCGGGCAGGTCCATCCACTGGATGTGCAGCTGCTCCATGGCCCCGGCGTCCACGACGATCACCGAGAGCTCGGAGAGCGGGTGGATGCGCATGCGGGCGAGCGCGTAGCGGGCGATGTCGAGGATCGCCTGCTCGTCGACCTCGGTTCCGGACTCGTTGTTGACGTCGATCGACATCTGGTGCTCGGTCTACTTCCCCTTGTGCCCGGACCTGCCGCGACCGCCCTTGTGGGTGCCGTTCTGAGTGCCGTGCGTGCTGTCGTACTGCTCGTACGCGTCGACGATACGGCCCACCAGCTTGTGCCGGACGACATCCTGGGACGACAGCCGGGAGAAGTGGACGTCGTCCAGGCCCTCCAGGATGTCCTGCACCTGCCGCAGCCCGGACTTGGTGCCGTCCGGCAGGTCGACCTGCGTCACGTCACCCGTGATCACGATCTTCGAGTCGAAGCCGAGGCGGGTGAGGAACATCTTCATCTGCTCGGGGCTGGTGTTCTGGGCCTCGTCGAGAATGATGAAGGCGTCGTTCAGCGTGCGGCCGCGCATGTACGCCAGGGGCGCGACCTCGATGGTCCCGGCCGCCATCAGCCGGGGGATCGAGTCGGGGTCGAGCATGTCGTGCAGCGCGTCGTAGAGCGGACGCAGGTACGGGTCGATCTTCTCGTAGAGCGTGCCCGGGAGGAACCCGAGCCGCTCCCCCGCCTCGACCGCCGGCCGGGTCAGGATGATGCGGTTGACCTGCTTGGACTGCAGGGCCTGCACCGCCTTGGCCATGGCCAGGTACGTCTTGCCGGTGCCGGCGGGGCCGATGCCGAAGACGATGGTGTGCTTGTCGATCGCGTCCACGTAGCGCTTCTGGTTGAGCGTCTTGGGGCGGATCGTGCGGCCGCGCGAGGACAGGATGTTCTGCGTGAGCACCTGGGCCGGGGTCTCCTGGCCGTCGCTCTCCCCGTTCTCGCTCGCCTTGAGCATGGCGATCGAGCGTTCCACTGCGTCCTCCGTCATCGGCTGCCCGGTGCGCAGCACCAGCATCATCTCGTCGAACACGCGGGAAATGAGGGCGACCTCCGCCGCGTCACCGACCGCGCTGATCTCATTGCCCCGGACATGTATGTCGGCCCCCGGGAAGGCCTTCTCGATCACACGCAGGAGGGAGTCCCCGGACCCCAGCACCGTCACCATGGGGTGCTGGGCGGGGATGGTGAACTGCACTTTCGCCTGTCCCTGCGCGGGGGTGCGATCTGTGGGTGTGTGCGTCATGGGCCGGCTCTGAAGGCCTGCGGATCCTCCTCGTCACGGCCGCGCACCGGAGGGCGGCCTCGCGACTCCCAGGGTACGACGGAGGACTGACAAGCCTGTAGGGCTTTTCGTACCGCCTAGCGTCCGTTTCACGGGCGACGGCGGTGGGAGCCCGGTCGTCAGGCCGACCGGCGGAAACCGATCGTCGGCACCGCCCGCCGCAGCGGCCAGGGCCGCACCAGTTCCTCCGACACCAGGTCGGCCAGGAACGCGTACCGCCGCAGCGCCGAGGGGTCCTGCCCCTCGACCGACTGCACCCTGCGCCACCACGCCCCGATCTCCGCCCACCCCGGCGCCGACAGCGATCCCCCGAACTCCTGCACGGACAGCGCCGCCGTGAGCCCGGCGAAGGCGAGCCGGTCGGCCAGCGGCCACCCCGCCAGGCTCCCGGTGACGAACCCGGCCACGAACACGTCCCCCGCCCCCGTCGGATCCAGCGCCTCCACCTCGATGGCCGGCACCGAAGCCGTCTCCCCCGTGCGCCGGTCCACCGCGTAGGCGCCCTCCGCGCCCAGGGTGACCACCGCGACCGGCACATGCTCGGTGAGCGCGCGCGCGGCCGCGCGGGGGCAGTCCGTGCCGGTGTACCGCATGGCCTCGTCCGCGTTCGGCAGGAACGCCTCGCAGTGCCGCAGGTCGGTCAGCCGGGCGAGGTCCCAGGCCCCGCTGTCGTCCCAGCCGACGTCGCCGAAGATCCTCGCCCCCTTGCGCGCGGCCTGCGCGATCCAGGGCGCGCCGCGACCGGGCGTGAGGGAGGCGACGGCCGCGCGGGCGCGCGGCGGGCAGTCGGGGGCCGGTTCCTCCGGGGGCGGTTCGTGGCCGTGGGAGACCATCGTCCGCTCGCCCTCGTAGGCCATGGAGACGGTGACCGGCGAGTGCCAGCCGGGCACCGTGCGCGACGGGGAGAGGTCGATGCCCTCGCCCTGTTCCAGCGTGTCCCAGCAGTATTCGCCGTAGTGGTCGCTGCCGAAGGCCGCCGCGAGGGAGGTGCGCAGGCCGAGCCGGGCCAGGGCGGTGGCCATGTTGGCGACGCCGCCGGGGCTCGATCCCATCCCCCTCGCCCAGGACTCGGTCCCGCGCACCGGGGCGGAGTCCAGCCCGGTGAAGACGATGTCGAGGAAGACCGTGCCGGTGAGGTACACGTCCCAGGGCGGGTCGTGGGGTGTGCGCAGGGCGGCGAGGGGATCGAGCGGGGACGGGCGGTCGGGTCCCTCGTCGCGTGCCTTCCCGGTGGACGCCATCACGGTGCGCTCCCTGACATGGTGCGGATCAGGCCAGTGTGCACCACACCACCGACAACGTGACGGCCGTCACTCCCGGCGCGCCCCCGGGCGGATCACCGGGTCACCAGCGCGGCATGGACGGGGTGGCCCGGTCCGGGCCGGACCCGCATCGCCGCCGCGTCGTCGCGGTCCCGCAGCGAGCCGTCGTCATCGAGCCACCGCCCGCGGAGGAAGGCCGGCCGCTCCCGGGGCACCCGGGAGTCGGCCGACGCTCCGGAACGGGCGTGCCGCACACTTACCTGTAGGCGCCACGGACAGCTCGGCCACCGGCGGAGCACGGGCATGACCGCCACCCGAGGCGGTGGATCCGGCCGGAGACCGAGGCCGGGGTCACCGCAGGTGACGGGGCTTTTCGACGGTGAGGGCGCACTCTGGTACCCGCCCTTCGAAGGCATCAAACCCTTAAGTGACGCAGATCACATCGGGCGTCCTCCCGTTGCCCTCCCCCGGCTTGATACAAATTGCCCGCGCGCTCCTGTCGGTCGACGGTCGTCGCTCCCCTTCCCTGCTTTACGCACCGTCCCTTCCGCATGCCCTGGGATCGCCCGTGTTCGCCCCTCGCACCACTCCCTGGCCCCTCGTCGCCCTTTTTACGGCCGGGTACCTCGCCCCCTACCTGCTGCCGACCACCGTCGGCCGGCTGGAACGCGGGCTCGACCTCTCCGCCACCCAGGCCGGGGCCGTCGGCAGCGCGCTGCTGCTGAGCTCCGCCACCGCCGGATTCCTGCTGGCCTCCCGCGTGGAACGCGTGGGGGCGCGGGCCCTGGCCCGGCTGGGTCTCGTCCTCGCCGTCGTCGGCTACGGCGGGGCCACCCTCACCGACGCCGTACCGGCCGTCGTCGCCGGCGCGGTGGTCGGCGGCTTCGGCTCCGGTACGGCCACCACGGTCGCCGCCACCCGGATCGCCGCCGAACGGGACCCGCACCGGGCCTCCACGCTCGGCCTGCTCAGCGTCTCCGCACTCGCGGGCCTGGTGTACCTGACGGTGCCCCACCTGCCGGGCCACGGACTCACCCTCGCCGCCATCGCCCTCACCGCGCTGGCCGTGTGGCCGCTGACCGCCCGGCTGCCCACCGGCACCTCCGGCCACCGCCCCACCGGACCCGATCCGGCCGCCTCCCGCCTGCCGCACCGGCGTTCGGGACTGGTCCTGGCCGGCGCCATGCTGCTGTGGTCGCTCGCGCAGAACGCCCTGTGGGGCGTCAGCGGACGCATCGGGGTCAGCCAGGCGCACCTGTCCGAACCCACCGTGGGTGTCGTCTTCGCGGTGGCGCTCGGCGCCGGCCTGCTGGGCGTCCTCGGCGCGGGCGCGCTCGGCTCGCGGCTCGGTCGCGCGCTGCCCATCGGCGGCGGCACCGTCGTCATCGCGGGCTGCATCGCGCTCAGCGCCTCGGCGACCGGGCTGGGCAGCTTCGCGGCGGGCGAGATCGCCTGGAACACGATCTACCCGGTGGTGCTGTCGTACCTGATCGGTCTCGCCGCCTCGCTGGACCCGCGCGGTCGCTGGGCCGTGCTGGTCGGCTCGGCGTCCGCGCTCGGCACCGCGGCGGGCCCGCTGACCGGCAGCGTGCTGTCCGCGCAGGCCGGGTTCCCGGTGATGGGCGCCGTGCTGGCGGTCGGTCTGCTGCTCGTCGCGCTGCCGATGACGGCGGTCGCGCTGCACACCGGCGGACGTCCGCTGCTGCCTGGCGCGGTCCGCCGCCGGGGCGGGCACCCGGCGGCCCTGGTCGCCGCCGCGACCGGCACCCCCTCGCCCGCCGTGCCGCAGGTCGGCGCCCCGGAACAGCCGGTGGTGGAGATCCCCCTGGACGGCACCCCCGCCCCGGCGCAGCGCGCCTACGACACGGCGGCGGCGACACGGGCACCCGGGGCCGACTGAGCCACCCGCGGGGGCGCCGCGGTCCGTCCGGGGGTACGGCCCCGCCCTCACGGGGTGACCGTCGCGCACCCCCGGCCCGCCCCGGGGCACGGTCCCCCGCGCGGACGCCGGGACGTCAGCCGAAGTCGTACGCCTCCACCTCGGCGAGGTACCGCGCCCGCAGCTCCTCGTCGTCCTCAAGGAAGGAGGCGAGGAAGGAGTTGCGGGCCAGTTCGCGCAGGCGCTCAGGGGACAGCCCCAGCGTCTCGCGCACCGCGTCGAAGGTGTCGCCCGCGTACCCGCCGAAGTACGCCGGGTCGTCGGAGTTGAGCGTGCACATCAGCCCCGCGTCGAGCATCGCGGGCAGCGGGTGGTCGGCGAGGGTGTCGACCGTGCGCAGCCGGACGTTGGACAGCGGGCAGAGCGTCAGCGGGACCCGCTCGCGCACCAGCCGCTCCACCAGCGCCGGGTCCTCCACGCACCGCAGTCCGTGGTCGACCCGCTCCACGCCGAGGACGTCCAGCGCCTCGGTGATGTACTCCGGCGGGCCCTCCTCACCGGCGTGCGCCACACGCCGCAGCCCCAGCGCGGCGGCGGCCTCGTACACCTCGCGGAACTTCACCGGCGGGTGCCCGACCTCGGCCGAGTCGAGCCCGACACCGGTGATCCGGTCCAGGTACGGCTTCGCGGCGTCCAGGGTGGCCAGGGCCGACTCCGCGGACTCGTCCCGCAGGAAGCACAGGATCAGCCGGGTGGAGACCCCGTGCGTCTCCTCGCTCCTGCCCAGCGCCCGCCACAGCCCCTCGACCACCGTCTCCATGCCGACCCCGCGCACCAGGTGCGCCTGCGGGTCGAAGAAGATCTCCGCGTGCCGCACGCCCTGCGCGGCGGCGCGGGCCAGGTAGGCGTCGGCGAGGTCCTCGAAGTCCCGCTCGGTGCGCAGCACCGCCATGAGCGCGTAGTACAGGTTCAGGAAGGACTGCAGGTCCTGGAAGCGGTACGCCTCGCGGAGCGCGTCGGTGTCGGCGTAGGGCAGCTCGAGGCCGTTGCGCGCGGCGAGGGCGAAGGCGAGCTCGGGTTCCAGCGTGCCTTCGATGTGAAGGTGAAGTTCGGCTTTCGGTACGGGCATCAATCAATCGTACGGCCGTGTCACCGACGCTTCGGAAGTGCCACCCGGTCAAGATCGCGTGCCACGGTGAGCTCGCCCTCGTACCCGGCCGCCCGCGCCTGCCGCTCGAACTCCTCCGGGTCGGTGTAGCGCTGGCTGAAGTGGGTGAGGACGAGGTGCCGCACGCCCGCCTCCCGCGCCACCCGGGCCGCCTGCCCGGCGGTCAGGTGGCCGAACTCGACGGCGAGGGCCTCGTCCTCGTCGAGGAACGTCGACTCGATGACGAGCATGTCGCAGCCCTCGGCGAGCGCGTACACCCCGTCGCAGAGCCGGGTGTCCATGACGAACGCGAACCGCTGCCCGCGCCGCACCTCGCTGACCTCCGCCAGCGTGACCCCGCCCAGCGAGCCCTCGCGCTGGAGACGGCCGACGTCCGGCCCCTTGATGCCGTGCGCGGCCAGCCGGCCGGGCAGCATGCGCCGGCCGTCGGGCTCGACCAGCCGGTACCCGTACGCCTCGACGGGGTGGGACAGCCTGCGCGCCTCCAGCGTGTAGCCGGGGGTGCGGGCGAGGGGGCCGTCGGCGTCGACGGGGGCCTCGGTGAGGGCGACGGTCTCCCGGTAGGCGGTGGCGTACCGCAGGCGCTCGAAGAAACGCTGCCCGGAGCGCGGGTAGTGGGCGGTGACCTCGTGCGGCACCTTGTCGAGGTTGACCCGCTGGATCACTCCGGCGAGGCCGAGGCAGTGGTCACCGTGGAAGTGGGTGACGCAGATCCGGTTCAGGTCGTGGGCGGCGACCCCGGCGCGCAGCATCTGGCGCTGCGTGCCCTCGCCGGGGTCGAACAGGATGCCCTCGCCGTCCCAGCGCAGCAGGTAGCCGTTGTGGTTGCGGTGGCGGGTGGGGACCTGGCTCGCGGTGCCGAGCACCACCAGTTCGCGTACGGACAAGGCTGCCTATCCGGGGGGCCAGGCGAGGCCGCGGCCGCCCAGGACGTGGGCGTGCGCGTGCCAGACGGTCTGTCCGGCGCCGCCGCCGGTGTTGAAGACGATGCGGTAGCTCTCCAGCTTCTCCTCGTCCGCGACGGCCTGCGTCTCGCGCAGCACGTCGGCGGCGAGCCCGGGCGCCTCGGCGGCGAGGGCGGCGGCGTCCCTGTGGTGCGCCTTCGGGATCACCAGGACGTGCGTGGGCGCCTGGGGGTTGATGTCCCGGAACGCGACGGTCGTGTCCGTCTCGCGCACGATCGTCGCGGGAACGCTCCCGTCAATGATCTTGCAGAACAGACAGTCGTCCTGAGGCTCCCCAGCCATACGCCCTCCTCGACGTGACGATCACCTACCCGGGCATGGTATCCACGCCCGCGCCCCCGCCGTCACTCCTGCCCCGTCCCGTCTCACGGCAACGCGGGCGGGACCTTCGCCGGCGTCGACTCCAGCGCCTCCAGGGCCAGCCGCACCGCCTCGTCCAGCTGCGGGTCCCGCCCCGCCGCGTGGTCCTGCGGCCGCTGCACCACCTCCACGTCGGGGTCCACCCCGTGGTTCTCCACCCCCCACCCGTACCCCTCCAGCCAGAAGGCGTACTTGGGCTGGGTCACCGACGTCCCGTCGACCAGCCGGTAGCGGCTGTCGATGCCGATCACGCCGCCCCACGTGCGGGTACCGACCACCGGTCCGATACCCAGCGCCCGGATCGCCGCGTTCACGATGTCCCCGTCGGACCCGGAGAACTCGTTGGCGACCGCCACCACCGGCCCCCGGGGCGCGTCCCGCGGATAGCTCTCCGCCCGCATCCCCCGCGGCAGGTCCCATCCCACGATCCGCCGGGCGAGCTTCTCCACCACCAGCTGCGAGGTGTGCCCGCCCCGGTTCTCCCGCACGTCGACGATCAGCCCCTCGCGCAGCACCTCCACCCGCAGGTCCCGGTGGATCTGCGCCCACCCGGGCGCCTGCATGTCCGGCACGTGGATGTACCCCAGCCGTCCGCCGGACTTCTCCAGCACGTACGCCCGCCGGTCGGCGACCCAGGCGTGGTAGCGCAGCGGCTCCTCGTCGGCGAGCGGTACGACGACCGCGTGCCGCGGCTCGCCACCGCCCGCGGGCGACACGGTCAGCTCCACGGGCTTGCCGGCCGTCCCCACCAGCAGCGGCGCGGGCCCGGTCACCGGATCGACCGGCTGCCCGGCGACGGCGACGATCGCGTCCCCGGCCCGTACGGCGACGCCCGGCGCGGCGAGCGGCGAGCGGGCCTGAGGGTCGGAGGTCTCCGCGGGCAGGATCCGGTCCACCCGCCAGCTGCCGTCCTCGTGACGGGAGATGTCCGCACCGAGCAGCCCCTGCCGCGCCCCGCCGCCGTACCCGCCGCTCGGAGTGACGTACGCGTGCGAGGTGCCGAGCTCCCCGTGCACCTCCCACAGCAGGTCGACCAGGTCGTCGTGCGTGGCCAGCCGGTCGAGCACCGGCCGGTACCGGTCGAGCACGCCGTCCCAGTCCACACCGTTCATGTCGGGGCGCCAGAAGTTGTCCCGCATGATGCGGCCGTTCTCGTCGAACATCTGCCGCCATTCGACGGCCGGATCGACGAACTGGCGGACCCGCCCGAGGTCGACGGTGATGTTGGTGTCACTGTCGTCGTCCCCGGAGGCACGCCGGTCGCTGGGGACGACCTTCAGCCGCCCGTCGGTCCACAGCAGCACCCGCTTGCCGTCGCCGCTGACCTCGAAGTGGTCGGCGTCCACGGCCAGGTGCTCCAGGCGCTGCTGGGCGAGGTCGTAGCGCTCCAGTTCGGTCTTGGGGTCCGGGTCGTCGGGCGTCGCCCGGGACGCGCCGAGCACGCCCCGTACCGGGTGCCGCAGCCACAGCACCCCGTCCTTGGCGGCGCACAGGCCGGTGTAGCGGGCGGCCTCGACCGGGAACGGCACGATGCGGTCGGCGAGACCGTCGAGGTCGATGCGGGTGGCGGGGGTGCCCTCGCTGTCGGGCGTCTCGTCCCGGTCCGGTGTCTCGAAGGGCCGGCCGTGCCGCTGCGGCCCGAACGGCGACGGGGTGGTCGCCGCGAGGGTGATCAGGTACGGCCGTACGCCCTCGACGAAGGCCAGGTCGAAGACGTGCTCGTCGTAGACCGGGTCGAAGGAGCGGCTCGACAGGAACGCCAGGTGCTTGCCGTCGAGGGTGAAGGCCGGCGCGTAGTCCTGGAAGCGCAGCGGGGTCGCCTCGGTGACCGACAGGTCGGTGGTGTTGGCGAGGCGGAGCTGGCTGAGCGGGCGCGGGCCGGGGTGGGACCAGGCGAGCCAGGCGGAGTCGGGTGAGAAGACGAGCCCGGAGACGTCGCCGTCCTCGCTGCGGTCGACCTCGCGGACCTCGCCGGTCTCGCGCTCGACGAGGAGGAGGCGGCCGTCGTGCGAGGCGACCGCGGCACGGCTGCCGTCGGGCGCCATGGCCAGCTCCACGACCCGGCCCAGCTGTCCGGCGGCGATGCGGCGGGGGGTGGCACCGGGGGCGAGACCGGTGGCGGGGGCGAACTCCAGGGCGTCTTCGCCCTCGGCGTCGGTCACCCACACCACCCATTCCTCGCCGTCGGCGCGGAACGTGCGCGGGCGGCGGGCCCGTACGCCCGGTGTCGCGGCGAGCGCGCGGGCGGGACCGGAGCGGTGGGTGACCCAGTGGACGGTGCCGCGCACGCAGACGGCGCTGCCGCGCGCGGTGTGGTCGGGGGAGGCGGAGCCGAACCAGCGGGCCGCGTTCACCGGGAACGGCTGGAGGTCCACGCGCTGTCCGCCGGGCCCGAGCTGGAGCCGGCGCGGCTCGGCCCCGTCCAGGTCGTCCAGGATCCACAGCTCACCGGCGCTGGAGTAGACGACCCGGGTGCCGTCGGTGGCGGCGTGCCGGGCGTAGAAACCGTCGAGGGGCGTGTGGCGCCTGAGGTCCGAGCCGTCGGCCAGGGAGGAGTACAGGGCGCCGGTGCCCTCGTGGTCGGAGAGGAACGCGACACGGTCCCCCGCCCACACCGGGTACTCGATGTTCCCGTCGAGGTCCTCGTGCAGCCGGACGAACTCGCCGTCGCCCTCGCGGTCGATCCACAACTTGCCCGCGGTGCCGCCCCGGTAGCGCTTCCACCAGGCGGCCTCGCGGCCCATCGGCGCGGACAGCAGCACGGTGTGCGGGCCCCGGGCGACGTCGCCGACGGGCCCGTACGGCAGGGTGGCGGCCGGGCCGCCGTCGAGAGGGACGGCGCGGGCCCAGCTGCGGCGCAGGCCGGCCTGGCCGTGGGCGCTGACCGCGAGGACCCGGCCGTCGGGGGTCCAGCCGCGCACCTGGGTCCTGGCGTTGCCCCAGTGGGTCAGGCGGCGGGCGCGTCCTCCGTCCACGGGCGCGACGTGCACCTCGGGTGCGCCGTCGCGGGTGGAGGTCCAGGCGACGGTGGTGCCGTCGGGCGAGATGCGCGGATGGTTCACCGGCACGTTGTCGGCGCTGACCCGCCAGGCGCGGCCTCCGTCGAGCGGGGCGAGCCACACGTCGTCCTCGGCGGTGAAGGCGACCAACTCGCCGTGCAGATGCGGGAACCGGAGGTAAGCGGCGGATGCGACCGATGCGGACTGTGTCACCCGATCACCCTATGCAGGCCGGGGCGCTCCTGGACAGGGGTTCCGATCACTTGCCCTCGACGGGGCGACAGGACGGGTACTGGTCGCACCACACGGTGGTCGTGACGGTCACCGTGACGGTCGGGTCCGGCCCGCGGCCGGTCGGTTCGCCCACGCGGGGCGGGCTCTTGTCATCGCAGTCACCCAGGCCGTCGACGCGGAACACCTGCTTCCCGTCCACCTTCGCGGTGATGTTCCCGCGTACGCAGGCGCCGTTGACGGCGTGGGTGATCCTGCCGGTGACGGTGATCTCCTTGCCGTCCTGGGTCTCGCCCTCGCAGTCGACGGTGGCGACGGTGTTCTCCTTCGCCGACGGCGTCGAACCCTTCCGGTCCCCGAAGGACGCGGTGCAGGTGAGCCAACGGACGTCGGCCTTCCTGCGGTTGAGCTCGTCGGTCACGGCCTGGTCGGTCGTGAACGCGACGGCCGCGGAGCCGAGTCCGCCGCCGCCCTCGCAGGCGGTGAGCCCGCCGACGGCGGCCACGGCGAAGCCCACGGCGAGTGCGATGCGCGGAAACCTCTTGAACGCCCCCATGCACGGCAGCCTGCCACCGCCACCGGTGGGACGGTAGAGCGCATACGGCCACATACTCCTCGCGCCCCCGGCCCTTCGGACACCGGAGGGCCGGTCAGCCCGTCCGGCGTGTGAGGCCGAGGCCCGTTCAGGGCCGAAAGGGGGTCTGGGGGCGAAGCCCCCAGGGACGGGAAGGGGCGGCGGGGGCGGGGGACCCCGGTCAGGACCAGCGGCCGGTGCGCCCGAGCAACAGCGCCGCGGCGGCCGTGCCGGCGGTGGAGGTACGCAGGACACTGCGGCCCAGCCGGTAGGGCTTCGCGCCGACCCGCGCGAAGAGCGCCAACTCCTCGGGCGACACCCCGCCTTCGGGCCCGACGACCAGCACGATGTCACCGGACGCGGGCAGTTCGGCGGTCGCGAGCGCCTCCGTACCGCTCTCGTGCAGCACGGCCGCGAACTCCGCTTCGGCGAGAAGTGACGCAACCTGCTTGCTCGTCGCCGCGTCCGCGACGCCGGGGAAGCGCACCCGGCGGGACTGCTTCCCCGCCTCCCTGGCCGTCGCCCGCCACTTGCCGAGGGCCTTCAGGCCCCGCTCGCCCTTCCACTGCGTGATGCACCGGGAAGCCGCCCACGGCACGATCGCGTCGACGCCGACCTCGGTCATCGTCTCCACGGCCACCTCTCCGCGGTCCCCCTTGGGCAGGGCCTGGACCACCGTCAGCCGGGGGGACTCCTCGGGCTCCTCCACGAGCCGGCCGAGCCGCACGATCAGCCGGTCCTTGCCCTCGGTGGCCTCCACCTCGCCCTCGGCCCAGCGGCCGGCCCCGTCGGTGAGGACGACGCCCTCACCGGAGCGCAGCCGCTTCACGGAGACGGCGTGCCGCCCCTCGGGCCCGTCGAGCACGTAGCGGCGGTCACCCGAGTCCGTGTCGAACCGGTCGACGACGAACACCGGCGCGGTCATCGGGCACCTCCCGCCGACAACGCTGTCCGGGCGGAGGCGAGTTCGGCGGCCAGCACCTCCACCAGCCGCCCGGCGGGCAGCTCGCGGGCCATCCGGTGGCCCTGCCCCGCCCACAACGCCATGCCCTGCGCGTCACCGGTCTTCGCGGCGGCCTTGCGCAGCGGCGCGGTGAGATGGTGCACGTCCGGGTAGGCGGCGGGCGCGTACGGGCCGTGCTCGCGCAGGAAGCGGTTGACCAGGGCGCGGGCCGGTCGGCCGGAGAAGGCCCGGGTCAGCTCGGTGCGGACGTACAGGGGGCTGGTGAGGGCCTGCTTGTGCACGGCGTGCGCGCCGGACTCGTGGGCGGCGACGAAGGCCGTGCCGAGCTGTGCCGCGGCGGCGCCGGCCGCGAGGACGGCGGCGATCTGACCGCCGCGCATGATGCCGCCGGCGGCGACGACGGGGATGCCGACCGCTTCGCGTACCTGGGCGACGAGGGACAGCAGTCCGACTCCGGAGCCGTCCGCCTCCGGGTCGTCCTGGTGGGTGCCCTGGTGGCCGCCGGCCTCGACGCCCTGGGCGATCACCGCGTCCGCGCCGGCCCGCTCCACGGCCCTGGCCTCGTCCGCCGTCGTGGCGGTGACCAGGGTGAAGGTGCCGGCCCGGCGCAGGGCGTCCAGTACCTCGCGGCTCGGCACGCCGAAGTGGAACGACACGACCGGTACCGGGTTGTCCAGCAGCACGGCGAGCTTGGCTTCGTAGCCGTCGTCGCGGCCGCTGTCGTGGTCGCCGAGCTCCGTGGCGTACCAGGAGGCCTCACCGGCCAGCTGGTGGGCGTAGACACCGACGGCGGCGGGGTCGGGCGTCTCCGGCTGGGGCAGGAAGAGGTTCACGCCGAACGGCTTGGACGTCAGTCCCCGCAGTTGCTTGATCTCCTGGTACATCCCGTCCGCGGTCTTGTACCCGGCGGCCAGGAAACCGAGTCCGCCCGCCTCGGACACGGCGGCGGCCAGCGGAGGAACGGCGACACCGCCCGCCATCGGCGCCTGCACGATCGGGTGCGGGAAGAGATCGGTGGGTACGGAGGACATGACCGCATGGTGTCACGTCCCCCGACCGACTCCGAATCCGCCCTTCCCCTTGGCATAAGCCACTTTTCGCCGGGGCGGGGGGCGGGGTGCCGGCTCCCGCCGAAGGGGTGCCGGCTCCCGCGGAAGGCGCTCCTCAGCGCCCGTTGAACGCGTCCTTGAGCCGCGAGAACAGCCCCTGCTGCCCCGGCTGGAACTGGCCCTGGGGCCGTTCCTCGCCGCGGAGTTTGGCCAGCTCCCGCAGCAGACGCTCCTGCTCGGGGTCGAGCTTGGTCGGGGTCTGGACCTCGACGTGGACGATGAGGTCGCCCCGCCCGCCGCCGCGCAGGTGGGTGACGCCCCGGCCGTGGAGCGGGATCGACTGCCCGGACTGGGTGCCGGGCCGGATGTCGACCTCCTCCATGCCGTCCAGCGTCTCCAGCGGCACCTTGGTGCCGAGGGCCGCCGCGGTCATCGGGAGGGTGACCGTGCAGTGCAGGTCGTCGCCGCGCCGCTGGAACTGCGCGTGCGGGAGCTCGTTGATCTCGACGTACAGGTCGCCGGCGGGGCCGCCGCCGGGGCCGACCTCGCCCTCGCCCGCCAGCTGGATCCGGGTGCCGTTGTCGACACCGGCCGGGATCTTGACGGTGAGGGTGCGCCGGGAGCGGACCCTGCCGTCGCCCGCGCACTCCGGGCACGGGGTCGGGACCACGGTGCCGAAGCCCTGGCACTGCGGGCAGGGGCGGGACGTCATGACCTGGCCCAGGAAGGACCGGGTGACCTGCGAGACCTCACCGCGGCCGCGGCACATGTCACAGGTCTGCGCGGTGGTGCCCGGGGCCGCGCCCTCACCGCTGCAGGTGGTGCAGACGATCGCCGTGTCGACCTGGATGTCCTTGGTCGTGCCGAACGCGGCCTCGTCGAGCTCGACCTCGATGCGGATCATCGCGTCCTGGCCCCGGCGGGTGCGCGAGCGCGGTCCGCGCTGCGACGCCGTGCCGAAGAACGCGTCCATGATGTCGGAGAAGTTGCCGAAGCCGCCGGCCCCGAAGCCGCCCGCGCCGCCACCGCCGGCCCCCGAGAGCGGGTCGCCGCCGAGGTCGTAGACCTGCTTCTTCTGCGGGTCCGACAGCACCTCGTAGGCGGCGTTGATCTCCTTGAACCGCTCCTGGGTCTTCGGATCGGGGTTGACGTCCGGATGCAGCTCGCGGGCGAGCCGCCGGAAGGCCTTCTTGATCTCCTCCTGCGACGCGTCGCGGCGCACGCCGAGTACGGCGTAGTAGTCCGTGGCCACTACGACTCCGCCAGGATCTGTCCGACGTACCGTGCCACTGCGCGTACCGCTCCCATCGTTCCGGGGTAATCCATGCGGGTCGGGCCGACCACACCGAGCTTGGCGACAGTCTCGCCGCCCGAACCGTAGCCGACCGACACGACGGACGTGGAGTTGAGTCCTTCGTGGGCGTTCTCGTGACCGATACGGACGGTCACGCCCGGATCCTTCGCCTCGCCGAGCAGCTTGAGGAGCACGACCTGCTCCTCGAGCGCCTCCAGGACGGGCCGGATCACCAGGGGGAAGTCATGTCCGAAACGGGTGAGATTGGCGGTTCCGCCGATCATCAGCCGCTCCTCGTTCTCCTCGACGAGCGTCTCCAGGAGAGTGGAGAGCACCGTCGAGACCGTACCGCGGTCCTCGGCCTCGAAGGCCTCCGGCAGGTCTTCCACCAGACTCGGCACATCCGTGAACCGGCGGCCCGCGACCCGGCTGTTGAGCCGCGCCCGCAGGTCCGCGAGGGACGTCTCACCGAACGGCGCCGGGCAGTCGACCATGCGCTGCTCGACCCGGCCGGTGTCCGTGATCAGCACCAGCATCAGCCGCGCGGGCGCCAGCGACAGCAGTTCCACGTGCCGCACCGTCGAGCGGGTCAGCGACGGGTACTGCACGACGGCGACCTGCCGGGTGAGCTGCGCGAGCAGCCGTACGGTCCTGGCCACCACGTCGTCGAGGTCGACGGCGCCCTCGAGGAAGTTCTGGATGGCGCGCCGCTCGGGGGCGGTCATCGGCTTCACACCGGCGAGCTTGTCGACGAACAGCCGGTAGCCCTTGTCGGTGGGGATGCGCCCGGCGCTGGTGTGCGGCTGGGCGATGAAGCCCTCGTCCTCCAGGGCCGCCATGTCGTTGCGCACGGTGGCCGGGGAGACGCCGAGGTTGTGCCGCTCGGTGAGCGCCTTGGAGCCGACGGGCTCCTCGGTGCCCACGTAGTCCTGGACGATGGCGCGCAGCACCTGGAGTCTGCGTTCACTGAGCATCGCGCACCTCCAGTAGCCTTCCGCCCGGTAACGGCTCTGGCACTCTTCGCACGCGAGTGCCAGACTTCCCCGGCCCAGTGTACGGCCGGGGGGTACACCCCGGGCAAGGCCGGTCCCGCGCCGTCGCGCCGGGCGGCGTCGTCCCCGATAGCGTCCCGTCATGACCGTGACTTGGGAAGAGTCGGGATGGGAGCAACTGGCGCCCGGGGTGGGGCGGTGCCGGCTGCCGGGATGGGACTGCACGGCGGGCCTCGTGGTGGGGGCGGACGGCGTACTGCTCGTCGACGCGGGCTCGAGTCTGGGCGAGGGCGCGCGGTTGCGGGCCGAGGCGCGGGCGCTCACCGGCCGCCGTGTGACGCATCTCGCGCTCACCCATCCGCACTTCGACCACGTCCTCGGGGCGGCCGCGTTCGCGGGGGCGGAGGTGTTCGGGGCGGTGGGCATGGAGACCGTGCTGACGGCGCGGGGGCGGGAGGAGCTGCGCGCGGACGCGGTGCGGTGGGGGCTGGACCCGCGGGCGGCGGCCGAGGCGGCGGACGCGCTGGTCCCGCCTCGGCACCCGGTGTCCGGGGAGTGGACGCTCGACCTGGGCCTGGACGGCGGCCGGCAGGTGCTGCTGGCGAACGTGGGGCCCGGGCACACCGCCCACGACCTCGTGGTGCTGGTCCCCGGTGACCCGGAGGTGGTGTTCTGCGGGGACCTGGTCGAGGAGTCGGGCGAGCCGCAGGCCGGCCCCGACGCCGTGCCGTCCCGGTGGCCGGCCGCGCTGGACCGGCTGCTGGCGCTGGGCGGCGAGGACGCCGTGTACGTCCCCGGACACGGCGCGGTCGTGGACGCGGGGTTCGTGCGGGCGCAGCGCGACGCCCTGGCGGCCCGTGTCGGCGTGTCGGACTGATCATCGGGTGCGCGATCCTCGTATCGTCGTCAGAATGCGCCAGTACTCCGCCGATCTGACCCCTCCGTGGAAGAAACCGCAGCCCGTGCCCGAGGTCGCGGCCGAGCCCGGCCTGGTGGTGGAAGAGCCCGGCACCGGTTTCTGCGGCGCGGTGATCCGCTGCGAGGCGGGCACGGTGACGCTGGAGGACCGCTTCGGCACCCACCGGGTGTTCCCGCTGGAGCCGCGCGGGTTCCTGCTGGAGGGGCGGGTGGTGACGCTGGTGCGGCCGGCCGCCGGCCCCCGGCGGCCCGCCCGTACGGCGTCCGGTTCGGTGGCCGTCCCCGGCGCCCGGGCGCGGGTGGCCCGCGCGGGGCGCATCTACGTCGAGGGGCGGCACGACGCGGAGCTGGTGGAGAAGGTGTGGGGCGACGACCTGCGCATCGAAGGGGTGGTCGTCGAGTACCTGGAAGGGGTCGACGACCTGCCGTCGATCGTGGAGGGCTTCGCGCCGGGGCCCGACGCCCGCCTCGGGGTCCTGGTCGACCACCTGGTCCCGGGGTCGAAGGAGTGGCGCATCGCGGAGGCGGTGACGAGTGAGCACGCGCTGGTGGTGGGCCACCCGTACATCGACGTGTGGGAGGCCGTGAAGCCGTCGTCGGTCGGTATCGAGGCGTGGCCGCGGGTGCCGCGGGGGCAGGACTGGAAGACGGGGGTGTGCGCGGCGCTGGGGTGGCGGGTGGCGAACACCGGGGAGGCGTGGCGGCGGATCCTCGGCTCCGTGCACTCCTACAAGGACCTGGAGCCGCAGCTGCTGGGCCGCGTGGAGGAACTGATCGACTTCGTCACGGCCCCACCGTCCTGACGAGCACGGTTTTCCGCCCCCGCCGCCCCTTCCCAGTCCCGTCCCCCGGGGGCGCTGCCCCCGGACCCCCGCTCCTCAAACGCCGGAGGGGCTGATTCAGCCCCTCCGGCGTTTGAGGAGCGGGGTCTGGGGCGGAGCCCCAGGTTCGGGACGGGAAGGGGCGGCGGGGGCGAGAGCAGGTCAGTCGACCAGGTCCCGCACCACCGCGTCCGCGAGCAGCCTCCCGCGCAGGGTGAGGACCGCGCGGCCCTCGTCGTAGGGGCCCCGCTGAAGGAGCCCGTCCGTCAGGGCCCGGCCCGCAGCCGCACGGCCCTCCGCACGGAGGAGGGAGAGCGGAACCCCCTCCTCCAGCCGCAGCTCGAGAAGGATCCGCTCCACCCGCCGGTCCTCGTCCGACAGGACCTCACGCCCCGCCCCCGGCGACCGCCCCCGCGCCAGCGCCGCCGCGTACGCACCCGGGTGCTTGACGTTCCACCACCGCACCCCGCCCACGTGCGAGTGGGCGCCGGGCCCCGCGCCCCACCAGTCGGCCCCGCGCCAGTACAGCTCGTTGTGCAGGCAGCGTCCCGCCCCGGAGGTCGCCCAGTTGGACACCTCGTACCAGTCGAAGCCCGCCCCCGACAGCATCTCCTCGGCGATCAGGTACCGGTCCGCGTGGACGTCGTCGTCGGTCATCGGCACCTCGCCGCGCCGGATGCGGCGGGCGAGCTGCGTGCCCTCCTCGACGATCAGCGCGTACGCCGAGACGTGGTCGGGGCCGGCGCCGATCGCCGCCTCCAGGGAAGCCCGCCAGTCGTCGTCGGACTCCCCCGGCGTGCCGTAGATCAGGTCGAGGTTGACGTGCTCGAAACCGGCCGCGCGGGCCTCCGCGACGCAACGCTCGGGGCGGCCGGGGGTGTGCGTGCGGTCGAGGACCTTCAGCACGTGCTGGCGGGCGCTCTGCATGCCGAAGGAGATCCGGTTGAAGCCGCCCTCCCGCAGCACCGCGAGGTACGCCGGGTCGACCGACTCCGGGTTCGCCTCCGTGGTCACCTCGGCGTCCGCCGCCAGCCCGAACTCCTCCCGGACCGCCCCCAGCATGCGTACGAGGTCGCCGGCGGCCAGCAGCGTCGGCGTACCGCCCCCGACGAACACCGTGCGGACCTCGCGCGGGTCGTCACCCAGCACCTTCCGCGCCAGGCGGACCTCGTCGATCAGCGTGTCGGCGTAGTTGTCGCGGGAGGCCAGCACTCCGCCGCTGCCGCGCAGCTCGGTCGCGGTGTAGGTGTTGAAGTCGCAGTAGCCGCAGCGGGTCGCGCAGTACGGGACGTGCAGGTAGAAGCCGAGGGGGCGGCCTGTGGCCCCGGCGAGCGCGGACGCGGGCAGCGCGCCGTCGGCGGGGACGGGCTCGCCGTCGGGGAGTGCGGAAGGCATGTGCCCCATTGTCCCGCACCCGCCGCCTCACTCGGCCTGCAGCACCAGGAGGGCGAGATCGTCGGCGGGCGGACGGACCCCGAACTCGTGCACGAGCCGGGTGATCCGTTCCGCTATCGGCCCGGCGTCCATCCCCGCGCACCCGGCGAGGGCCGTGGCGAGTCCGTCCCCGTCGTCGAACTGGTGGGGGCCGGAGCGCCGCTCGGTGACTCCGTCGGTGACGCAGAGGAGGGTGTCGCCGGAGTACAGGTCGAAGGTCTCGCTGGTGTACGTGGCGTCCTCGACGACTCCGAGGAGGGTCTGCGGCCGGGCCACGGTACGGACGGAGCCCTCGGGGTCGAGCAGCAGGGGCAGGGGGTGCCCGGCGGAGGCGAGGGTGCAGCGGACGCCGCCCGCGAAGGGGACGAGTTCGCCGTAGAGGAGGGAGAGGAAACGGGTCTGGGGGCCGTCGCCGGGCACCGTCGGGCGGGCTCCGGCGGCCACCAGGGCCCGGGCGGCGGCGTCGGCGGCCTCCGTGGCGTCGTCGAGGAGGAGCTGGTTGAGGCGGTCCAGGACGTCGGCGACGCGGTAGCCCTCACGGGCCAGCAGCCGCAGCCAGGGCCGGGCGAGCCCGATGACGACGGCGGCCTCGGGACCCTTTCCCTGGACGTCGCCGACGGCGAAGCACCAGCGGCCCCGGCCGGCCGGGAAGAGGTCGTAGAAGTCGCCGCTCGGTCCGCCCTTGTCGCAGGGTTCGTAGACGAGGGCGCTGCGGACGCCGGGGATCTCGGCGACGGCGCCGGGCAGCAGTCCGCGCTGGAGCACGGCGCTGATGGTGGCCTGGCGTGAGTACTGCCGGGCGGCGCCGATGGCGAGCGCGACCCGTCGCCCGAGGTCCTCGACCAGCCCGGTGACCTCGTCGGGGAACCGGTCGATCCCGCCCCGTCCGATCACCAGGGTGCCGAGCGGCCGGCCGCCGGCGACGAGCCGGTAGGCGAGGGCGGCTCCGCGGCCCGGAGCGTCGTCCAGGGCGGCCCCGTCCGGCCACGGGTAGCGCACGGGCCCGGGGCGCAGCGGGTCGCCCGGATCGGGCGGGTGTCGTTCCAGGGCGTGGCTGAGCGCCTCGATGCGGTTCTCGCCGGCGTGCCAGACGCGGGCGAGGCGGGGGCCGCCGGCCGCGCGGGCGCCGTCGCTCCAGCCGCCGTGCCCGGTGGCCTCGTCCTCCAGCCACACCGCGCACCAGTCGGCCAGCCGCGGCACGATCAGCTGGCCGGTGAGGGAGGCGACCAGGTCCTCGTCCAGCTGGCCGGCGAGCAGGTCGGAGGCCTCGGCGAGGAAGGACAGGGCGCCGCGCCCGAGCCAGGTGCCGTCCCGTCCGTCGCGGCGGGCGAGCCAGTCGTCGCCGTACGAGCCCGCCAGCCAGGTGTCACGGCCGCCCGGCCCCTCCCGGTGGCCGGGGGCGGGCCGGGCGGCGAACGGGTCCAGGGCGTCGGGGGCGAGGGTCTCCGCGACCCTGAGGTCGTGCACGTGCGCGTGCTCCCCCGGGTACGGGTGCTCACCCGCGTACGGGTCGGTCCGCTCGCCGGCGGCGCACTCCGGGTCGGCGGGCAGCCGCGCCCACACGGTCTTCGTGCCCGGGCGGTAGGTGATGCCCCAGGACTCGCAGAGCGCGGCGACCAGGCGCAGGCCGCGCCCGTACTCGGGGGCGTCCCGTGCCGACGGCGGTTCCGGCTCGCCGTCGCGCGGGGCGCGGGAGGGGTGGTGGTCGGTGACCTCGATGACCAGGGCGCCGGCCTCCGGCTCCAGCCGGTACGTCAGCCGCACCTCGGTGCCGGCGTGCACGACGGCGTTGGTGACCAGTTCGCTGGCGACGAGCGTGGCGTCGTCACCGACGCGGCCGGTGAGGTGCTCCGCGCCGGGCAGGGCGAGTTCGGCCCACTCGGTGAGCGTCTTGCGCAGCAGCGCCCGCGCGGAACCGGGCGCGAGGGGACTCCCGGACAGGGTCGCCTCCACCCGCGCGCACCCCCGCGGGCCGGAGGCGCGCGAGGCGGTCTCCCGCTGGGTCGGAATGGCCCGCATGGGCAGCTCCCCGGGCAGTTCGTACGAATACAACCTCGATCGCTGCCGACAGGGTGACAGACAGACCCCGCCCATGAGCAAGGAGTTACCGAAAGTGGGCCGCCGGGGGTGTGAACAGTGCGCGGTGCGCGGTCAGGAACGGTCGGAAAGACCGCCGGTTGCGAACAGTCCGAAAGGGGGCGGGGTGGCTCCGGGGGGGGGGGGCGCACGGAAGGCCCTACCCGAGCATCGTTCGGCTGGGGGACCTTCCCGGGGGAGTGGGAAAGGGGTTGTGGTAGGAG
>NZ_JBVIYR010000003.1:0-45812 GCF_055592385.1 Streptomyces sp. NPDC041124
TCTCAAGGAACGGACGCTTCCTTTGTACTCACCCTCTCGGGCTTTCCTCCGGGCGCTTCCCTTCGGTCTTGCGTTTCCGACTCTATCAGATCTTTTTCTCGACCTGACCCCCAGTCAGCGGGGTTTGCCTTCCCGGCCGTTGGGCCGTTCCGACGTCTCAAACCTTAGCGGCTCTCTCCGTGTTTCCCAAATCGGGGGCGGGAATTCGAATTCAGGCATGCCGAAATCGTTCCCGCTGGGAGGTCGTGCTGGGGTTTTGAGTGCCGCAGGTGCGGCGGGAGGTGTTGCCGGAGAACCGTTACGGCTCCGTGGCAACCCGAAGAACTCTACGGATCGCCGAGGTGGATGTCAACCACTCCTGGTCAAGATCTTTCAGTCCAGGTCGGTGAGGCGGCCGCCGGCGTCCGGCTGGGCGTCCTCCACCCTGCGCAGCAGTCGTGTGAGGACCTCACCGAGTGCTGTCCGCTCGTCCTGGTCGAGGTCCTGGAGGAGGTCGCTCTCGAAGACGGTGGCCATACGCATGGCCTCCTGCCACTTCTCCCGGCCGGCCGGGGTGAGCTCCACGATGACGCGGACCCGGTTGGCCTCGTCCCGCTCCCGGGTGACCAGGCCCTCGGCGACCATGCGGTCGATCCGGTGGGTCATGGCCGCCGGGGTCAGACCGAGGCGCTTGGCGAGGTCACTGGGGCCCATGCGGTATGGGGCGCCGGACAGGACGAGCGCCTTCAGGACCTCCCAGTCGGCGTTGGTGATGCCGAGTTCGGCGGTCTGCCGGCCGTAGGCGACGTTCATCCGCCGGTTCAGCCGTGACAGTGCGTTGACGATCTTCTCGACCTGGGGGTCGAGGTCCTGGAACTCGCGCTGGTAGGCGGCGATCTGCTCTTCGAGTGTCGGCTCGCCGATGCCGGAGGTGTCGCCCATGCCCCGCAGTATGGCACGCCCGCTCTTTGCCTTGAAGTCCTTCACTGTGTACTCTTTAGCCTCGAACTTTAGGTTCTAAGTCTTCAGGTCTAACTAGTAAGTGAGGTGAACGTGACCAGGGCGATGGGCGCGGCGATGCGCCGGATCCACGTGGGCAACGCGCTCAGTGCGTTCGGGCTGGGCTTCACGGTTCCGTATCTGTACGTCTATGTGGCGCAGGTGCGAGGGCTGGGGGCCATGACGGCGGGGCTGGTGCTCGCCGTCTTCGCCGTGGCCGCGCTGATCGTGCTGCCGTTCGCCGGGCGGGCCATCGTCCGGCGGGGTCCGCTGCCGGTCCTGCTCGTCGCCCTGGTCACGGCCGCCGTCGGCGCGTTGAGCCTGGGTCTGTCGAACAGCGAGGCGACCGTGCTGCTGTCGGCGTCGGCGCTCGGTGCCGGGCAGGCGGTGATGCAGCCGGCGCTCGCGACGATGATCGTGGACTGCTCCACCACGGAGACCCGGTCCCGTGCGTTCGCCATGCAGTTCTTCCTGCAGAACCTCGGGCTCGGTGTCGGCGGGCTCATCGGAGGTCACCTGGTGGACCCGACGGAAGCAGGCTCGTTCACTCTCCTCTTCTCGATCGAGGCGGCGATGTTCCTGCTGCTGGTCGTGGTGATGGCGACGGTGCGGATGCCGCGGGCGCCGCGCCTCACGGACGCGCCGCAGCAGTCGGCCGGCGCGAGCTGGAAGCAGCTGCTGGGCAACCGGGCCATGGTGCAGCTCTGCGTGCTGGGCTTCGTCCTGTTCTTCGCCTGCTACGGGCAGTTCGAGTCGGGGCTGAGCGCGTACGGCGTCGAGGCGGCCGGGATCTCCACCTCCGCGCTGGGGACGGCGCTGGCGGCGAACACGCTGGTGATCGTGGTCGCGCAGTTCGCGGTGCTGCGGTTCGTGGAGCGGCGCAGGCGCTCGCGGGTGATCGCGTCCGTGGGGCTGATCTGGGCCGTGGCGTGGGCCGTGGCCGGTTACGCCGGTCTGGGCGAAGGCAGCCAGGCGATGGCGACGGCCGCCTTCATCTCCACGTACGCGCTGTTCGGGCTCGGGGAGGCGCTGCTGTCGCCGACGCTCGCACCGCTGGTCGCCGATCTCGCGCCGACCGGCATGGCCGGTCAGTACAACTCGGCGTTCGCCCTGGTGAAGCAGCTCGCGCTGGCCGTGGGTCCCGCGGTGGGCGGACCGATGGGCGCGTCGCTGCACGCGCCGTACATCGTCGTCTTCCTGCTGTTCTCGCTCGGCATCACCGTTCTGGCGGTGCGGCTGGGGCGGCAGCTCACCGAGGCGCAGAACCATCCGTCGGCGGCGCGGAGCCGGGTCGTGGCACACAGCGGCGCGGCAGCGGGTCAGGCCCCGGCGCACGCCTGATCCTCGCCGGCTCCCGGACCGCCGCTAGGAGCCGGCGGTCTTCGGCAGGAGGAACTCGCACCAGACCGCCTTGCCGCCGCCCGGGGTGCGCCGGCTGCCCCAGCCGGAGGCGATCGTGGCGACCATGGCGATGCCCCGGCCGGACTCGTCGCCGGGCTCCGCGCGGCGGCGCCGGGGCAGGTGGTCGTCGCCGTCGGTGACCTCGATGATCAGGCGGCGGTCGGTGCGGCGCAGCCGCAGCCGCATGGGTGGTGTGCCGTGCTGGAGGGAGTTGGCGACCAGTTCGCTGGCGGCCAGGACGCCCAGGTCGTGCAGTTCGGTGGGGAAGCGCCAGCTCGTCAGCACTCCCGAGGCGAAGGCACGCGCGCGGGGCGCCGCCTCGACTCCGCCGAGCAGCTCCAGCGCGGCGTTGCGGAAGAGTTCGCTCTCCGCTCCCTTGCGGGCGGGGTGCTGGAGGACCAGGACCGCGACGTCGTCGTCGTGGTCCGGGGTCACCCCGGCCGAGCGGACCAGGCGGTCGCAGACCACCTGAGGGGTGCCGGTGGCTCCGGCCAGGGCGCGCTCCAGGGCGGCGATGCCCTCGTCCAGGTCCTCGTTCCTCCGCTCGACCAGGCCGTCCGTGTAGAGGACGGCGGTGGAGCCGGGGCCGAGGGGGACGGAGCCTGAGGAGTGCATCCAGCCGCCGGTGCCGAGCGGGGGGCCGGTCGGTTCGTCGGCGCGCCGGACGGTGCCGTTCTCGTCGCGGACCAGAAGGGGCAGGTGGCCGGCGGAGGCGTACACCAGACGGCCCTCGTTGGGGTCGTGGATGGCGTACGTGCAGGTGGCGATCTGGTTGGCGTCGATCTCCATGGCGAGGCCGTCGAGCAGCTGGAGGACCTCGTGCGGCGGGAGGTCGAGCCGCGCGTAGGCCCGTACGGCCGTGCGGAGCTGCCCCATGACGGCGGCCGCCCGCACTCCTCTGCCCATCACGTCGCCGATGACCAGGGCGGTGCGGCCACCGCCCAGGGTGATCACGTCGTACCAGTCGCCGCCGACGGCGGCCTCGGTGCCGCCGGGATGGTAGGTGGCGGCGATGCGCAGGTCGTCGGGCTCCTCGAGCTCCTGGGGGAGGAGGGAGCGCTGGAGGGTGACGGCGGTCTCGCGCTGCCTGCGTTCGCTGGCGCGCAGGCGCTCGGCGGCCTCGGCGTGATCGGTGACGTCCGTGGCGAAGATCAGCACCCCGCGGCCCTCGCCCTCACTGACGGGGGTGCAGGTGAACGTGTAGGAACGGCCGTCGGGGGCCTTGCGGGACTTCAGCGTCCGGGGTCTGCCGCTGCGCAGGACCTGGTCCAGGAGGGGCAGCAGGCCGAGCGCGTCGAGCTCGGGGAGCGCACCTCGCGCGGGGGCACCGACCGGGCGGACGCCGAAAGCCGCCGTGTAGGCGTCGTTGACGTAGGCGATGCGGTGCTCGGGGCCGTGGACGAGGGCGACGAGGGAGGGAACGCCCTCCAGAACCTCGCGCACTCCGAGCTCGTCGACGGCGGGCACGGGCTCCGTGTCGGTGGAGAGTCGTCCGGCGCGGGCCGCGGGCACGGAGCCCTCGCCCCGCCGGTCCGGGGAGACCGCCTGCTCGGTCCGCGCTGCCGCGCGGCGCTGCGTTCCGGGGAGCCGGGCGCTCCAGCGCGTGAAGTTCACGAATCCTTGCCTCGTGTAGTTGTCGGCGGCCGGAAACCGGGACCGGCCGGGACCCCGGAGGGCCGCACCGGGGTGGGCGGGGACCCGCCCGCGGTGGTGGACCAGTCTGGCAGGGTGCCGACCGGGCCGGCATCCGTCAGACGCCGGACCGGCCGCAGGAGTTCCTGACTCCGGTCAGGACGACCCCTTCGGGTCGCTCGGGGGGTCCTGAGGAGGTTTTCCACCGGCCGCCAGTTCGAACTCCGCACGGGGGTGCTCCAGTGACCCGAGGGAGACGATCTCCCGTTTGAACAGCCCCGCGAGGGTCCACTCGGCGGCCACCCGCGCCTTGCGGTTGAAGGTCGGGACGCGGCTGAGGTGGTACGTCCGGTGCATGAACCAGGCGGGGAAGCCCTTGAGCCTGCGCCCGTACACCTGCGCGACTCCCTTGTGGAGCCCCAGGGAGGCGACGGAACCGGCGTACTTGTACGCGTACGTCTCCAGCGGCTCCCCGCGCAGGGAGTGGACGACGTTGTCCCCGAGGACCCGTGCCTGCCGGAGCGCGTGCTGCGCGTTGGGGGCGCATTCCCGCCCCGGCTCCCGGGCGGTGACGTCGGGCACGGCGGCGGCGTCGCCGGCGGCCCAGACGTGCGCGGCACCGTCGACGGCCAGCTGGGCGGTGCACTTCAGCCGCCCGCGCCCGTTCAGCGGCAGGTCGGTGGCGGCGAGCACGGGGTGCGGTCTGACGCCGGCGGTCCACACGACCGTACGGGTGGGGAAGCGCGATCCGTCGCTGAGCACGGCGACACGGTCGGCGCAGGACTCCAGCCTCGTCTCCAGGCGTACGTCGATGTTGCGGCGGCGCAGTTCGGTGACCGTGTACCGCCCCATCTCCTCGCCGACCTCGGGCAGGATCCGCCCGGATGCCTCGACGAGGATCCACTTCATGTCCTCGGGCCGGATGGTGTGGTAGTACCGGGCGGCGTAGCGGGCCATGTCCTCCAGCTCGCCGAGCGCCTCGACGCCCGCATAGCCGCCGCCGACGAAGACGAAGGTCAGGGCCGCGTCCCGGAGCGACGGGTCACGGGTCGACGAGGCGATGTCCATCTGTTCGAGGACGTGGTTGCGCAGGCCGATGGCCTCCTCGACGGTCCTGAATCCGATGGCGTGGTCGGCGAGGCCGGGGATCGGCAGCGTGCGCGACACGGAACCGGGGGCGAGCACCAGTTCGTCGTAGGCGATCCGCCGCCCGCCCGTGCCCTCCTCCTCGGTCGCGAGGGTGCTGACGGTGGCGGTGCGTTCCTCGTGGTCGATGCCCGTGGCCTCACCGATGACGATGTGACACCGGTCCAGGACACGACGCAGCGGTACGACGACGTGACGAGGGGAAATGGCACCGGCGGCCGCTTCCGGCAGGAAGGGCTGGTACGTCATGTATGGGTCAGGGGTGACCACGGTGATCTCGGCCTCGCCCCGCCCGAGTTCCCGTTTCAGCTTCCGCTGCAGACGCAGGGCCGTGTACATCCCGACGTAGCCGCCGCCGACAACGAGAATGCGCGCACGTTCCTTCACCATCCCATGACGCACCCGCCGCTTGTGTTTGTCCACAGCCTCGACGAATTGTGTGACCGGAAGGCCGCGCGCCCCCGGGTTGGCCGATTCACCGCCCTCGACGCCATACCCCCAGGTCGTCCGGCCTATGCCCACCATCGCAGGGGGTGCATTCAGGACGTATACGACCCGTGCTCCGATCGAGGGGCGCTCCGTGCGGAACCTGCCCCTTCTGAATTGACCCCCTCTCAACTATGTTCATGTGTCGACGGGGTGTAGGGGCTGTGCCGACCGGGTCCGCGACGGGCGACACCGACGGGCCGGGCCTCTTCCACACGCCCCGGCCATCGAATGGCTGGGAGAAGTCTCCGGGGGGAGACGTCATTACCGGGGGAATACATATGCATGTTCAGGACTCTCATTGGTCTTCCGCCGTCGCGACGGGCGGTGCGCTGAGCGCTCCCGCGGGCGGCGCGCGCGGCGACGGCGTGCGGACGGCGCCGCTGCGCGTGGACGCACAGCGCAACCTGGAGCACGTGCTGCGTGCCGCGCGGGAGGTGTTCGGCGAGCTGGGCTACGGCGCGCCGATGGAGGATGTGGCCCGCCGGGCGCGGGTCGGGGTGGGCACGGTGTACCGGCGCTTCCCGAGCAAGGACGTCCTGGTGCGGCGGATAGCCGAGGAGGAGACGTCCCGGCTGACGGAGCAGGCTCGAACGGCGCTGGGCCAGGAGGACGAGCCGTGGTCGGCGCTCTCCCGCTTCCTGCGCACCTCGGTCGCCTCCGGCGCGGGCCGGCTGCTGCCGCCGCAGGTGCTGCGGGTGGGCGTGGCGGAGGAGCACGGTGCGGCGGACCACGCACGGCGGCTGCCGCAGCAGCGGACGCAGACGGCGGGCGCGGGTGAGCTGCGGCTGGTGCCGGAGCAGTCGGCCGGCGTGGGCGGCGTGGCGGACGACGCGGGGGCCGCGCAGCTGCTCGATGTGGTGGGGCAGCTGGTGGAGCGGGCGCGGGCGGCGGGGGAACTGCGGCCGGACGTGTCCGTGTCGGACGTGCTGCTGGTGATCGCCACGGCGGCGCCGTCCCTGCCCGATGCCGCGCAGCAGGCGGCGGCGTCGGCGCGGTTGCTGGACATCCTGCTGGAGGGGTTGCGGTCGCGTACGGCGTAGTCGGGGTTCCGCACCCCGGCGGCGTTCGGGGCCGGAGGCTCCGCGCGGTGCTTGCCGCGTGCAGGGGTTGATCAGTGCCGGGTTATGCCGCCGTCGGTGTGTGCGCAGCCCGGCGCTGGTGTGCGCCGGGTGCGTTGACGCAGCCCGGCGCTGCTTCGGCTGCCCGGCGTCGGTGTGGGCCGGGGGGGGTGTTGGCGCAGCCCGGCGCCGACGGGGTGCCGTCGCGCCCACCCTCCCCCACTCCCGGCTTCGCTCGAGCGGGAGGTGCCCCCACCGCCCCAACGGCACGACTGCCCGCGGAGGGCGGAGACCGGGGGACGGCAGTGCGGCGGCCCGCCCGGCGGCGAGGGGGCATCACCCTGGGCGCTACGCGCCCCCGGGGGGACAGCGGCGCCGCAGGCATCCACCCACCATGCCGCAGGGGCGGCAGGTGGTCAGCGGGCGGTGGCGCCGGCGCCCAGGGCTCCGCGCTGGGGGGCGATGCCGCCCGGGACGGCTCGTTGGCGGGCCGGGGTGCCGGTCCAGCAGGTGCCCCGGCGGGCCAGCAGGCGGCGCAGCCACACCTCCAGGGCGACCAGGTCCGCCAGACCGTCCAGCGGCAGCGGCTCGCCCTCCGCCGCGCCCCGCAGCGCCTTGCGCACCACCCGCGCCTCCACCAGCCCCGCCTCCGCCAGCAGCGGCGTGTCGAACAGCGACATCAGCGTGCCCGAAGCCACCCGCAGCCCCGACCGCGCCGCGGCCGCCGGGGTGGCCGTGCCCGGCGCTCCCCACCCCGCCGGCAGCTCCCGCACCCCGGCCCCCTCCAGCACCGACCGCAGGATGGAGGCCCGGGCGCCCGGCCGCACCCGCAGCGCCTCCGGCAGGGCCCGGCACGCCCGCACCACCTGGTTGTCGAGGAACGGCGCGTGCAGCCGCTGCGAGCGGATCTCGGCCGCCTGCTCCAGCACCCGCAGGTCCGCCGCGTGGCGCGCCAGCGCCGCCCGGGCCCTGAAGTCACCGGGCCGCTGTCCCGGCCCCACGTCGGACCGCCGCGTCGACGCCTGGAGGCGAACCGATACTTCAGCCAGTGCCTCCCCGGTCAGCCAGCGCGCGGCCGGCCCGGGTCTCCCCCAGGTCAGCGCCGCGAGCGAGGCATCCGCGGCCCCCGGCCCGTCGTCGTCCAGCCGCCGGTGCAGCAGCCGCTCGGCGAGGTTCTCCAGTCCCGTCCGGTACGGCGTCCGCGCCAGCCGCCGGGCCGCCGCGTACACCCGCGCCGGCACCATCACGGACCCGTCCGCCTTCGCCAGCGCGGCGACCGGCCGCACGAGGTGCCGCCGCTTGCGGTCCATCAGCAGGTCCGCCAGTCGCGCCGGATGCGCGTCGAGCACCTGCTTGGCCCCGTACCCGGTGAAGTGGTCCGCGCTCCCGGCGGCCAGCCGCGCCCGGTGCCGGGCGGCGGACACCAGCGAGGGTCCCGGCTCGTCCGTCAGCGGCCCGTCCAGTTCGACGTAGGGAAGGGTCGACTCCCCACCGGCCACGACCACGTGGTGCAGCCGCGGATTGGCCGCCAGCGCCCCCGCACGCTCCAGTTCGCCCTCGTCGCGCCCCCCGGCCGAGGCGCCGGCCAGATCGTTGAAGGTGACGGCCAGCAGCCGCTCCCCCGCCCCCGTCCCGTGTCCCAGCACGGTCCCCGGCATTCCCGGCAGCCCCGCCGCCAGCAGTGCCAGTGCCCCGGACGCCGGTCCGCCGGACAGGTCCGCCCCGATTCCCGGCACCGGCGTCCCCCGGGCGGCCCGCCGCTCGGCGGGTCCCATCCCCGGCACGGGCCCGGGGTCGATGTCGGCGCCGGGCACGTGCCGGGGTGCCGCCAGCCGGGTCCGTACGGCTTCCACCAGCGCGTCGCGCACGCCGTCCACCGCGTGACCGGGGTCGGCCGGCGGCGCGGCGACGACGAGCGAGGCGACGGGTTCGTACCCGGCGATCTCGCGGGCGCCCGCGCGGAGGATCAGGGCGTGCCCCGGCGGGACGCGTCTCACGCCGTCGTACGGCGTGGAGTCGTGGAGGGCGGCGGGTACGTCGGGGGCGGCGAGCAGTGCGGCGAGGTGCCCGAAGTCGAGGTTGGCCTCGACGAGGTCGGCGAGCGGCAGTGCGGCGGTGGCGTACGCCGTGCCGCCCGCCCAGGGGGTGTGGAACACGGGCCGGGCTCCGGCGAGGTCGCCGCAGACGGTGACCCGGCGCCCCACCTGCACCACCGCCGTGTAGCTGCCGGCCCAGGCGGTCAGGTGGCGCAGCGCGCCGCCGCGCGCGGCGAACAGGGCGACGCGCAGCTGTTCGTCGGTGGCGCCGCAGGTACCGAGGACGGCGATGCGGGTCTGTGCGTCGGCCTCGACCACCCGGATCTCGTCGGGGCGCCAGTCGCCGACCGCCCACAGCGGATCGGGGTCGCCCCACAGCAACTGGGATCCCACGGGCCGCACGGTCTCGCCGTCGACCCCGGTGGCGCCGGCGGAGCCTGTGGGGCCGAACCCCATGGCTCCGGCGGCGGTGCTGCTCCACCCCACCAACCACCGCATCGCCGCCTCCACAGGCTGTGGACAACCAGTGCACCGCACGAACCGGTTCCCCATGCTGCCATGAAGGAGGCGCTCGGTACCGGTGCCGGAGCCGTCTGCACTCCGTCGAATGCGCCCCGGCGGATACACCTAGCCTGAACACACCCCGTTCCGAACACGCGCTCGCCGCCTCCGGAGTGGCACCCCGTCACCGCCCGGCCGGCATACCGCGGACCACATCGCCGCGACGCGAATGCGCCCCCCTGGCGCGCCCCCGTAACCCCCAACGCGCCGTCACCTACCTGGGTAGAAGCGCGGATGCACCCGAAAGAGCGGGATCGATTTTCGGCCAAGTTGGAGCGGTGAGATCCACCTCGAACACGCTCCGTGCAGGCTCTGCGCACCGCTGGGCGGTCGCGCGGTCCGGGAGACGCCGCACGCCTCCCGGACCGTTCCGCCGCCCGCGGGGATGTAGGCGGCGGTGTCCCCCAGCCCACTGGATCCAGTACAGCGGGCCGACCCACGCACCGACCAGGGAACCGCCCCCGTGATGGCCGGAGAAGAGCGCACGGACGGGCGCACGGCCACACACCGGGAGCACGTCGCAACTGCGCGTATCGGGGCCGTACTTCAGTACGGACCACAATCCCGCCATCCGGAAGAATGCCCCTTAACGCTTGGGATGCGGCGAACTACGCTGGGTTTACGAATGCCGCACGGTTATGCCAGCGCGGCAGCCGTCTGTGTCGAGGGGTGGCGCATGTCCAGGGAGCAACGCGGGCCGAACGAGAAGCTCGGCGCCGTTCTCGCCCTCGCGGGAATCTCGAACGCGGGCCTCGCGCGGCGCGTCAACGACCTCGGCGCACAGCGGGGACTGACGCTTCGCTACGACAAGACGTCGGTGGCGCGCTGGGTGTCGAAGGGAATGGTGCCGCAGGGCGCGGCACCCCATCTGATCGCCGCGGCGATCGGCCAGAAGCTGGGCCGTCCCGTACCGCTGCACGAGATCGGCCTGGCGGACGCGGACCCCGCGCCCGAGGTGGGCCTCGCCTTCCCGCGCGACGTGGGGCAGGCGGTCCGCTCCGCGACCGAGCTGTACCGGCTGGACCTCGCGGGACGCCGGGCCGGCTCCGGCGGCATCTGGCAGTCGCTCGCCGGTTCGTTCGCGGTCAGCGCGTACGCGACGCCCGCCTCGCGCTGGCTGATAACCCCGGCCGACAGTTCGGTGGCGCGGGAGGTGAACCCCGCGGACGGCTCCGGCGCACCGCTCAAAGTCGGCCACAGCGATGTGCGGAAACTGCGGGAGGCCGCCGACGACGCCCGGCGCTGGGACTCCAAGTACGGTGGCGGCGACTGGCGTTCGTCCATGGTGCCCGAGTGCCTGCGGGTCGAGGCGGCACCACTGCTGCTCGGCTCCTACTCCGACGACGTGGGCCGCTCGCTGTTCGGCGCGGCGGCGGAGCTGACCCGCCTGGCCGGCTGGATGGCCTTCGACACCGGCCAGCAGGAGGCGGCGCAGCGCTACTACATCCAGGCCCTGCGCCTGGCCCGGGCGGCGGCCGACGTCCCCCTGGGCGGCTACGTCCTGGCCTCGATGTCCCTCCAGGCGACCTACCGCGGCTTCGGCGACGAGGGCGTGGACCTCGCCCAGGCGGCCCTGGAGCGCAACCGCGGCCTGGCCACCGCCCGCACCCTGAGCTTCTTCCGCCTGGTGGAGGCCCGCGCGCACGCCCGCGCCGGGGACGCCCAGGCGGCCGGTGCCGCGCTGAAGTCCGCGGAGAGCTGGCTGGAGCGGTCCCGGCCCGGTGACAGCGACCCGGTCTGGCTCGGCTTCTACTCCTACGACCGTTTCGCCGCCGACGCCGCGGAGTGCTACCGCGACCTGAAGGCGCCCCGTCAGGTCCGCCGCTTCACCGAGCAGGCGCTGTCGCGGCCGACGGAGGAGTTCGTGCGCTCGCACGGACTGCGCCTGGTCGTCTCGGCGGTCGCCGAACTGGAGTCGGGGAACCTGGACGCGGCCTGCGAGCAGGGCGTGCGCGCGGTGGAGGTGGCGGGCCGCATCTCGTCCGCGCGCACCACCGAGTACGTCAGGGATCTCCTGCACCGTCTGGAGCCCTACGGTGACGAGCCGCGCGTGGTGGAGCTGCGCGAACGCGCCCGGCCGCTGCTGATGACCACGGCCTGACCGCGCGCCGCGGGGCGCGCGGGGCGTTGTCAGTGGCGGGGTGCACTATCGATGCCGGAGGTGGTGCAGGTGGTGGTGGCACGGTCGTACGACTGTGACGTGCTGGTGGTGGGCGGCGGCATCGTCGGCCTGTCGACGGCGTACGCGATCAGCCGCGCGGCTCCGGGCACCCGGGTGACGGTGCTGGAGAAGGAGCCGGGCCCGGCCCGGCACCAGACGGGTCGCAACAGCGGGGTCATCCACAGCGGTGTCTACTACCGCCCCGGCTCCCTGAAGGCGCGGTACGCGGTGCGGGGCGCGGCGGAGATGGTCAAGTTCTGCGCTGAGTACGACATCGCGCACGCGGTGACGGGCAAGCTGATCGTCGCCACGGCCCGCGAGGAGCTGCCGCGGCTGCACGCCCTGGTCCAGCGCGGCCGGGAGAACGGCATCGTGGTCCGTGAGCTGTGCGGCGGCCAGATCGGGGAGTACGAGCCGGAGGTGGAGGGCCTGGCGGCCATCCACGTCGCCGCGACCGGCATCTGCGACTTCACGGCGGTCGCCCGCCGGCTCGCCGAGGCGTCCGGCGCGGAGATCCGCTACGGGACGCGGGTGGTGCGCGTCGACCGCCGCCCCGACCGGGGGGTCGCCGTCCTGACGGCCGGCGGGGACGTCGTGCGCGGCCGGGTGCTGGTGAACTGCGCGGGACTGCACTGCGACGAGATCGCGCGCGCCACCGGGGACGATCCGGACGTGCGGATCGTGCCGTTCCGCGGCGAGTACTACGAGCTGGCCCGCCCGGAGCTGGTGCGCGGCCTGGTCTATCCGGTGCCCGACCCGGCGTTCCCCTTCCTCGGCGTCCATCTGACGCGGGGCATCGACGGAGGCGTCCACGTCGGCCCGAACGCGGTGCTGGCCCTGGCCCGCGAGGGCTACGACTGGCGCACGGTGCGCCCGCGCGAGCTGGGGGCGACCCTGGCCTGGCCGGGCTCCTGGCGGCTGGCCCGCCGCCACTGGCGGTACGGCACCGGCGAACTCCACCGCTCCCTGTCCACGGCGGCCTTCACCCGGGCGGTGCGAAGGCTCCTGCCCGCCGTCCGGGAGGACGACCTGGTGCCGGCACCGGCCGGGGTGAGAGCGCAGGCGGTGCTGCGGGACGGCACACCGGCCGACGACTTCCTGATCCAGGAGACCCCCCGCGCGGTGCACGTGCTGAACGCCCCCTCGCCCGCGGCGACGGCGTCCCTGCCCATCGGGCGGGAGATCGCGCGGCGGGCGATGGCGCAGCTCACGGCGGAGGGGGGCTGAGGGCACGCCGGCCGCCGGCCGCGCCCCCGTAAAATCGGCAGCACTGTGTCTGACTCCGTGAGCATCCCCGAAACGCACCACCCGGCCTCCGCGCCCGGTGAGCCGATCCGCCGTACCCGGGCCAAGGGCGAGCCGAGGTTCCCGGACGGGCCGAAGGCCGACCCGGCCGGGTCGCACTTCGAGCGGCGGATCCGCAGTTTCCAGCCGCGCCGCAGCCGTGTCACCGCCGGGCAGGCGGACGCGCTGCAGCGGCTGTGGCCGGCGTGGGGGTTCGACATCGACGGCGGCCGGCGGCTGGATCTCGCCGCGTTCTTCGGCAACGGCAACCCCGTCGTGCTGGAGATCGGCTTCGGAATGGGCGAGGCCACCGCGGCGATGGCCGCCGCCGACCCGGACACCAACCTCCTCGCGGTCGACGTCCACACCCCCGGCCAGGGCCATCTGCTCAGCCTCGCCGACCAGCGGGGGCTGACCAACGTCCGGGTGGGCAACGGGGACGCGATCATCCTGCTGCGCGAGATGCTCGCCCCCGACTCCCTGGACGGACTGCGCGTCTACTTTCCCGACCCGTGGCCGAAGAAGCGGCACCACAAGCGGCGGCTGATCCAGGAGGAGTTCCTCACCCTCGCCGCGGCCCGGCTGCGGCCGGGGGCTGTCGTGCACTGCGCCACCGACTGGGAGCCGTACGCGGAGCAGATGCTGGAGGTGCTCACCGCGCACCCCGCCTTCGAGAACACGCGGGCGGACGGCGGTTTCGCGCCGCGTCCCGCGTTCCGGCCACGCACCCGTTTCGAGGGGCAGGGGCTGGAGAAGGGTCATGTCGTGAACGACCTGCTCTTCCGCCGCGTACCGCACGGGGAGCGGGACGGGCACCCAGTCTGAGACCGCACGCCGTCCTGCCCCTCCCTCGTTAGGGTCGATTCCGTGGCCACCAGCCCTCCGTACCCGCCGCACCCCGGCGACGACCCCGGCGGGACGCTGGGGCACGCGCACTGGTGGCAGCGGCCCTGGGTGCGCTACGCCGCGCTGACCGTCCTGCTCACGCTGTCCGGTCTGGTGATCCTCGCCCTGGTCCGCGAGCAGACGGGCACCGAGGGGTTCCTGGTCGGGCTGGGGCTCGCCGTGCTCCCGGTGCCGCTGCTCGTGGCCGCCTTCCGCTGGCTGGACCGGGTCGAACCGGGACCCTGGCGGAACCTGGTGTTCGCCTTCGCCTGGGGGGCGTGCGCGGCGGCACTGATCGCGATCGTGGCGAACAGCTTCGCCACGCGGTGGATAGCGACGGCGACGGCCGACCCGGCCGGCGCGGACACCCTGGGGGCGACGGTCATAGCGCCGGTCGTGGAGGAGTCCGCGAAGGCTGCCGCCGTCCTGCTGGTCTTCCTTTTCCGCAGACGCGACTTCAGCGGGATCCTCGACGGCGTGGTGATCGCCGGGGTCACCGCCACCGGTTTCGCGTTCACCGAGAACATCCTCTACCTGGGCACGGCCTTCGGCACCGACCAGCTCACCGGCGGCAGCGGCGTGGCCTCGGTCACCGCGGCGACGTTCTTCGTCCGCATCGTGATGTCCCCCTTCGCGCATCCGCTGTTCACCGTGCTCACCGGGATCGGTTTCGGCTTCGCCGCGCTGTCCGCGGACCGGCAGCGGCTGCGGCGGGTCCTGCTGCCGCTGAGCGGGCTGCTCCTGGCGATGGGCATGCACGCGCTGTGGAACGGCTCCGCCGCGCTCGGCCACTTCGGGTTCTTCGCCGTGTACGCGGCGTTCATGGTGCCGGCGTTCGGCCTGCTGACCTGGCTGGTGGTGTGGACGCGGCAGCGTGAGCTGCGGACGGTGCGCACGGAGCTGCCCGCGTACGTGGCGGCCGGCTGGCTCACCCCGGCCGAGCCGTTCGCCCTGGGCTCGATGCGGGCGCGTCACCTGGCCCGCCGGTACGCGCGCCGGCACGGCGGGAGACCGGCGGCGCGGGCGGTCGCCCGGTACGAGGCGTACGCGACGTCGCTGGCGTTCCTGCGGCACCGGGGCCGGAGGGGGCGGGCCGGGACGGACTTCGTGGCCCGGGAGCGGGAACTGCTGCTGGAGCTGTGGCACCGGCGGGCGGCGGCCCGCCCGGCGCTGGAGCACGCGGCCCGGCTCACCGCGCCGCCGGTTCCCCTCGCCTTCGCACCGTGGCCGGTGCCGGGGGCGTACGGGCCGCACCCGTACGGACCCCGTCCGTACGGACCTCACCCGCACGGACCACACCCCTACGGGAATCCGCCGTACGCGCACCCCGCACCCGGGAACGCGAACCCGCCCTATGGCAGGCACACCTGACCGGCAGCCCTGACGTCGGGGGGTCGTCGTCGGGACTGCCGGGGTGGGGAGGCGGTGGGGCTCAGGGGGCGCCGGCGCTCAGGGGTTGAGGCCCTTGCTCTGCAGCCACGCCATCGGGTCGATGCCGGTGGAGGAGCCGCCGGTGTGGACCTCCAGGTGGAGGTGGGCGCCGGTGGAGTTGCCGGTGGAGCCGACGCGGCCGATCACGTCGCCGGTGTTGACCTTCTGGCCGACGCTGACGCCGATGGAGGACTGGTGGGCGTACAGGATCTCGGTGCCGTCGTCGAGCGTGAGCACGGTCTTGTAGCCGTAGGAACCGTCCCAGCCGGCGGAGGTGATCGTGCCGGTGTGGACCGCCTTGATCAGGGTGCCGGTGGGGGCCGCGAAGTCGAGGCCGGTGTGCTGGCCGGAGGACCAGTAGGCGCCGGACTGACCGAAGGTCGAGGAGATGGTGTACGAGGAGGTCGGCAGCGTGTACTGCTTGGCCAGCTCGGCGAGGCGCTTGGCCTCGGCGGCCTTCGCGGCTTCCTCCTCGGCCTTCTTCTTGGCGGCCTCGGCCTTGGCCTTGGCCTCCTGCTCCGCCTTGGCGGCGGCCTCGGCGGCCTGCTTCTCGGCGGCGGCGAGGGCTTCGGCGGCGGCCTTGGTCTCGGCCTGGCTCTGCTGCTGCTCGACCTGGGCCATGATCCGCGAGCGGAGCGCCTCACCGGCACCGGCGGTGCCCTCTTCGGTGTCGGCCGCGCTCATGCCGAGGGTGCTGAGCGGAGTGGCCGAGCCCTGGGGCGTTTCCTCGTCGGAGATGAGGGAACCCACGTTGGGGAGGTCGGGCATGGAGATCGACACCGGCGGCTTGCCGGTCTGGGCGGTGGCCATGCCACCGGCGCCGACCGCGGCTATGACGCCGACACCGAGGACGGTGGAACTGCGGGCGAGTCCTCCGCCGCGCTGCTTGGAGACACGGTGCCGGCCCCGGACGGGGCGAATGGACTCCGCGGTGGGGTTCCACTCCTCGAAGGGGCCCTCGTCGGTGCGGTCTCCGCCGTAGGCGAAGGTGTCGCTCGGCATGAACGGGGCCTCGGGGGCAGGCGGGTTGGACGCCACGTGGGCGCGCTCCTTTCCTTCCTTCTCGCCTACCGGGTTAGCTGACGGGTTCGGAGCAGGAAGGTCTCCTACGCGCGTATACGAGCCGTGTCTCCACGGCCGCATCAACGCGATTCACCCCAAGTTGGTGGTTCCCCGGTTCCCTTGCGGGATTCGGCGCGTGCGCACGGAGCCGCCTTCTGTGACGGCTGGGACGACCGCGCTGCGTTATCGAACGTTAATAGACGCGGGGGCCGGATTCCAAGCCGTTCCTCTTGATCATTAACGAATCCCGGGTGGACTTAACTTCCACGAGCGGGCAAAAACGGGCGAGTTGACCGCGCTTCGGATACCGCCCCGCTCCTGACGGTTCGTCAGTCGTCACGCGCTGCGAGACGGTCCGATCACGGTGAGTGAGGGGAGCGGGGAGAGGGACGGACGACGGAAGACACCGAGGGCCGGAACCCTGATCGGATTCCGGCCCTCGGCCTTCAGTAGCGGGGACAGGATTTGAACCTGCGACCTCTGGGTTATGAGCCCAGCGAGCTACCGAGCTGCTCCACCCCGCGTCGTTGAGACCAGTGTACGCCATCGGCGGGACGTGCCGCACACCCGTCACGGACGGCTCGGCGTCACCCTCCGGTCAGGTGCCGGTTCGGCGCCTTGGCGCGCTCCTCGTACGCGGGCAGGACGACGACGGTGGCGCCCCCGTCCTCCAGTACGCCGCTGCCGTCGGCCCCCTCCACGAACGTGTCCGGCTCCCGCCAGGCCGTGACCACCCGCCGCACCCCCGCGGCGAGGATCAGCCGGGCGCACGGCACCGGCCGGGACGCGCGCCGGGCGCAGGGCTCCAGGCTGGAGTACACGGTGGCGCCGGCGAGCCGGGGATCGGCGGGGTCGGTCTTGGCGAGCGCGGCCTCCTCCGCGTGCACCACCGGGTCCGCGCCCTCCCGGGAGTGCCCGCGCGCCAGTTCCGTACCGTCGGCGGCGACCACCACCGCGCCCACGCTGAACGCGGTGCCGGAGGGCGGGCACTCGGCGGCCAGTGCGCAGGCGAGGGCCAGCCAGTGGTGGTCGGCCGCGGAGGACAGCGCGCCGGCGCCGGGCGCGGTGGGCTGGTAGCGCATCAGGACGACGTCGCCGACCGGACGGGTCTCCACCAGCCGCAGCCGGCCGCCCTGGTAGGTGCCGGGCCCGAAGAGGCGGGGGGCGCCCGGGTCGCCGACGAACAGGGGGGCGAGGACCAGCTGGAGTTCGTCGGCGAGCCCCTGGGTGATCAGCTGGGTGTGGATCAGACCGCCGCCCTCCACCATCAGCCGCCGCACCCCGCGCACGGCGTGCAGGTGCTCCAGGAGCCGCCGCCAGTCCAGCTCGGCACCGAGCGGGACGACGTCGGTGGCCAGGCCCAGGGCGCGGGCCCGTTCGGCGCCCCGGTCGGTGGTGTAGAGGACCTTCTCCCCGCCGGTGTGCCAGAAGCGCGCCGCCGGGTCGAGGTCGCCGGTGCCGCTGACGGTGACCTTGAGCGGGTACTCGGGCCTGCCCTCGCGGATCCGGGCGGCGCGCCGCTCGGGCGAGTTGACCAGCAGCCGGGGGTTGTCCGCGCGGATCGTGCCGGCGCCGACGAGGATGGCGTCCACCCCTGCCCGTACCTCGTCGACCCGGTCGAAGTCGGCCGGGCCGGACAGCAGCAGCCGTTCGGGGCCGGTGTCGTCCAGGTAGCCGTCGAGGGAGACGGCGGCGGACAGCAGGACGTACGGACGGTGCATCGGCGTACTCCGGGTGCGGGTCGGCGGCGGGCTCGGCCGTGGGGCGGCCGGCCCCAGTCTGACAAGCCGCCGGGCGGCCGGACACCCGCGCCCCTGGCCGGTCAGGGTTCGATGAGGCCCACGCGGATGGCGTACCGGGTGAGTTCCAGACGGTCCTTCAGGCCGAGCTTGGCCAGCAGGTTGGCGCGGTGCCGCTCGACCGTCTTGGGGCTGATGACCAGCAGGTCGGCGATCTGCTGCGAGGTGTTGCCCTCGGCGACGAGCTTGAGGATCTCCTCCTCGCGGTCGGTGATGGCCTTGGCCGGCAGGGTCCGGCCCTCCCGGGCGAGGTCGAGGTAGTTGTGGATGAGGGCGTTGACGGCGCCGGGGTAGAGGAACGGCTCCCCGCGCATGGTGGCGTGGCAGGCCTCGACGAGGTCCTGGTCGGCGACGGACTTCAGGACGTAGCCCGAGGCGCCGGCGGCGAGCGCCTCGAAGAAGAACTGCTCGTTGTCGTACATGGTCAGGACGAGGATCCGTGTCCCCGGCAGGGTGCGGGAGAGTTCGCGGGCCGCCTGAAGGCCGGTCAGGCGGGGCATGGCGATGTCGAGGATCGCCAGGTCGGGGCGGTGTTCACGGGCCTGTTCGAGGGCTTCGGCACCGTCCGCGGCCTCGGCCACGACGGTCAGATCCGGTTCGCCGTCCAGGATGAGGCGAACTCCCCGGCGGACCAGGGCGTGGTCGTCGGCGAGGAGGATACGGGTGGGGGCCTGCTCGGTCATGTCTGCGTTTCCGGTCGGGGGACGTCGGTCACGGGGGCGGGGCGTGCGCGGGCGAGGACGGGCCCCGCAGGGGAACGAGGGCGTGCGCGGGGAAGCGGGCGGGGACGGGGACGGCCAGGCGCACCTCGGTGCCGCCGGAGGGGCGGGACTCCACGGTCACCACGGCGCCGACGAGCAGGGCGCGCTCCCGCATCCCGCGCAGGCCGGCGCCCTCCTCCGCCCGGCCGACGCCCCGCCCGTCGTCACGGACGCGCAGCTCGACACCGCCGGCGGTGCGGTAGAGGGCGATCTCGGCGCGGCGGGCGCCGGAGTGCCGGGCGGTGTTGGTGAGGCCCTCCTGGGCGACCCGGTAGATGACCAGCTCCGTCTCCCGGTCCAGCTCCGGCAGGTCCGGGGCGAGGCTGTGCTGGACGCTCAGGCCGGGGCCGCCGAACTCGGTGGCGAGGGCCTTGAGGGCGCTGGCCAGGCCCAGTTCGTCGAGCACGCCGGGGCGCAGCCGGCGGGCGATGCGCCGGATCTCCTCCAGGCCGGCGCGGGTGGTCTCCTGCACCGACCGCAGTTCCCCGCGCAGCTCGGGCGGGGCGTGGTCGGCGGCGCGCTTGAGCTGGAGCAGGACGGCGGTCAGGGACTGGCCGACCTCGTCGTGCAGTTCCTGGGCGACACGACGGCGTTCCCCCTCCTGGGCGGACAGGGCGCGGGCGCTGCTGGTGGCCCGCTCGTCCTCCAGGCGGTCGAGCATGGTGTTGAACGTGGTGATGAGCTCGGCGATCTCGCCGCGCCCGCCGACGGCAGGACGGCGCCCCGGGCGGAGCAGGTCGGTGGTGGTCATCGCGCGGGTCAGCCGCTGCAGCGGCGCGAGCCCGACGCGCAGCAGCAGTGCGTTGGCGACCAGCATGGCGGCCAGGCCCACGGTGAGGACCGCGGCCTCGGTGAGCAGTACGGGGGTGGAGACGGTGACCGGTCCCAGCAGGAGGGCCGTGGCGACGATGAGCACGACGGCGTTCAGCATGAAGATCCGCCAGAACAGAGGCACCCGTTACCGCCTCCTCGCCATGGCGCGCTCACCTGGGCTCCCGGTGCGGCGGGAGCCCGCGACGACCCGCGGACCGGGGGCGCGGCGCGGGCCGTCATGGTCCAGCCTGTGCCTCGGCCGGCTCACGCGCCATCCGTGACAACCCCCATTTTTCCCCGGCGGGTCCGGCCTGAAGGCGATCGGCGTGCGCACCGTCCGCCAGGAGAAATGGGGCTCCTGCGCCCCGGGGATGGGGCTCGCGACCGATGGCCCCGGCGGGTGGTGCCGGGAGAGCCTGGAGTCTCCGGTACCGGACGGTACGAGACATCGGCACACGGGCAAGTCCCTTTGGAGCGGCCCCGGTTCGCACCAGGCCGGCAGACCCTCCACCCGTCCCGCGGTACCGGGACGACGGCCGCCGGCAGGCTGACGTGCGGCCACCCTCTGGGAAGGAGGAGCCGTGCCCCGGCCTCACGACGATCGCCTGGTCGCCCTCGCGGCCCGAGTCGAGCACGAGGATCCCCGGTTCGCCCGAGCGCTGTCCACCGGACAGCCGGCCCGCCCCCGCGAGTACCGGCGCACCGGCGCCTGGTGGGCGCTGGTCATCGGGGTGCTGATGCTGCTCGCGGGAGTGATCGTCCCCGACGGACTGCTCATCGCGGCGGGCCTGGTCCTCTCCGGCATCGCCGTCCAGCTCCTCGACCCCGAGCGCCGCCACACGCCCCGCACCCCCCGGGAGCCGCGGACGCCGCGCTGACCGCGTGCCGCCGCGCGCTGCGCTTCCCCTCACCGCACCCCGCGCTCCGCCAGTGCCGCCTTCAGGCTGCGCAGGGCGTAGTAGACCCGGGACTTCACGGTGCCCTGCGGGACGCCCAGGGCGACGGCCGCCTGCTGGGTGGTGCGGTCGGCGAGGAAGGTCGCCCGCAGCGCGTCGCGGTGCGCGGGGGTCAGCGTCTCGAGGGCGTCGTTGACGACGATGGACGACAGCATCCGTTCGATGTCGTCCGACTCCGATCCCAGCTCCGTCAGCCAGGTGGCGCCGCCTATCTCCAGCGGGCGGGCGGTGCGGGCGCGGTGCGCGTCGATGACGAGGTTGCGGGCGACCCGGAACATCCAGGGGCGCACCGCCATGCCCTCGTCGTCGGCCAGGTTCTGCTTGTTCCAGCAGCGCAGCAGCGTCTCCTGGACGACGTCCTCCGTGCGGTGGGTGTCCCCGCCCAGCATGCGCAGCACGTACGCGTACAGCGCCGGCCCGTGTTCGAGGTAGAGGTCGCGCAGTGCCCGTTCCTCGCAGGACGCGGCACTCGCCGATCCGATGACTGTCACGTTCATGGTTGCTCCCGCTCCGTGGGCCGGCCGGCCCGGACGCGGCCTGCGTCGGGGCCGGAGCTCTTGGCGGAACGGAGTGTTCCGAGGGGCGTTCCACGTTCGTTTGACGTCCGGTGTGCGCTCCGATGGACGCGCAGGCCGGAAGGGGGGCCAGGGGGTGTCTCAGACGTGTGCGAGGAGCGCCTCGACCTGTTCACGGGTCCGTTCGGCGAGTTCCGCCTGGTCCGCGGTGAGCGCGCCGAGGTCGCGCAGGGTGTCCCACATGTGCAGCAGTTCCGTGCCGTGCACCGCGGCGGCCCGGTCGTCCTCGATGTGCTGCCAGGCCGCTGCCGCCCGCGCCACGTCGGACGCGGCCCGCTCGTCCCCGTTCACGCAGCGGATGCGTGCCACGCCCAGGGCCAGCACCGTGGCCTCGCGGTGGTCGCCGCACAGGTGGGCGAGGTACGCCTCCAGCGCCCGGGCCTCCACCGCGTGCGGGTGGTCGGCGCCGACCGTCTCGGCCAGGCCCTCGCGCAGCGTGGTGGCGTCGGCGTACGCCTCGTCGAGCCGGCCGGCCGCCGCGTCCGCGTTGATGCGCCCGATCCGGTCGGCGACGTCACCGGTGAGCCCGGCGGCGGGGGCGGCCGGCTGCGGCGCGGGGGCGGGGACGTCCGGTACTGCGGAGGCGAGGGCCGGCTGCGGCGCGGGGGCGGGGTCTTTCGCCGCGGTGGCATGGGACGCGGCAGTGGCGCGGGCCCGGGTGACCACGGCACTGAGAGCGGAGGGGAGCGGTGCCGGCCTGGGGGCGGGGACGGTGGCCGGCGCGGCGGGGTCCGGGGCCGGTGCGGCAGAGCCGGAGGGCGGCACCGCCGGGCCCGACGGCGGCCCGGCAGGACCGGAGGGCGGCACGGCCGGGGCAGGGGCCGACTCGACGGAACCGGAGACGGACACGGCGGGACCCGACGCCGGCACGGCCGAGCCGGACGCCGGCGCGGCGGTGCCAGAGGCCGACTCGACAACACCAGGGACCTGCACGGCTGGGCCGGACACCGATACGGCGGAGCCGGGGGGCGGCACGGCCGGGCCAGCGGCCGATCCGTCGGGACCGGAGGGCGGCCCGGCGGGGCCCGAGGTCGGGTCCGTGGGCCGGGGGGCGGGCTCGGTGGGTTTCGCGTGGGCCGGGGGTCGAGGGGGTTGCGGAGACGCCGGGGAGTGCGGGGCCTCGGAGGGTTCGGAGCGTTCGGGGGACTGCGGGGACCCCGGCGCCTGCGGGGGCTCCGAGGTGGCCGCGGGTTCCGGGTCGGAGGCGTCGAGCAGGCGGCTGGAGCCGTCCGGGGAGATCTCGAGGAGGAAGTGGCCGGTGTCCGGGCCGTCGTTCACCGTCGCCCGGACCGCGGCGGCCCGCTCCTGGGCGTGGCGCTGCAACCGGTCCAGTACGGCGTCGTGGACGGACTCGCCCGGTGCGGGGACGAGGGGTGTCCCGTCGATCTCGGCGAGTCTCTCGTCGGTGATGCGTACCCGGAAGTGGGACATGGCTCATCTCCTCAGGCGGGGGAAGCGGCGGGGTCGGGGGTGACACCGGGGGTGGCGCCGGCCGGCGGCGCGGCGACACCGGCGTATTTGGCGAACTGGGCGCGCACGGCGGCGACGTAGCCCTGGGCCTCGTTCGTGCGGGGGAGGCCCCCGGCCGCGAGGACGGTGTCGAGGCCCACGTGGTAGGCGGCCAGCGTGAGGTCCAGGACACCGCCCTCGGCGCGGCCGTCGTCGACGGCCTGCTGGACCTGCTCCGCGAGGGCGCACAGGTAGCGGCCCTGGGCCATGATCGAGTCCTCCGCGTCCAGCGCCGAGACCTCGTCGTTGTCGTCGTCGTCCTCGCCGTACTCCTCGAACACCTCGGGCGGCAGCTGGGAGAGGCCCCGCTCGCCGCCGGAACCGACCAGCGAGGCGTCGAAGCCGGACTCGTACTCGATCTGGGCGGCGATGACGATCGGTCCGATCGCCTCGCACACGGCCCCGGCGTCCTTGATGGGGTCCACCAGGTCCTCGGGGACGGTGGACTCCTCGAGTTCGCCCTTGCCGTCGCCCTCGAACGCGTCGATGACCTGTTCGGCGATCTCCTCGTTCGACGGGCCGTCGCCCCCTCCGCCACCGCCGCCGAAGAGCAGGATCAGCGCGATGAGCGGGGCCAGCAGGACACCGAACCCGCAGATGATGATCACGACGATCGCACCGCCGGCCAGCACGACCGGGGACAGCAGGCAGCCGCAGCCCGTCCCGGCGAGGACCGTGTTCCTGGTGGCGGCGGAGGCACCGCCCTCCGCGCTCCGATCCGAACCCGCACCCATCGGCTCCCGCCTTCTTCCCCTCGTCTTGAACCGCTGTCGCCGGACGGACCGTTGTGCTGTCCGTCGGGCTCGGCAGACGCAACGGACTGCCGGGCGAACAGGTTCAAAGCCGACGCGCATCAGATGACGCAGAGCAGCGCGAGCACGAGCGAAGAGGGAGGCGGGTACGCATGAGCACTCCTTCGGCCAGGCCGTCGGTCCCGCAGGGGTGGATACGGGGCCCGAAGTCCGCACCGCCCACGGGCCCTGACACGCGGCCGGCCACGGACGGGGGCGCGGGAGGACCGGCGGCGGGGACCGGCGGGGAGACGCCCGTACCCACCGAGCACGCTACGGGCCAGAGCCCCGCGGGCCCTGCCGGGAACACGCGGGTGGCCGAGGGCTCCGGCGCACGGCCGAAGCGTTCCGCTCCTCGCCGTACCACCCCCCTGCGCCGTCCCGCCCCCTCGTCCGGCGAACCGACCTGGGCCGAGCCACGGCGGGGCGGGGCCGACCGGGTGAAGGCACGTGACGCGGTCGGCTGGGTCAAGGCGCACGGCGGCGCGGGAGCGACCTCGCTGGCCGACGTCCTCGGCGGTGTGGAGGTCGGTGCCCGCTGGCCGGACCCCTCACGGGGGGAGCCGCACCGGGTCGTCCTGGTCGGCAGGACCAGCGCGCGGGGACTGCGGTCCGTCTCCCGGGCGCTCGGTGAACTGCGCGGGGAGGACGGACCGCGGGGCCTGGACCTGCTGGCCGTCGTCCTGGTCGCCGACGCCCCGGGCCGGCTGCCGCTCGGCCTGCTGGGCCGGATCCGGGTGCTGCGCTCCGTCGTCCACGTGCACCGGGTGCCGTGGATACCGGCGTGGCGCATGGACCGCCGTCCCAGGACCCTCCCCCGCCAACTCGTCACCCTCGCCGACCTGGTGGGCGGCGAACCGTACGCCGAGGAGGCGGTGTCGTGACCCCCTTCCCGCACGGCGCCCGGCTGCTGGCCGCCCCCTACGTCCCCGGCGGCGACGCCCAGACGATCATCAACCTGCTCGCCTGGTGCGTCTCGGCGGGCGGTGTCTTCGGGCTGATCGTGGTCGGCACCACCATGGCGATCCAGCTCAACCGCGGTGATCCGGGCGAGGGGTCGTCGCACTTCAGAGGTGTCTTCTTCGTCGTCCTCGCCTGCCTGGTCGCCTCGACCGCCCGTCCGCTCGTCGGGGCCCTGGGGAGCCTGGAGCTCCTCGGCCCCTGAGCGCACGGACCCTTCCGTCACCCCTCCTCGCCCGTCGCTCACGGTGGGCGCCTACTTTTCCGGAGACCTCCATGCCCTCGACCCTCCTCGACACCTCCCGGTTCCTCGCCGCCGGTGTGCCCCAGCCGCAGCGGCAGGCGCCCGGCGACCTGGCGGAGAAGGTCAACACCGTGCTCGGCATAGCCGCCTGGGCCGGTACGGCCGCCGGCGTGGCCGGAGTGCTGATCACCGGCGCGATGATGGCCATCTCCGTCAAGCGGGGTGAGAGCTCCGAGCACATGAGCCGCCTCGGCATGGTGCTCGGCGGCTGCGTGCTGGTCGCCACCGCGGGCCCGCTGGTCCAGTTCGTCTTCAACTGACCCGGCGGGCGGCCGAGATGTTCACACGCAGCAGACGGCGGGCCGAGCCCTCCGGCCCCTACTGGCGCCAGCGCGGCTGGCAGCTGTCGGCGGGGTTCGTCGCCGTCGTGTTCGTCCTGGGCGGCACCATCGCGCTGACGGCCGGCGAGGACCGGGCGCGGGAGCCCGCCCCCGGCGGTCCGCTGTCGGGGACGGCCGCCACCGGGGACAGCCGGCCGCAGGGGTGCCGTACCGACGACAGCGACGACGCGGTGCCCACCACCCCGCCGCGGGGCATCGAGTGGCGCACGATCGGTGTGGTGCGTGTGCCGGCGTCCTCAGCCGCCGGTCCCACCCGGACCGACGGGGGCATGCGGTGGTGCTTCGCGCACACGCCCGTCGGCGCCGTGCTGGCCGCCCACGTCATCCCGTCCCAGCTGAGCGAGCCCGGCTGGCGCAAGGTCCTCGACCAGCAGGTCGTGGCCGGGCCGGGGCGCGACCGCTTCGAGTTCCAGCGCGGCCTCGTCCGGGACTCCGCCGCCCGCCGGTCCGACGGCGCGGTCGCCACGTACGCCGGTTTCTCCGTCGCCTCGTACGAGGGCTCGGCCGCGACCGTGGACCTGCTCATGCGGACCGGTTCCGGCTACGCGACGACCAGCATCGACCTGCGCTGGAGCGGCGGCGACTGGAAGCTCCGGCCCTCCGACGGGGGTGATCCGCACACACCGGTGTCGGTGGTGCACAACCCCCGCGGCTACGTCCTCTGGGGGCGCTGACATGGCGTGCACGACGGGCAATCCCGCCACCAACCTGTTCAAGGGGTTCTTCGAGTTCCTCGGCGATCCGGTGGGCACCATCATCGACCTGATCGCCAAGTCCATCCTGGCCGGTGCGGTCACCGTCTTCGGTGACCTGGTCAGCAGCGTTCCGGGGCTGACGGGGACGACGACCGCCAAGGAGGTCAACAACCAGTCGCAGTGGATCGTGGTCTACCTGGCGGTGGGGTCGCTGCTGTTCGCGTCCGCCCGCATGGCCGTCGAGCGGCGCGGCGACGCCGGGGTGACCGCGCTGAAGGGCATCGCCCGGGTGATCCTCGTCTCCGGTGCCGCCACCACGGTCTTCGCGGCCGCCGCCCGGGTGTCGGAGGGCTACTCCGACCACCTCTTCGCCGCGGGTGCGGAGCGGCTGCTGACGGACGTCGGCTGCGACAGCGACACCAGCCTCGGCAAGTCGTTCCTGCTGCTGATCATCGCGTTCCTGCTGCTGATCTCCGCCATCATCCACACGATCCTGCTCTACATCCGCCTCGGCGTGCTGATCGTGCTGCTGGGCACCCTGCCGCTGGCCGCCGCGGCCTCGATGACCGACTGGGGCAACGGCTGGTGGCGCAAGCACATCGGCTGGATGATCGCCTGGCTGCTGTACAAACCCGCGGCGGCGCTCGTGATGTACGCGGGCACGGCCATGATCAACTCCAATGAGGCGGGCAGCGAGTCCACCGAACGCATCGCCGGCATCGGCGTCATGCTGCTGTCCGCCGTCGCCCTGCCGGCGCTGCTGAAACTCGTCATGCCGGCCACCGCCGCGCTCGGCGGGTCCGCCGCCATGTCCGGCGCGATGTCCCAGGCGGGCGGGGCCCTGGCGTCCGGCGCCCGCTCGATCGCCGGCCGGAGCGCCGGCGGGGGCGGCGGTCAGGTCGGCCGGGCGGGACCGTCCGGAGCGGCCGGAGCGGCCGGCGGGAGCGGTTCCGGCGGCGCGGCGGGCACGTCCGGTCCGTCCGGACTCTCCGGCGGCGGCGGCTCACCGGGCGGTGCCGGTGCTCCGGGCGCGAGCGCCGCGGGCGCCGGCGGCTCGGCCGCGGGCGGGGCCGGAGCGGCGAGCGGGGCCACGCGGGCCGCCGCCGCTGCTGGCGGACCGGCCGGCATGGCCGTCGCCGCGGCGATCACCGCGGCCCAGACCGCCGGCCGGGTCGCGTCCGGAGCCGTGGACGACGCCGACGGCGAACGGGGGCACAACACCTGACCCGGGCCGTCGCCGGGCTCCCCCGCCTCCCGGGGCCCGGCGACCACCCCCGGGGAGCCCGGGGTCTCCCGCCCCCCGCCACCCCCACCCCACGCCTCACGAAGGGAAACCGGACCCTCATGTCCACGGAAGCCGCCACCCGTCCGACCTACGGCAACTGGCGCCGCCCCCGGCGGCCGGGGCTCGGACCGCTCGGCCTCGTCGGCACCTTCGGTGTCTTCGGCGGGCTCGTCCTCACCCTGCTCGCCTCGCTGATCTCGCTCTACGCGGCGCTGGTCGTGTTCCTCCCCGTCGCCGTGTTCCTGCTGCCGCTGGCCGTCCGCACCCAGGACGGGCGCAACGTCTACCAGCTGATGGCGCTGCGCATCGGCTGGCGGCGCCGCCGGGCCAGGGGCGCCCACCTGTACGTGTCGGGCCCGCTGTCGCCCCGTCCCGGCGGCCGGTTCCGCCCGCCCGGGCTGCTCAACAAGGTCACGGCGAGCGAGGGCCGGGACGCCTACGACCGTCCCTTCGGCGTGCTGCACCACCCGGGCCGCAACCTGTACACCGTGGTGCTGGGCTGCGAACCGGACGGCGGCGCCCTGATCGACCCCGACCAGGTCGACGTCTGGGTCGCGCTGTGGGGCGAGTGGCTGTCCCGGCTGGCGCACGAGCCGGGCCTGCGGGGCGCGTCGGTGATCGTGGAGACCGCCCCCGACCCGGGGACCCGGCTCGCCCACGAGGTGCTGCCCCGCATCCACGCCGACGCCCCGCCCGCGGCCCGCGCCGTGATGGAGGAGGTCGTCGAGCGCTATCCGACCGCCTCCTCCGAGATGCACACCTACGTCACGCTCACCTACGGCGTCCCCGCGGGCAAGCGGCGCCCGAAGGAGGACGTGATCTCCGACCTGGCCATCCGCATCCCGGGGCTGCTCAGCGGCCTGGTCTCGGCGGGCGGCGGGGCGGCGTACCCGCTGTCGGCGGAGCGGATCGCCGAGGTGGTCCGCGTCGCCTACGACCCCGCCGTCGCCGCCGACGTCCTCGACGCCCGCGCCCGGCACGGCGGGACGGGCCTGGAGTGGGAGGACGCCGGTCCGGCCGCCGCCGTCGAGACCGTCAACAGCTACCAGCACGACTCGGGGGTCTCCCGCACCTGGCTGATGACGCTGGCACCCCGCGGCACGGTACGGTCCTCGGTCCTGCGGTCCATGCTGGAGGCGGACACCGCCACCCGCCGCAAGCGGGTCGCGCTGATCTACCGGCCCATCGACCCGGCCACCTCGGCCCGGATCGTCGAGGCCGACCGCCGCGCCGCCCAGTTCATGGCCACCTCCGGCCGGGGCACGGTGCAGGCCCGCGCGGCCTCCGAGGTGCGGGCGGCGGAGCAGACCGCGGCCGAGGAGGCGTCGGGCGCCGGGCTCGTGGAGTTCTCCCTGATGCTGACGGTCACCGTCGACGACACCGACCAGCTCGCCGACGCCGACGTCACCGTCCGCAACCTGACCGCCGCCTCCCGGGTGCTGATGCGGCCCGCCGACCGGATGCAGGCGGCCGCCTTCACCTGCACCCTGCCCGCCGGGATCCTCCCGTGGGAGCAGACCCTGGTCCCGCACGAACTGCAGGAGGCGCTGTGAGCCGGCGCGAGGAGAAGAGAGCCGAACGCGAGGACCGGCTGGCCGAGCAGCGGGCGCGCGCGGCCCTCACGGCCCGGCGGTCCGGTGAGGACGGCGGCGACGGCGGCGACGGGCCCGGTCCGGGCGGCGGGAGCCGGGGGCGGGGGCGCCACGGCGGCGCCGGTGAGCCCGGCGGTTCCCCCACCCCTCACCCGCCCGGCCGGCCGGCCGGGCCCGCCCGGTCCCCCAGGAGCGCGGACACGTCCGCACCCCGCCCCAGGGAGCTCTACGTCCCCCCGCGCGGCTGGCACGGCGCCGGCGGCGGACGCGTCGGCTACCTGGACCCGCCCACCATGTGGCGGGCGACCACCGTGCAGGCGTGCGGCATGTGGCCGTTCGCGGCCGGTTCCGGGTCGCCGATGACGGGCGTACCGCTGGGGCAGCACCTGTTCACCGGCGCCACGGTCTGCGGCGACCCGCTGAACTGGTTCACCCGGGCCCGCTACATCTCCAACCCGTCCCTGTTCATGCTCGGCATGCCCGGCCTGGGCAAGTCCACCCTGGTCAACCGGATGCTGATCGGGCTCGCCGCGACCGGCGTGGTCCCGCTGGTGCTCGGTGACCTGAAGCCGGACTACGCCGACACCGTGCGCGCGCTGGGCGGACAGGTGATCTCCATCGGCCGCGGCCGGGGCGGCATCAACGTCCTCGACCCGGGCGCCATGGGCGAGGCGGCGGTGCGGATCGGCGGCGAGGCGGGCGAGGTGCTGAAGGCCGAGACGCACGGCCGGGTACTGAACATGGTGGCCGCGCTGATCACCATCGTGCGGGGGCGTCCGATGGACGACCACGAGCAGTCCGTGCTCTCCGCCGTGCTGCACCACCTGCGCGAGCGCACCGCGCCCGGCCGCGCCCCCCTCCTGCCCGACCTGCTGCGGGTGCTGACGGAGGGGCCCGACCGGGTGCGCGCGGTCACCCTGGACCGCGGCAACGAGACCCGTTACCGCGACGCCGTCGACCCGCTGCACCGCTCGCTGCTCGGCATCCTCGACGGGCCCCTCGGCGACACCTTCACCTCCGAGACGTCCACCCGCATCGACCCGAACGCGCCCGCGGTGTGCATCGACATCTCCGGCATCGGCGAGGCCGACACCCAGCTGACCGCCGCCGCGATGCTCGCCGCCTGGTCCGACGGGCTGGGGACGGTGGCCGCCTCGCACGCCCTCGCGGACGCCGGACTCGCCCCGCGGCGCTGGTTCTTCACCGTGCTGGACGAGCTGTGGCGTCCGCTGCGCGCCGCCTCCGGCATCGTCGACCGCATCGACGCGCTCACCCGCCTCAACCGCTCCCTCGGCCTGGGCGACGCGAAGATCACCCACACCCTCAAGGACGCCGAGGCGCTCGGCACCGACGCCGACCGGGCCAAGGCGCGCGGCTTCGTCGAACGGGCCGGGATGGTGGTGTGCGCGGGGCTGCCCAGGACCGAGATGGAGGAACTCGGCAAGGTGGTGGGCCTGTCCCGGCGCGAGATCGAACTCGTCTCGTCCTGGTCGTCGCCGCCCGGCTGGGGGATGACCGGCGAGAACGAGGAGCCGCCCGGCCGGGGCCGCTTCCTCATCAAGGTCGGCGGACGGCCCGGCATCCCCATCAAGGTCGCCATCACCGACGCCGAGCGCCGGCTGCACAACACCAACACCCGGTGGGCGACCGACGAGGAGGCCGTCGAGCAGGCGGCGGCGCGGGCCGCCCGGGACGTCGCGCGGGCCGCCGGGCAGGCGGGCCCCGGGGGGTGGCCGGCGTGAGCGGCCCCCGCTCCGGCGAACTGCACGAGCAACTGCCGTGGGCCGTGGTCGCGCTGGCCGCGGGCGGCCTGGGGCTGTTCACCGTCGCCTGGACCGGCGGCACCCTCGGCGCCGGTGTCACCGGGCACGGCTGGCAGGCCCCGCCGTTCGCCCTGTCCACCGCGGCCACCCTGGCCGGCGAGGGCCCCGGCACCCTGTGGCCCGGCGCCCCGGCCGGTGCCGTATACGGCGGCATGCTCGCGCTGCTGACGCTCCTCCTGGTGCCCGTCGCCGTCACCGTACGCCTCCTTGTGAGCCGCTCCGCGCGGCCCAACGGGCTGGCGGGGCGCCGGGAGCTCGCCGCGATGTGCCCCAAGGGCATCACCGCCCGCGCCCGCGAACTGCGGCCCAGCCTGGCGGGCCGCGAGCGGCTTCACCCGGACGAGACCGGCAACCTGCTCGGCGACCTCGCTCCGAACGGGCCGGAGCTGCGCAGCAGTTACGAGGACGTCGAGCTCGACCTGATGGCGCCCCGGGCCGGCAAGTCCACCGGCATCGCCGTCCCCCGGGTGCTGCGCGCCCAGGGCGCGGTACTGCTCACCTCCAACAAGTCCGACGTGTACGCCGTCACCCGCGCCGCCCGGGAGCAGGCCGGCCGGGTCTGGACGTTCGACCCGCAGGGCATCGCCCACACCCCGCGCGCCATGTGGTGGAACCTGCTGGGCGAGTGCCACACCATCGAGGGCGCCCGCCGCCTGGCCGGCCACTTCGTCGCCTCCGTCAACGACGACAGCGCGAAGAAGGACTTCTGGATCTCGGCCGCCCAGAACACCCTCACCGCGCTGTTCCTGGCCGCCGCCCGCGGCGGGGCCTCGGTCCGCGACCTGCTCGGCTGGCTCGCCGACCCCGCCGACCGCACCCCGGTCGACCTGCTCCGGGAGGCGCGGCTCATCGCGATGGCGGAGCAGCTCCAGGGCACCGTGCGCGGCGCGGTGGAGACCAGGGACGGCATCTACGAAACGGCGCGGCAGACCGTCTCCTGCCTGCTGGACCCGGAGATCCTCGCCTGGGTCACCCCCGACCCGGCGCTGCCCGAGTTCCGCCCCGACCGGCACGTCCTCGGCAAGGACACGCTCTACCTGCTCTCCAAGGACGGCGGCGGTTCCGCGGCGGGCGTCATCGCGGGCATCGCGGACGCGACGATGCGGGCGGGCGTGGTCGCCGCCGAGCGCATGGGCGGGCGGCTCGACCCACCGCTGACCGCGGTCCTCGACGAGGCCGCCAACGTGTGCCGCATCGCCGACCTGCCCGACCTCTACTCCCACTTCGGCTCGCGCGGCATCAACGTCGTCACCCTGCTCCAGAGCTACCGGCAGGGCGCCCGGGTGTGGGGCGAGGTGGGCATGGACGCCCTGTGGAGCGCGGCGACCGTCAAGCTCCTCGGGGCCGGCCTGGACGACGCGGACTTCGTCCAGAAGATCTCCACGCTGGTCGGCCAGCACGACGTGCGCACCCCCACGGTCAACCGCGGCAAGGAGGGCACCTCGCGCTCGTACTCCTACCGGCAGGAGGCCGTGCTGCCCCCGGACCGGATCCGGGCCCTGCCCAAGGGCACCGCCCTGCTCCTGGCCACCGGGGTGCGCCCCGCCCTGATCCGGCTGCGCCCCTGGTACAAGGAGCCCGGTGCCGGTGCCGTCTCGGCGGCGGCCAAGGCGGAGACGGCGGCGATCACGGAGCGGGCCGCGGCCCGGCTGCCGGCCGCGCCCGCCGTGGCCCTGGAGAAGTGGAACCGTCCCGCCCGGGACGCCGGCCCAGTGTGAGCGTCCGCAGCAGCAGTTCGGCCGGACCGTACCGGGCCCGCCCCGCCCAGAGCGCGCCGAGCGCGAGCTGCGCGCCGTACAGGGGGACGCAGCCGGCGAGGACGGCCGCCGTGCCCGGCCGGCCGTACAGCGCGAGGCCGTACCCGGTGAACACGCAGGCGAGGACCAGCGACTGGGCGAGGTAATGGCTGAGCGCCATGCGCCCGGCGGACGCGAGCACCCGCGCCGCCGGGCCCCGGAGGTCGAGCAGCAGGAGCAGCCCGCACGCGTACGCCGCGGTCAACGCCGGCGCGGTCAGCACCGCCACCGCCCGGCCGGCCAGGAACCACCGTCCGTCCAGCGGCCCGTTCGCGCAGCACGCGGCGACCACGCCACCGGCCAGACCGACCGGCAGCAGGCGGTGGACGGCCCCGCGCAGCCACGCCCTGTCCCTCCCGCGCCGCTCGACGAGACCGGAGCGGGCCGCCGCCAGGCCCGCCAGGAAGGCGGCCAGCATGTCGGGCGCGTACAGCAGGTTCGCGGCGAGCGCCGCCGGCAGGTCGCCTAGGTGGGCGGCGACGACCGAGGCGGCACCGCCCCGGTAGGCGGCGGTATCCGGGGTGTCCGGGACGGGGGCGGCCGCAGCGGTGAGGGCCGCGGTCAGCAGCCCGTAGGCGAGGAGGACGGCCGCCACCGCCGCCAGCAGGACGGCCGCCAGCCGCAGCGCGGCCCGCGGACGGAGCCCGCGCAGCCCGTACAGCACCAGCCCCAGCACCGCGTACGTGGTGAGGATGTCGCCCGGGAAGAGCAGGACGGCGTGCAGCACACCGAGCGCGAACAGGGCGGCGGTGCGGCGCAGATGGCGTGGCGCGAACGCGGCGCCGGCCCGCCGGGCCGACCGCTCCTGGAACACGAAGGAGCAGCCGAAGAGGAAGGAGAACAGCAGGTAGAACTTGGTGGTGACCAGCGCGGTGACCACCCAGGCGGCGACCCGGTCGACCGCCGGGGCCCCGGGGCCGCCCCCGTGCACCACGTCGGGGCCCGCCGTCAGCAGGGCGTTGACCAGCAGGATGCCCGACAGGGCGAAACCGCGCAGGACGTCCAGCTCGACGAGCCGCCGCGGCTCCCCGCCCGGTGGGCTCACGGCAGCACCGCGAGGGCGGTGCCGCAGGCCAGCGCGGAGGTCAGGAACCAGCCGAACGAGGGCGCCAGCAGGGCGCGCACCGACCACAGCCGGGCCTGGTCGGGGCGGCCCCTGGCGTGCACCACGGGGACCGTCGCGCCGATCCCGGGCAGCCCGTGGAGCGGCCCGTGCCGGCCCGGATCGAGGACGAAGGCCCGGCCGAGACGGTCGGTGTACGACACGAGCCCGCCGGGCCGGCGGTCGTAGGCCGTGCGGGGGATCACCACCCCCGGCACCCGTTCACCGCGCGCCCACAGGCGGGCCGCCGCCGTCAGTGCCCGGAGCGCGGCCGCCAGGGCGCCGAGGCCGAAGCCCGTGCACAGCGCCGGCAGCAGCAGTTCCGCGTCCATACCGCCCCTTCCGCCCTTTCCTCTCCCGTGTCCTCGGCACGCACAACGGGCCGCGGGCCACCGCGGTTCAGGGGTCCGGGTTGAACCGGCGCGCCCGGCGGCCCCGTTGTACCGGTGCCCTGGTCCCCACCCGTGAAAGGAGCCGCGGCCCGGATGAGAACCGCACCGAACCCGCACCGGATCCGGACGGCGGCGGCCGTCACGCTGGTCTGCGCGCTGACGCTCACGGCCCAGTCCCCCGCCCGTGCCGACCCGGAACCGGTGCCGGGGACCCTCGCCGACGTGCGCGCCGAACTCCAGCGCCTGTACCGCGAGGCAGCCGTCGCCACGGACCGGTACAACGCCGCCGAGGAGAAGGTGACGCTCCAGCGGAAACGTGTCCGCGCCCTCGACGGCCGGGTGGCGACGACCGAGGCGCGGCTCGCCGGGCTGACCGAGCGCGCCGGGGCGGCCGCCCGTGCCCAGTACCGCGGGGGTGGCGAACTGCCCGCCGAGGTGCAGTTCGTCTTCGCCGGCCGGCCCGATCGCGCCCTGGACGACGCCGCCCGGACCCGGCAGGCGCACCGCTCCACCCGGATCCTGCTCACCACCCTGGCCCGCACCCGCGAGGAGCTGGGCGGGCAGCGGGACGGGGCGGTCGCGTCGCTGGAGGACCTGCGGAAGAACCAACGGGCCATGGACACCCAGCGCGAGCGGATCGAGAAGCGCATCTCCACCGCCGAGCGGCTGGAGTCCCGGCTCGCGGAGGAGCAGCGCCGGGAACTGGCGGAGCTGGAGCGCGAGGAGTCCGCCGAGGCGCAGGCGGAGTGGGTGGACACGGGCATTCTCGACCGGGTCGGCACCGAGGCGACGGCCGCCGGCCGCAAGGCCCTCGCCTACGCCACCCGGCAGATCGGCAAGCCCTACGTGTGGGGCGCGGAGGGCCCCGGCTCCTTCGACTGTTCCGGCCTCACCTCCCAGGCCTGGCTGGCCGCGGGCACCGTCGTCCCGCGCACCTCCCAGGAGCAGTGGCGCCGGCTGGACCGCGTCCCCGTGGCAGACATGCGCCCCGGCGATCTGATCATCTACTTCCCGGACGCCAGTCACGTCGGCATCTACGCGGGCGACGGCGACATGGTCCACGCCCCCCGTCCCGGCCGCTCGGTGACGGTCGCGCCGGCGGGGTCGATGGAGATCCTGGGCGTGGTGCGGCCCGACGCGTGACCCGGGCCCGACGCGTGACCCGGGGCCTGGGGCCCGGGTTTCAGTGTCCGGGGGCCGGCGGCGGGGGCGGGCCGAACGGGTCGAGGGCCTCGACGGTGGGCGCCTCCTTCGGCCGGTGGCCGCCGGGCTTGCAGCCGGAGAAGGGCCCCGAGGGGTCCCGGAGCGAGCCCAGCACCGGGAGCAGGTAGTCGCGGTGCCAGTTGGCGGGCCCGCACGCCCCGGCGTCCGGCCCGGTCAGCTCCTGCCACGCCAGCCACAGCCCGTGCAACTGGGCGACCGCCTCCCCGTGTTCCCACCAGCGGCCGCACCAGGGGGCCGTGGACGTGACCTCCCTGCCGTAGACCGGCAGCAGCACGTGATGGGTCCACAGGGTCAGCCGGCGCAGCGTCTCGGTGTACTCGGCTCCCTCCATGTAGAGGATGAACAGGGGGGCGGGGGGCGCGGTCGCCTCGTGCGACGCGTCGTCCCGCTCCCCGGCGGACACGGTGTCGGCGGTCATGCCCGCTCCCGTGGTCGGCTGTGCATGGGTGTTCCTCCGGTCCGTTTCGATCCGTGGGGACGCGCGCGTGGTGCGCCGGGCGGGAAGCACCGGCGCACCACGCGGACGGCGGCGGGGCGGGCGTCAGCCCTTCCTTCCCCGTCTTGCCGGCTTGTTCGAGTCCGGCTTGTGGGTACGGCTGGACGTACCGGTCGTGGTGGCGGACGACTCCTGTCTCCGGCCGCGCCCCCCGCCCCGGGAGGACTCGCTCGCGTGGGTGGGTGTCTGGGTCGTCGGGTTCTGCGGGGTCGGAGCCGGGGACTGCTGGTCGCCCCCGGCGCCGCTGGCCGCGTTCCACATCTGGTTGACCGACAGCGTGCTGGGGAACTGCTGGGCCGGCAGCTGCGGGGCCACCTCGGGCACGGACGAGGCCCGATGCGATGGCTGCTGCGACGCCCGGTACCGGTTCAGGGCGTAGTCGCCCGCCATGCCGAGCGACTGGACCGCGGCGCCCACGGCACGTCCCTCGGGCGTCGGCGCCAGCCCGTAGGCGGCGGCGCCGGCAGCCCGGGCCGCGCCGAGGACGCCCGCCAGCACGTCGGGCGGGTCGCTCGGGTGGGGCCGGAACGCCCTGGAGCCCTGGATGAGGACGGTCCGCAGCCCGTCGGCACCACTGAGCACGACGCCCCAGTTGTAGCTCGACCGGGCGCCCTGCGCCGAGTCGTTCAGCCCGGTTCCGATGCTCTGCAGCGCGACGGAGGCCGGCGCCAGCCCGTCGACGGCCGCGGAGACGATCTGGCCGCGGTTCTCCGCCACCCACCCGGCCGCGTCGCCGGCGTAGGTCATCAGCTGGGAGCCGGCGATGTAGTGGTAGGCCCTGGTCAGGGGGCTGTACCACTGCTCCGAGGCGAAGTCGTCGGGAGGCGGGGAGGGCGAGCGGGAGGGGCCCCGCTCGACGTCCTGCGGAGGGGTTGTCATGACGAACTCTCCGTCCACTGGGTGAGGCTGTCGGCCTCACAACGGGGTCGGCGCCCGCCGCGGTTCAGCGGGCCCGCCCCGCGGGGCGCTCGCGGCGGGCCCGGCGCGGTCACCTGAGCCGGTTCCTCACCGGGGCGGCGGCGGGCTGCACGGCGGCGGGCGAGGGCCGGGAGCCCGTGTGCCGCGTGTCCGGGGACGAGGTGGTGGACGTGGCCGGGAGGCGCGCGGCGCGGAGCCCCTCGGGGCCGAGCAGGGAGGGTGCGGCGGACTCGGCGCGCGGGTGCGCCGGGCTCACCGGCCGGGCAGGGGGAGGCACCGGGCTGGACAGGGGGCTCACCGGCCCGGCCGGGGAGGTCACCGGGCTCGACGGCGGACTCACCGCTTCGACCGCCCCGCCCGGCGGGCTCAGCGGACTCGGTGGCGGGCTCAGCGGACTCGGTGGCGGGCTCAGCGGACTCGGCGGTGGCCCGGCCGCCGAGGCACCGCGTGACGCCTGATCGATGGAGGTGAAGGCCTGACCGTCGTACACCGCCTCGTGCCCGCCCGGACCACGGAGGACGGCGCTGGGCGACGGCGGGTCCGGTACCGCTTCCCGTGCGGCGGCCGCCGGACGGGAGAAGCGTTCCCGGAGGGCCGCGAACTGCACGGCGTCGGCGGCCCTGATCCGTTCCCCGGCCCGGTCCATGGCCTCCGCGGCGGCCCACAGCGCGTCGCCGTCCGGCAGCGGCGGGCCCGCGTCCGGGGCGAGGGAGCCGAGTGAGGGCGCCTCCCGCCGCGCCGGGCCGGCAGCATCGAGGGCCGGCCCCTCCCGCAGCGCCTCCCTCTCGTACGCGTTGTTCGCGCAGCGTGCCGCCCACGGCATGCCCGCCGGGTCCTCGTCGTACGCCTTCCGCCACTTCCTGTCGGTCCTGAGCAGGTGCAGGACCGCGTCCTCGAAGGCCTCCCGCCGGTCGGGAGGCAGCCGGTCGATCCGCTCGACGATGCCCTCCAGGGCGCGGTCCCGGCCCTCCCCCGCGGAGAGCGGGGGACCGGCGGGCGGACCGGCCCCCGGTCCTGGCGGGCCCGGCACCGGCCGCGCCTCCGGTGCCGCGCCGTCGGGCGGCAGCCCGGTGTCCGCTCCGTACGACGGCGGCGGCGCGTTCCGCGAGCGGCCGATGAGATCACGCCACGCGTCCCGCAGCGCCGTCCAGGCGCGGGCCGCGAAGTCCGTCCCCCGCGCGCGCCGTCGGCGCTCGTTCCTCCGGCGGTACTCGGTCCTGATCAGCTCCCGGGCCAGCCCGGCCTCCGGGCCCTGACTGGTCAGCCGGTTCGGTCGGCGGGGAGCGGGGGTGGCGTCTGCCATGGTCGCCCTTCCTCTCGGCACACCGCACGACGGGCCGGCCCCCGCGAGCGGTTCAACGGCCGGGCGTCCGCCCCGGCGCCGCGGTGAACCGTCCGGCGCGCGCATCCGTCGTGCCTGCGCGGATCACCGCCGCCGGCGCCCCGTTCGCCGGACCCGTGCGAGAAGAGGGAGAGCCACATCTCATGCGCAGACGCACTTCACTCCTGCTGGCCCTGTTACTGGTGATCGCCGGTGTGACGGGCACCGTCGTCGCGGTCCAGGCACAGCGGTCCGCCGGCACGGACATCGACGGCGGGAACGTCGCCGGCACCGCCGACCACACCGTCACCTTCGTGAACCGCACGGACAGCCGGATCTGGGTCGGCAGCACCGTCAACGCCGACGGATCGGCCGCGCTGACCGGACTGCCGGTGGTGGATCCGGGCGGGTCCGCCACCATCACCGTCCCCGAGCACCAGGGCGCCGGGCACTGGCGCGGCACGTTCTTCGCCCGCCAGGGCTGCACCGGAGAGGAGGGCAGCACCTTCCACTGCGCCGTCGGCGACTGCGGACCGTACGCCGGGCACTGTTCCACCGGTGAGCAGCCGGTCAGTCTGGCGGAGTTCAACTTCGACCCCGCCGACGCCCTCGCCCCCTGGTACGACGTCAGTTACGTCAACGCCGTCTCGGCGGCCGTCACCATCACCCCGGACGGGGTCGAAGCGCCCGCCGACGGCGAGTGCGCGGCCGTCGGCTGTGCCGAGGACCTGCTGTCCGCCTGCCCGGCCGACAACCTGGTCAAGGACCCGGCGACGGGCCGGGGGCTGGTCTGCGTCAACCCGAACCGGGACGCCAGGACCCCCTACAGCGACGCGATGAGCCGGCAGTGCCCCACCGCGTACGCCTGGTCCAAGCACGACACCGAGCCGGGCAACCAGGTCGTACGCCAGTGCGCCCGGTGCAGCGGTCTGACGGTCACCTTCCACGGCGGCGGCACCCCCGCCCCCGCACCCGTCCCCGCACCCGCCGCCCAGCCGGCAGGCCAGGGCGACCAGGCCGCGACCGCCCCGGTGCGCCGGGGCGTCGCCCTCAACCCCGTCGACGGCGCGGACCGGGCGCTCGCCGACACCGGGGCGTCCTGGTACTACAACTGGGCCTCCTCGAAGGGCACGTTCGCCGGACCGGAAGGCGCCGAGTACGTCCCGATGATCTGGGGCCCCGGCTCGGTCACCGACGCGGAGCTGGGCCGGGCCGCCCAGGAGGGCACCCACCTGCTCGGCTTCAACGAGCCCGACCTGCCGGGCCAGGCCGACATGACGGTCGAGCAGGCCCTCGACCTGTGGCCCCGGCTGGAGGCCACGGGACTGCGCCTGGGCGCACCAGCTGTCGCGTTCGGCGGCGACGTGGAGGGCGGCTGGCTGGACCGCTTCATGCGGGGCGCGGCCGAGCGGGGCCTGCGGGTCGACTTCATCCCCCTGCACTGGTACGGCGGCGACTTCGGACCCGACGCCCCCGAGCAGCTGCGCCGCTACCTCCAGGCCGTCCACGACCGCTACGGCAAGCCCGTCTGGCTGACCGAGTACGCGCTGACGGACTTCTCGGGGCCGACTCCCCGCCACCCGGACGAGCGGCAGCAGACCGACTTCGTCAGGTCGTCGACGGCGATGCTGCACGGTCTGGACTTCGTGGAGCGGTACGCCTGGTTCGCCCTGTCCACCGCGACCAGCCCGACCGGTCTGTACGACGGTGCCACGGCGAACGCCTCCGGACGGGCGTACCGGGAGGCCGGCTGACGGAGCGTTGAACCGTCCGCGCGGGCCGCCCGTTGTAGCGGGGAGGGCTCACCGGGCCCGTCCGGGGCCCGGGCGGCGCCCCATATCCGGGATCGGGGGAGATCCATGTCAGGCGCTCCGCGCGGACGCGGTCCCGTCGTCGGCCGCGCGCCGCGCGCGGCCCGGCGGGCGGGCGAGCCGCTCGCGGGCCTTCTCCGCGTCCGGGTGACCGAGTTCCACGAAGATCTCCAGGGCCCGCCGCCAGCTGGTGCGGGCCTCCTCCTCCCGGCCGGCGTCGAGCTGGACGTCGCCGAGGTTGCTCAGCGAGTGGCCCTCGCCCCACCGGTTGGCGATGACCCGGTGGGTGGCCAGCGCCCGGTGGTAGTGCGCGACCGCTTCGTCGTGGCGGCGCAGGCGGTGGTGGACGGTGCCGAGGATGTCGAGCGCGACGCCTTCGACCCAGCGGTTGTCGCTCGCGCGCAGGACGGTCAGCGCCTGCTCCAGGCAGGAGATCGCCTCCGGGAACCGGCCGAGCCGCTGGTAGGCGTCGCCCAGGTTGGTCAGGGCGATGCCCTCGCCCCAGGCACTGCCGAGGACCCGGTCGATGGCCAGTGCCCGGCGGCTGTACTCGACGGACTCCTCCAGCCGCCCGGCCTGGAGGTAGGCGTCGCCGAGGTTGCCCACCGCTCTCGACCTGCCCGTCACGTCACCGAGCCGGCGGTACAGGGCCAGCGCCTTGTGCTGGTGGTCGATGGCCTCCTCGACCCGGCCCACGAAGCGCAGCGCGGCAGCGGTGTCCGACAGGGCCTGGGCCTCCCCGACGTGGTCGTCGGCGGCGCGGGCGGCGGCCAGGCCCGTGCTCGCGGTGTCGAGCCAGTCGTGGAGATGACTGCGCAGGTAGAAGAAGCCCCACAGGACGGCCGGCAGGCGCCAGGCGAGGTCCGGCCGGCCGCACGCGGCGGCCTGGTGCACCGCGCTGACCAGATTGGCGCGTTCGCTCTCGCACCAGTCGAGGGCCTGGTCGTGCCCGGTGAACTCCAGCGGCCGGCACGACGGGGGCGGGGCGGGCAGCGGGACGCGCGCGCGGTTCGGGGTGATCAGCGGGTAGGTCGCGTCGGCGGAGTGCAGGTACCAGGCGAGCAGCCGTTCGACGGCCCGTTCCCGCTCCTCGGGCGGATCCTCCGCGCGGACGCGCTCCCCGGCGTAGACCCGCAGCAGGTCGTGCAGGGTGTAGCGGCCGGGCAGGCGCTCGATGACCAGGTGGGCGCGGGTGAGCTCGGCGAGGAGGTTTCGGGCCTCCTGCGCACGAAGCCCGGCGAGGGCTGCCACGGCGGGGCCGGAGACGTCGGGGCCGGAGTGCAGGCCCAGGAGACGGAACAGGCGCGCGGCCGGGCCGGAGAGCGCCTTGTACGACCAGGAGAAGACGGCCCGTACGTCGGTGGTGATGTCGTCGCCCCCGGTGAAGGCGTCGAGGCTGCCGTGGCTCTCGCGGACCTCCTCGGCGATGGTGGCGAGCGGGAAGCCGGGGTGGCCGACGGCGTGGGCGGCGACGATGGCCAGCGCCAGCGGAAGCCGGGCGCACCGGGTGATGATCTCGTCCGCCGCTTCCGGTTCCGCGGCCAGCCGGTCGGCGCCGAGGCGCCGGGCCAGCAGGTCGTGCGCCTCGGCGGTGGTCAGCTGGTCCAGGGTCAGCGGGAACGCCCCCTCGCCGACGACCAGCCCGGTGAGCCGGCTGCGGCTGGTGACGATGACCAGCGAGCCGGGCGACCCCGGCAGCAGCGGGCGCACCTGGTCGGCGTCGCGGGCGTTGTCGAGGAGGATCAGCACGCGCCGCTCGGCCAGCATGCTGCGGTACAGCGCCGCCTGGGCCTCCAGGCCGGCGGGGATGTTCGCGGGGGGAACGCCGAGGGCGTCGAGGAAGACGCGGATCGCCTCCTCCGGCGTCACCACGGTGCCGGTCGGGTCGAAACCGCGCAGGTTGACGCAGAGCTGTCCGTCGGGGAAACGGCCGGCGATCTCGTGGGCCCAGTGGACGGCCAGGGTCGTCTTGCCGATGCCGCCCATCCCGCCGATCGCGCCGATGACCACCGTGGCGGGTGTCCGTCCGTCCTCGGGGAGGAGGGCGCGGACGCGGTCGAGCTCGGTCTGCCTGCCCACGAACGTCGGCAGGTCGGCGGGGAGTTGCGCCGGGCGCGTGGCCGGGGCGGGAGGCCGGGCGGGCGGGGACTGGGCCTGCTGCCGGGGCGGCAGGAGCCCCAGGGACTCGTCGGCCGCGAGGATGCGGTCGTGCAGCTCCCGCAGCGCGGCGCCGGGCTCGATGCCCAGCTGGTCCACCAGGGTCCGGCGGGCCGTGCGGAAGACGGCCAGCGCGTCGGCCTGCCGTCCCGAGCGGTACAGCGCCAGCATGAGCAGCCGGCTCAGCTGTTCCTTCATCGGGTACGCGCGGGTCAACGCCATGAGGTCCGCGATGACTTCGGCGTGCCGGCCGAGGTCGAGGTCGTTGTCGATCCGGAACTCCAGCACGGCCAGCCGTTCCTCGTCCAGGCGGGCGCGCTCCGCCTCCGCCAGCGGGCCGGGGATCCCGGCCAGCGCCGTCCCCTGCCATCCGTCGAGCGCGGCGTGCAGCAGGTCGGCGGCGGCGGACGGAGCGCCCTCGGCGCGTGACGCGCGGGCGCGGGCGACCTGTCGGCGGACGACCGTCAGGTCCAGGGCGTCCTCCGGGGCGCGCAGGAGGTATCCGTCGCCCACCGAGACCACCACCCGCGGACCGCCGGCCGTGTTCCTGCCGGGTTCCAGCACCTTGCGCAGCCGCGACACGTAGGTCCGCAGGACGGACACGGCCGCCGCCGGCGGCCGCTCGCCCCAGACGCTGTCGATGAGCTCGCCCAGGGTCGCGGGACGCCCCCCGCGTAACAGAAGGGCGGCCAGCACCGCCCGCTGCTGCGGCGAGCCGAGTTCCAGCTCCTGTTCCCCGCGCCAGGCCCGGACGGGCCCCAGCACAACGAAACGCAGCGAGTTGTCAGTTGCGTTCACTTCTCGAACTCTAGTACCCGGCGTCACCGGCGCCGGCGGCTTGGCGGAACGTGCCGTTCCGTACCGTACGCACCGTCCTGTCGGCCTGCTCCGCTCTCGTCGGCCGGTTCCGGCCCGCTCCCCGACCGGACGGCGCGGCGCTGAACCCGGCGGGCCCCGGCGCCCGTTGCGGTACGCGGGGACCGCGCGGCGCAGGCCCACGGGCGGCCGCGCGGCGCCGGAAACCGTTCGCCGACGAAGGGACAGACGCATGAGCCGGGACGAGGCAACGGACGAGCCGAGGCCGGGGGACGGACACGACCGGCCCGGGGGACCGGGAGGTCAGGACGGTACGGAGACGGCCTCGGGGGACTCCGGGACGGCGGCGCGCTTCGCGGTGGTCATCTCCGCGGACGGATCGGCCTCCATCGACGGACAGCCCGTACCGGTGGCGGAGGGGGAGCCGCTGGACGCTGCGATCCTCGACGCGCTGCACGCGCACGCCGGCCGCCGGAACACCACCGTCACGGCGTCCATCTCCGACCCCTCCGCGGACTACGTGGCCCTGGTCGAGGTCGCGCCGGACGGTTCCAGCAGGCTCGTGGACCAGCCGGCCCAGGACACTCCGGCCCCGCCGCCCCCGCCCCCGGCGCGGACGGGCCGGCCGGGCGGCGACGGACCCGGAATCTCCAGCCCCGCGGACTCCGGCGGTCGCGGCGGTCCCGACGGCGAGGCGGATGCTCCGCCGCGGCGGCGGCCGACCGCGGTGGGGCCCGCCCGTTCCGCCCCCCGGCCCGCACCGGTCGGGAAGGCCGGCCGCAGGGACGGGCCGCGCCAGTCGGACGACGAGTACGCGCCGCCCCGCCTGCTGAACCGGCCGCTGGTCGTCGGTCCGGTGGCGCTGATCGTGGCGGCCCTCGTCATCACTCCGCTGGCCGTGCTGGGCAGCGGAGGATCGAACGAGGCGGAGGACCGGCGGCAGAACGCCCGCTCCAGCCACGAGACACCGGCTGCCTCTCCGTCCGGTGAACCGCTGCCGACCGTCTCGGTGTCCTCCCGCACCCTCCCGCCGCCCCCGCCCACCGGGTCCGCCGGCCCCAGCGCCACGCCCCAGCGCGGGAAGACCACGGAGCCCGGCCCGAAGAGCACCGTCACCGTGACCGCGAGGCCGCCGCGGGCCACCGCCACGGTGACGGCGAAACCCGCCCAGGAGACCGCCGCCGACGCCGTGAAACGCCTCGCCGCGGCCGACCCCTCGGGCCGGCACATCTGCTACCGCGCCTACGTCACCGGGAAGGGCTGGCAGAAACCGGTGTGCGACGGCACCCTGGCCGGGACGTCGGGACAGGACCGCCCGGTCAAGGCCCTCAACATCGCGGTGCACGGCACCGGCGGATCCGCCGCGAACGCCTTCGTCCACCGTCCGGGCTCCAAGGACGGCAAGGGCGTGTGGAAACCGAAGTGGACGGCCGTCATCGCCGACGGCCGGAACAACTACGTCGGCAGCACCGAGCGCGGCGCCCCGGACATGCTGGGCTTCGCCGTCAACGTCGGCAGCGGACGGATCTGCCAGACCACGCGGGTGCGCGACGCCGACTGGGGCGCGCGGAGCTGCGCCGACGCCCGCCCCGGATTCCTCTTCGGCGGCACGCTCGCCAACGACTCCTGGCTGGAGGCCGTCCGCCTCACGGTGTGAACGGCGGCACGGTCCGCGCACCGGCCGGTCCCCGCGCGTTGAACCCGCGCCGCGCGGGCGTCCGTAGTGCTGTCGACGTACCGGCGGAGCACGCGACAGGAGACCCGTATGACCACACCGGCCGATGTCACCTACGAGGAGCAGACGTTCCCGACCATCGCCGAGGCCGAGGCGGCGGCGGCCCGCGAGGGCCGGCGGTCCGCCTCGCCGGAGCCGAACGTCAACCAGGGCGGGCACGGCGGGATCAGACCGCTCGGCGAAGCCCGGCAGATCCTGGAGAAGCCCGCCCCGTACGACGCCGTGGAGAACGAGTTCTACCGGCGGGTGCGCGCCGGAGACTATCCGCACTTCACACCGGTCGTTCCGGCCTCGTACACGGCCGAGCAGGTGCGCGCCGCGCTGGGTGACGAGCTGAGCCCCGCGGACAGCGCCGCACTGGACGACCGCCGGAACATCTACATCGAGAACATCACGGCCGGTCTGGACGGGCCGAAGACCCTGGACACCAAGATCGGCAGGTCGACCACGAGCTACCGGGAGAACAGGGCGCAGCAGGACAAGTCCGTGGTGGAGGCCGGGTTCAAGAGCTTCAAGTTCGTCTTCGCCGACCTGGCCACCGGTTCGACCGCGCGCGGGTGGCGCGTCGTCGCGGGCTCGGACGCGAGCGGCAACCGTGTCCTGGACGGAGCGCAGTCGTCGGAGATCCTCAGCAGGTTCTCCGACGACCCCGCGGTGTGGGACGGGCTGATCACCAGGATGACGGCCATCAGGGACGCCGCACGGAACTCGGACCTGGGCTTCGTCGCGGCCAGCGTCTTCTCGGTGCACGGTACGAGCAACGGCGAGACCAGGGTGGACGCCCGGCTCATCGACTTCGCCCACGCGATCGACGCACAGCGCCCCTTCAAGCAGAGCCCGTCCCCCAGCCCCGAGGGCAGCCCCCGCCTCGGCGGCGGGCAGGCGCCGGCCCGCGACCTGACGGGCCTCAAGGACACCTACCGGCGCCAGTTCATCTCGGGGATGACCCATCTGATCGAGGACGCCACGCGGGTCCGCGCGACGAAGGCCGCGCGGGCGACGATGAACCCCGCGCAGGCACACGCCCGCACCGCGAGCTCGGACCCCTCCGCGCCCGCCGCGACGACGCGGGGGCAGGGACAGACCAACCCCGCGGGCCCCAGGCGCTGACCCCGCGGCGAGGACGACGAACGCCCCGGCCGATCGGAACCGGCCGGGGCGTTCGTCGTCGCGGCCGGAAGCCGTACTCCCGCCCGCCGTCGGTAGGCCCTGTGGGACTCGAACCCACAACCAATGGATTAAAAGTCCACTGCTCTGCCAATTGAGCTAAGGGCCCCTGACGATGTTGCCTCCCCGAGCATAGCGGGACGTGGCCGGGTCTCCGATCGGGTATCGGTGAGGCGGGCCCTTCCGTGTCCCCCGGGGAACGCGGAAGGGCCCGCGCGAGCAGGTGTCGCGGGGGCCCTTCCGGTCATTCGGGTGAGGACCCGTCAGCCGTTGCGCTTCCAGCGCGGCTTGTCCTCGCGGCGGCCGAAGGAGCCGCCGCCGCGGTGGTCGTCACGACGGCCGTACGGGCGGTCGTGGGCGGCGCCGGAGCGGAAGCCCGGACGGTCGCCCTGGCGGTCGCGGTTGAACGGGCGGTCGCTGCCGCGGTGGCCGGCGCGGTCACCGCGGTCGTCGCGGCGGAAGCCGCCACGGTCCCGGTCGCGGTTGAAGCCGCCCCGGTCGTCACGGCGCTCGAAGGAACGCCCGCCACGGTCACCGTCACGACGCTCG